>JBAXJT010000001.1:0-154837 GCA_037137715.1 Nitrosomonadales bacterium
CCTGGGTCAACCGAAAGTCGGCACGCTGGGTCAATATTCGGTCGGCCTCAACAGTCTGTTATGAAAAATGTAAAATTGTTGCTTGCCGGTCTGGTTTTGTGTGCTTCTCAGGCTGCATTCGCTTTGATCACCCCTACACAGGAAACTGCTATTAGTGCTCAGATTGCAGCTCTGGATGTTACTAATCAAGCCACTGTAACTGCTGTAATCAACGCTGCTGCCGCAGCAGGTATTTCGGTTGAAGACATTGCAGCTTCGTTGACTGCGCGTCAGGTGCCGGCGTCGATGATTGCGACTGGTATTAACGCCAACATCAGTATGGGTGGTGGTTACACTTCTGCTGGATCTGCTACGATTTTGGCACTGCTTGGTAATACCGGTGCAACCGGTGCAGGTGGTACAGCTAATTTGGCATCATTGGGTAGCTTTACAACCGGTGGTTTTACCGGTAGCCCTAACGGCGCTGTCAGCGGTCACTAGTATTCAGTTGCTTTAAAATCAAGGGGAGCTTGTGCTCCCCTTTTTTTACGCGCTTTAACCGATGGTGTTTTGATGAACTGTTTGACTCAGCTGCGCGTGATCATTGTGTGTACATTGCTGTGTACGAGTGTCGTTGCAGTCGATCTGGTGGAATTTTCGCCCGGGTTGATGAAAGCGATCGCCGCGCGCTGGGGGCGGGGTGCGCCTGAGCGGTTGACCGACTGGCGCGATGAAGAGCGTCAGCATATCGCAAAGCAGCGCGGTGGGGCGCCTTCGGCATCTGACACATTAAGGGCTCTGGAGGATTTTAACTGGTACTGGAATAACATCCGCTACTACACCGATGCTAAGCACTGGGGTGTAATTGACTACTGGGCAACGCCGGTCGAGACGCTCGCCTCCGAAGGCGCCGATTGCGAGGATTATGCGATCGGCAAGTATTTCAGCCTGAAGGCGCTGGGCGTGCCGGTGCAGAATCTGCGCATCACTTACGTGCGCGCGTTGCGCTGGAACGAGGCGCACATGGTGCTGGCGTATTATCCGACGGTGGATGCGGATCCGTATATCCTGGATAACTTGTCCAAACGTGTTTCGCTCGCATCCGAACGCACCGATCTGGTGCCTGTGTACAGTTTTAACGACGAAGACGTCTGGTTGCCAGGGGCTACCACCGCGGGTGGAAAATCCAGTCAGATCCGTCTGTGGCGGGATTTGCTCGATAAGATGGAAAAAGAGCGCAGGCTTTAGATCGCATTGGTTTTATTTTTTGCTTAATGGCACAGTGGAATACGAGCGGACTTTAAGTTTCCGCAGGAGAATGGTATGACTTTGTTCAGACAGTTGTTTATTGGCACGTCCATCGCATTCTTAGTATTGCTGACCCTCGTAGAGAGCGTCTATCTGGTCAATGCGCGTGTGTATATGCAGGAGCAGTTGACCTCGCATGCGCAGGATGTGGCCACTTCTCTCGGGTTGGTATTGCCGCCCGCGCTTGCGGATAAGGATGAGTTGCGCGCCGAAATTACGGTCAATGCGGTATTCGACCGCGGGTTTTATCAGTCCATCGTGGTGGTGAGCGCCAAGGGCGACAAACTGATCGAAAAGACGCTCGCACCGGCGCCTGTCGGCGTTCCTGTCTGGTTCACCCGCGTGTTTCCTCTGAATGCGCCGTCTGCCGAGTCGCTGATCAGCAAGGGCTGGACGCAGTTGGGGCGGGTTGTCGTCACAAGTCATCCTAATTTTGCCTACAAACAGTTGTGGCGCACCACGGTCGAGGCAACCCTGGGGATGCTGCTGCTGTATGTGCTATCCCTTTTTGCCGTGCACGCCTTTTTGTCGAGAATATTGCGGCCGCTTCATGAGATTGAACGGGTGGCTCATGCCATCAGCGAGCGTGACTTTCAGCAGATCAAGACCATGCCTGCTGCGCGCGAGTTGAGCCGTGTGGTCAAAGCGATTAATTCGATGTCGGTGAAGCTGTTCGCCATTATCGAACATGAAGTGCGCCAGGCGACGCGCTACCGCGACGAATCGCGGCGCGATCTGCTGACCGGTTTAGATAACCGGCGCGGTTTTGAGCAGCATGTGCACGCCCTGCTGGAAAACGGTGCAGATATGGTGTCTGGTGCCATGTTTTTGTTGCAGGTGGCCGACTTTAACGCCTATAACGTTAAAAACGGGTACAAGGACGGCGATGCGCTGTTAAAGGATATCGCCCTAGGCTTGCGCGGCGTCTGGCCGGATCGTGAATTATTGCGCTGCCGCATCAACGGGCCGACTTTCGCGGTGATGGCGTTCAATATCTCGCGCGATCAGGCGGTGCAGTTGGGTGATGCGCTGTGTATGGCGGTGGGTGCTGCGGTCGGCAATGTCCGATGTGAGCCGCGTCTGAATTATGGCTGTGGCGGCGTTTATTTCGCAGGGCAAAAAGTAACGCTCAACGCGCTGCTGTCGCAGTGCGACATGGAGTTGCTGCAATCCATCTCGCAGGGGGCGGGTTTGAGTCAGCTGCAAAATCTGCGCGACGAGGAAAAGGTCAAAGGCTCGCAGTACTGGAAGGAATTGATTGTGGATGCGATTGCGGCCGAGCGTGTGATGCTGCTGGCTCAGCCTGTGATGTATTTCGGCGGGGAGCTCAAGCTGCAGTCTGAGGTGGTCGGGCGGTTGATCGACCCCGAAGGTGAATTAGTGCTCGCCGAACATTTTATTCCGATGGCCAATCGATATCAGTTGACGCCGGCCTTCGATCTGTCGGTGTTGAAACGCCTGTTCGGGCGCATGCAGGCGTCGGGTGGCGATGAACTGGTTGCTATCAATTTTTCGATTCATTCGATACACGATGTGGAGTTGCTCAGCTGGTTAAGCGCGGCGATGCACGCGCATCCTGCGGTGGCGCGCCGCCTGGTCTTTGAATTTACCGAATTCGGCATCGTGCAGGACAGGGTGGGGATCGAGAACTTTGTCGCCGATATGCGTAAGCTCGGCGGCCAGTTCGCGGTGGATAATTTCGGGCTGCATCATTCCGCCTTTGAATATCTGCAGCGCTTAAAACCGCTGTATGTGAAGCTGAGTCCGGCTTATATCCGCAATCTGCACGGCAATCTTGAGAATCAGTTTTTCATCTCGTCGGTGGTCAATATTACGCGCTCGCTCGATATTCGCGTGTTTGCACTGGGCGTCGAGGATATCAGCGTGCTGCCGCTGTTGCAGGAACTGGGTATCGAAGGGTATCAGGGCTATGTGAACGGCGGGCTGACCGAGTGGAAGTAAGCGTAAGAACACGTTCTTTTTAACGGACTGCGCGGGAACCATCCCCGATTAGGGTGCATGCGTACAGTTATGTTGGCCGCCTATAAGGAAGTAAAGCATACTTTACTTTATTATATTGACTCCTTATACTGCGATCATGAATATTCAGACGATTGGCACCATTATAAAAAGAGAGCGGGAAGCCTGTGGTTTGACACAAAAGGCTTTGGCAGCGGTGTCGCACGTCTCAAGAGTGACCATAGTCAATCTGGAGAATGGCCATGTGGGTGACATTGGGGCCGTCAAACTTTCCGAGATCGCGGAGAGTGTTGGAATCACACTATTTTCAACGGGAAAAAAAGTGGATTCAATCAAGATGACGCTTGGCAATATCAATACCAGCTACAAGAACACGATGTCCGCAGCCGGACTGGAAAAATTCATGCTCAGTGGAAAGACCCAGCCGGGACTGGAGGGGCAGGTATTTCACCTGATCGATGAAACGCCAATTTCATTGCTGGTCAGCACCGTCAAGCAGATTGCCGCGAAGAACAACATTAAGGCCCGTCTGGTTTGGAAAAATTTGGCAAAGGTTGCTGCCGAAATAAAATCACCCAATCAGTTTTGGAGCCACGTTGCTTAAGTCGCCGCTTAATTTTCCAGATGGCCCGTGGAAAAGTCTGTTGCAACAGGCTTTCCGGCTTTTGGATGCTGTTTCATCAGATGGATACATGATACCTCGCTGGAGTTTGGGCGGAGGAACGGTGCTCATGTTTTACTACGCCCATCGCAAGAGCAAGGATATCGACATTTTCGTTCCTGA
Organism: Nitrosomonadales bacterium; assembly: GCA_037137715.1. Classification (GTDB taxonomy): domain Bacteria; phylum Pseudomonadota; class Gammaproteobacteria; order Burkholderiales; family Gallionellaceae; genus Gallionella. Next base: position 4,052 of record JBAXJT010000001.1, read on the forward strand.
TCCACAATTTCTAGGATATGTGAATCCGCGACTGGGTGGCAGGGGAGAGGAAATCACAACCAATTACACTGATGGCACTGAATTCGTGAAGCTATTCCTGCCAGAGGGTGAAATCGACTTTGTTGCATCGCCGACACTGACAAAAAATCCCTTCGAAATGCATGAGGTGCAGGGTAGAAACGTTTTGCTCGAAACACCTGTCGAGATTGTTGCCAAAAAACAATGGTATCGCGGGGATAGGGCTACGCCACGTGATCTGCTTGATCTTGCCTTGGTCATAGAACATCACTACGACGAACTTCTTGAATATCGTGACATATTTTCGAGGCACATTCAGACGTTTACTGATCAGTGTGAATCTCGCAGGGCGTTCATGCTGCCTGTATTTAACGCAATTGAAACAATTGAATTCGAACCTGATTTTGATGAGTGTCTGGCTCGTGCAAACTTATTTAAGTCAGATTTGTTAAAAAAGTAACATGGCGTCGAGGATGTTGGCGTGCTGTTGCAGGAACTGGGTATCGACAGGTATCAGGGCTATGTGAACGGCGGCCTGACCGAGTGGCAGTAAGCGGGTTGAATTTGATTCTGGCTGCTGGAGTTTTCCATGTCGCGCAGCGCCAGAATCAATTAACTATCGTAATGAAAATGACAGGCGACTATTACCAACTCGGAATCAGTCGCGCGATAGACCAGGCGATTCGTATCGTCTATACGCTGCGACCAGTAACCAGATAAATCACCACGAAGTTTTTCCGGTTTGCCTATGCCGGTGAATGTTACCAGTCATGAAGGGCAGGGTAGGTGAAACGATGTGATCAAAGTTCAGCCTGTTTTATGGCCATACACCATGCATCATCAGCGATATCCGCATGCTCGGACACCTAGTGTCAGTAGCACAATACGCAATCTTGGAATGTACACTTGAGTTGCACGCTATAATCTCAGCGTCGTATTAAAAAAGGTGTGCCATGACTATCATTCGCCAGCAGGATTTCATCGACAGCATCGCTGATGCTTTGCAATTCATCTCTTATTACCACCCCGCAGATTTTATTCAGTCGCTGGCTCGCGCGTATAACGCCGAGGAGTCGGTCGCGGCCAAAGATGCGATGGCGCAGATATTGACCAATTCGCGCATGTGCGCGGCAGGTCATCGTCCCATCTGTCAGGATACCGGTATCGTCGTCGCGTTTGTGCGCATCGGGATGCAGGTGCGCTGGGATGCAGAGCTCGATATCGTCGGTATGGTCAACGAGGGGGTGAGGCGCGCTTATCTGAATCCGGACAATGTGCTGCGCGCATCCATCGTGTCGGATCCTGCAGGGAGTCGCAAAAACACCCATGACAATACCCCTGCGGTGGTGCACGTTGAGCTGGTGCAGGGCGATAAAGTCGAGGTGCGCATCGCGGCTAAGGGCGGCGGCTCTGAAAATAAGGCGGTGATGAAGATGCTCAATCCGGGCGATGATATTGTCGAATGGGTTTTGAAGAGCGTCGAAGGTATGGGGGCGGGCTGGTGTCCACCGGGCATGCTGGGGATCGGGATTGGCGGCACGGCAGAGAAAGCGGTGCTGATGGCCAAGGAATCCCTGATGGAGCCGATGGATATGCATGAACTTCGGGCGCGCGGTGCGCAAAATAACATCGAGGCGCTGCGCATCGAGTTGTACGACAAGGTCAATGCGCTTGGCATCGGCGCGCAGGGCCTGGGCGGCTTAAGTACGGTGATGGATGTTAAGATTCTCGACTATCCGACCCATGCGGCGTCTAAACCGATTGCTATCATCCCCAATTGTGCGGCCACGCGGCACATCCATTTTGAACTCGATGGGACGGGGCGGGCAGAATTTACGCCGCCGGCCCTGTCTGATTATCCCGATGTTCACTGGCAGCCGGCAAAGGATGCGCTGCGCGTGAATCTCGATACGGTGACGCGCGAGCAAATTAGTCAGTGGCAGCCCGGTGATACCGTGTTACTCTCCGGCAAGTTGCTCACCGGGCGTGATGCGGCGCACAAACGCATCGTCGAAATGCTCGCTCGCGGAGAAAAATTGCCCGAGGGCGTGGATTTTAATGGTCGCTTCATTTATTATGTCGGGCCGGTTGATCCTGTCGCCGGCGAAGCGGTGGGTCCTGCGGGTCCTACCACTGCGACGCGGATGGATAAGTTCACCGAAACCATGCTGGCTCAAACCGGCTTAATGGGGATGGTGGGCAAGGCTGAGCGGGGTCCGGTGGCGATTGAAGCGATTAAGAAGCATGCAGCCGTGTCGTTGATTGCAGTGGGAGGCGCCGCCTACCTGGTGTCGAAAGCGATACGCAGTGCCCGTGTTGTCGCTTTTGCCGACCTTGGGATGGAAGCGATCTATGAATTTGACGTGGTTGATATGCCGGTAACGGTGGCGGTCGATACGAAGGGGAATTCTGTGCATAGCACAGGCCCTGCAGAATGGAAAAAGCGCATTGGTATGATACCGGTGCGGGAAATTAAGTAGATTTAAAAAGGCGTGGCGCAAGTCCGTCTGGTAACGAATTGGCGGGTCTCCCCGCATTGCAGGGTAGTGAATCTGGTCAGGTCCGGAAGGAAGCAGCCACAGCTAATTACTGCAAGTGCCGGGGGTAAGGCTCGCCTCCCTATGTATGGCCATTGGAGGGCGCGATGAAGAAGGTGGGTGTGTTTCTTTACGCTAAGGTTTTCAGTGGTTTTGTGTTGGCTGGTGACGGGATGAGTGCGGTAGGCTCATTCGCATCGGCCTGTCATTTTCAGTTGATGTGCGGCAGATGGACTCCGCGCGTTAATTTGAATCAGGTTTTAATCTTTTCTGACGTGGCATAACTTGTCCGATACCTCTGTACTGGCCCGTAAATGGCGCCCTAAAAATTTCGCGCAACTGGCAGGCCAGGAACACGTGGTCAGGGCGCTAGGCAATGCGCTCTCGCAAAACCGTCTGCATCACGCCTATCTGTTCACCGGTACGCGCGGCGTCGGGAAAACCACGATCGCCCGCATTTTTGCCAAGTCCCTCAATTGTCTGACCGGTATCACGGCGACCCCGTGCGGGGTGTGCAGCGCCTGTACTGAAATCGACAGCGGTCGCTTTGTCGATCTGATTGAGCTTGATGCGGCGTCCAATACGCAGGTCGACAACATGCGCGAGTTGCTGGAGAGCGCGCTGTATGCGCCGACCTCCGCGCGCTTTAAGGTGTACATCATCGACGAAGTGCATATGCTGTCGAAGTCCGCCTTCAATGCGATGTTGAAAACGCTCGAAGAGCCGCCCGCGCATGTGAAATTTATCCTAGCGACAACCGATCCGCAAAAGATTCCGGTGACCGTGCTGTCGCGCTGTCTGCAGTTCAATCTCAAACAATTGCCGCCTGCGCTGATCGTCGCGCACCTGCAACACGTGCTGACACAGGAACACATCGAGTTTGAACTGGGTGCGCTTGGTCTGGTGGCACGCGCAGCACAAGGGAGTATGCGAGACGCGCTGAGTCTGACCGATCAGGCGATTGCGTTTTCCGCAGGTAAGCTCGAAGAATCCGCGATGCGCAGCATGCTGGGCGCGATCGATCAAGGATATCTGTTCGAGTTGCTGCACGCGCTGCACCGGCAAAATGGCGCCGATTTGCTGGGGGTTGCCGAATCGATGGCGACTCGCAGCATTGCCTTCGATGCCGCCTTGCAGGAATTAGCCTCTTTGCTGCACCGCATTGCGCTGGCGCAGACCGTGCCGCAGGCCATGGCAGAGGATGATCCCGAACGGGGGCGAGTGCTTGAACTGGCCGCGAATTTTACGCCCGAGGAAGTGCAGCTGTTTTATCAAATTGCGATACACGGTAGGGCCGAAATCGAACTGGCACCCGATGAATATGCCGGATTCAGCATGACGCTGCTGCGCATGCTGGCCTTTGCACCTTCGCGTGAGGCGTTGCCCGTAAAAGGCTTTACTCAGGCTGTTCAACCGGTTCAGCCGGCTCAGGAAGTTCGGACGGTTCAGGCCGCCCAACCCGTTCAGACGGTGCAGGCCGCTCAGCCGGTTCAAGCGGCTCAAGTGGTTCAGTCTGTCGTTCAGGTTGCCGCCGCGCCCGTTGCTGTTAGTCATGCGGATGGGGAAACGCCCGACTGGAATCATTTGCTGGGCAGGTTGAATGTGCAGGCGATGGCGCAGCAATTAGCCAAACATTGTGTGCTGGATTCGGTGTCCCAAGAGCAGGTTGTGTTGCGCTTAGCGCAGGAACATAAACACTTGCAGACCAAGATGGCGACGGATAATTTGCAAACGGCGTTGAGCGATTATTTTGCGCGCCCTTTAAAATTATCCGTAGTGCTGGGAAAAGTTGAAGTGGCGACACCGGCTAAAATCGAGCATCAGACCCGTGAGACGAGGCAGCAGCAGGCGATCGACTCGGTGGCGGGAGATGCCTTTGTTTCGGGTGCGGTCACTGAGTTGGGTGCCACTGTGGTGCCGGAATCAATTAAATATGTTAATCAATAGGAGTTTTGTATGATGAAGGGCGGATTGGGCGGCTTGATGAAACAGGCGCAGCAAATGCAGAAAAATATGCAACAGGCGCAGGCCGAATTGGCGACCCTCGAGGTTGTCGGTCAAGCAGCTTCCGGGTTGGTTAAAGTCACCATGAGCTGTGCGCATGAAGTTCGCCGCGTTGCGCTTGATGACAGCGTGCTGGCGGATAAGGAAATGCTCGAAGACTTGATCATGCTGGCGCTCAACGATGCCGTTAAACAAGTCGCGGCGACAACGGAGCAGCGTATGAGCGGTTTCGGTGCGGGTATGGGTCTGCCGCCCGGGATGAAGCTGCCCTTTTAATGGCGATTTCGTATCTCGATGACTTGATTGCCGCCTTGCGCTGCCTGCCGGGGGTCGGCCCAAAATCGGCACAGCGCATGGCCTATCATCTGCTGCAGCGAGATCGTAAGGGTGCGTTGCATTTAGCGGCATCGCTTGAACGGGCGGCCGCGAACGTTCAGCATTGTTCGCGCTGCAATAATTTCTCCGAGCTCCCGGTGTGTGGTTTGTGTGCTTCCACTGCGCGCGATGAGAGTTTATTGTGTGTCGTGGAGATGCCGGCTGACCAGTTGATGATAGAGCAGACGCAGTGTTATCAAGGCATGTATTACGTGCTGATGGGCAGGTTATCCCCCCTCGATGGCATCGGCGCGAAGGAGTTGCAACTGGATAATCTGGTTAAGCGTGTGCAGCAACATCCAAGCGAAGTGATACTGGCAACCAATTTTACGGTGGAGGGCGATGCGACAGCGCATTATTTGGCAACCCTTTTGCAGTCTCTTGGTGTTAAAGTGTCACGTATTGCGCGTGGCTTGCCGGTTGGCGGCGAGCTGGAGCAGGTGGATAGTGGGACATTGGCGCAAGCCGTGCTAGAAAGACGTGAGTTATGATTGAGCAGGAAATTGAAGCGGAATACGAACCGGAAGCGGGCGAAAAATTACAAAAGGTACTAGCACAGGCAGGATTTGGTTCGCGCCGCAACATGGAAGAGTGGATTGCTGCGGGGCGTGTGAGCGTGAACGGCGAGCCTGCGACGCTGGGTATGCGCGTTGTACCGGGCGATCTGGTCAAGACCGAGCGCCGCACCATCCGAGTCGGTGAGCGCGATCACACCGCACGCGTGCTGTTGTATCACAAGCCTGAAGGCGAAATCGTCAGCCGCGATGATCCGGAAAAGCGCGCGAGCGTGTTTGATAAATTGCCGAAATTGCGCGGCCAGAAATGGATCGCCGTTGGGCGTTTAGATTTTAATACCAGCGGTTTACTGATTTTTACCACATCAGGTGAATTGGCCAACCGGCTGATGCATCCTAGATTTGAGGTAGAGCGCGAATACGCAGTCCGTGTGCAGGGCTCCATGACCGAGGATCAGATCACGCAAGTGTTAAAAGAAGGGGTCATGCTCGAAGACGGGCCGGTAACCTTTGATAAACTCGAAGATAATGGTGGTGAAGGTTTTAATCACTGGTACAAGGTGATGTTGAAAGAAGGGCGCAATCGTATCGTGCGGCGTACTTTTGATGCCTTAGGTTTGCCTGTAAGTCGACTGATACGGGTGCGTTTCGGTATAATCAACCTGCCGCCGCGTTTAAAGCGTGGCATGAGCGCTGAATTAGGCGAGGGAGAAATCTCACAGGTGCTGGATTGGGTCGGTATCAGCGCAACTGAAGTTGAACCGGCTGCACCAAAATTTGTTGCACCTAAGTCTACGCCTGGTCGCACGCGCAATCCCGGTGGTGGTAATCGTCGTAGTGGTAGTAGTGGGAGTCGCGGCGCTAAGCGCTGAACATCCAATGAATTCAACCCGTCATTCTTAGTGTATAAAAGCTGAATGGAAGAACGTAGCAATAAAACGATCATTTGCAGTGTGCTGTTTTTGGATATTGTTGAATATTCCAAAAAGTCGGTTTCCGGGCAAATTTCCTTGAAGGACAGGTTTAATACCTATCTTTCCGAGGCGATACACGATGTGCCGGTCAACGATCGCATCATCCTCGATACGGGTGATGGCGCTGCAGTTAATTTTCTTGGCGATGTTGAGTCGGCACTGACTGCTGCGCTGCGCCTGCGCGCCAGTTTGCTCGCTGAGGATCCGGCGACCGAACATCCTTTGCTGGTGCGTATCGGTATCAATTTAGGCCCGGTTCGACTGGTGAGGGATATCAACGGTCAGCCGAATATCGTCGGTGACGGTATTAACGTCGCGCAACGGGTGATGGCGTTTGCCGACCCGAGTCAAATTCTGGTGACGCGCTCGTATTTTGATGCGGTGTCCAGACTGTCCGATCAATACACCGGCATGTTTCATTACCAGGGGTCGCGTACCGATAAGCACGTGCGCGAGCATGAAATTTATGCGATCGGCTATCCTGGCGATCAGACCAGCAAGATCCAGCGTGCAACTGAGCCTGGCACCCTGGGTCGCATAGAGGTGCTGTTGGATAAAATTCGCGCGATGGGACGTACGGTCGCAATCAAACCGGCGGTCCTGACAGAAAAAATCAAGCAGACCGATACCCGGCAGCGGCGAATTTATATCAGCTTAGTCGCCGTGCCCTTACTGCTGCTCGCGGGGATGTTCGCGCTGATGCCTGACAAAAAAGTACAGCCAGTTCCTGCCGTGGTTGAAATCATGCCGGCCGCGAGTTCGGTCGTGGCAATTGAGACTATCTCTGCATCTGAGGTTGTCGCAAGCAAGACGCTGATGGATAAAACCGCTGTGGCAAAATCAGCCGTTGTGGCCGCCTCAACTGAGAAGCCCGTCGTTAAGGCAGCACCAAGTGATAAGCCCACTCCTAAGGAGCTGGCTAAGCAAAAATCTGATCTGGCTGCCGTTAAAAAGCAGATTGCCGCTGAGAAGAATAACGAGCGCCTGCAGAACAAAAAAGTGGAGGCCGCCGAACTTGATGACGGTAAGCTCGATCCTGTCAAAGAGGCTTTAGTTGTTATCGTTTGCAAGGAAAAGGATGATGTGCAGCTCTTTGTCGATAGCGCAAACAAAGGCAAAATTACCTCTGGCAGTTTGTCGGTTACTGTCAAACCTGGTAAGCATAAAATCATTCTGACCCACGCGAGTTTTGGTATTTATAGCGAGGAAGTGACGATTGAGGCGGGTAAGACTCACAATTTCAAGCCTAAGGTATGCAATTAGTAATGGAATGGCGTACATTTAAAATCGTTACCGTCAGGTGGGTGCGATGACACGTCAGTTGGGACGCTATGAGGTAATCTCGGAGCTAGGTCAAGGCGCAATGGGCGTGGTCTATAAGGCTCGCGATCCGCTGATTGATCGTGTTGTTGCCATCAAGACCATTAATCTTGGTATGGCTCAAGAAGAAATGGACGAATACGAGGGGCGTTTCTATCAGGAAGCCCGTGCGGCCGGTCGTCTGAATCATCCGAATATCGTCACAATCTATGATGTGGGTAAAAGCGGCGACATCGCTTATATCGCCATGGAATTCCTCGAAGGCTGCGAGTTGCGTGATCTGATTCGCGATAACGGCAAGCTCCCAGTGGATCAGGTGCTTGACATCGTCGCGCAAGTCGCCTCAGGGTTAGCCTACGCGCATGAACATGAAATTGTGCATCGGGATATTAAGCCCTCCAATATCATGGTGATTCAGGATGGCCATGTCAAAATCACCGACTTTGGTATTGCACGGATGGCGTCCTCTGCCGTCCGCACTCAGACGGGTATGGTGTTAGGCTCGCCAAAATATATGTCCCCTGAGCAGGTCCTAGGCAAAACCATCGATCAGCGTTCTGATATTTTTTCATTAGGTGTGATGTTGTACGAGATGCTCACCGGTGAGTCGCCTTTTATGGGCGAAAACGTTAACGCCATCATGTTCCAGACGCTCAACACGACGCCCGTCGCCCCCGCTAAGCTCAATAGCCGTGTGCCGGATATGCTGAATTTCATCGTCGCGAAAGCCTTGGCGAAAGAACTCGATGACAGGTATCAGAATGCCAAGGATTTTGCGACAGATTTGCGCGCCTGCCGCGATACCTTGCCGCGCACTGAGCAACCTATTGATATACAGCGTGGCGACAGAAGAAAACTCGCTGGCGTTGTCGTTAATGACCGGCGTCAGGATACCGATCAGTTAGAACCTGCCGTTGCGACCTTGGGATTGTCTAGCGTATTTGATTCGAACGAAGCAACGATGCGACTGGCGGCTTTGACCACCTCGTCTGAAGATATGGATGAACTGTCCAAAACGCTAAAGCTGAAGTCACACGCGGCCCCCGTGAAGACATCGCGCCCTGTGAGTCAGGCCAGTCCAGCAGCCGGCGGCAGTTTTAAGCTGCTGGTTTTGTTGCTGACCGTGCTGGTGTTGATTGTGTTGATCTATACCAAACGTTAGTACGTCGAGCGCCCGTGCTCAAGTCGTTTTCCCTCAAGCCCTCCCGAATCTACTTTATCTTATTGCTGGCCATGCATGCGCTGGTCGTGACGTCGATTTTTTTGACGAATCTACCGCTTTGGGCGCGTGCCGGTATCGCGTGCGCAGTGGTGCTAAATGGCCTTTATCAGCCTAGAACGGTAACGCGCTGGCGCAGTTTTACGCTGGATAAAACACGGCTTGAAATCACCAGCTTGTCGGGAGAGGCATGGGTAGGTGAGCTTTGCTCGCGCACGGTGGTGATTCCGCTTTGCGTTGTGCTGTGTGTGAGGCCGGACGGCCGCAGTCGGCCCGTCTGTCAGGTAATATTTTCTGATGCGATGGATGCTGAAAACTTTCGTGATTTGCGTGTGCGCCTGACATGGGACCGCTAAGCGCGGGGGGTGAGGATGGTCGGTTGCGGCGCGCTCAATGTGTCAGGGTAATCGCGGCTGTAATGCAGTCCGCGACTCTCGTGTCGTGACAAGGCACTCTGAACGATTAAATCGGCGTTAGTGACCAGGTTGCGCAGTTCCAGCAAGTCCGCGCTGATGTGAAAATTTGCGTAGTATTCGTCGATTTCGCTTTGCAGCAACTGGACCCTGTGCTGCGCGCGCTGCAGGCGTTTATTGGTGCGCACGATGCCGACATAGTCCCACATGAAGTGGCGCAGTTCCGCCCAGTTGTGCGAGATCACGATGTGCTCGTCCGCGTCTCTTACCTGACTGTCATCCCATTCGGGCAGCCGCGGCATCGCCTGCTGCGGGCGGCTTAAAATATCCTGTGCTGCGGCATCGGCAAAGACCAGACATTCGAGCAGTGAATTGCTCGCCAGTCGGTTCGCGCCGTGCAGTCCGCTGTAAGCGGTCTCGCCGACGGCATATAAATTATTGACATCGGTGCGTGCATTCAGATTAGCAACGATGCCGCCGCAGGTGTAATGCGCTGCCGGAACCACGGGGATCGGCTCCTGGCTGATGTTGATGCCGAGTTTGAGGCAGCGGGCAAAGATGTTGGGGAAGTGTTCCTGCAAAAATTCGACCGACTGGTGCGAGATGTCCAGGTAGACGCAATCGAGCCCGCTCTTTTTCATTTCGTAGTCGATTGCGCGCGCCACGATGTCTCGCGGTGCTAATTCGGCGCGCGGGTCGTGTTTGGGCATAAAGCGGGTGCCGTCGGGCAGTTTTAAAATGCCACCTTCGCCGCGCACCGCCTCGCTGATCAAAAATGACTTGGCATGAGGATGGTATAAACAGGTGGGATGGAACTGAATGAACTCCATGTTGGCGATGCGGCAGCCTGCGCGCCACGCCATGGCGATGCCGTCACCGGTCGCCGTGTCAGGATTAGTCGTGTACAGATACACCTTGCCACTGCCACCGGTCGCTAAGATGGTGTTTTGTGCCGCAATCGTGACCACTTCGTCGGTGGTCGTATCCAGCGCGTAGGCACCGTAACAGCGATTGTCTGATAAGCCTAGCTTTTTACCGGTGATGAGATCCACCGACATATAGGCTTCGAGCACGGTGATATTGGGGTGCTTGAGAACTTGCTCTATCAGTGTTTTCTGCACCGCATGGCCTGTTGCATCCGCCGCATGAAAAATGCGCCGCCGGTCGTGCCCGCCTTCGCGCGTTAAGTGATAGCCCGTATCACTTGTGCTGTCGCGGGTAAACGGCACGCCCTGCTTGATCAGCCATTCGATGGCAGACTTGCCGTGTTCGACGACGTAACGGGTCGCCGCCTCGTCGCACAGCCCAGCCCCCGCCAGCAAGGTGTCCTGAGTGTGCGCCTCACGGGCGTCCTCGCCGGACAGCACGGCTGCAATGCCGCCTTGCGCCCAGTTGCTGGCGCCGTCTTGCAGCGCCTTCTTGGTAATTAAGCCGACCTTTTGCCGGTCGGCAAGTTTCAGTGCCAGGGTTAATCCCGCCAGACCGCTGCCGATAATCAGAGTGTCAAATTGCAGCAATTAGTTTCTCGCTCATTTCAATGGACGAACTATAGCAAACTGTCGCGCAGAAAGAATATGATTTATTTTTGAAGTCTGGATTCGCATGAGTGCGCGGAGTGAGGGGTGTAGCGGTTATACTGCGCGCCAGAGCCTGTTTTTGGCTATTTTAATTGGAATTATCAAGGATGGGTGATCGGGAAGTTGATCAGCAGTTGGTCGAGCGCGTGCAGCGCGGGGATAAGCACGCCTTCGATCTGTTGGTTGCAAAATATCAGCGCAAACTGGGTCGACTCATCTCACGCTTTGTACGCGATAGCGGTGAAGCGGAGGATGTCACGCAAGAGGCTTTTATCAAGGCCTATCGGGCATTGCCCGGGTTTCGCGGCGACAGCGCGTTCTATACCTGGCTGTATCGCATCGGGATCAATACGGCAAAAAATTATCTGCTGGCGAATAAGCGTCGAGCCCCGACCAGTACGCCGTTTGATGCGGAAGAAGCTGAATCTTTTGAAGATGCCGGACTCTTGCATGAAATAAGTACGCCGGAAAATGAACTCATGAGCAAACAGGTTGTCAGTGTCGTGCAAGCCGCGTTGCAGCAGTTGCCGGAAGATTTGCGCAGTGCCCTGACTTTAAGAGAAATCGAGGGGCTGAGCTACGAAGAAATCGCCAGCGTAATGAATTGCCCAGTGGGCACGGTGCGCTCAAGAATTTTCAGAGCACGTGAAGCGGTCGCCGAAAAGCTGCGCCCGTTGTTGGAAACCAGTCAAGATAATAGGTGGTGATGATGAAACATGAAATTTCGGCTCTGATGGATGGCGAGTTGTTTGAAGACGAAGCGGATAGCGTGTTGGGACAGATTAAACGCGAACCTGCTGCGCAAAGCGACTGGGCCATGTATCACCTAATCGGTGACGTGCTGCGTCAGCCGGAATATGTTCATCGCGATATCAGTGCACGCGTGCATGAAAGTTTGCTGAATGAACCGACCGTGCTGGCGCCGCGCACTCGATTCTTAAAACAAAAAGCGCGCGTGTTTGCGCTGTCGGCGGCGGCCTCCTTGCTGGCGGTGGGGGTGGTGGCCTGGATGTCTTTGCAGATCAGTCCTGAAGCCGCACCGCAGATGGCGATGCAGGAGTCCAATATTCGTCCGGTCAATATGCAGATTCAACCTAAGTCTAGCGATTACCTGATGGCACATCAGGAGTTCTCTCCCAGCAACGATATGAATGGCAGTGCCTCCTATATCCGCACGGTGACCTTCAGTCCTGAGGAAAAAACGCAATGAAAGTGTGGGCAGGCTTGGTGGGGCTGTGTCTGGCAGTGGGAACGGTCGAAGCCGCTTCTATGCCGGCGTGGTTGAAAACCGCCGCTTTTGCCGGCCATCAGACCAATTACAGCGGTGTGTTCATCTATCAGTACGGCAATCATGTCGAGACCTCAAGAATATCGCATGTTGTGGAAACAGACAGCGAATATGAAAAATTGGAAAGTCTGGATGGCCCCCGGCGCGAAATTATTCGCCATCACGGTCAGGTATGGTGTTATAAAAATCATAAAATGGTGCAAGTGGACAGTCAACAGCTCGGGCGTTTTCCGCTGTTGCTGCCGGAACAATTGTCTGCGTTGAATGAAAATTATCAGGCTAAAGAGCTCGGTACCGACCGGGTCGCAGGGTATAACGCGCAGGTTGTCGTTTATCAGCCGCGTGATAATTTGCGCTATACCCACAAAATATGGGTGCATACGGAATCCGGATTGCTGCTCAAATCAGTGGTGCTGAATGAAAAAAATCAGGCCGTCGAGCAATACGCATTTACGGAGCTAAAAATTGGCGGCGAATTTGATCGTGCCTGGGTCGCCAGCAGCGCGGCATTGCCGGGGTTTGGCCGAGATAAGACGGTGTTAAGTAAAGCGCCCACTGTGAGCAGCGGCTGGGTTGTTGATGCACTGCCGGGTGGCTTTAAGAAGACGATGGAGATTTTGCGCCCCATGCACGGCAAACATGCGCCGGTGTCCCAGTTGGTGTTTTCAGATGGGTTGAGCGCGATCTCAGTTTTTATCGAGCCTGCTGATTCTGACGAGGATGATAACGAAGGACTGACGAGCCGCGGTGCGGTGAACTTGTATCACAAGGTCGTGGATAAGCATTTGTACAACGTGGTGGGCGAAGTGCCTCCGCGTGCCGTGATGCAAGTTCTTGATTCTATTCGTTTTAACGGTAATAAGTGATGCTGGAAACCAGAGCGGTGGTGGTGCGTAAGGATGCGGCTGTGACGCTGGTTCGGGCTGATGGCGCCAGCGGGTGTTCGGTGTGCGAGGGTAAGGGATGCGGGTCGAGTAAAGTCACCCAGTTGTTTTGCAACAAGCCGCGTGAATTTCAGGTGGAAAACCGCATCGATGCCAATGTGGGTGATGAGGTGATCGTTTCCATCGTTGAAGGTACGGTATTGCGTGGCATCAGTCTGGTATATCTGCTTCCGCTGGCGCTGATGTTTGCCGGGGCTACACTCGCGAGCGTCTCAACCGGAGGGAAGGATGGTTATGTCGCGACTGGCGCCTTGTCGGGATTGGTCGCCGGGTTTGCGATCGCCAAATGGATTTCGGTGCGTCAGTCCCGTCAGCAACCCTATATCACCCGTCTGTTTGCCGGGTAGGCGATATTGATTATTTGATTTTTTTATTATGGGGGGTTTACATGTTAAAAGAGTTATTTAAACGGGTGTTATGGATTTCAGGTTTGTTGCTGTTTGTTCCGGCTTATGCCAATGGTTTTCCCGATTTTACCGCGCTGGTTGAAAAACAATCCGGCTCAGTCGTCAATATCAGCACGACCCAGCGCATCGCACAGCCCAACTTCTCCGAGGGCGATCCGTTCTTCGAGTTTTTCAAGCGCTTTGCACCTCAGATGCCGCGCGCTCAGGAGTCACAATCCTTAGGTTCCGGTTTTATCATCAGTGCAGACGGTTACATCATGACCAACGCGCATGTGGTGGATCACGCCGATAAAATTACCGTAAGGCTGACCGATAAACGGGAATACAGCGCGAAGTTGATAGGCGCGGATAAACGCACCGATGTGGCGTTGTTGAAAATAGAGGCGGGCGGCTTACCTAAAGTGGTGCTGGGCGATCCGGGTAAACTGAAAGTGGGTGAATGGGTGATTGCCATCGGTTCGCCGTTTGGCTTTGACAGCAGTGTGACCGCCGGCATCGTCAGTGCGAAGGGGCGCGCCCTGCCGCAAGATAATTTTGTCCCCTTTATTCAGACCGATGTGGCGATTAACCCCGGCAACTCGGGCGGCCCGCTGTTCAATATGAGCGGCGAAGTGGTTGGTATCAATTCGCAAATTTATACCCGTTCCGGTGGTTCGATGGGACTGTCGTTTGCGATACCGATCGATGTGGCCACGCAGGTTACCGATCAATTGCGCAGCACGGGCAGCGTGACGCGCGGGCGTATCGGCGTGTCGATACAGGAGTTGACGCGCGAACTGGCCGAGTCATTCGGTTTGAATCAGCCTAACGGTGCTTTGATCAGCAGCGTAGAGAAGGGCGGGCCGGCTGATAAGGCGGGGATAGAGGCGAGCGATGTGATCCTCACGTTCGATGGTAAGCCGGTTGTGAATTCTTCTGATTTGCCGCGCATCGTGGCCGCCTGTAAGCCGGGCGGCAAAGTGACGGTCGAGTTGTGGCGCAAGGGGGCTGCCAAACAAGTCATGGTTGAAGTGGCCAGAATGCCGGAAGAGGGCGGGCGTGTGGCAGAAGTCGTGCGAGCTCATGCTGACGAGGGTTGGGTCGAACGGTTGGGGCTGGTGTTGACTGAGTCCGTTCGCGATGAGGTGCGCAGCGGTTTGCAGGTGGTTGAGGTCAAGGGCACCGCTGCCAGGGCCGCCGGCATACAATCAGGCGATGTGCTGCTGGCGGTTGGCAATACGCCGCTGCGCTCGTTGAATCAGCTGATAGAGATCATCAAACACGTACCGAAAGGGCGCAATGTTGCGCTGTTGGTGCGTAGAGGCGAAGCGGCCTCTTATGTTGCGATCCGGCTGGACGAAAAATAATTAACACGGAGCGTCGAATCGTTACAATTTTTGAGGCTCATCTATCACAGTCCTGCGTATAACGCCTAAATCGGCTAGAATTCGCCCTTTGCAAAATACCGCGCGCGCTTCTTGATGTGCTCAGGCAGTCGGAGTCGGCGGTTTCTATTTGGAATTTCATGCAGCTAATCCGTAATTTTTCTATTATCGCCCACATCGATCACGGCAAGTCCACGCTGGCCGATCGGATCATACATCTGTGCGGCGGCCTGTCTGATCGCGAGATGGATGCGCAAGTACTTGATTCTATGGATATCGAGCGCGAGCGCGGCATCACCATCAAGGCGCAGACCGCAGCGTTAAGTTATAAGGCGCGCGACGGGCAAATCTATAATTTAAACCTGATCGATACACCGGGGCATGTGGATTTCTCCTATGAAGTGTCGCGTTCCTTGTCAGCCTGTGAAGGTGCGCTGCTGGTGGTGGATGCCTCACAAGGGGTTGAAGCGCAGACGGTAGCCAACTGCTATACCGCGCTCGATTTGGGCGTTGAAGTCGTGCCGGTATTAAACAAAATCGATTTACCCTCGGCTGACCCGGATAACGCGATCGAAGAAATCGAAGAAGTCATTGGTATCGAAGCGCACGATGCGGTGCATTGCTCGGCTAAGACCGGCGTGGGTATTGAAGATGTACTGGAGTCATTGATCGTTAAAGTGCCGCCGCCCAAAGGCGATGTGACGGCACCCTTGCAGGCCCTGATTGTTGATTCCTGGTTCGATAACTATGTCGGCGTTGTGATGCTGGTGCGGGTGATGAACGGTACCTTGAAGCCTAAGGAAAAGATCCTGTTTATGGCGACCGGCGCGCACCATCTGACCGAGCATATCGGTGTGTTTACGCCTAAATCTCAACCACGTGAAACGCTGAGCGCGGGGCAGGTGGGGTTTGTGATCGCAGGCATCAAGGAGCTTAAATCCGCCCGCGTCGGGGATACCATCACGCATCAGGCAAGACCGGCTGCCGAGGCGCTGCCGGGCTTTAAAGAAGTGCAGTCTCAGGTGTTTTCTGGCTTGTTTCCGGTGGAGTCGAATCAATACGAAGCGCTGCGCGATTCATTGGAAAAACTTAAACTCAATGATGCGGCGCTGCATTACGAACCTGAAGTGTCACAGGCGCTAGGTTTTGGCTTCCGGTGCGGTTTCCTGGGACTGCTGCATATGGAAATCGTGCAGGAGCGGTTAGAGCGCGAGTTCGATATGGACTTGATCACCACCGCGCCTACCGTGATTTACGAAGTCGTGCTGCGCGACGGTTCGGTCGTCACAGTCGATAACCCGTCCAAGATGCCTGATCCGTCGAAAATCGATCAGATCAGGGAACCGGTTGTGACCGTTAATTTATACATGCCGAACGAGTATGTGGGGGCCGTGATTACCCTGTGCACCCAGAAGCGCGGGCAGCAGATCAACATCAGCTATCACGGTAAACAGGTGAAGCTGATTTATGAGATGCCGATGGCGGAAATCGTGATGGATTTCTTTGATAAGTTGAAATCGGTCTCGCGCGGCTATGCCTCGATGGATTACGAGTTTAAGGAATATCGTCCGGCGGATGTGGTGAAGGTCGATATGCTGATCAACGGCGAGAAGGTCGACGCGCTGGCGATTATCGTTCATCGGGCCAACAGCCAGTATCGCGGCCGCGAAGTGGCGGCCAAAATGCGCGAGTTGATTCCCCGTCAGATGTACGACGTGGCGATCCAGGCGACCATCGGTTCGAATATCATCGCGCGCGAAAACGTTAAGGCGATGCGCAAGAACGTGCTGGCCAAGTGTTATGGCGGCGATATTTCACGTAAGAAAAAGCTGCTGGAAAAACAAAAAGCCGGTAAAAAACGCATGAAGCAAGTGGGTAATGTGGAAATTCCACAAGAAGCGTTCCTGGCAATTTTGCGTGTGGATGATTAAAACCTTTGTCCACGAAACACACGAAACGGGGCAAGCAGGCAATCCGCAAAGCGGATGCTCGCAAAGGCACGAAAAGCTAAAATATAAAATAAATCAATTGGTTGAATTGGTTTGGTAATGGGTTCAGTGGATGATGGGTATTAATCATTGCTCCGTGTGCGTTTGTTCGTGTTTTTTCGTGCCTTTCGTGGACAATAGATTTTTGTAGTTTTTAAGGAAAAACAATGGATTTTGCTTTAATCATGTTTGTGCTGCTGCTGGTGTCGGGCAGCATCTGGTTGCTGGACCGTTTCGCGCTGGCGGATAAACGCGGCAGTGGCGTTGCAGAGCCCTGGTGGGTCGAGTACGCCAAGAGTTTCTTTCCGGTTATTCTGATTGTATTTTGCATACGCTCATTTTTGGCTGAACCGTTCAAAATCCCGTCCGGTTCGATGATTCCGACCTTGCAGGTGGGCGATTTTATTCTGGTCAATAAATTCACCTATGGTATCCGCTTACCGATCATCAATCAGAAGATTGTGCAGTTGAACAACCCTGCACGGGGCGATGTGATGGTTTTCCATTATCCGGAAAATCCATCCATTGACTACATCAAGCGGGTAGTCGGTTTGCCCGGGGATGTGGTCGAATACCGCGATAAGCATCTCTCGATCAACGGGGTGGAACAGGTGCAAGTTGCAGATGGCGACTACAATTACGTCGAAAGCGGTCTCAATTTTGTACATACCGAACGACGCGATGAGACACTGGGCGAACGCCGCCACGCGCTGCTGGTTAATCCGAATATGCCGAATGTGCACTTAAACTCGGTGGTCGAGTTCAAGGGGCATGAAAACTGCACTTACAGCGAGTCAACGGTGCGCTGTACGGTCCCTGCGGGAAATTATTTCATGATGGGCGATAATCGCGATAACAGTCGCGACAGCCGCTATTGGGGATTCGTGCCGGATAACCAGATCGTTGGTCGCGCCTTTTTGGTGTGGATGAACTTTTCAGATTTGAAACGCATCGGTACGCCCATTTAACCTACAGGAGAGCATGCTATGAATACGTTGAAGCGGCAGCGCGGTCTGAGTTTTTCCGGATTTATTTTCGGTGCTTTTTTGCTGGTGTTAGTCAGCACGATCGGTCTCAAGCTGATTCCTGTGTATATGCAAAACGGTGAAATCAACAAGCTGTTTGCCACGATCGCCAACGATCCTGAGATGCAAAAGGCATCGGTGCGCGATGTTCGGCTGTCTTTTAGCCGGCGTGCTTCGATCGACAATATTACCGCGATTAAGGCGGACGATATCGAAATTGACACAAGTTCCGGGCGGCCTGCATTGAGTGCCCATTACTCGGTAAAGATTCCGCTGGCCGCCAATATCAGCCTCTTAATCGATTTTAATAGTGCGTCCAGATAAGGGAAACGCTGCGCTGTGCCGCCAGTTGGGGTATGTATTTATACAACCTCAATTGCTGCAGCGTGCATTAACGCACCGCAGCTTTGCACCCGATCACAACGAACGGCTGGAGTTTCTGGGCGACAGTATTTTGGGCTGCGTGATTGCCAGCTATCTGTACAGTCAATATCCGGATCTGACCGAGGGGGATTTATCGCGTCTGAGATCCAATCTGGTCAAGGAATCCACGCTGGTGTTATTTGCGCAGCAACTCAATCTTGGCGCTCAGCTGAAACTGGGCGAGGGTGAACTCAAAAGCGGCGGTCATAAACGACCGTCCATTCTGGCTGATGCCGTCGAAGCCCTGTTCGGCGCCATCTTTGTCGACGGCGGGTATGCTGCGGCTGAAGCGGCGGTGCTCAATTTGTTCGTGCCTTATCTCGCCAGCGTCGATATGAAGACGCTGGGCAAGGATGCAAAAACGCTGTTGCAGGAGTATTTGCAGGGGCGGCGTCTGGCGTTGCCTCTTTACAATGTCATCGATACGCTGGGGGTCGCGCACGAGCAGTTGTTTCAGGTCGAATGCACGATACCGCCGCTCAAAATTGTTACACGGGGTGCGGGTACGAGCCGCCGAAACGCCGAACAACAGGCAGCGCTTGCTGCTTATCAACTAATTGGAAAAAATAATGACTGAAGACATCACAACCGCGCAGGATGATTCCTTTCGCAGCGGCTATATCGCCATCGTAGGACGCCCGAATGTCGGCAAGTCGACGCTGCTCAATTACCTGATCGGGCAGAAAATAAGCATCACTTCGCGCAAGGCACAAACCACGCGTCACCGGATTAACGGGATTTATACCGATGACCATTCGCAATTTGTGTTTGTCGATACGCCGGGTTTTCAGCTCAAGCACCTCAATGCGCTCAACCGCGGGATGAATCGCGTGGTAACCAGCAGTCTGCGCGATGTTCAGGTGGTTTTATACGTTCTGGAAGCGTTGCGTTATGACGAGCGCGACAAAGAGGTCTTGAAACTGTTGCCGGATAACCGTCCGGTGTTGCTGGTGATCAACAAGATCGACGAAGTGGCGGACAAGGGGCAATTGTTCGATTTCGCCGAGCGCGTCGCAAATGATTTTAAATTTGCCGATATCGTGCCGGTCAGCGCCAAGTTCGGTAAAAAGATCGAAGAGTTGCGCGTGACTTTGCGCAACTTCCTGCCCGTAGGCGGGCTGATCTACGATGCGGATGATATTACCGACCGCAGCGAGCGATTTTTGGCCTCGGAAATCCTGCGTGAAAAAGTCTTCCGTTTCACCGGTGAAGAGTTGCCTTATTCGGTGAGCGTGGTGATCGAAAAGTTCGAGATGGACAAGAAACTGCGCCGTATCAGTGCCGCCATTTTGGTGGATAAGGAAGCGCATAAGGCGATGCTGCTCGGCAAAAAAGGCGAGAAAATCAAGGAAATCGCGACTCAGGCGCGTCTTGATATGGAAAAATTGTTTGACGGCAAGGTGTTTCTTGAAGTGTTCATCAAGGTTCGCAGCGGTTGGGCCGATGACTCGCGCATTCTGCAAACGCTGGGATACGAATAAAATCAGTCGCTAGTCGCTAGTCGATTCTTGATAATTGATTATATTGAATAAATTTAGATGACGACCCGGCAAAACAGGCATCAGGATGAGTTGGCGTTTGTTTTGCACAGCCATCCGTTCAGGGAAACCAGCCTGTTGCTCGATGTGTACAGCCGGGAATACGGCCGGCTGGCGATCGTGGCGCGAGGGGCGCGGCGTCCGAGATCGGCATTGCGCGGCGTGCTGATGAGTTTTCAGCCGCTGCGGCTGTCGTGGTTCGGCAAAGGCGAAGTGCGCACGCTGCACAGCGCGGAGTGGCAGGGCGGTCAGCCTTATTTGCAGGGCACGGCGCTGATGTGCGGCTTTTATCTCAACGAGTTGCTGATTAACCTGCTCGCGCGCGATGATGCCCATGAGCAGTTGTTCGATTATTACCGTGCGACGCTGTATCGGCTGGCGCACGAGAGCGACCATGCTGCGACCTTGCGCTGTTTTGAAAAGCATTTGCTGCAGGAATTGGGATACGCGCTCAATCTTACAACTGAAGCCGGCAGCGAAAGTCCGGTGCTGAGGGAAAAAGACTATCGCTATTTTGTCGAGCGGGGTGCGCTGGCCGATACGCCTGAGCATCATAGCGGGATGAAAATCGCCGGACGCACTTTGTTGGACATGGCCTCCGATGATTACAGCGACCCTGTTGTGGCGCAGCAGAGCAAACAACTGATGCGCATGCTATTGGGCCACTATCTGGGTGGAAAACTATTGCATACGCGAGAATTAATTAAGGATTTACAAAAATTATGATCAAATTAGGACTGAATATCGATCACGTTGCCACCTTGCGTCAGGCAAGAGGTGCGCGCTATCCGAATCTGGTACGCGCAGCGCTGATCTGCGAGGAAGCCGGCGCGGACGCGATCACTATCCATCTGCGCGAAGACCGCCGTCACATTCAGGATGCGGATGTCGAGGTGTTGCGCGGCATGCTGCAAACCCGCATGAATCTCGAATGCGCCGTGACAGAGGAAATGATCGCCAACGCCCTGCGTATTAAGCCGCACGATCTGTGCTTAGTGCCTGAACGCCGCGAGGAACTCACAACCGAAGGCGGTTTGAATGTGCTGCGCTATTTCGATGCCGTAAAGTCAGCCTGTGAGCGCTGTGCGGACGCGGGGATCAGGGTGTCGTTGTTCATCGATGCGGATAACGCGCAGATTGACGCTGCGGTGCGGGCGGGTGCGCCCGTGATTGAATTGCATACCGGCAAATACGCCGATGCGGACAGCGTGCCTGCCCGGGCGTATGAGCTCGAACGCATCCGTGCCGCAGTTGAATATGCCCATGGTCAAGGGTTGCAGGTCAACGCAGGGCACGGCTTGCATTACCATAATGTACAGGCCATCGCGGCCATTCCCAATATCGTTGAGCTCAATATCGGCCATGCGATTATCGCCGAGTCCGTGTTTATCGGCCTGGATGCCGCAGTTCGGAAAATGAAATCTTTGTTAATTGATGGATTCCCGCCGTTGCGGGAATGACGCATGATTTTTGGTATCGGGACTGACATTGTCGAATACGACCGTATCGCTGCGATGTGGCAGCGGCACGGCGAACGGCTGGCGCAGCGTTTGCTCAGCGAGGCTGAAATGCCGGAGTTTCATGCCCATGCGCATCCCGCACGTTTTCTGGCCAAGCGATTTGCAGCCAAAGAAGCCTTTGCGAAGGCTGCGGGCAGCGGGTTGCGGCATCCGGTGAGTTTGAGCCGTATTACGGTGACGCACGACGGGTTGGGCAAACCGGTGCTGCAATTTGATACGTTGCTGCGCGCGTATCTCGCGCAACTGGGTATTTGTGCTCATCATCTGTCCATCAGCGATGAGCGAAGCACCATTGTTGCCTTTGTCGTGCTGGAAACTATTTAAATATTGGAGTGGTTATGGGTCTAGGGCCGGTAATGCTGGATGTGTTGGGTACGCAACTGACGGAGGAGGACAAAACTCGTTTGTTGCATCCGTTGGTGGGCGGTGTGATTTTATTCAAACGCAATTACGAGTCGCCCGCGCAACTGATCGAGTTAACTTCATCGATACGCGCGCTGCGCTCAACGCCTTTGTTAATTGCCGTGGACCATGAAGGCGGGCGGGTGCAGCGTTTCAGGGACGGGTTTACCCGCATTCCGCCGATGCGCGAACTGGGCCGGATTTGGGACCGCCATCCGCAGCGCGCGCGCCATCTGGCGCAGCAGGCAGGCTTTGTGATGTCGTCCGAGTTGCGCGGCTGCGGGGTGGATTTTAGTTTTGCACCGGTTCTGGATGTGGATTATGAACACAGCGGGGTTATCGGCGATCGCGCATTTCACAGCGATCCACAGGCGATTGCTGAATTGGCGCATCACTTGCTGCTAGGGCTCAAACAAGGCGGAATGCACACCGTCGGCAAGCATTTTCCGGGGCACGGCTTCGTGGCGGCTGATTCGCATCTGGCCATTCCAGTCGATGAGCGCCAGTTTGTCGATATCGAACTGTGTGATCTCGTGCCATTCAGGCAAATGATCAACTTTGGCCTGACTGCGGTGATGCCGGCTCATGTCATCTATCCTAAAGTCGATGCACGACCGGCCGGATTTTCACCGGTTTGGCTGAAAGAAATTTTGCGCGGCCAGCTAGGGTTTGAAGGCTGTATTTTCAGCGATGATCTCTCCATGGAGGGCGCGACGGTTGCCGGCGGTATCGTGCAGCGCGCGTCAGCGGCCTTAAATGCCGGTTGCGACATGGTCGTGGTGTGCAATAAGCCTGAATCGTCCGATGAGTTGCTGGCCGGCTTGCATTGGGAGATGCCGGCGGTGAGTCGTGCGCGCATCACCCATATGCGGGGGGGTCACCATCCCGCACCGATGGCCAGCTTGCATGAGCATCCTGAGTTTCTCAAAGCCTTACAGGAAGTCGCCAGCATCGGGGTCAGTTCACCCGAATTGCCGTTAGCATAGCTTTTTACCATCGTGCTTGAGATAATGAGCACCCGAAGTTCGTCATAGCATTCAGGTATAGATAACATGAGTGAATTACAAGCAGCGTTGCTGGCAATCGGTTTGGGTGTCGTGGTCGCGGTGTATCTGTTTGGCTGGTGGAAACAGCGCCAATACAACCGTAAGTTCGGGGCGGCTTTCCGGCAAAGTCACGATGATGCGCTGTATCAGAGCAATGCACCTCAACCGACATCCGAGGCACTGGATGAACTTGTCATGATCAATGACGATGCAATTCCTGACGACGTGGTGTCGTCAGTCACCATTGAGTTGACGCCTGAGGTTACGACGAATCTGAACGAACCTTGCACCCTGCTCGACGGGCGCAGTGATTTTATTATTACCTTGCGACTGGTCGAACCTTCATTTGCGGCGATTTTAGATGGCCTGTGGCAAAGAAAATTTGATTTTCGTAAGCCGTTGCAAGTACTCGGTCAGAGCGTGCGTACAGGGCAATGGGAACGTGTCATCGCAGAGAGCCCGACACTGTATGCGCAGTTTAATATCGCACTGCAACTGGTTGATCGAACCGGGGTCATCAGCGTCGCTAAACTGGGCGATTTTCGTGATCTGGTGCTGGGTATTGCCAAGTCCATCGGGGCTGACACCACGGTGCCGGATATCCTGGAGACGCATTGTGCCGCGCAGGGCTTAGATGCGCTTTGCGCGGAACTCGATCAGATGGTCGGCATCAATCTGCTGCCGCCGGGTGAGCGCTTGCTTAATGGCGAGAAAATTGCCGATGCGGTTGCCTTGCATGGCATGACGCTCGAATCGGATGGCGCGTTCCATCTGTCGAACAGTTCGGGTAACAGTCTGGTGACGCTGATCAACAAGGATACCAAACCGTTTCAGCACCATAGCCTCGCGCAGTTCACCACGGGCGGAATTACCCTGATGCTGGATGTGCCGCGGGTGGAAAATCCCGCTGCAAGTTTTGATTTAATGGTGCAGATTGCGCGCGATCTGGCACGTGACCTGCAAGTTAATCTGGTTGATGATCAACGCGTACAGTTCACTGATGCGGGATTGGCAAAAATACGCGCACAGATCGTCGAGGTTGAAGCGAAAATGTGCGACAACAACCTGATTCCTGGCAGCCCTCAGGCGCTCCGGTTGTTCTCCTGATGACATCAGTCGTACAGCAACGCCTCAAGGCGTTGCGCAGCGAAATCGAGCAGCACAATCACCAGTATTACGTGCTGGATGACCCGACCGTATCTGATGCCACCTACGACAGCTTGTTTCGCGAACTGCAACAGCTTGAAACACAGCACCCCGAGTTACTCACGACCGATTCGCCCACGCAGCGAGTCGGGGCCGCGCCGCTGAAATTTTTCGCCGAGGTGCCGCACCGCACGCCGATGCTCTCGCTCAACAATGCCTTTAGCGCGGAGGAGGTCATCGCTTTCGATGCGCGCGTTCGCGCTGCGCTGGGGATTGAGGTGGTGGAATACGCGGTCGAGCTTAAATTCGATGGTCTGGCGATCAATCTGAGTTATCGCAACGGCGTCTTTGTGCAGGGGGCAACCCGCGGCGACGGCAGCACCGGCGAGGACGTCACGGAGAATTTGCGTACGGTGCGCAGCATTCCTTTGAGATTGAAAAATGCCGATGGCGAGCTGCTAGGTGCCGACGTCGAGGTGCGCGGCGAAGTGCTGATGTTTACCCGCGATTTCGATCAGTTGAATGAACAGCAACGCGTGAGCGGTGAAAAGGAATTTGTTAATCCACGCAATGCGGCGGCAGGTTCCCTGCGCCAACTCGATTCTGCCGTCACAGCGACGCGCCATCTGAGTTTTTATGCCTATGGGGTCGGATTGTGTGATGGTGTTAATTTGGCGGGCAAACACGATCTGCAAATGGCACAGCTAGCCCTTTGGGGCGTACCGGTTGCCACGCAGCGCAGCACGGTACAGGGCGTTGCCGGTTTGCTCGATTATTATAAAAAAATGGGTGAGCTGCGCGCTGCGCTGCCGTTTGCCATCGACGGTGTGGTGTACAAGGTCAACGATATCGCGCAGCAGCAGGTGCTGGGCTTTGTCTCGCGCGCACCGCGCTTTGCCATCGCGCATAAATTTCCCGCCGAAGAAGCCATGACCACGCTCTTGGGTATTGATGTGCAGGTCGGTCGCACCGGTGCGCTGACCCCCGTTGCGAGACTCGCTCCCGTCTTCGTCGGTGGTGTGACGGTGACAAATGCGACGCTGCACAACGAGGACGAGATACGCCGCAAGGATGTGCGCATCGGCGATACGGTCATCGTGCGCCGTGCAGGTGATGTGATTCCTGAAGTCGCGCGCGTGGTGCCAGATCGCCGCCCGCCTGACGCTTGTGCGTTTTTGATGCCTAAGGCGTGTCCTGTGTGCGGCTCTCATGTGGTGCGTGAAGAAGAGGCCGCGGCATGGCGTTGCACGGGTGGTTTGTTTTGTCCGGCACAGCGCAAACAGGCACTGCTGCATTTTGCCGGACGCCGTGCGATGAATATCGACGGACTGGGCGATAAACTGGTCGAGCAGTTGGTGGATGGAAAGCGGGTTAGCACACCGGCGGATCTGTATACACTGGGCATGAATGCCATCGTTACGCTCGAACGTATGGGGGAGAAATCGGCGCTGAATCTGCTCGATGCGATCGAGGCCAGTCGTAAGACCACGCTGGCCCGTTTCATTTTTGCATTGGGAATACGCAATGTCGGTGAAACAACGGCAAAGGATCTTGCGCAACATTTTGGTGCGCTGGATGCGATAATGCTGGCCGATGCAGAACGCCTGCAGCAGGTACGCGATGTGGGGCCGGTGGTCGCACAAAGCATGGTTGAATTTTTCGCCGAGGCACATAACCTGTCGGTGATAGAACAGTTGCGTGCGGCCGGTGTGCATTGGGATGAGCATAGTCCAACGCCGCAGGGAAACCGGATTTTTACCGGAAAAACTTTTGTGCTCACTGGTACCCTCGCGACTTTGTCTCGTGAGCAGGCTAAAGAGCGCCTCGAAGCGTTAGGGGCTAAGGTGAGCGGCAGTGTATCGAAAAAAACCGATTTTGTTGTGGCAGGTTCAGACAGCGGTAGTAAACTCGAACGTGCGATGGAGTTGGGCGTTGCTGTACTCAATGAGAGTGAATTTTTATTATTGATCGAGGAAAAATAATGACAAGACCGTTAAAAATCATTCGCAAGGCAGTTTTCCCCGTGGCGGGTATGGGGACGCGGTTTTTGCCGGCGACCAAGGCCAGCCCCAAGGAAATGATGGCGATTGTGGATAAGCCACTGATTCAATATGCGGTAGAAGAAGCGGTTGCAGCCGGTGTTACGGACATGATATTCGTGACCGGGCGCAGCAAGCGTTCGATCGAGGATCATTTCGATACAGCATACGAACTGGAAGCGGAACTGGAGAAGAAGGGAAAGCTCGAACTGCTGCGCCTGACTCAGGAAGTGATTCCTGAAGGCGTTAATTGCATCTACATTCGTCAGTCAGAGCCTTTGGGGCTGGGGCACGCTGTGCTCTGTGCGCAACCGGTGATCAAGAACGAGCCGTTTGTGGTGATTTTGGCGGATGACTTCATGGTCAGCGATGTGTCTGTGACCCGTCAAATGGTCGAAGTGTTTGATCGCCACCACAGCTCTGTGCTGGGTGTGCAGGATGTGCCCCGCGAGTTGACGCGCCAGTACGGTATTGTCAGCAGCGCACGTGTGAATCATGAACTCGAGCAGGTGACAGGGATCGTCGAAAAGCCGCGCCCTGAGGATGCGCCGACGACCTTGGCTGTGGTGGGGCGCTATGTGCTCACGCCGCGAATTTTTCATCACTTGCACCGAATCGGCAAAGGAACGGGGGGTGAAATTCAGCTGACCGACGGGATCGCGGCGCTGATCGAGGAAGAGCGTGTGCTGGCCTACCGGTATAAGGGCACGCGCTACGACTGCGGCTCGAAAATCGGATTTTTGCAGGCGACTGTTGCGATGGGGCTTGAGCATCCTGAAGTCAAAGAAGCATTCGCCGAGTATTTGAAAAACCTGAAAGTGCCCTGACCGATGTTGGATCAGCGCGCCCGTGAAATTTTGCAGCAGGCCCAACTGATCTGTCCGGCAGAACAGGTGCAAGTCGCACTGCACAAGGTGGCGGATGAAATCAACGTGGCGCTGGCGGGGCATTTTCCGCTGGTGTTGTCGGTGATGGGGGGCGCGGTGGTGTTTTCCGGGCAACTGTTGCCGCTGCTAAACTTTCCGCTTGATTTCGATTATGTGCACGTGTCTCGTTACGGCGATGCGCGCGCCGGTGGCGCAATGCACTGGAAGGTCGCACCCCATGAATCGGTGAAGGGGCGTGTCGTCTTGCTGGTAGACGATATTCTGGATGAGGGACATACCCTGGCCGCCTTACGTGAACGCGTCATGGCGCTGGGAGCCCGCGCCTGTTACAGCGCGGTATTTGCCGATAAGCAGCATGGCCGGCCTAAACCCGTGGCGGCGGACTTCGTGGGACTTGTTGTGCCGGACCGCTTTGTATTCGGTTATGGCATGGATATTGAAGGGCTGTGGCGAAATTTGCCTGCAGTGTACGCGGTCAGGAATTAGATCCTGAATCCTAATAAGGTGTTTATATGTTGGCAATCATAGGTGGTCGAGGACTGACGGAACTGGCAAATCTGACCATTACCCACAGGCAGGTGATGCGCACGCCGTTTGGTGAGCCGTCCTGTGCATTTTTGTTCGGAACGCTCAATGAACATGAGGTGATTTTTTTGGCACGCCACGGTTACGGGTATACCATCCCGCCGCATCTGGTGAATTATCGCGCCAACCTGTGGGCGTTGCGTGAACAAGGTGTGACTGAAGTTGTTTCGGTGACGACCGTCGGTGGCATCCGTAGCGATCTGACACCCGGACTGCTGGTCGTACCCGATCAGGTTATTGATTACACCCACGGACGCGATTGCACGTTTTTTAGCTCCCGTAATACCAGTTACAAAAATATCGATTTTACCCAGCCCTATGATGCGGCGCTGCGCGCGCGTATTTTGCACAGTGCGGCTCAGGTGCTGCAACCTTGTCTGGATGGCGGTACCTATGCTGCGACGCAGGGGCCACGTCTGGACAGCGTCGCCGAGGTTAATCGCTATGAGCGCGACGGTGCCGATATGGTCGGGATGACCGGCATGCCCGAGGCAGCGCTGGCAAGGGAGTTGGATATGGCTTATGCCTCGATTGCGGTCGTGGTCAATTATGCGGCTGGACGAGGTGACAGTCAGCTGGCCATCAATATGGAGTCGGTGAATGCGACCGCCCGAAGTGCGATGGGGCGGGTGCGCGCAATTTTGGAACGCGTTTGTACGGAAGAGGATGTTTATGGCGATTAGGCCGATATTACGCATGGGGGATGTGCGCCTCAATGAGGTCGCAAAACCGGTGACAGATTTTACCGGGCTGCAAAGTTTGTTGTGCGATATGCAAGATACTATGCAGGCAATGGATGGAGCGGGACTTGCCGCGCCGCAGATTGGTGTCGGGTTGCGTGTGGTGATTTTCGGTGTGCAGGAAAATTCCCGTTATCCGGATGCTGAATTGGTACCCTATACCGTGCTGATTAATCCTGTGGTGACCGCAACCGATGACATGATGGAAGAAGACTGGGAAGGGTGCTTGAGTGTGCCCGGCCTCAGAGGGCGCGTTGCGCGCTATCACGCGATCCGCTATCAGGGCGTGGATGAAAAAGGCTGTCCGATAGACCGCAGCGTCAGCGGTTTTCACGCACGGGTCGTGCAGCACGAATGCGACCATCTCGATGGCGTTTTATATCCGATGCGCATTACCGACCTGCGCCAGTTTGGCTATAAGGACGTATTGTTCCCCAACGCTTCGCAGCAGGACGAATAGCATGGTTGCACATCAGCAATCACGCGTGATGCGCAATCTATTGATTGCACTACTGTTACTGGTCACTGTGTTTGTGATCGGTACGGTCGGTTACCATATTCTGGGCGGCTGGCAGCACTCCTGGGTGGATTGCTTTTATATGACCTTTATCACGATTTCGACCATCGGATTCGGGGAGATCGTCGATGTGTCCTATTACCATTACGGTCGGCTATTTACCGTATTTATTGGCATGTCGGGGATCGGTGTGTTGGGTTATGTGCTCTCGACCTTCACGGCCTTTATGCTCGAGAGTGATATTAATGTGGCCTGGCGGAGTAAAAAAATGCTGAAAAAAATCGCACAATTGCAGAATCACTATATTGTTTGCGGCGTAGGACTTGTGGGTAGAAACGTCGCGCATGAACTCGAATTGACCGGCAGGCCTTTTGTGGTGATTGAAGGTGACATGAAGGTAATCCAGCGTTATTTGGATACACATCCGGAGCAGCTCTACATTCAAGGCGATGCCACCGACAACGATGTGCTGCTCGCGGCCGGTGTGATGAATGCCAAAGGCGTGTTTGCTGTGGCGCATGACGACAGTGCGAATCTGGTGATCAGTTTGAGCGCTAAGCAGCTCAACCCCGCCTTGCGCGTCGTGGCACGCTGCCACGATATGAAAAATGCGGAAAAGACCCGCCGGGTAGGCGCCGATGAAATCATCTCGCCGGATTACAGCGGCGGCTTAAGTCTGGTATCCGCGATGGTACGGCCCAACGTGATGAATTTTCTGGACGATATGTTCAAATCGGACAGCAAGTTACGCATGGAGGAAATACTGATCCCAGAAAATTTGGCGCATCAGCCCTTGCACGTTTTGTACCATGAAAATAAGGATTGCATGGTGCTGGCCATACAGCGCAACGGTGTTTGGCAGTACAACCCTTCATCGAATCATCATCTGCAACAGGGGGATGTGTTGATGGTGATGACGACACCGCAAGGCCGTACGCGGCTGGAACAATTGATACAGGGCGAACTAGGCGTTTAACTGGCGGCGTGACGCGCGCCACTCGCAAAATCGATGACAGGTTCGTCAGTCGTAATCGACGTCCTGTTCCAGTCCTGCATGATAATTTTGAATGTCGGTGACGATGGTTTTGATTCGGGTTTTGGACAGGATTTTTTTGACTAGGGTATTGCGATATTCATCCATGCGTACCGTTAGACTGGGTTGATGTTCTGCGGGTATTTTACTTAAGAATTTCTTCCAGTTTTCATTCACGTCAGGCGCTGATTCGCGAGCGCGGCGTATCAGGTTTTCAATTTCTTTTTGTCCGGTGCGCGCGACAATCCGGCCATCCCCTGTGATGGCAAAAATGACCGCAATGGAAATCACTGCATTGGCATCGAGTTCTTTGTCCTTAACGGGACCGGAAAAATGATTTTTTCGCAGCCATTTTGCGCATTCGATGATGCGCAGGTTCTCGCCTCTGGCCTCAAATTCCCGGCGATAATCCTCATCACCCATCCAGTTGCGATTGGCTTCTGCATGGCACAGCTCAGAGAACAGCGCTTTGATGTTGCGCTGCTGGATGTAGGGATCACTGTCAAAATCAGTGACCATCGTCTGACAGGGCATGAGCGCCAGCGCTTTGATGTGGCGAAATCCCGCCTGAAATACCTGTTCGGCACCCTGCGCTAGCAGAAAATTGAGTTCTGATTCCGCGTTGTGCGGTATTTCAGCCTGACTAAGTCCCAGCGAAATACAGCCCGTTGTCAGGCAGAAGGCCGCCTGCAAGCCCTCTGCCGTGCGCTCATTGGTGAATTTTTTAGCGACCAGCACCGTGATGCCGGATAAGTCCTCGATCAGCGCCTTGGCCTTTTCCTCGGCGTGTTTTCGCTGAGCTAAGGTTTCCAGGGTCGGCAGTAAGTTTGGCCGTCGTGTGATATGGCTGGTTAATTTCATCCGCGTTGCATCCGCCGGATCATGCAAAAATATCTTCGCCCATGCTTGGGCGGTTGCGCTGTTTGCCGCTCACGGGGACTTGTTTGCGCAGGCGGATCAGCAGGGCTTGCGTGCTGCGCGGCGTTGCATATTCGTAGCCATAGCCGTAGCCGTAACCTTCATCCTCTTCGTCAGGTTGTACGTGTAATTGATTTTCACCGGGCTGCCAGTCGGGGAAAAGTTCAAAAAGGACGCGATCCCAGGCGTCAGTATCACTTCTGGCGATGGCCAGTGCGAGTGGAATGATGTCGTGATCTGAAGAGGTTTGGCCTGCCATGTGCGGGCCGCGTGCTTCGATGTCGTTAGCAAGTTCGATGATGTCATCGATGGCGGTCGAGAGCAGGGTGGCAAAGGCCGTGGTCCCCCAGTCGGTTGCGAGCGCTTCATGGATCAGTGCGGTGCGACGGTCCAGATCATCGCTTGCGAAGAGGACGCCGTGTATATGCGCGAACAGCGATTCGGCGAGCATTTCAGGTTCATCTTCGATCTGTTCCACATTCCATACGGCCGGAAAATAGGCCAGACTCTGCGCCCAGGCTTTGGGCGAGATCAGCAAGGTGGCCAGCGACAGTTTTCCGCCATCGAAGGCGGAAAGGTGCATCGAGGCGACTTCCGGTGCCATGGCTTCGAGCACTTCCGATACCGCCAGATCACCGAACTGTTCGGCTGTGTCGTTGAAGGCGTCTTCTGCGTGGTCGGTCGCACCCGAGAGCACCAGTTCTGTGACTTGGCGGCTAAGCGCGGGGTAGTTGATTTTATCCGGCATTTTGCTCTCCATCGAATAAATGGTCGATACCATGACCTGCGGTGAGTTGATCGTCCTCTTCATCGTCGCCGTTCTCGTCTTTTTGCAGCGACTCTAAGGAGTGATCTTCTTCAGTCCAGCGTTTCGGGTTCTTGTACAAAAAGGCGGTGATAATCGCGCGGCGTGCCAACTCGGGGCGGCTAGCGGCGACGGTGATCACCGCGCGACCTGCCGCCTCATCGTTGCAGGCCACCATGCTGAGCACTTTTGCGGTGTCGCCGTGATCGTATTGCTCGCATTGGCTGAACAGGTCGGGTATATCGTTAAAGCTCAGGTGATCGACCAGCGCGAAGGCCAGCAGATTTACGTCATCGATTTCGGAGCCTTTGGCGAATTCATCGATCAGCGATTTGACCACTTTTGCATAGGTCTTACGGTCAGGCGGGTCACCCAGTGTATCTTCGATTTGTACCCCCAGTTCACGCGACTGGTAGGCGAATTCAGCATGTATTTTTTTCATAATTTCGTCATCTTAATGGGCTGAACCTGAGGCGGCTTGTTGATACAGCGCATGCCACAAAGCGGATGCCTCTTCCTCAGGATCAATGATAATTTTGTTGTTGATGCTTTGATTGTATTCCGCTCTTTTTGCCGGATCTGACAGCAAATCGTAGGCGGCCTGAATCGCGTTGAATCGATTTACCGAATTCGGATGCTCATTTCTGTCCGGATGATGCCGCATGGCCAGCGAGCGATAGGCCTTCTTGATTTCATCGCTAGAAGCGGTCGGTGAAATGCCGAGGATAGTGTACAAATTTTCCAATGCAGGCTCCTGTTAAGCGCGCATTCTACGCAGTTGATTCAGGGCAGGCACAATGCCGGCCATGTAAGCTTTAACCTAGAAAAAGCTGTGGTCCACGAACCACACGAAAAACACGAACAGATTCAGATACATATTGTTGTTGATGCTGTCACCTGATAGGTGAATCACTGAATTTATGTAACTTATTGATTCTTTTCGTGATTTTCGTGATTTTTGTGGATTAACAAAGGTTTTTAAGTTTAACGGCTTACCAGTTCCTTGAGTACGAACGGCAGGATGCCGCCTGCGCGGTAATAATCCACTTCGATTGGTGTGTCGATGCGCAGCAGTAAGGGGACTTGCAGGGTCGTGCCATCCTTGCGGGTAATGGTCAGTGTCACGTCCTGCTGCGGTTGCAACACGCCTGCGATGCCGCCGATGTCGAAATGTTCATCGCCTGTCAGGCCCAGACTTGCAACCGAGGTGTCGCCCTTGAATTGCAGCGGCAACACGCCCATACCCACCAGATTGCTGCGGTGGATGCGCTCGTAGGATTTGGCAATCACGGCTTTAACGCCGAGGAGTTGCGTGCCTTTGGCAGCCCAGTCGCGAGAAGAACCCGTGCCGTACTCTTCGCCGGCAAAGATCACGGTGGCAGTTCCCTCATTGATGTAGCTCATCGCCGCATCGTAGATAGCGGTCTGTTCACCCTTATACAGGGTATAGCCGCCCTCAATGCGACTGCCGTCGCTGTTTGCCGGCAGCATCAGATTTTTGACGCGCACGTTGGCGAAGGTGCCGCGCATCATCACTTCGTGATTACCGCGTCGTGAGCCGTAGCTGTTAAAGTCCCGCACGCTTACGCCGTGTTCCTGCAAATATTTGCCGGCCGGCGTCGACGGCCTGAAACTGCCCGCCGGGCTGATGTGGTCGGTTGTCACCGAATCACCGAAGATCGCCAGGGCGCGCGCACCTGAAATGTCACCTGCCACCGGTACGGCTGCATCGAAGAACGGCGGACGGGCGATATAGGTTGAATCATCCCATTGGTACAATTCGCCGGTCGGTGCGGTAATCGCATTCCACAGCGGCAGGTCGCGAGTCAGGTCGGAATACAGTGCGCGGTAGACGGCAGGGTCGGTGGCGAAGTGACTCACGGCTTGAATTTCTTCATTGGTCGGCCAGATGTCTTTCAAGAAGACCGGTTCGCCATTCTTGCCCGTACCCAGCGCTTCGGTATCCAAATCAATGTTCATTTTGCCTGCAATCGCATAGGCGACGACCAGCGGCGGGGAGGCTAAGAAATTAGCCTTGATGTTGGCGTGTATGCGCGCCTCAAAATTGCGGTTGCCTGACAATACGGCTGCTGCGATCAGATCATTTTTGACGATGGTCTCTTCGATATGCGGTTCCAGCGGGCCTGAGTTGCCGATGCAGGTGGTGCAGCCGTAGGCTGCGACACTAAACCCCAGTTGTTCCAGGTAAGGCAGCAGGCCGGCATTGGAAAGATACGCCGTCACAACGCGCGAACCGGGTGCTAAGGTCGTTTTGATATGCTTTTTGACCGACAAGCCCTTTTCAACCGCTTTTTTCGCGAGCAAGCCCGCGGCTAATAACACGCTCGGATTGGAGGTGTTAGTGCAGGACGTGATCGCTGCGATTAAGACGTCACCGTTGCCGATTGCAACGTCATCGTGGCCGGTGGCGAAGCGCTGCGACAGTTTTTCAGCCGGTTGGTTGAAGCCGTTTTGTGCGGTCGGCTTGGAAAATAGCGAGTTGAAGGTGTTCGCCATGGACGACAGTGCGATGCGATCTTGCGGGCGTTTAGGTCCGGCAAGCGAGGGCACTATCGTGGACAGGTCGAGTTCGACGACGTTGCTGTAGTCGATTTGTCCTGCCTGCGGGATGCCGAACAGGCCCTGTGCCTTGAAGTAGGACTCGAAGGCGTCGAGTTCAGCTTCGGTGCGTCCGGTGTTGCGCATGAAATTCACCGTGACCTCATCAACCGGGAAGAAACCCATGGTTGCGCCGTATTCCGGTGCCATGTTGGCGAGGGTGGCGCGATCAGGCAGCGTCAATGATTTCGTGCCGGTGCCGAAGAATTCGACAAACTTGCCGACGACCTTCTGGCTGCGCAGCAGTTCGGTGACGGTCAGCACGAGATCGGTTGCGGTCACACCTTCGCGCAGGCTGCCTGTCAGGTTCACGCCGACCACGTCAGGGGTCAGGAAATAAACCGGTTGACCCAACATGCCGGCTTCCGCCTCAATGCCGCCCACGCCCCAGCCAACCACCCCGATGCCGTTGATCATGGTGGTGTGGGAGTCGGTGCCGACCAGGGTGTCAGGATAGGTTACGCCATCCTTGTGCACGACGCCGCGCGCGAGATATTCGAGATTGACCTGATGCACGATGCCGATGCCAGGGGGTACGACTTTAAAGGTATCGAAGGCCTGCATACCCCATTTCATGAATTTATAGCGTTCGGTGTTGCGCTCGAACTCCATCTCCATGTTGATCTTGAGTGCATCCGGATTGTTATAGCTGTCAATTTGCACCGAGTGATCGACGACCAGATTGACCGGGACTAAGGGTTCGATGATCTTCGGGTCACACCCTTGGGCTGCGGCTGCATCGCGCATCGCGGCCAAATCGGCTAGCAGCGGAACGCCGGTGAAGTCCTGCAGCACGATGCGGGCGACCACGAAGGGAATTTCTTCGGTGCGCGGGGCATTGGGCTGCCAGTTGGCCAGTTCGCGGATATGGGACTCGGCGATTTTCTTGTCGTCGTAATTGCGCAGTACCGCCTCTAACACGATGCGGATGGAGACCGGCAGGCGTGATATTTTGCCGATGCCGGCCGCTTCCAGCGCGGGCAGCGAGTACAGCGTGCCTGTTGCACCGCTGGCAAGGTTGAAAGACGTTCGGGTGTTGAACAAATTATGCGACATGGCAAAGGCTCCGGATACGCGAGATGAAGAGGGGGGTTATGGCAGTCAGGGTTTTTGCCGGCGGAATCAGCCGCCGGATTAAACCAGTGCTATTTGACGGGTGGTGCTTCCTTCTTTGGTTTTTTAACTTCCTTATTCTTGCGTTGTTGACCTTTAGCCATGATGTTTCTCCTTTTAGGTGAACGAATAGTAACTTGGCGCGATTATAGGCGGCTATCGGTCAGATTTCTACACGCGTGCCCATTTCGATGACGCGATTAGTCGGGATTTTGAAGAAATCTGCCGCATTCATCGCATTTTTGGACAGCACCATGAACAGGCGTTCACGCCATTTCATCATGCCTGGGTTAGGCGCTGAGACGATCATTGCGCGGGAAATGAAAAATGAGGTCGTCATCATGTCGAAGGGCAAGCCCCAGGATGAGCAGAGTTCAAGGGCAGCCGGCAAATCCGGTCTTTCCATAAAGCCGTAGAAGACCCTCACGCGGTAAAAATTATTCCCCATCTCATCGACCAGAATGCGGTTGCCCTTGGTGACGTAGGGTTTGTCCTCGACGATGACGGTCAGCAGGATGTTGCGTTCGTGCAGTACCTGATTGTGCTTGAGATTGTGCAGCAAGGAGGAGGGGGCGCCATCGCCGGTACCCGTGAGGAATACCGCAGTGCCGTGTACCCGGCTGACTGTGTCTGAGCTGTCCAGCACGATCTGAATAGGAACTGATTTGCGGGCAATTTCAGCAAACAGCAACTGGCGTCCGCGCTTCCAGGTGGTGAGCACGGTGAAGGAAATGACCGCCATGCCGAGCGGAAACCAGCCGCCTTGCGGGATTTTCATCGCATTGGCAGAAAAATAGGCCAGATCGACGCAAAAAAAGGTGCCGATCAAGATAAACACCAGCGGGGGTGACCAGCGCCAGGCGACCAGCACGAACGCGATCAGTATCGTGTCGATCATCATCGTGCCCGTGACGGCGATGCCGTAAGCGGCGGCGAGATTACTGGAAGTCTGAAAGGTCAGCACTAGAAATACCACTGACAGGTACAGCGTCCAGTTGGTGAGCGGGACGTAAATCTGACCCTGTGCCTTATCTGAGGTTTGACGCACTTCCATGCGCGGCAAAAACCCCATTTGCACCGATTGGCTGGCAACCGAGAAGGCGCCGGAAATGACGGCCTGGGAGGCAATTACGGTGGCGGCGGTCGCAAGCAGTACCATTGGTATCAGTGCCCAAGCGGGGGCTAGCAGGTAGAACGGGTTTTCGATGGCGTGCGGGTTTTGTAGCAGCAGCGCACCCTGACCGAAATAATTTAACACCAGCGCGGGGAGCACGAAGGAGAACCAGGTCAGGCGAATCGGGAATTTTCCGAAGTGACCCATGTCGGTATACAGCGCTTCG
Source organism: Nitrosomonadales bacterium (assembly GCA_037137715.1). Classification (GTDB taxonomy): domain Bacteria; phylum Pseudomonadota; class Gammaproteobacteria; order Burkholderiales; family Gallionellaceae; genus Gallionella. The sequence goes on from JBAXJT010000001.1 coordinate 40,691, forward strand.
CCGCCGGTGACGGCCAGTACCATGGCACCCAATGCCAGAAAGGATACCCAGGGGTCTATGCTTAAGAAATGCCAGGCATAGGCGGGATTGAGTGCCAACAATATATGCGGCGTCTGGGCGATGGAGTTGATGCCGAAGGTCGCAAGACAGGCGAACCAGAAGATCATGATCGGGCCAAAGGCTAAGCCGACGATGCCGGTACCGTGTTTTTGGATGAAGAACAGTGCGGTCAGCACGATCAGGGTGATGGGCAGAATGAAGGTGTTGAACTGCGGCGAGATGACATTCAGCCCTTCGACCGCCGACAAAACCGAAATCGCCGGTGTGATCATACTGTCACCGTAAAACAAGGTGGCTGCAAAGACGCCGAGTACAGTGATGGTCCAGCGGGTTTTTGGACGTTTGGAGGTGAGTTCACTGACCAGTGCCAGCAAGGCCAGGGATCCGCCTTCGCCGCGATTGTCAGCGCGCATGATGACGATCACGTATTTGAGCGAGACCAGCAGCATGATGGTCCAGAACATGACCGACAGCACGCCGAGTATATTCGCTTCAATAACCGGCAGCGCATGGTGGCCGGAAAACGTCTCTTTTAAGGCATACAGTGGACTGGTGCCGATATCGCCATAGACCACACCGATTGCGCCCAGCAGCAAAGTGGGCAGTTTTTGTTTTGTAGCGCTCATTGTTTTCCCTCGTTTTTCTTCTCTGCGGAAGAATAATGCCGCACTCTACACGTGCCGGGTGCGGTAAACAATCGTGTCGTGTTGCGGCTGAAAGACAAAATGACCGCAAGCGGTCATTTTGTCTGGTGTCGGATTGAGTTACTTGCTCAGTGCCGACAGTCTTTCTGCTGCCCTGACGGTATTGGCCACCAGCATCGTGATGGTCATCGGACCCACACCGCCCGGTACCGGCGTGATATAGCCCGCCACGGGTTTTACGCTGGCAAAATCCACGTCGCCGCACAACTTCCCCTCGGCGTTGCGGTTGATGCCCACGTCGATCACCACCGCGCCCGGTTTCACCATATCGCCTGTGATGAAGTTGGCACGCCCGACGGCTGCGACCAGAATATCCGCATCACGGGTGTGTTTGGCCAGATCAACCGTTTTTGAGGTGCAGATGGTTACGGTTGCATTTTTATGCAGCAACAGCAGCGCCATGGGTTTGCCAACGATGTTGCTGCGTCCCACGATTACCGCGTGTTTTCCCTCAATGCTGATGCCAGTTTTCTCCAACATCACCATCACGCCATAAGGCGTGCAGGAGGGGAAGGGCGTCTCGCCCGTCACCAGCGCGCCGACATTTTTTTCATGGAAGCCATCGACATCCTTGTCAGGATTGATCGCTTCGATGACTTTATGCGCATCCAGATGTTTGGGGAGCGGCAGTTGCACCAAAATGCCGTGTATCAGCGGATCGTGATTTAACTTCTCGACCTCAGAGAGCAGTGCCGCTTCCGTCGTATCCGCCGGCAGTTCCACGTGTATCGAGTAAAGGCCCAATTCTGCACAGGCTTTTACTTTGTTGGCCACATACACCTTGGAGGCAGGATCATTTCCTACGATGATGACCGCCATGCCAGGCGTGATGCCGCGTGCGATCAAGGCGTCTGCCCGGACTTTCCACTCGGCACGTACCTGCGTTGCAATGGCCTTGCCGTCAATAATTTGTGCCGTCATTCTTTTCCCGCGATTTCTTTTTTGTAAGCAGCCAGACCATTTATGATTTCATTGTGTGCAGCTTCAACGCCTTCCCAGCCGCGGATTTTCACCCACTTGCCAGGTTCGAGCGCCTTGTACAGTTCGAAGAAGTGCTTGATCTGTTCCAGCGTGATTTTAGGCAGATCTTCGTAGGTCTTGATTTCGTGGTACAGCGGGGTCAGCTTATCTGTTGGTACGGCGATAATCTTTGCATCGTCGCCGCCTTCGTCGCTCATCATCAATACGCCAACAGGGCGGCAGGGGATGATGGCACCGTGTACGATCGGGAAGGGGGTGATGACCAGTACATCGACTGGATCGCCATCGTCGGCGATGGTTTCAGGGATGAAGCCGTAATTACACGGATAGCGCATCAAGGAGCCAATGAAACGATCAACGACCAGCACGCCGGATGCCTTGTCTACTTCATATTTGACAGGATCGGCGTGTTTCGGGATTTCAATGATGACGTTGCATTCGTGGGGTAATTTGTTTCCGGGACGGACGTTCAGCAAGCTCATGGCATCTCCTTGGTGTAAGTTGTAATGAAAAGACGAGACAATTATAAGCGATGCGGCGCAGTCGTGTCGTATTCGGTTAAAATGCAGCCACTATTATTCTAAGGAGACGATGTTATGGCAAAGCAACTTATCGGCAAGATGGTCATCGGACAATCAGGCGGACCTACTGCAGTGATCAATCAATCATTGGTTGGCGCTATTTTGGCCGCTCGCCAGCACGCTTGTATTACCGGCATCTTGGGTGCGCACCACGGTATCGCCGGTATCATGAAGGAAGACTTCATCGATCTGACTACGCAAAGCGTGGAGCAATTAGAGCTTGTCGCAGCAACGCCTGCTGCAGCCTTGGGTTCGGTGCGTTTGAAGCCCGGTCGTGCTGAATGCGAAAAAGTTTTTGAAGTTTTCAAAAAACATGACGTTCGTTACTTTTTCTACGTGGGCGGCAATGATTCTGCAGAAACAGCCCATATCATCGCCGAGATGGCAAAAGAGGCGAATTACGATTTTTGCACCGTGCATATCCCTAAGACTATCGATAACGATCTGAAAGTGACCGATCATTGTCCGGGATTCGCTTCTGCTGCGCGCTTCGTGGCGCTGGCCTTCATGGGGGACGATCGCGATAACAACGCCTTGCCCGGTATTAAGGTTAACGTGGTGATGGGGCGTAGCGCAGGGTTTTTGACCGCTGCCGCAGCCCTTGCGCGTCAGTCTGAAACGGATGGCCCGCATCTGATCTATTTGCCTGAACGCGTGTTCAATGTCGAATCTTTTCAGCAGGACGTGCGTAATGCGGTGGCTAAATTCGGTCGTTGCGTCATCGCGGTGTCAGAAGGGATTACTGATAAGGATGGCAATCCGATTTCAACGAGCGGTGAGCGCGATTCACACGGCAATATTCAACTCTCCGGCAGCGGTGCACTGGGCGATACGCTGGCAGCCCTGGTAAAAGCCGCTTTCCCGGGTGAAAAAGTGCGCGTACGTGCCGATACGTTCGGTTATCTGCAACGTTCTTTCCCGACCATCATCTCTCCGATTGATGCCACTGAGGCGCGTCAAGTGGGCGATTTCGCGGTGAACCATGCGGCGACAACGGGGGCTCCTGGTTCCGTGTCGATACGCCGTCTGTCGAGTGTGCCCTATGCCAGCGAATGCTTCATCACGCCACTGTCCTCTGTTGCGCGTGAAGCGACCGAAATGAAGGACGAATACATCAATGCTGCGGGCAACGACGTGACGCAGGCGTGGCTCGACTATGTCGCGCCACTGGTGGGCGATTTGCCGAAAATTGGCCGTCTGTAATTAACGGATTGTCATAAAGAAGCCGGCCTTGTGCCGGTTTTTTTATGCGTCAGAACTGAGCGTGAATATCATGAACAAAAAAGTATCCGTATTATTTGTCTGCATGGGGAATATTTGCAGATCACCGACCGCTGAGGTGGTATTTCGTCATTACGTCGAGAGCGCCGGGTTGTCGGAGACGATTCTGATCGATTCAGCAGGTACGCATGATTACCATATTGGTCATGCACCGGATCAGAGGTCACAGCAGGCGGCAGCGCAGCGCGGTTACGATATGAGCGGACTGCGCGGGCGGCAGGTAGCATCGCTTGATTTTGAGCGTTTTGATTATGTGCTGGCGATGGATAACGCCAATCTTGCTATTTTGCAGTATCTGGCACCACGCGGATGCAAGAAACAGATCGGATTGTTTTTGGCATTTTCGCGTCATCACAGTCAACGTGAAGTGCCCGATCCTTATTACGGCGGCGCACAAGGATTCGAGTCGGTGTTGGATATGGTGGAAGATGCCGCGCAAGGCTTGTTGCAGCACATCCGATCGAGTGAATGAACGGGTGGTTTGTAGAGGGAAATAAAAAAGCCTCGCAACGCGAGGCTTTTTTATTGACGAGTGACGCTTACGACTTGGGGTTTTGCGTTTCGATTTGAACCAGCGGTTCGTTCTCGACGTAAACTTCAAGCTGACGTGCACGGCGGCGAACGACTGGCTGAGCGCGTTCGACGGGTGCCTCGTTTGAGGCCTTGTTAGGTGCAGTTTCGATTTGCACCAGACCTGTGGACTTAGTTTCAACGGCAACAGCTGTATTGACGACCAGTGCTTCAGCGACAACTGGCGTTGTAACCGGCACTTCAACAGGCGCTGCTGCGACGGGTGCTGCAACCACTTCAACAGGTGCTGCTGCGACGGGTGTTGCAACCGATACGGCAACCGCGACAACAGGTGCAGCCATACCGGCCGGCATCGCGAGGTATTCGGTCGGCTTGACGTTGTCCTGAGACTGAACGGCTGTCAATGCGCTGCCCTCTGTTGAAACTGCGTTCTCAGAACCCGGCGTCACTTCACGTTTTTCGCGTTCACGGCGACCACCACGACGTCCTCTGCGACGTGCGCTGCTCTTCTCCGTTTTTTCAGCTTCTGTTTCACCTTCAGCAGCGAGGGTTTCGATCACTGGCTTTTCTTCTGCCGGGCGCTGTTCAGGTGCTACTTTTGGCGGACGCGGAGGACGTGGAGGACGTGGTTGTCTGACTTCTGCGGGTGCGGCCGATTTCTCAGTCGATTTTTCTGCAGATTTTTCAGTCGCCTGAGCCGCATTGCGTTCAGGATTACGTTCGCGACGCTTACGGCCTTCGTTGCGATCCGGACGGTCACCGCGTTCAGGTCTATCATTACGACCGCGCGGAGGGCGGCTAACGGCTGGCGTTTCTTTTTCAGGTTCAGCAGCAACCAGTGATTTGAACCAGCCGCCGATTTGACTGAGCAGGCCGGGAGTCGGTGCAGGTTCAGCTTTGACAGGGGCGGTCGGTGCCGGTGCGACGGGTGTGATGCCCTTGACGGCGGCTTGTACACGTACGCCTTTTTGCGGTTCTTGATCGGCCTTGTTTTCTTCCGGTTTTTCTACCAGTGTGTAACTAGGCTGAGCATCGCCCGCCAATTCGTCTTGACGCAGACGGTTGATGGTGTAGTTCGGCGTTTCTAAGTGTGGATTCGGGATCAGCGTGATCGGCACGCGCAGGCGCGATTCGATGCGGTGCAGGTCGCCGCGCTTCTCATTGAGCAGGAAGGTCGCAACATCGACCGGTACTTGAGCGTGTATCGCCGCGCTGCTGTCCTTCATTGCTTCTTCTTGAATGATACGCAGGATGTGCAAGGCGGAGGATTCGGTACCGCGGATGTGGCCAATACCGCTGCAACGCGGGCAGGTGATGTAGTTGCTCTCACCTAATGAAGGTTGCAGGCGCTGACGGGACAATTCCAGCAGGCCGAAGCGTGAAATCTTGGCCGTTTGTACGCGGGCACGGTCAAAACGCAGCGAGTCACGCAGACGGTTTTCCACGTCGCGCTGGTTCTTGCTGTTTTCCATGTCGATAAAGTCGATCACAATCAAACCGCCCAGATCGCGCAGGCGCATCTGGCGGGCGATTTCTTCGGCCGCTTCCAGATTGGTATTGAAGGCAGTCGCTTCAATGTCCGACCCTTTGGTGGCGCGTGCCGAGTTGATGTCGATGGCGGTGAGCGCTTCGGTGTGATCGATGACGATCGCGCCGCCTGAGGGCAGACGCACTTCGCGTGAATGAGCGGACTCAATCTGATGTTCGATCTGGAAGCGTGAGAATAAAGGCACGTCGTCCACATAACGCTTGATGCGATTGACGTTGTCCGGCATCACGGTGCTCATGAAGGCATGCGCCTGTTGATACACTTCATCGGTGTCGATCAGAATTTCGCCGATTTCCGGATTGAAGTAGTCGCGGATGGCACGAACCACTAAGGAGCTTTCCAGATAGATCAGCGAAGGCGCTTTTTCCGATTTTGCTGCATCGGCAATTGCTGTCCACAGTTGGTTCAGGTAATTCAGATCCCACTGCAGCTCTTCTTCGTTGCGCCCGATGCCGGCTGTGCGCGCGATGATGCTCATGCCATCCGGCACTTCCAGATTGGATAGCACTTCACGCAATTCAGCGCGTTCGTCCCCCTCAATGCGGCGCGATACGCCACCGCCATTGGGGTTGTTTGGCATCAATACGATGTAGCGGCCTGCCAGACTGATGTAGGTGGTCAGGGCTGCACCCTTGTTGCCACGCTCATCTTTTTCGATCTGAACCAGCAGTTCCTGGCCTTCGCGCAGTGCTTCTTTGATGGACGGACGGGGGCCGCAGCCGGGTTGATGGAATTGAGGCGCAACTTCCTTGAAAGGCAAAAAGCCGTGGCGGTTGCCGCCGTATTCGACGAAACAGGCTTCTAAGCTCGGCTCAATGCGGGTGATGACAGCCTGATAGATATTGCTCTTGCGTTGTTCTTTGCCGGCAATTTCAATGTCGAGGTCAATTAACTTTTGACCGTCAACAATGGCGACACGGAGTTCTTCCGGTTGTGTCGCATTGAATAACATGCGTTTCATTTTTATTTTTCTCCCGCGCTCGAACACGGGCAAGACTCAAACTCGCGCAGATTAAGCGTGAGAGAGGAGCAGCTGACAGCGTTGGTTACACAAACGGTTGGTCAAATGGATTCTCTAAATTTGGTCAAAAATGTTTTGGGCATCAAGGCATTCGCTGCAATACGTTGGGGAGGATTCCTGGAATTTTGCAGTGCGGCATGCGGCACCTGCAAATTTCTGGCTCAACCAGCTACGTATTGCAACTCGTCTGCCCCGTTGCGGAATTCACAGGTGCTTTGAGCGCGTAAATCAATTACTATCGCTGCTGGTTCCGGTGAGCGATATTAACCGGGTTGCGGTTGGCGGGGGGCGCAGGGCGCCTGTGCCAACAATCTGATATTTTTCCCAGGAAAAATTCAGGAATTATCGGCGGGAATGTATCCCAAACTTACCCGATCCAAAACGCGCGAACGGCGAAGTATAAGCATAATGAATAGTTTAAGCAAAGAATCTGTCACATTCCTCACTATCGATGAAAGCGGCGAAGAGCAGCGCATCGATAACTTCTTGTTTCGTCACTTAAAAGGCGTGCCAAAAAGCCACGTCTATCGCATTTTGCGCGGTGAAGTTCGTGTGAACAAGAAGCGCGTGGATCAGACGTATCGTCTCAAGTTAGGCGACCTGTTGCGCATTCCGCCGGTGCGCGTTGCGCAAAAACAGGAGGTGGCCGAGGTCTATATCCCGGCGCTGGAATTGCCGATTATTTATGAGGACGATGCGCTGGTCATCATCAATAAACCGTCAGGGTTGGCCGTTCACGGCGGCAGCGGGGTGAGCTTCGGCGTGATCGAGCAGATGCGCCGTGCGCGCCCGCAAGCCAAATTTCTCGAACTGGTGCACAGACTGGATCGTGAGACCTCGGGCGTTTTGTTGCTGGCGAAAAAGCGCTCCGCGCTCACCGCGATGCACGAAATCATGCGGGAAGGGGTGAGCGATAAGCGTTATTTGACGCTGGTGCTGGGGCAATGGCATAACGTTAAACAGCACGTCAAACTGCCGCTGTTCAAGTTCGATACCCCGCAAGGCGAGAAACGTGTGATGGTGCGAGAGGGGGGGCAAGCCTCACACACGATTTTCAGCCTGCAAAAAAACTGGCCCGGATACAGTCTGCTCGAAGCACAGTTAAAGACCGGCCGTACTCATCAGATTCGCGTACATCTGTCGCATTTGGGGTTCCCGATTGCCGGAGATGATAAATATGGTGATTTTGCCCGCAACCGTGAATTGATGAAGACTGGCTTAAAACGCATGTTCTTGCATGCGCACAGCATCTCATTTGCGCATCCGCTCACCGGCGAGCCGATGCACATTAGCGCACCGCTGCCCGTTGAACTGGCGAGTTTTATTGCTAAATTGGATGCGCTGGAGACGGCGAAATAGGCTCTTTGAAGAGCTCAGTTAAAATAAGACGGTAGATTGTCCCTTCATTTTTAACAGGTTCAGCCGATAACAGTCAGGTATGAGTCACTGTTGTTTAGGAGGAACTATGTCGTATTTGTCGAATTTGCCGCGTGAACTGCGCTTCAGGGGCGAGCGGAGCTTGCAAGAGGCCGTAGACGTCAGGCTGGGCAGTCAGCAGCGATACCGCAATCACTTTGTCGCTGTGACTCAGAAGTCGGTTGAAACACGACCGGCTGTGGTTCAAGGTAATGGCAGACTCGCGCCGGCGGGTGACAGGCGGAAGGTTTGTCAGCGTATTGTGCGCAAACCGGTGCTGGTCGATTTTCGCTCAGGTATTCATCGTCGTTGTCGAAATTCGCGTGGGGACGATATGGTTGAGCATATCAGCGTGAGTGCATAACACCTTACGGTCACCGCACGACTGAGTTCTTTATGCATCAATTCGTTCTGGCACATTTCAACTCTTTGGTTTTGCGGCATAACCCATTACACTGTCGGCGTCCCATTTTTCTGCTTTTCCCAAAATTTACTATTTGAAAGTTACTCGATGCACGCTGTCCATGATGTTGATGCACTTATATTACTTGCCATAGCGATCTCCTCAAAAAGACGTCCGGCTCAATTGGCCGAGATTATTGCGGCGAACGATTTGATACACGGTTCCGTTTCTTTAAAGTCAGAATTGACGGCTGCTTTTAAAAACCTTTCCTCGCGCGGTCTGATTGCTCAAGTGGATGACGGCTACACGCTGACGCCGGTTGGGTTGACGATTATGTCAGCCGGGCGCAAGAAAGCCGATAACGAGGAGCGTCTGCACGGCCTCAAAGCGGCCATTTCTGCCTACAATTTAAAGAGCGATCATCCGGTTATTCAGTTAACAGATGAACAGATGGCCGCTGCCATGCATGCGCATGAAGCCGCTAAGGCGCTGGCGGTAAAAAATATGCTGGTTCCTAAGCCTAAACCCGTCGTTGATGCCAAGCGACCGTTGCGCCGCAAACCTATGCCATCACGCCGCAAGTTTTGAGCTGTGAGGGCATGAAGTTCAAAAACAAACACGTTAAAAAAATCGCACGTACCGTTAGTCGTCAGTTCGAACAGTTGTGGTCGGCGACATTTGATGCCGGCAAACCCTATTTGACTGAGCGCGACGGGGTACTCGCGCTTAATTTTGATGCCATGTCGGTGCAAAGCGAGATGTATGTCGACAGGCCCGATGAGCTGGTGATTTCGTATACACGGGCGATGATGAGTTTTCTGTTGCTCAATCCAGCTCCCCGGCGCATCGCGATGATAGGCCTGGGCGGCGGCTCTATTGCCAAGTATTGTTATCGATATTTACCCGCTGCCGAAATTAAAGTCATCGAAATCAGTCCTGAAGTGATCGCGTTACGCGATGCATTCTTGATTCCTGCGGACGATACGCGTTTTTGTGTGTTAGCAGACGACGGGGCGCGCTGGGTCGTGGATACGACCTTTCAGCCTGAGGTATTGATCGTCGATGGATTCGATACGGAGGGCTTGCCTGCGGCCTTACGAAGTCAGCGCTTTTACGATGATTGTTTCGTGGCGGTAGCTGATAGCGGGATACTGGTTGTTAATCTATGGGGCGGATATCCGAATTATGAGCTCTATCTGGCGCGCATCTGCAACAGTTTTGCCGGGCGCGTCCTGGTACTCGACTCAGATGACGGTTTTAATAAAATTATCCTTGCCGTGAAAAACGGGGTATTCCCGCCGTTGCGCTCTTCCATCAAGCAGCATGCGGCTACGCTTGATTTGACACATGCGCTGAATTTTCAGGTGAAATCCAACCGATTAATTGACGCGCTGACCGTGTTTGCTGCTGGTGGACGCTAGGCTTCATCTGCTATAAATCGTGCCCCGCGCAACGGTAGGTCCGGCACGCTATTTTTAATCAGATGTCCTCTGAACGGGTGGCTAATTTAGCCTGAACGGTGGCAATTTTGTGCGAGTGTCTGGTCATCAGAGGCTGAATCCAGTAAAGTGCAGTTCCTAACCTTAACAAAAAGAGCAATAACATGAGTGCAAAAGGCCAGCAGTTGCAAGATCCCTTTCTTAACGCCCTGCGTCGCGAACACGTTCAGGTCGCCATTTATCTGGTTAACGGTATTAAATTGCAAGGTCAGGTCGAGTCCTTTGATCAATACGTGGTACTTCTGAAAAATAATTCAGTCGTCCAGATGGTCTATAAGCACGCTATTTCCACAATCGTGCCGGCACGTGCCGTAAATATCGCTTTTGACGATACTGACGCGTAAGCATGCAGCAAACATCTGAAGGTACCCAGGCGGCGATACTGGTCAGTATAGACTTGGGTGGCGCTGACTATCGTGAAAGTCTGGCGGAATTGCGTCTTTTGGCCGAAACGGCCGGCGTGCGCACGCTGGCGACGTTTGAGGCTAAGCGCATCCGTCCGGATGCCGCATTATTTGCCGGCAGCGGAAAAGTGGCTGAAATCGCCGAGATGGTTGAATTAAAAGAAGTGCCTCTGGTTATTTTTAATCACGACTTATCGCCCGCGCAGATGCGTAATCTGACCGCAAGGCTGGGAACGCGCGTGATTGATCGTACCATGCTGATTCTGGATATTTTCGCACAGCGCGCGCAAAGCCATGAAGGCAAGGTGCAGGTGGAGTTGGCACAGCTAAAATATATGGCGACGCGTCTGGTCGGGCTCAATACCGACATGGGGCAGCAGAAATTTGCCGTGGGCGCGCGCGGGCCGGGTGAGACTCAGTTGGAACTCGACAGACGTAAACTCGACAAGCGTGTGCATCTACTCAAAGAGCGGCTGGAAAAACTCAAAGCGCAACGCGACGTGATGCGCCGTTCACGCAATCGTTCAGGCGTGTTCTCGGTGTCTATTGTCGGCTACACCAATGCGGGTAAGTCGACGTTGTTCAATCGTCTTACCAAGGCTAACGTGTATGTGGCGAATCAGCTTTTCGCAACGCTTGATACCACGTCACGCAAAATGTATTCTGAAGGCGCCGGAGAGATCGTGGTGTCTGATACGGTCGGGTTTATCAGGCATTTGCCGCATGGCCTGGTAGCGGCTTTTCGCAGCACGCTGGAGGAGACGATACAGGCCGATCTGCTGCTTCATGTGGTGGATGCGAGCAACCCCAATCGCGACGATCAAATCGCCGAGGTCAACAAGGTGTTGAAGGAAATCGATGCGGGGGATATTCCTCAGTTGATGGTGTATAACAAAGTCGATCTGACCGAGATGCCTGCCGGTGTGGAGCGGGACGATTGTGATAGAATCGCCCGCGTTTTTCTGAGCGCGGTAAGCGGCGCCGGTATGGATGATTTACGCCTTGCGCTGACAGCCGCCAAGGATGCAAAACTGGTTGTGGAACAGACTGAAAATCAAATTAAACAAGCGAGAAATTTGCCATGGGATTGAATGACCCGCAATGGGGTAATAATAAGAATAACAGCGGACCTCCCGATTTGGAGGAGTTGTTGCGCAAGCTCAAAGCACAGGTTGCGATTCTGCTGGGCGACAAGGGCGGGTCGAATAAAGGCAGCAGTGGCGGCAATATGCCGAAACTGAGCAGCGGGGGAGTGGGCTTGTTAGCCGTGATCGCCGTGCTGATCTGGCTGGGTAGCGGCTTTTACATCGTGGACGCGAGTCAGCGCGGCGTGGTCTTACGCTTCGGTAAACAAGTGGATGTCACGATGGCCGGTCCTCGCTGGCATATGCCGTATCCGGTTGAAACGGTCGAACTGGTCAATTTGAGTCAGGTGCGTACGGTTGAAGTCGGCTATCGCGAAAACGTTAAGAACAAGGTTGCCAAAGAGTCGCTGATGCTGACCGACGATGAAAATATCATCGACATTCAGTTCGCGGTGCAATATTTCCTGCGTGATCCAGCCGAGTATTTGTTCAATAACCGGAACTCGGATGAAAACGTGCGTCAGGCGGCAGAAACAGCGATACGCGAAGTGGTCGGCAAAAACAAGATGGACTTTGTTTTGTATGAAGGACGCGAGGCGGTCGCCGCAAATGCAACCAAATTGATTCAGGAAATTCTGGATCGCTATAAGTCGGGTATCGTGATCAGTAAATTGACCATGCAAAATGCGCAGCCGCCTGAACAAGTGCAAGCGGCTTTTGATGATGCGGTCAAGGCGGGGCAGGATCGCGAGCGGCAAAAAAATGAAGGTCAGGCCTATGCTAATGACGTCGTGCCGCGCGCAAAAGGAACGGCTGCGCGTCTGATACAGGAATCTGAAGGCTACAAGCAAAGCGTGATCGCCAATGCTGAGGGTGATGCGAGTCGCTTCAAGCAGATTCTGGTGGAATACGAGAAAGCGCCTGCCGTGACGCGTGACCGGATGTATCTGGACATGATGTCGCAGGTGATGGGCAATATCAGCAAGGTGATGGTTGATCAGAAGAACGGCAACAGTTTGCTGTATCTGCCGCTCGACAAGCTGATCGAATCGAGCCGCACTACGGGGGCTGCCGTCGATGTGCCGGCTGTCCCTAAGACTGATCCTGTGACGTCACAGGGAAATGACAACAATGCCGCACAGCGTGCACGCGATTCGCTGTTGAGTCGCGACCGGGAGGCCCGCTAATGAAAACCAATGTCGCTAATATCCTGATCGGTGCGGTACTCGTACTGATCGTATTGAGCCTGAGCCTGTTTATCGTCGATCAGCGCCAGACGGTCATCGTGTTTCAGTTGGGTGAAATGGTCAGCGTCAAGACCGAACCCGGCCTGCACTTTAAGATTCCGCTGGTGCAGAACGTGCGTTATTTTGATTCGCGTATCCTGACGCTGGATACGGGGGAGCCTGAGCGCTTCATTACGGCTGAGAAGAAAAACGTAATGGTCGATTCCTTCGTCAAATGGCGCATCGTCGATGTCAAGCAGTATTACATCAGCGTGGGCGGTGATGAAGTGCGCGCCAATACCCGTTTGAAGCAGACGGTCAATTCGAGCATGCGCGAAGAATTTGGTAAGCGCACCATCCACGAAGTGGTGTCCGGAGAGCGCGAGGAAATCATGAACGTGCTGCGCACCAAGGCAGATCTCGATGCGCGTAAAATCGGCGTTCAGGTGCTCGATGTGCGTCTCAAACGCGTGGACTTCCCCTCTGAAATCAGCGATTCCGTTTATCGCCGTATGGATGCGGAGCGTAAACGTGTAGCCAACGAGTTACGTGCTTCAGGCGCTGCGGACGGTGAAAAGATCAAGGCAGATGCGGACAAGCAGCGCGAAGTGATCCTGGCCGAAGCGTATCGCGATGCGCAAAGCACCAAGGGTGAGGGCGATGCGAAGGCTTCTTCAATTTACGCTGCGGCCTTTGGCCGGAATGCCGAGTTCTACTCTTTCTACCGCAGTCTGGAAGCCTACAAGCAAAGCTTCAAGAACAAGAGCGATGTGATGGTGATGGATCCGAGTTCCGCGTTTTTCAAGTACCTGAAGAGTTCGGGTAAAGCCGGCAAGTAAGTTTTCGGACTTTGCATCGGATCAGATTAAATAGCGAGTTTATTAAATAATGCAAAATTGGTTACTACCTGAATATATACAAGACATGCTGCCGGACGAAGCGTGGCGTGTCGAAAAAATGCGTGCTCAAGTCCTTGATTTATTGAGAAAATCAGGTTATCAGCTGGTCGCGCCACCCTTGCTCGAATATGAAGAGTCGTTGTTGATTGCTGATAGCGCCGACATGGATCTGCGTACGTTCAAACTGGTGGATCAGCTAAGCGGCCGTACACTGGCATTGCGCGCCGATATCACCCCGCAAGTGGCGCGTATTGATGCGCATTTGCTCAACCGTCAGGGCGTGGCGCGTCTGTGCTATGCCGGCAGCGTGCTGCATACCATCCCGGCGGGCCTTAATCGTACCCGCGAGTTGTTGCAGATCGGTGCTGAGTTGTACGGTCATGGCGGTATTGAGAGCGATCTGGAAATCCAGCAGTTGATGCTGCAGGCGTTGGCGCTCATCGGTGTCGAGCAGGTGCATCTGGATCTGGGCCATGTGGGCGTGTTTCGCGCGCTGGTCCAACACGCTCAATTGAGTAAAGCGCTCGAAAACGAGCTGTTCGCCGCTTTGCAAAGCAAGGACAGCACAAGTTTGCAGGCGCTGACAGAAAATCTGGACGGCGTACTGCGCAGTGCGTTGCGGGTGCTGCCCACACTTTATGGTCGTTGCGATGACGTGCTGGCGCGGGCGCGCAAGTCTTTGCCAGATTATCCTGAGGTGTCTGCTGCATTGAGTGATTTGCAAACGGTTTCGGCAAAATTGCAGGGCGCGGTGACCAGCGTCGGCATCGATCTGGCTGATCTGCGCGGTTACCATTACCACAGCGGTATGGTTTTTGCGGCCTATCATGCAGGCAGTCACGATGCGATTGCGCTGGGTGGACGTTACGATGATCTGGGTAAGAGCTTTGGACGGGCTCGGGCGGCAACCGGCTTTAGCATGGATTTGCGCCTGTTGTATCGGCTGCTGCCGGCCCAAACTGCACAAGCTGGCATCGGTGCACCGCATCTTGATGATGCCGATCTGGCCTGTGAAATTGCAAAATTGCGTGCCTCGGGCGAGATGGTTGTTGTTAGTTTGCCGGGCAGTATTGAGTATCAGGGCGAGTCGTCGTGCAATCGTGAACTTGTTTTTAAAGGCGACATCTGGCAAGTCGTCACGATGGGCAGTTAACAATTTTGAATTACTTTTATTGAAAGCTTCGTAATGGCTAATAACGTCGTAGTAATTGGTACCCAATGGGGTGATGAAGGCAAGGGCAAGATCGTCGACTGGTTGACCGATCACGCGCAGGGTGTTGTGCGTTTTCAGGGCGGTCACAACGCAGGCCATACGCTGGTGATAAACGGCAAGAAGACGGTGCTGCACCTGATTCCGTCGGGTATTCTGCGCGAGGGTGTGACGTGCTACATCGGCAACGGTGTGGTGCTCTCGCCTCAGGCGCTGCTCAAAGAAATGGACGAACTGCAGGCGGCTGGCATTGATGTGTACGGGCGACTAAAAGTATCGGAAGCATGTCCTTTGATACTCCCGTATCACGAAGCGATCGACAAGGCGCGTGAACTGGCCAAGGGCGATGCGAAGATCGGTACGACGGGGCGCGGTATCGGCCCTGCCTACGAGGACAAGGTTGCGCGCCGCGCAATTCGCTTGCAGGATATTTTTTACCGCGAGCGGTTTGCGGCGAAACTGGGTGAAGTGCTCGATTACCATAACTTCGTGCTGAAGAATTACTTCAATGCGCCGACGGTCGATTTTCAGAAAACGCTGGACGATACGCTGGCATTGGCCGAACGCATCAAGCCGCTGGTGATGGATGTGCCGCGTGCCTTGTATGAAGCCAATAAGGCGGGGCAGGGGCTGTTGTTTGAAGGCGCGCAAGGGGCGTTGCTGGATATCGATCACGGTACCTATCCGTTTGTAACCTCAAGTAACTGTATTGCAGGCGCTGCCTGTGCCGGCGCCGGTGTCGGGCCTCAGATGCTCAACTACGTGCTGGGGATTACCAAGGCTTACACCACGCGTGTGGGTTCCGGTCCTTTTCCGACGGAATTGTACGATGCGGTCGATAAGTGTGATCCAGTCGGTGAAGGCCTGGCTCGTCGCGGTCATGAATTCGGTTCAACGACGGGCCGTGCGCGCCGTTGCGGCTGGTTCGATGCGGCAGCCCTCAAACGCTCGATTCAGATCAACGGTGTATCAGGGTTGTGTATTACCAAGCTCGATGTGATGGATGGTATGGAAACGGTACGTCTGGGTGTGGCTTATCGCTTTAATGGTGTGGATAGCGATATTCTGCCGGTTGGCGCTGATGCGCTAGCTGACTGTCAGGTCGTGTATGAAGAGATGCCGGGCTGGAGTGAGAGTACGCTTGGCATTCAGCAGTATGACGCGTTGCCGCTGGCGGCACGTAACTATCTGGCGCGTATCGCAGAGGTTTGCGGCGTGCCTGTGGATATGGTGTCAACTGGTCCTGATCGCGACGAAACCATCGTACTGCGTCATCCGTTTGAGTAATGCGGTATTGATGATGCAGTCTGTATTACCGCTGGCGTTCGACCGGGCAAGTCGTCGGGTTGATACGTTGTGCGGATTAACGCCTCGTTCGACTTTGGCTGTTAAGCCGCAAAGTCTGACAGGCAACGAAAAAAACGTGGCGCGAGTGCGCCACGTTTTTGTTTTATCGGTAACCGTAGTGCGTATTTTTTGGTCGTTTTGTTTATTCTGCACGAAAAAAAATAGCCAGCTTGCGCTGACTATTTCTAGTTTCTGGTGCCCAGAAGAGTCCCGGTCACACAGGCGCGACCCCGGCATCCGTAGTACCGGATGCCATTCGAGTCCTGTCGTAAAGCAAGCAGTTGCTTTACTTTCTGAGCTCAAAAGAAAAGGCCAGCTTGCGCTGGCCTTACTTATCTGGTGCCCAGAAGAGGACTCGAACCTCCACACCTTACGGCACACGGACCTGAACCGTGCGCGTCTACCAATTCCGCCATCTGGGCAAGCAATGATTCTTGCTGAAGGCGCGCATTTTATAGCTAAAGGAAAATTTGTCAATGAAAAAGAAAAATAATTTACGTTTGCAGGATCCGTTCTTAGAACGCGAGCGCGAACAATACGAGCATCCGCTGCCTAGCCGCGAGTTCATTTTGCAGATTTTGACTGAGCATGGTGCGCCCATGCACGATGACGATCTGCTCGATATGCTGCTCATTGAGCTCGATGAGGAAGATTTATTCTCGCGTCGTTTGCGCGCAATGGAACGTGACGGGCAGATCATGCGCAATCGCAAGCGTGCAATCTGTGTGATGGATAAGCTCGATCTGGTCAAGGGCAAAGTTCAGGGTCATCCCGATGGCTTCGGCTTTTTGATTCCTGAAGACGGTAGTGCAGACATGTTCCTGTCCGAGAAGGAAATGCATCAGGTATTGAATGGCGACGTGGTGATGGTACGTCAGGCCGGCGTTGATCGTCGTGGACGTCCTGAAGCCAAGATCGTCGAAGTGCTTGAGCGCGCTAACAACAAAGTGGTGGGCCGTTTGTTCGAGGAGCATGGCATTCAGTTCGTGGTGGCGGAAAATCGCCGCATCACGCAGGATATTTTGGTCGCCGCCGGTGGCGTGGGCGGTGCTAAAGCCGGGCAGGTGGTGATACTGGAAATCATCAAGCATCCGGACAAGCATGCGCAGCCTATCGGTCGCATTGTGCAGGTGTTGGGTAATTATGCTGACCCGGGTATGGAAATCGAGATTGCTTTGCGCAAGCACGATCTGCCGCACGAATTCCCTCAGGATGTCGAACGTCAGGCAAAAGCCATTTCGCCGGTGGTTTCAGCTGATGACTGGGCAGGGCGCGAGGATATTCGCAATTTGCCGCTGGTGACGATCGACGGCGAAACGGCGCGGGATTTTGACGATGCGGTGTATTGCGCGCCGGAAAAAGGTGGTTATCGACTGGTGGTGGCCATCGCCGACGTCAGTCACTATGTGAATACCAATGATGCGCTCGATCGCGAGGCAATTTTGCGCGGCAATTCGGTGTATTTCCCGCGTCGCGTGATCCCGATGCTTCCCGAAGAGTTATCCAACGGCCTGTGTTCGTTGAATCCAAAGGTGGATCGCCTGTGTATGGTGTGCGACATTCATATCAGCAGCAAGGGTGAAATCGGTGAATACCGTTTTTATCCTTCGGTGATGTATTCGAATGCCCGCCTGACCTACAATCAGGTGGCCGAGATGCTGGCGCAACCTGATGGCGAGTTGGCAAAGCAGAATGCGGCGATCGTGCCGCATCTGCAGCATCTGTATGAATTGTTCCAGAAACTGCTCAAAGCGCGTGAAAAACGCGGTGCGATTGATTTTGAGACGGTCGAGACGCAGATGATATTTACCGATCAGGGTAAGATTGATCGCATTATCCCAGTGGTGCGTAATGATGCGCATAAGCTGATCGAGGAATGCATGCTGGCGGCGAACGTCTGTGCAGCAGGTTTCCTCCATGAGCATCAACATCCGGTACTGTATCGCGTCCATCAGGGACCGACACCGGAAAAGCTGGAAGCATTGCGCGAGTTCATGAAGGAATTCGGTCTGGGGTTGACGGGCGATGACGAGCCGCAAGCGGCGGATTACTCCAAGTTGTTAAAGCGCATCAAAGGTCGGCCGGACGCCGCCTTGCTACAAACCGTGATGCTGCGCTCTTTGCGTCAGGCGAAGTACGAGCCTGAGAATATCGGTCACTTCGGTCTGGGTTATGAGGCGTATGCGCATTTTACGTCGCCAATTCGCCGTTACCCGGATTTGCTGGTGCATCGTGCGATCAAGGCGGTACTGCAGGGCAAGCAATATAAGCCTGCGCAAAAATGGGCTGAACTTGGGGTTCATTGCTCGATGACCGAGCGCCGTGCGGATGATGCGACGCGCGACGTGGAAGCATGGCTAAAATGTTTCTATATGCGCGATCATCTGGGCAGTGTCTTCACGGGCACGGTCTCTTCGGTGACGAGCTTTGGTATGTTTGTCTCGCTCGATGACTTGTACGTCGAAGGCTTGGTGCATATCTCAGAATTGGGTAAAGATTACTTCCATTTCGATGCGGCGAAGCACCATTTGCTGGGTGAGCGTACCGGCCAGAGCTATCGTTTAGGCGATCGCGTCGAGGTGCGTGTGGTCAAGGTCGATATGGAAAGCACCAAGATCGATTTTGTCTTGCACTCAGAGGTGGTCGAGGAAGCGCAAGCTGGCGCGGGTAAGCCTAAGAAAGCAAAAGGGAAGAAAAAGCATGGCTGATTTAAGACTGATTTACGGTTTTCACGCGGTGACCTCACGAATTCGTCAGAATCCGGACGGCGTGATGGAGATTTATTTGCAGTCACAGCGCCAGGATCAGCGGATGCGAGATTTGATCGCCCTGGCAGAACTCAGCGGCGTGCGGGTGATTCCGGTGGACGGTGCACGGCTCGACGGAATGGCGGGCGGCGCCCGTCACCAAGGGGTGGCAGCACGCGTCGATGCGGCGCAACGCGTACAACATTTGTCTGATGTGCTGGAGACGCTCACTGAGCCGCCGCTGTTGCTGGTATTAGATGGTATACAGGATCCGCATAATCTGGGTGCGTGTTTGCGCAGTGCGGATGCCTTTGGCGTGCATGCAGTGATTGCGCCTAAAGACCGCGCGGTTGGGATTACGGCGACAGTCGAAAAAGTGGCGTGCGGGGCGGCTGAAACGGTGCCTTATATTACAGTCACCAATTTGGCACGCACTTTGCGTGAACTCAAAGAACTAGGAATCTGGGTGGTGGGGGCGGCAGGCGAAGCCAAGCAGGATTTGCACAGCTTTAAACACACAGGGCCGCTTGCGATCGTGTTGGGTGCGGAGGGCGAGGGGCTGCGGCGCCTGACGATGGAAACCTGTGACGAGTTGGTGCGCATCCCGATGCTGGGTAGCGTGGAAAGCCTGAATGTCTCCGTGAGTACAGGGATCTGTTTGTTTGAGGCAAGGCGGCAGCGCTCAGCGCAGTCCTAAACTTTACTAAAATACGCTGTTGTATTTATGCAACAGGGGTGGCAGTCAGACTGTGTTGAGCATACAATGCCGCGCACTATCGGTTAACCGCCGGTTAAAATTTTTAAACATCATAAGGATAAAATAATGAAAAAAAGCACAATGACGATTGCTCTGGCAGCTGCGCTGTTGAGTGTTTCTGTTGCACAAGCGGGTGAGTTCACCGGCGGCTGGATCGGCGTTAAGGCAGGTAATAACAATTCGGATGTGACGGGTGTGTCTGCAAAGAACGCCAGCACATACGGCCTGGAAGGCGGTTACAACTGGGATATGGGCGGTTTCCTGTTGGGTGTGGATGGTTTTGCTGACTTCAATCAAAAAGTTGACCATGCAACTGCGACTCCTGGTGCTGTTAGTAATTACGGTAGCGATGCGCTCGGTTTGGATGTGAAGCTGGGTCTGCCGTCAGGTAACTGGTTGCCGTACGCTAAGCTGGGTTACGCTTCTGTTGCTGCTAAGGGTGTTGCTGTGACAGGTACGGGTTCAGGCGCGCATCTGGGTCTGGGCGTTGAATACAAGTTCGCACCTCACTGGAGTGTTGCGGGTGAGTACACAACCGTTTCTGACAAATTCAACAACAACACACAGAAACTTAATAACAACAATTTCACGATCGGCTTGAACTACTACTTCGATAGCGTAGCACCTGCTGCTGTTGCCGCTGCAATCGTCGCGCCAGTGCTGGTTAAAGAAGTTGCTAAGCCCGCGCCTGTTGTTGCGCCAAAAGAATCGTTCAAGACAATTTTCTCTGACAAGCCAGTGACCATCGAAGGTGCTAATTTCGATACCAGCTCAGCTAAGCTGAAGCCTGCTGCTGACAAGAAATTGAATGAAGTGGTTGATTTCGCAGCTAAGTACAAAGAGTCTAATCTGGCTGTTACCGGTTACACCGACAGCACAGGCTCTAAGAAGCTGAATCAGAAGCTGTCAGAAAAACGTGCTGCGTCTGTTAAAGCATTCCTGGTTAAGAAGGGTGTTGCGGCCGATCGTATTACGGCTAAGGGTGCCGCTGATGCAAATCCAGTAGCTGACAACAAGACTAAAGCGGGTCGTGCTCAGAACCGCCGTGTTGAAATCAACTCAGTTGTTAAAGAATCAAAGCAAGTTCGCGTAACTGAATAATTATTTCAGTGAACTGTAAAAGCGGGCTGGCAACAGCCCGCTTTTTTGCGTCCTCGATTTGCAAACCGCGTTCTGTTTGGTGTTCAAATGGAATAAGATGTGAACCCTTAATGTATGTCTGAGATGTTATGAAACTGGCCATTGCGCAAATCAACTGTGTTTTAGGTGACCTGGCGGGTAATGCTGCCAAAATTTTACAGTCGGCACAGCGTGCCCGTCTGGCAGGTGCACAGTTGATGCTCACGCCTGAGTTGAGTTTGTGCGGATATCCGCCGGAAGATTTATTGCTGCGTAGTGGGTTTTACAAGTCTTGCGCAGACAGCTTGTCAGAGCTTGCCAAGGCTATTTCGGGCATCGCGGTAATTGTCGGTCATCCGCACGAGCAGGATGGCAAGCGCTACAACGCGGCATCCCTGTTGCGGGACGGCCGTGTGGCGGCGACGTACTTCAAGTATTTTTTGCCCAATTACGCCGTGTTCGACGAGGAACGGTATTTTTCTAGTGGTGTTGAGCCTGTCGTGTTTGAGATGGGCGGTCTGCGTTTCGGTATTAATATCTGTGCCGATGTCTGGGAGCCTGAGGCGGCCAGTCGGGCAGCAAAGGCGGGCGCTGACGTCTTGCTGGTTTTGAATGCATCGCCTTATTCGGTGCAAAAGTTGGCATCAAGGCATGAGGTGGTGCAGCAGCGCATCTTCGAGACGAAAATGAACGTTGTGTATGCCAATATGGTGGGCGGGCAGGATGAACTGGTGTTCGATGGCGGATCTTTTTCGATGGATCGCTTAGGGCGCGTGACGTCACAAAGCGCCGTTTTCGATGAGTCGCTGTCCTGTATTTCACTAGGTATGGATGGTGCACCGAGTGGCGAAATTGCAGTATTGCCGGCTCAGGAGGCGGGGATTTATCAGGCGCTGGTACTGGGCTTGCGGGATTACATCGGCAAGAATGGTTTTAAAGGTGTGTTGCTTGGGTTGTCAGGCGGCATTGATTCTGCGTTGACGTTGGCTGTTGCTGTAGATGCCTTGGGCGCGGATCGGGTGCATGCGGTGATGATGCCCTCGCCTTATACTGCGCAGATCAGTCTGGATGACTCGCGCGAAATGATCCGGATATTGGGCGTGAAGTACGACGAATTTAGTATCGAGCCTGTCATGGAAAGTTATTTATCTGTACTCAAGGCAAGTTTCGCAGGGCGGGCCGAGGATACAACCGAGGAAAACTTGCAGGCGCGCATACGCGGTAATTTACTGATGGCCTTGTCCAACAAGCTGGGCGCGCTGGTGCTCACGACGGGAAATAAGTCTGAAATGAGCGTGGGCTATGCGACCTTGTACGGCGATATGGCTGGCGGCTTCTCGGTTTTGAAGGATGTCGGGAAATTACAGGTCTATCGACTGGCGCGATATCGCAATACACAGGGATACGTGATTCCAGAGCGTATCATCACCCGAGCGCCCAGCGCCGAATTGCGTCACGATCAAACGGATCAGGATAATTTGCCGCCTTACGAGGTGTTGGACGGGATCATGGAAGGCTATGTCGAAAAAAATCTCTCGATTCCTGAGATTATTGCATCAGGTTATCAGGAGGTTGACGTGCGACGCGTGGTCAAATTGATTCAAGGCAGCGAATATAAGCGGCAACAATCGGCGGTGGGCGTGAGGATTACTGAGCGGGGTTATGGTAAAGACTGGCGATATCCGATTACCGTGCGATATCAAGACGGCTTTTAAGGTGCTGTGAGCAGGAATTTTTGTCTTAAAATACCTGCTCGAGGCGGGCTTGGCGCAAACTCCCTGATTTTTTGGTTCCTTTTCGCGGTATTTTTTGGTATAATCCGCGCGGTTTATTGATGGGCTTTGTGCCCGTTTTTTATTTGTGGGTCGCGAACATGGATGTTGTGAAGTTAATCGAAGTCACGGTGAGTGGCTTAGGGTATGAGTTGGTCGATGTCGAACGTGCGGGGCGAGGCCTGTTGCGCGTTTTTATCGACAAGCCTGAAGGCATTGCTGTGGAAGATTGTCAGGTGGTTAGTAATCAATTGACGCGTTTGTTTACGGTTGAAAATATTGATTATGATCGGCTTGAAATTTCTTCACCGGGGCTTGATCGTGCATTGAAAAAAGAGGCGGATTTCATTCGCTTTGTCGGGCAAAAGGCGCAGATCAAATTGCGTATGCCGATTGCGACACGCAAGAACTTTATCGGGGTGATCGGTGAAATTCAGGATGGTGTATTGCAATTGGATGTAGAAGGTGTTCCGGTCGCAATCGAGTTGACCAATGTAGACAAGGCACGTTTAGTGCCGATATTTTAGAATTTAATGCTCGCAGCTTGAGCGTATAGCCGGAGAAATGGTATGAGTCGTGAAGTTTTGTTGCTGGTAGATGCGTTGTCACGTGAAAAGAACGTGGACAAGGAAGTCGTTTTTTCTGCGCTGGAATCAGCGCTGGCGTCCGCCACCAAGAAACGATTTGAAGACGAGGCTGATGTGCGCGTTGCAATCGACCGCAATACGGGTGAGTTTGCATCCTTCCGTTGCTGGGAAGTGATGGACGATGAAACCTTTGAAACGCCTGATCTGCATATCAAGCTCGAAGAAGCGTTGAAGCGCGATCCGGCTATCGTTCTGGGCGGCTTTATTGAAGAGCCGCTGGAATCGGTTGATTTTGGCCGTATCGGTGCGCAGGCCGCCAAACAGGTTATTTTTCAGAAGATTCGCGATGCGGAGCGTGAGCAGATTCTGGCTGACTTTATGGATCGCAAGGAACATCTGGTGTCCGGCACGGTCAAGCGTCTGGAACGCGGTAGCGCGATTATCGAATTCGGTAAGATCGAAGCCCTGTTGCCGCGCGATCAGATGATTCCTAAGGAAAATATGCGCATCGGCGATCGCGTCAGAGCGCATTTGCTGCGTGTTGATCGCGGTCCGCGTGGTCCGCAGGTGATTTTGTCGCGTACCTCGACCGATTTGCTGGTGAAACTGTTCGAGCTGGAAGTGCCGGAAATCGAAGAGAATTTGCTGGAAATCGTTGGGGCTGCCCGTGATCCGGGTTCCCGTGCAAAGATTGCGGTGCAATCGCATGATCAGCGCATTGATCCTATCGGCACCTGTGTCGGTATGCGTGGTTCGCGTGTGCAAAGCGTGACCAATGAATTGGCCGGTGAGCGTGTCGATATCATCTTGTGGTCTGAAGATCCGGCAACCTATGTCATTAATTCACTCGCCCCTGCTGAAGTGTCCAGTATTGTGGTCGATGAAGATCGTCATAGTATGGACGTTGTGGTTGAAGAAGAAAATCTGGCGCAAGCCATTGGTCGCGGTGGTCAAAATGTACGCCTGGCCAGTGAGATGACCGGTTGGGAGCTCAATATCATGACCGTTGAGCAGGCTCAGGAAAAACACGATCAGGAATTTGTTAAAACCCGCGCGATTTTCATGGAAAAGCTGGATGTCGACGAAGAGGTTGCTGATATTCTGGTGCAGGAAGGCTTTGCGACGCTCGAAGAGGTGGCTTACGTGCCTGTTGAAGAGATGCTGGAAATTGACACCTTTGACGAAGATACTGTCAATGAACTTCGCAGTCGTGCGCGTAATGCGCTGTTGAATGCGGCGTTGGTCAGTGAAGAAAAAGTAGAGCACGGTATCGATGGTTTGCTCAAGTTAGAGGGTATGAACGACGACTTGGCGCGCGAGTTGGCAGCCAAAGGCGTGGCGACTCAGGAACAATTGGCTGATTTGGATGTCGATGAACTGGTTGAATTGTCCGGCCTTAATGCGGATGCGGCCAATGCGCTGATCATGGCGGCACGTGCGCCCTGGTTCGTGTAATTAAAGTTTCAAAGGTGCGGCGAACAGTTTCGTCGCGCAGCAAGTTGTGTTTTTTGCAGAACTTTGCTGGTTAATGTGCGGATTGTTTGTATCACCGGGGCAGAGATGCCCGTTGGTTTAAAGGATGGTAATGGGAAAATTAGACGTAACACAATTTGCGGTTGAGCTGGATTTGCCAGTGGCTTTGTTGTTGGAGCAGTTGCAGGCGGCAGGCGGCAAGCAATCGGGTGCGGCCGATTTGGTTTCAGAACAAGATAAAGCCAAATTGTTAGAACATCTTCGTCACGCACATGGTGCTGACAATGCTGCTAAAAAGATCACGCTGACTCGCCGTGAGACGACAGAAATTCAAAGTTCGGATAAGTCTGGACGCGCGCGTACCATCCAGGTTGAAGTGCGCAAGCGCCGTATCGTCGCGCCCATGTCTATCGAGTCCGTGCAAGCTGCAGCGCCAGTGGTGTTGACAAGCGAGGAGCAAATCAAAGTGCTCGGCACGGCTGAGCTTGACTCACGTGAACAAGAAGCGAAGCTGCAGGCTGAGCTGGCTGCGCGTCAGGAGGCAGAATTGATTGCGCGTCAGGCATTCAATAAACGCCGTGCGGAAAAGTTAGCGCAAGTTGACGTGCCTGCTGTGAAGCCAGTCGTACAAGCCGCCGTACAAGCCGCTGAACCTGAGGTCGTGGCGGTCGTCGCTGACGTTGAGACGGTTGTCGCTGTTGTGAAGCCTAAGTCTGCGGAGGTGGCTCAAGGTACGTTGCATAAACCTGCTATGCGCCCCGGAGATAAGGTGATCCGCCCGGACAGAAAACCTAAGGTTGAAGTTGCCGCCGCTGTCACACCTGCTGCTCGCGAAGATAAGCCCGGTAAGCGTGTGCCTGCTAAGACGACAACGCGCGTGCCGCCAAAGACCACGACCAAAGAGAAGTCATGGGCGATGCCTGTGCGTGCACCTAAGCATGGTCGTCATGGTAAACAAGTTGTCGATGATGCGGCTCATGCCTTTACGCTGCCGACAGAAGCCGTTGTGCGCGAAGTCGCCGTTCCTGAAACCATCGTCGTTGCCGAATTGGCACAGAAGCTGTCTGTCAAAGCCGTTGAAGTGATCAAAGTGTTGATGAAAATGGGCATGATGGTGACCATCAATCAGGTGCTGGATCAGGAAACTGCGATGATTGTGGTCGAAGAGTTGGGGCACGTCGCGAAGGCTGCCAAGCTTGACGATCCGGATGCCTATTTGATGGATGATGAAGTACATCATGATGTCGAATCATTGCCGCGTGCGCCGGTTGTCACCGTCATGGGTCACGTCGATCACGGTAAGACTTCGTTGCTCGATTATATTCGCCGCACCCGTGTGGTGTCTGGTGAAGCGGGCGGGATTACGCAGCATATCGGCGCATATCACGTTGAAACGCCGCGCGGTATGGTGTCTTTCCTGGATACCCCAGGTCACGAAGCGTTTACCGCGATGCGTGCCCGTGGTGCTAAGGCGACCGATATCGTTATTTTGGTTGTAGCCGCAGACGATGGCGTGATGCCGCAAACAAAAGAAGCGATTGCGCATGCCAGGGCTGGTAGTGTGCCGATTGTGGTTGCGATCACCAAAGTCGATAAGACCGATGCCAATATTGAGCGCGTCAAACAGGAGTTGGTCGCTGAAGGCGTCGTACCTGAAGACTGGGGTGGCGATACGATGTTTGTTGAAGTGTCATCCAAGTCAGGTCTGGGTATCGATCAATTGCTCGAATCCATCCTGTTGCAGGCTGAGTTGATGGAATTGAAGGCGCCGCGTGATTGCAATGCCAAGGGGCTGGTGATTGAAGCGCGTCTGGATAAGGGTAAGGGGCCGGTTGCAACCGTCCTGATCCAATCCGGTACGATGAAGCGTGGCGATGCGGTGTTGATCGGTTCAGTATTCGGGCGTGTTCGTGCCATGCTGGACGAAAACGGCAAGAGCATTGCTGAGGCAGGTCCATCGATCCCCGTTGAAATTCAAGGGTTGTCCGAAGTGCCTGATGCTGGTGAATCATTGATGGTATTGACCGACGAGAAACGTGCGCGTGAAATCGCCTTGTTCCGTCAAGGTAAGTACCGCGGCGTGAAGTTAGCGCAGCAGCAGGCCGCTAAGCTTGAAAATATGTTTGAACAGATGGCTGAAGGCGAAGTGAGCACGCTGTCATTGATTGTGAAATCAGACGTGCAGGGTTCAGCTGAAGCGATTGCGCAGACGTTGCAAAAACTCTCGACCGATGAAGTGAAGGTTAACCTGATTCATAGCGGTGTCGGTTCGATCAATGAGTCCGATATCAATCTGGCACTGGCGTCTAAGGCGATTTTGATTGGCTTTAACACCCGTACCGATGCGCCGGCTAGAAAACTTGCCGAATCCTGTGGCGTGCAAATCCGCAATTACAGCATTATCTATGCAATGGCGGATGATATTAAGACCGCCTTGTCTGGCATGCTGGCACCTGAGAAGCGTGAA
Source organism: Nitrosomonadales bacterium (assembly GCA_037137715.1). Classification (GTDB taxonomy): domain Bacteria; phylum Pseudomonadota; class Gammaproteobacteria; order Burkholderiales; family Gallionellaceae; genus Gallionella. The sequence continues at coordinate 67,810 of JBAXJT010000001.1, forward strand.
AGCATCCTAGGGTTGGTTGAAGTGCGTCAGGTGTTCGTGGTGTCCAAGATCGGTACGATCGCAGGGTGTATGGTGCTCGAAGGTGTTGTGAAGCGCGGTTGCCGTGTTCGTGTGATGCGCGGTAATGAGATGATTCATGAAGGTGAACTCGATTCGTTGAAGCGCTTTAAGGACGATGCTAAGGAAGTGCGCTCCAACTTTGAATGCGGTTTGTCAATCAAGGGATTCAATGATCTGGAAGTGGGCGATAAGCTGGAAGTCTATGAAATCGTTGAGGTTGCGCGTACTCTGTAATGGCTAATTTTGCGAGAACAGACCGGGTCGGGCAGCAGATGCAGCGAGAAATCGCGCAACTGGTGCGCCTTGAAATCAACGATCCGCGCGTCAAACTGGTAACGATTACCGGCGTTGAGGTGGCGGGTGATTATTCACACGCCAAAATCTTCTTCACGCGCATGGATGGAAAGCAGGCCGAGGCGCAAGAAGGATTAGATCGCGCAGCGGGTTTCTTGCGCAGTCGTCTGGCGCGCAGCATCAAGCTTCGCATCATGCCTCAGTTGCATTTTGTGTTTGACTCATCGGTTGAGCGTGGCAGTCATCTGTCACAACTGATCGACCAGGCCGTTGCCAGCGATTTTAATCTTGACGACAACACGTAAACCGCAATTTAGGAATAAATGGCGTGCTATCGATGGCGTTTTGCTGTTCGATAAGCCGCTGGAATTGAGTTCCAACGATGCCTTGCAAAAGATACGCCGTTTGTTTCAGGCCGAAAAAGCAGGGCACACCGGTACGCTAGATCCCTTGGCGACAGGGTTGTTGCCTGTTTGCTTCGGCGAAGCGACCAAGTATTCCAACTGTTTGCTGGACGCAGATAAATCCTATACGGCGCTGCTGCGTCTTGGGCAGACGACGACGACGGGCGATGCAGAGGGTGAAATCCTCATTGAGCGGCCCGTGTGCTTTACTGACGCTGAACTTGCTGCTGTGCTGGACAGGTTTCGTGGTCCCATCGATCAGTTACCGCCGATGTATAGTGCGTTGAAGCATCAGGGGCGTCCGCTCTACGAATATATTCGTGAAGGGATTACCATTGAGCGTGTGGTGCGTGAAGTGGTCATCCATGAGTTGATCGTTAATCGCAGGCAGGATTTGGCTATGGAAATTTCCGTTCGTTGCAGCAAAGGCACCTATGTTCGTACGCTGGCGGAAGATATTGGCGAGGCGCTGGGGTGTGGTGCGCATTTGATCGGTTTGCGTCGCACCGCGATTGCTCACTTTAACTTAAAGACCGGCTACACGCTGGGGCAGTTGAGTGAAATGAGCGATGTCGAACGAGATGCGTGTGTGCTGCCGCTGGTTGCGCTGATGCCGGATATGCCGCAGCTTGTTTTAGACGGGGTGCAGATCAGGCGTCTAGCCCAAGGGCAACGTCTGGGGCTGGACAGTGAACTCGCTGATGGCAATGTCGGTCTGTACGGACCGGATGGATTTGTAGGGGTTGGCATCAAACAAGGACGTCGTATCGCACCCTTGCGTTTGATTTCCGGCGTAGCCAAATTGGCAGCGCGTACGGATTTGACGGAAGTGGTTGAGCAGTAGCCGTATTCAAGAGTACAATGTAGCACTTTTTTTAGGAGAGCAAAACCAATGGCAATTACCGCCGCGCAAAAAGCGCAAATCGTTACAGACTATCAACGTGCAACGGCCGATACCGGATCCCCGGAAGTGCAAGTGGCTCTGATCACTGCACGTATCACTTACCTGACTGATCACTTTAAGGATCACGCCAAGGATCACCATTCCCGTCGTGGTCTGCTGCGCTTGGTTAGTCGCCGTCGTAAGCTGCTCGATTACCTGAGAAGCAAGAATGAAGCGAGTTACCAAATTCTGATCAAGCGTTTGTCAATTCGTAAATAGTTTTCAAGCGGGTCGCAATTGCGGCCCGTGTTGTTTAGTCTCGTCTATTTTAACGTGATGCGATGGCGCGTCATGCATGTCATAAGAGGTCTATCTTGAGTCATTTCAAAAAAACAATCGCGTTCGGTAAGCATCAATTGACGATAGAGACAGGCGAAATCGCCCGTCAGGCAAGTGGTGCGGTACTGGTGAGTCTGGATGACACCGTGGTGCTGGTCACCGTGGTTGGCCGCAAAGATGCTAAACCTGATCAGGACTTTTTCCCGCTGACAGTGGATTATCAGGAAAAGACCTATGCTGCAGGTAAAATTCCCGGCAGTTTCTTCAAGCGTGAAGGCCGTGCCAGCGAAAAGGAAATTCTGACCTCGCGTCTGATTGATCGTCCTCTGCGTCCGCTGTTCCCTGAAAGTTTTTACAACGAAGTGCAGATCATCGCAACGGTGATGTCATCCGATAGCGAAATCGATTCCGATATTCCGTCGCTGATTGGCGCATCCGCCGCGCTGGCCATTTCCGGTATTCCGTTTGAAGGTCCGATCGCCGCCGCACGTGTGGGTTACGTTGATGGTCAGTATCTGCTCAATCCGACCAAGACTGAGTTGATCACGTCGCAGATGGATCTGGTGGTTGCAGGAACGGATCGTGCCGTATTGATGGTTGAGTCTGAAGCACAGCAATTGTCCGAAGAAGTGATGTTGGGCGCGGTGATGTTCGGTCACGAACAATTCCAGGTGGTGATCAACGCGATCAACGAAATGGCAGAAGCCGTCGGCAAGCCAATGTGGGACTGGACTGCACCTGCCAAAAATGAAGCGCTGATCGCTCAAATCGCAGCATTGGCTGATGCTGATCTGCAAGCGGCTTACGCGATTCGCTCCAAGCAGGAACGCACCGATGCGATTTCAGCGATTCATTCCAAAGTATTGGCGTCCGTTTCGCCTGATTTGGAAAAGAATGTAGTGAACGAATTGTTTGGCGCGTTAGAAGCTAAGATCGTTCGTGGTCAGATTCTCTCCGGCGAGCCTCGTATCGATGGTCGCGATACGCGTACCGTGCGCAAGATCACCATCCGTAACGGTGTATTGCCGCGCACGCATGGTTCTGCCTTGTTTACCCGCGGTGAGACGCAGGCTGTGGTTGTGGCAACCTTGGGCAGTATGCGCGATGCGCAGAAGGTTGATGCGCTGCAAGGCGAGTTTACCGACCGCTTCATGCTGCATTACAACTTCCCTCCGTTCGCCACCGGCGAAACAGGACGTGTTGGTTCGCCTAAGCGTCGTGAAATCGGTCACGGTCGTCTGGCCAAGCGCGCACTGGTTGCCGTGTTGCCTAGCGAAGAAGATTTTGGTTATGCCGTTCGTATCGTGTCAGAGATCACTGAATCTAACGGTTCAAGCTCTATGGCATCGGTGTGCGGCGGTTGCTTGTCGATGCTCGATGCCGGTGTTCCTCTGAAAGCCCATGTCGCAGGTATCGCGATGGGTCTGATTAAAGACGGCAACCGCTTTGCTGTTTTGAGCGATATTCTCGGTGACGAAGATCATCTGGGTGATATGGACTTCAAGGTGGCAGGTTCCGAAAACGGCATCACCGCGTTGCAGATGGATATCAAGATTAACGGTATTACCCGTGAAATCATGGAAGCGGCACTGAGTCAGGCCAAGGAAGGCCGTCTGCACATCCTCGCTATCATGAAGGAATCGATGTCGGGTGTACGCAGTGAGTTGTCTGAATTCGCACCGCGTATGATCAAGATGAAGATTAATCCTGAAAAGATTCGCGACGTGATCGGTAAGGGCGGCGCGGTAATCCGTGCGCTGACTGAAGAAACCGGTACAACCATCGATATCGACGATGCAGGCAATATCACTATCTCCAGCGTTAACGGCGAAGCAGGTGAGTTGGCCAAGAAGCGTATCGAAGATATCGCCATGGATGTTGAAGTCGGCAAGATCTACGAAGGTCCTGTTGTCAAGTTGCTCGACTTCGGTGCGCTGATCAATATTCTGCCGGGTAAGGATGGTCTGCTGCACATCTCGCAAATCGCACACGAACGCGTAAACAGCGTGGGTGACTACCTCAAAGAAGGTCAGATCGTGCGCGTGAAATTGCTGGAAATGGATGATCGTGGTCGTATGAAGCTGTCGATGAAGGCGTTGCTGGATGCGCCTGCTGCTAACGGTGCTTCGATTGCTGAGTAACGGCTTGCCTGACTCAATAAAAAACCCGCTTCGGCGGGTTTTTTATTGGTCTGTATTAGCCGCCGCAGGTTGGGACTTAAAAGGGTGTTACAGAAATCTGTCCAGTAGTTTGCGGCTGTGTGCGTCCAATGTTTCGGTATCGCGGATCAAAAATGAGACGCCGTGCCCATCGGTAATCAGCAGCGCGCTGGCGGATAAACGACGGATATGATCTTCGGCTTTGAGCAATAACTCTGTGTCGCCGCGATCTGTTTGTACCTGCCAGCTGCTCGGGGTGGCAAAGCTCGATACGCTGTGAATCCGGCGTATTTCTGGCGTGAATTCACGGTGCGCCAATTCCTCCAGAATCAAGGTTTGGATGTCGCAGGATACGTCGGTGAGCTTTTCTATCCAGACGCGTTCATGGCCTTCCGCGCCCATCAGCGAGATGCACTCGTCGGGGGCGGCGATGGGGAAGGCGCGAACAGGGACGACACCTTCATGACTTACACCGTTTTGTGTGAGTACCAGCCGACCTGATGTGTTGCGTATTAACTGGAAGCTGTTCATGCGCTCACCTTGCTGTCTGTCTGAATCGCGGGGATATCGTTCAAGTCCGTATCAACGTTGCGGGCCTGTGCCTGATACAGCCGGTAATAAGCCCCTTGTGTTGCCATCAGTTCGTCGTGGCTGCCGATTTCAACGACTTCGCCCTTGTCCAGTACCACTAAACGATTGGCCTTGTGCAGGGTGGAGAGGCGATGGGCAATCGCGATTGTAGTGCGGCCGTGTACCAGATTGTCCAGCGCCTTTTGGATTTCCTTTTCGGTTTCGGTATCGACCGACGCGGTCGCCTCATCGAGGATGAGAATACGCGGGTCGATCAGCAGCGCGCGCGCAATCGAAATGCGCTGGCGTTCACCCCCTGACAGGCCGTGACCGCGTTCGCCGACCAGTGAGTCGTAACCGTGCGGCAGTCGCAGAATAAATTCATGCGCGTGGGCCGCGTGGGCTGCGGCAACGATTTCGGCGCGGGTTGCATCCGGTTTTCCGTAGGCGATGTTTTCGGCGATGGAGCCGAAGAACAAGAACGGGTCTTGTAACACCAGACCGATATGGCGGCGATATTCGGAGACGGGCAGGGATTTGATATTCACCCCGTCGATGCTGATGGAGCCTTCTGAGACGTCGTAGAAGCGGCACATCAGATTCACCAGCGTGCTCTTGCCCGACCCGCTGTGACCGACAAGTCCGATCATCTCGCCGGGTTGTATGGACAGATTCAGATCCTTGATGACAGCGCGATTGCCGTAGCGAAATCCGGCACCCTTGAGATCAATCCGGCCTTCAATCTGCGCCAGATGAACAGGATTGACAGGTTCGGGTACGCTCGAGACATGATCGAGTATGTCAAAGATGCGCTTGGCACCAGCTGCGGCTTTTTGTGTCACCGAGACGATGCGGCTCATCGAATCCAGGCGCGCATAAAAACGGCTGATATAGGCTAAAAAGGCCGTCAATACACCGACCGTGATCTCGTTGTTGGATACCTGCCAGATGCCGAATGCCCAGACGATCAGCAGGCCGATTTCAGTGAGCAGCGAGACGCTGGGAGTAAACAACGACCAGATTTTATTGATACGGTCGTTGACTTGCAAATTGTGTGCATTGGCGATACGGAAGCGTTCCGCCTCGCGGTTTTCCTGAGCGAAGGCCTTGACCACGCGGATGCCGGGGATGGTGTCGGCCAGCACGTTGCTCACTTGTGACCAGACGCGATCGATTTTCTCAAAGCCGGTACGCAAGCGGTCGCGCACGTTGTGGATCATCCAGGCGATGAAGGGCAGCGGCACGAGGGTGACGAGTGCGAGCCACGGATTGATCGAGAACAGGATGGCAGCGGTCATCAGGATCATCAGCACATCGGTTGCAAAGTCGAGCAGATGCAGCGATAAAAATACGCAGATGCGGTCCGATTCAGAACCGATGCGCGACATCAGATCCCCTGTGCGTTTGCCGCCAAAATACTCCAGTGACAGGCGCAGCAGGTGTTCGTAGGTGATGGTGCGCAGATCGGCGCCGATGCGCTCGCTGACCAGCGCCAGGATGTAGGTCTTTGCCCAGCCCAGTCCCCAGGCCAGTATGGCCGAGCCAAAGAGCCCTGCCAGCAGCCAGCCGACGATGACGAAATCAATCGGCGTGCCGTTCTGATACGGAATCAGCACCTTGTCCATCAGCGGCATGGTCAGGTAAGGCGGCACCAGTGTGGCGGCGGTCGAGGCGAGCATCAGCAGGAATCCTGAAAGGAGTTGCCACTGATAAGGTCTGGCAAAGCGCCACAGACGCAGCAGCGTCCAGGTGGACGGCGGCGCATTGAGGGTGTTGCTGCAATGCGGGCATTCGCCTTGATCAAGGGGGGTTAGGCAATCCGGACAGAGTTCGGGTGCGTCAGGCGTGGTGGGCAGGCCGGAGCACACGCAGGCTTGTTGCTGCTTGAACTGTTTGACGAAACGAATCGCCGCTACATTGTGCGCCAGCGTGTAAAACCAGCACGCCAAACGAGCATCGCCGTCGAACAATTCGATTCGGCCGACACCGCCGTGATCGCGCTGTTGTATGGTCAGGGTGTCGCGATACGAATAATCAAAATCCGAACCCATGTCGATCAGCCTGCAATCGGTGATGAGCAGCAGGTTTTGCGTAAAATTGAGCCTCGCATCGAGGTTGATTTCCAGCCATCCGGTGATGATTTCACCGTCAGTCAGTCGTGACTGGGCTTTGATGCGCCATGCATCGGGTAGAGATAGGGTCACGGAGAGGGCGTCTGAGTATTCACTGACTGCGATATTACTACAATAAAACGCACGGACAAACAGTTTTGCCGCGCCCTCTGGTAAACTTGTACTGCATTCAGGTAAACCGATGTGAAGTGGTCTGCGTTAACCGCTTCGTGCCCTACTTTTAAATTCGCCAGGAAAGTCTGATGGAGTTTCTCAAAATATTGTCTCTGCGTGGCCCGAATATCTGGACTTATCGCCCCGTGTTGGAGGTGTGGTTGGATATCGGTGTGCTGGAGGATTCCCCTTCCAATACCATTCCCGGTTTTTACGAGCGACTGACAGCCTGGTTGCCCACGCTGGTTGAGCACCGTTGCGGCATCGGTGAGCGAGGCGGTTTTCTGCTGCGTTTGCGTGAGGGCACCTGGCCCGGCCACATACTCGAACACGTCACCATCGAATTGCAAAATCTGGCCGGTATGCAAAGTGGCTTTGGTAAGGCGCGCGAAACCTCTGTACGCGGCATCTATAAGGTCGTGGTGCGTTCGCGCAACGAGACGGTTTCCCGTGCGGCACTGTCTGAGGCACGCGATTTGATTTTGGCTGCGATGCAGGACAAGCCCTTTGATGTGGCCGCTGCCGTCGCAAAACTCAACGACATGGTTGATTCTTTGTGTCTTGGCCCCAGCACCGCCTGTATCGTCGATGCGGCAACGGATAGAGGAATCCCGTCCATCCGTCTGACGGAAGGGAATCTGGTGCAATTAGGCTATGGCGTGAGTCAGCACCGTATCTGGACTGCCGAGACCGATCAGACCAGTGCGATCGCCGAGAGTATTTCACGCGATAAGGATCTGACTAAGACCTTGTTATCCGCCTGCGGCGTGCCGGTGCCTGAAGGGCGCATCGTTGAAAATCCCGCTGATGCCTGGGAAGCTGCCGAAGACATCGGTTTGCCGGTCGTAGTTAAACCCACCGATGGCAATCACGGACGGGGCGTTTCCACTGAACTGATGACGCAGGAAGACGTTGAGGCGGCCTTTGTGCTGGCCGATGCTCAGGGCAGTGAAGTGATCGTCGAACGTTATATTCGCGGCAATGAGCACCGCTTGCTGGTGGTCGGCGGGCGTCTGGCGGCAGCGGCACGCGGCGAGACGGTATCGCTGGTCGCGGACGGACACTCCTCCATCAGAAAACTGATCGCAGAACAGATTAATACCGACCCGCGCCGCGGGGAGGCCGAAGAATTTCCGATGGATAAGGTTGATATCGATACCGATACCGCCGCGCAGTTTGAGCTTAAACGGCAGGGGTTTGACGCCGACTCGGTGCCGGATGCCAGCAAAGAAGTGCTGATACAGCGCAACGGTAATGTCGCTTTCGATGTCACGGATCTGGTGCATCCTGAGGTGGCCGCAACGGTATCTCTTGCTGCGCGCATCGTAGGTCTTGATATTGCCGGCATCGATCTGGTCGCCGAAGATATTTCCCGACCTCTTGCCGAGCAAGGCGGGGCGATCGTCGAGATCAATGCAGGCCCGGGGCTTTTGATGCACTTGAAACCTGCGTCAGGCCAGCCGCGTCCAGTCGGGCGCGCAATCGTCGATAGCCTGTTTTCAGAAGAGGCGACAGGGCGAATTCCGGTGGTGGGTGTTTGCGGCACGCAAGGCAAGGCGCAGGTCGCCCGCATTGTGGCTCGCTTGCTTAAACTCGCAGGCTATTACGTCGGGCTGGCTAGCCGGGACGGGCTGTCCTTTGACAAGCGTATCGTGGATAAAAAGGACTGTGCGAACTGGTCATCGGCGCAGAAAGTGCTGCTGAACCGCTCGGTGAACGCCGCCGTCATTGAAAACAGCATCGAAACGATATTGTCCGAAGGTTTAGGCTACGACCGCTGTCAGGTTGGGATTATCACCAATCTTGAACCTGCGAAGCATTTTGGCGCGTATTACATCGAAACCGATGAGCAGGTCTGCAATGTCGTGCGCACCCAAATTGATGTCGTGCTCTCTAACGGCGTGGCGGTGCTCAATGGTGCCGATCCGCTGGTAGCAGCGATGGCCAGCTATTGCGATGGTGAAGTGATCTATTTCGCTCGCGCAGGCGAATTACCGGCCGTCAATGAGCATTTGAATTCGGGCGGACGGGCCGTGCTGGTCAGAGGCGATAAAATTGTGTTTTGCACCGGCGCTGAAGAGGTCTTGCTGCTGACACTCTGTGCGGTACCGATGTCCGCTGATGAATGTAATCTGTCGCAACTGGAGAATGTACTGGCTGCCGTCGCCGCGGCCTGGGCGTTGGGCATTTCGCCTAGCCTGATTCGTGCCGGCATTGCTTCGTTTGAAGTGGCTGAAATTTCAGCCCGTTAAATAAAGGGAAGTTTTTAATGGAAGTGTCACGCATACGCGCTCTGCGCGGTCCTAATCTTTGGAGTCGGCATACCGCCATTGAAGCCATTGTGTCTTGTACCGACACCGAGTGCGACATCGCTAAAATGAGCGGCTTCGAGGGGCGGCTTCGTTCACGCTTCCCGGAAATTGGTCTGTTGCGACTGCCGGGGCATGCTGAAGCGGTCACCATCGCACATGTGCTCGAAGTCGCCGCCTTAGGGTTGCAGGCACAGGCTGGTTGTCCTGTGACGTTTTGCCGGACCTCGGCGACGATGGAGGCGGGTGTCTATCAGGTGGTGTTCGAATACAGCGAAGAGGCTGTTGGTCGTTTGGCGTTTAAATTGGCCCGCGACTTATGTGCCTCCGCGCTGGACGATACGCCGTTTGATTTGCCCGCCGCGCTCGCGCAACTGCGTGAACTGGATGAAGATGTGCGTCTGGGGCCTAGCACGGGATCGATCGTGGAAGCCGCCATCAAACGCAATATCCCTTATCGCCGTCTGACCGAAGGCAGTCTGGTTCAATTCGGCTGGGGGAGTCGTCAGCGCCGCATTCAGGCCGCTGAAACGGATTTGTCCAGCGCGATTGGTGAGGCTATTGCTCAAGACAAGGAACTGACTAAAAAACTGCTTGAAGCGGCCGGTGTGCCGGTACCACAAGGTCGACCTGTTGCGGATGTTGAAGATGCCTGGGCTGCCATGTGCGAAATTGCAGGGCCTGTTGTGGTCAAGCCGCTCGATGGTAATCAGGGCAAGGGCGTGACAGTTAATATTGTGACACGAGAGCATCTTGAAATTGCTTATGCCGCTGCGGCAAAAATCAGCTCTGAAGTGTTGCTCGAACGTTTTATTCCCGGCAGCGATTTTCGTATGCTAGTGGTCGGCGATCAACTGGTGGCTGCGGCACGCCGTGAACCGCCGATGGTGATTGGCGATGGTGTGCACTCTGTGCGCGAGTTGGTCGATCAGGTCAACAGCGATCCGCGTCGTGGTGACGGACATGCCACGTCGCTGACTAAAATGCGTATAGACAGCATTGCACTGGCGCGTCTTGAAGTACAGGGGCTGACGGTGGATTCGATCCCCGATAAAGGGCGTTATGTGATATTGCGCAACAATGCCAATCTGAGCACCGGCGGGACGGCCACCGATGTGACCGATGACGTGCATCCTGACATGGCGGCCAGTGCGGTTGCTGCCGCGCAAATGGTGGGGCTCGATATCTGTGGCGTGGACGTGGTGTGTGATTCTGTTTTACGTCCGCTGGATGAGCAGGGTGGCGGTGTCGTCGAAGTGAATGCGGCGCCGGGTTTGCGGATGCATTTGCAACCTTCGTTCGGCAAGGGGCGTGCGGTGGGCGATGCCATCGTCTCGATGATGTTTGAGCCGGGCAATGACGGTCGTATTCCGCTGGTCGCCGTTGCCGGAACCAATGGAAAAACCACCACGGTTCGGCTGATTTCTCATATTTTAGCTTGCCAGGGCTTGCGAGTCGGGATGACGAATTCTGATGGCGTGTATATTCAGGGCAAGCGCATTGACACTGGCGATTGCAGCGGACCTAAGAGCGCACGGAATGTGCTGCTGCATCCTGATGTGGATGCGGCGGTATTCGAGACGGCGCGCGGTGGCGTGCTGCGTGAAGGACTGGCGTTTGACCGCTGCAACGTGGCGGTTGTCACCAATATCGGCATGGGCGATCATCTGGGGCTCAATTACATCAGCACCGTCGAGGATTTGAGTGTCGTCAAACGCGTCGTGGTGCAGAATGTCGCGCTCAGCGGTGTGGCGGTACTCAATGCGGCCGATCCGATGTCCGCTGCGATGGCCGATATCTGTCCGGGTTCTGTGACGTTTTTTGCAAAAGACCGCTCACATCCTGTGATGGCGGCGCATCGCGCACAGGGCAAGCGGGTGGTGTATGTCGAGGGCAATCAGATCGTGGCCTGTGAGAACAAGTTCGAGCAGCGTGTCGAATTGAGTCATATCCCGATTACCCGCAACGGCGTCATCGGTTTTCAGATTGAAAATGCGATGGCGTCGATCGCGGCTGTCTGGTCGCTCGGTATCGACTGGGACACCATACGTCGCGGGCTGGCATCTTTTGTCAACGATGCAGCCACGGCGCCGGGTCGTTTCAACTTTTTTGACTATCGCGGGGCGTCCGTGATTGCCGATTATGGACATAATCCTGACGCGATTCTGGCGCTTATTTCCGCCGTTGAAAATATGCCCGCTAAAAAGCGCATGGTGGTGATCAGCGGAGCGGGCGATCGCCGCGACGAAGATATTCGCCTGCAGACTGAAATATTGGGCGATATTTTTGACGAGGTGATTCTGTATCAGGATCAGTGTCAGCGTGGCCGTGCGGACGGTGAAGTGTTGGGATTGTTAAGAGAAGGGTTGATCAACGCTAAGCGCGCGAAAATCACCGATGAGATTAACGGGGAATTTCTCGCCATCGATACCGCCTTGTCGCGCCTGATGCCAGGGGATTTGTGTCTGATATTGATCGATCAGGTTGATGAGGCCTTAGCTCATATCGAAAAAAGAATCGCACAATCCTGATTGCTCTTTAAAACGGGATAAGGTCTGGTGGCAGACCTTCCCTAGTCTGCCTTTAAAAGTCACGCTATGCTTTCTGCCCTGCATGGTTGGCAGAAATGCCTGTCAATTGCTACCTACCTTAATTTTTGCACGGAACACACATGAGTTTGATCAGGGGAGGGGTTAAGGCCGGCGGGCATGCTGAAAAAATCATCTCGGCGCTCGGCGGCTTTATCGGCATCTTGCTGGTAATGTGGGTCAGTCAGCTTTATTTAGGCTATCAAGGCGCCGCCTTGATCATCGCGTCCATGGGGGCTTCCGCCGTCCTGCTATTTGCTGTCCCTAATGGCCCGTTATCGCAACCCTGGCCATTGCTGGGTGGACATGTGTTCTCTGCGCTGATCGGTGTTTCTTGTGCGCAGCTTATTCCGAATGCGTTGATTGCAGCGCCGCTGGCTGTGGCGCTGGCGATCGCGCTGATGTATTACCTGCGCTGCATTCATCCGCCGGGCGGGGCTACGGCCATGACCGCTGTGATCGGCGGTGCACAAGTGCATGATCTGGGGTTCCAATTCGTGCTCACGCCGGTGTTGCTCAATGCGCTCATCCTGTTGCTTGCCGCCATTGCGGTGAACTATGCTTTCCCGTGGCGTCGCTATCCGGCACGCTGGCAAAAGACCGTTAAGCCAAAGTTAAGCCGTGAAGCTGATACGCAGTTGGGACAGGCTGATTTTAGCTATGCGCTCGACGAACTGGGGACTTATCTTGACGTCAGGGAAGAAGATTTGCTCAGGCTATATAGGCTCGCTTGCAAGCATGCCTGGCAGTTGTCTGACCAGCCGGAAGTGATCGCCGAGGGCTTGTATTACAGCAATGGTGAGACGGGGGATGAGATGTCGGTGCGTCGGGTGACCGAATGTTCAGGCGACGGGCTTGAGGGATACGTCACTTTCAGGGTTGCAGCAGGGGAGGCGGTGGGCGTGGTCAACACAATTTCGCTCGCAGAATTCACTCACTGGCAGCGCTATGAAGTTATTTTTAAAAATGGCGATTGGCACAGAATCAGGCACAGTGCAATCAACAATCCGCATTAAAGGGTGTAGATGAAACTGACTCAATATTCAGATCTGGGTTTGCGGCTGATGATCTATCTGGCGCATCGTTACGGCGAGCCTGTCACCATACAGGAGGCTAGCGAGCGATTTGCCATTTCCAGAAATCACTTGGTGAAAATTTCGCACCAGCTGACCCGATGCGGACTGATTGAAAGTACGCGGGGGCGCAATGGCGGGGTGAGACTGGCGCGCGCGCCGGACGCCATCAATGTTGAACAGATATTGCGGGCAACGGAAGAGAGTTTTGAACTGGTCGAGTGTTTTTCGGTTAACAAGAATCATTGCATAATTTCAGGCTGCTGCCAGTTAAGCGATGTATTGAGTGCAGCGCTTGCGGCCTTTTTTAGTGTGCTGCGACAGAAAACACTCGCTGATCTGGTGGTAAACGGTGACGCACTGGAGCGTTTGCTTCTGCCTCGGCCCGTTAAGATAGCCGTCACGCCCCGGGTGAAGGCTAACTCAGCGACAGGTCATCAATAAGCGTTCTGTAAAGGTATTCGATGGATTTTCTCCCCGTTTTTATGAAGGTCAAAGGGCGTGCCTGTCTGGTTGTTGGCGCCGGCGAGGTGGCGTTTCGCAAGGCGTCGGTCCTGCATAGTGCCGGTGCATCAGTCAGGGTGGTAGCGCCTGAGATATCAGCCGAATTTGCCAGTCTGACGGGGGTTGACTGCCTAGTCGGGCGCTTTGAAAATGCGCATCTTGACGGCGTCGTGTTAGTGATTGCGGCGACCAATGATCGTGCGGTGAACCTTGCGGTCTCGCAACAGGCGAGCCGGTTGAATATTCCGGTGAATGTGGTCGATAGTCCTGAGCTTTGCAGTTTTATCATGCCCTCGATACTGGATCGCTCGCCGCTGGTGGTCGCCTTTTCCAGCGGTGGTGCGTCACCCGTGCTGGCCCGCATGTTGCGCGCGAAGCTAGAGACGATGATACCGGTGCGTTATGGTCATCTGGTTCAATTTTGCGCCCGCATGCGCGACACCGTTAAGGCGCGTATGCCTACTGCGGCCAGTCGGCGCATTTTCTGGGAAAACGCGCTGGAGGGCGTGATCGCGGAAAAGGTGCTGGCAGGCGATGAAGCCGGTGCAAAGGCGCAGTTGATGGCGCATCTGGACGATGCCGATTTGCGGCCGCAGGGTGAGGTCTATCTGGTGGGGGCGGGGCCGGGCGATCCTGATTTATTGACCTTTCGCGCGCTGCGCCTGATGCAAAAAGCGGATGTGGTGGTGCACGACAATCTGGTGTCTTCACAAATTCTGGATATGACGCGTCGCGATGCGACACGCATTTTCGTCGGTAAGCAGCGTGATAATCACACGCTGCCGCAGCAGGAGATCAATGCGCTGCTGGTGAAACTGGCCATGGAGGGACGGCGCGTCGTGCGACTGAAGGGGGGCGATCCGTTTATCTTCGGGCGCGGTGGTGAAGAAATCGAAACGCTCACTGAGCACGGCATACCCTTTCAGGTTGTGCCGGGTATCACAGCTGCATCGGGTGTGTCAGCTTATGCCGGCATTCCGCTTACCCATCGAGATTATGCGCAGTCGGTGATTTTTACCACCGGACACCTCAAGGAAGGTGTGCTTGATCTGGACTGGGAAGCGTTGTGCCGGCCTGCTCAGACCGTCGTGATCTACATGGGGCTCGGTGCGCTGGCCGAGATATGCCGTCAATTGATGGCTCACGGGCTGACCTCCGACTGGCCGGCTGCGGTTGTCATGAATGGCACGCAGCCAGATCAAGTTGTGGTCACCGGCACCTTGCAGACGCTGGCTGACAAGGTGGCTGTCGCGGGTCTTAAATCCCCCAGCCTGATTATCATCGGTGAAGTGGTCAAACTGCGTGACAAACTCTCGTGGTGTTAGGGGATTCTCTTTGAGCTGTTATCAATCACTCACGTGTTTAAAGGGGTAATTGTGACGGATACCGTTATGCCGCTGATGATAGACGATCGCCGTCACGACGATCTTTGTGCCTCGAATCAACAAAGCTGGCGCGTGTTCACTGATACGGTGATGGGCGGCGTGTCATCGGCTGATCTGATTGCGACGGTGAGGGAGGGGGTGAGCTGTTTGAGATTACGCGGTCAGGTGAGTCTTGAGAATAACGGCGGCTTTGTGCAGGCGAGCCTCGATCTCGGTGAGGCGGGCTCGCTTGATGCGAGCGCTTATCGGGGCATCGAGCTTCGGGTGTGCGGCAATGGTGAGATTTACAATCTGCATTTGCGTACCGATGACACACGCATTGTGTGGCAGTCGTACCGTGCCAGTTTTAAGACGACGGAGCATTGGCAAGCAGTCCGTTTAGCCTTCGATGAATTCACACCCCATCGCATTGATACGCAGCTTGATCGCAGCCGCTTGCGCCGACTGGGTATCGTGGCTATCGGTAAAGTGATGCAGGCGGATATTTGTCTTGCCAGTATCCGTTTTTATGCCTGATAGGTTTTTTGGTTTATTTTAAAATAACTAAATTTATTCAATAGGTTAGATATGAATATTCTGATGACGGGCGGGACGGGGCTGATCGGTCGCGCGCTGTGTAAAGCGTTACTGGCTGAGGGCCATCAGCTCACGGTCCTCAGCCGACAGCCTGCAACGGTGCCTGTGATTTGCGGCGACGCGGTACAGGCCCTGTCGAGTCTGGATGAGTGGCGCTCAACGCAGCATTTTGATGCAGTGATCAATCTGGCGGGTGCGCCGATCGCTGATGCCGCCTGGCGTGAAGCGCGCAAACAGGTGTTGCGTGGCAGTCGCATCGGTCTGACCGAAAAGCTGGTGCAACGCATCGCTTGTGCCGCGCATAAACCGACTGTGCTGTTGAGTGGTTCGGCCGTTGGTTACTATGGCAACCGCCCGGATGTCGAATTGGACGAGCAGTCGGCGGCAGGAGCTGATTTTGCTGCACGCCTCTGTGCAGACTGGGAAAATGCCGCGCTGCAAGTAGAGGGCGTGCGGGTATGTCTGCTGCGCACGGGCCTCGTGTTAAGCGCTCAGGGCGGGCTGCTGGGGCGGATGCTATTGCCTTTTAAACTTGCGATGGGTGCGCGTTTGGGTAATGGGCGGCAAGGCATGAGCTGGGTGCATATCGATGATTACGTGGCGATGGTGTTGCGTCTGTTGCACGACGAGCAATTGAGCGGGCCTTTTAATATGACAGCGCCGCATCCGGTGAGTAATGCAGAATTCACTCGGCAACTGGCGCAGGCCATCGGACGTCCTGCGATGTTCGTTATGCCCGGCTGTTTTCTCCGCTGGCTAATGGGGGAGCGTGCGGTGCTGCTGCTGGAGGGGCAGCGGGTGTTGCCCGTCAGGATGCAGGCGGCAGGATTTAAATTCAGTTATCCGGATCTCACGGGTGCATTGAGCGCCGTGCTGGCGGCAAGTAAGCGCTGAGTTATCTTGTGCACGCAGGGGGTTTTTTTCAGCCATTTATTATTTTTCTGCCCGGCCATCCGGCTGTGTTTCTTGGAATATTTCTCTCCCAACTATAGAATAACTCACAGCGGAAAATGGATTATCTGAGGTAAAATAGCCCGGATGGTCTTTTAGGTTGTTTAAGTTAAGGTGATGCACAATGAGTTCATTTATAAAGTCATGCCGTTGGATCTTGGTTTTCTGTGTATTGGCTTCCTCAGCGGTTCAGGCGCAAGAAATTTTCCGGCTGGGAATAGCGCCGCATACCAGTGCTCGGGTGATTTTGGAAATGTACCAGCCGTTACGGGAACATCTTGAAAAGACATTGGGTATGCCGGTAGAAGTGGTGACCGCGCCCGATTTCACGGAATTTGCCCGGCGCATGTTGCATCAAGATTATGATCTTGCGGTGACCACCGGTCATCAAGCTCGCCTGGCAGAAATCGATGCAAATTACCTCCCTTTACTCACTTATAGCGCGGAATTTAAGGCCGTGGCGCTGGTTGCCGGAAAAGGGCCGATCAAAACCGCCGCTGACCTGAAAGATAAAACGATTCTGGGATTATCTCCTACCTCGCTCGTCACCCTGTGGGGGCAGCATTGGATGCGGAAAAATGGCTTGAATCAACCGATACGTTACGTGAGTGCTTCAGATAGCGTGGCCAATATTGTGTTGGATGGTCAGGCCGCAGCCGGATTTACCTCGATGGCTAATTACCAGAGTTTGACGCCTGACGTGCAGGCGCAGCTGCGTTTGCTGGTTTCCAGTGAGCCGATGGCCGGTCGTGTTTACGTGCTCAATAGTAGTCAGCTAGCCCGCAAGGCGACCCTTGAGGCGGCCTTGCAAAGCTTTGCGCAATCAGAAGAAGGCCGAGCTTACTTTGCCAAATACAAACTTAAAGGTTACCGCAAGCTCTTGCCCAAAGAGCTTAATGCGATGGACCCGTTTGCGGCGGAAACCAGACAAAGTCTAAAATGAGGTTGCCCTTTAATTCGGTACGCGGCCGCCTCTTGCTGGTGGCCCTGGTCGTTGAAGCGATCATGCTGACGGTGCTGGTATCGAACAGTATGCGTTTGATGCACGACTATATGTCACAACAATTGCAACAGCAAGCCACGCAGATCATCCCGATTTTGACGGCGGCGCTGGTGGCACCCCTGGCTCAGAGTGACTATGCCACGGTGCGTTCGGTATTGAGTGAAAGCCAGCGCAGTCAAGGTATCCGGTATTTGGTGGTTACTAATATGGCCGGCCATCGCATTGCCAGCAGTGGATGGCCTGAGAATCAACCCTTGCCAGAGCCTGATGCCGATATTTTAAAAATAAAAGGCTTGGATGTTGCTAATTACAACGTCGTTAAACCGATCAATATGTTCGGGCAGCAACTGGGTACCCTGCACTTCGGTCTTGATTTAACCCATATTTTTGTCGCCCAAAATACCTTGCTCACTCAAGGGGTGGTCATTGCCGCCGGGGAATTGCTGCTGTCGTTTATTGTGCTGACGGCGCTGGTCTGGTGGATGACACGTCAGTTGGCCGATTTAACGCGCGCCAGCCATCAAGTCGCCGAGGGTAATTACAATCCGCTACCTGTAAAAGAGGGGGATGACGAGTTGGGTCGATTGGCGGCCGCTTTCAACGCCATGTCGCGCAAGGTTAATGAGCGTATGGGAGAGTTAATCGAAGCCCGCGCCGAGGCTGAGTCTGCCAATAAATCCAAGAGCGAATTTCTGGCCAATATGAGCCACGAAATTCGTACGCCCATGAACGGTATCATCGGCATTACCGAATTGACACTGGACACAGAGCTGACGCATGAGCAGCGAGAGTATTTGACGATGGTTCAGTCTTCAGCTGATTCGTTGTTGTATATCATCAATGACATTCTCGACTTTTCCAAGATTGAATCGGGGAAGCTCGATATCGAAACCATTGAGTTTTCCTTGGAGCGTATGCTGCGCGACACCACCAAATCTTTGGCGGCAAGAGCGCACCAGAAAAATTTGGAATTATTGCTGCATGTTGCAACCGATGTGCCAGACAGATTGCTGGGAGATCCCGGCCGCTTGCGTCAGGTGATAGTCAATCTGATGGGAAACGCAATCAAGTTCACCGAGTCCGGCGAAATTGAAATCACTGTGCAAATACTCCCTCCAACACCCGCGTCACAAGTTAACTTGATATTTAGCGTGCGAGATACCGGTATTGGCATCCCACAGGATAAATTCCACGCTATTTTCGATTCGTTTTCCCAGGCCGATTCTTCTACAACACGCAAATACGGCGGCACAGGATTGGGATTGACGATCTCAGCGCAATTGATCGAGTTGATGGGCGGTCAAATCTGGCTGGAAAGTCAGGTTGGCAGGGGGAGCACTTTTCATTTCTCACTCAGTATGGGCATGACATCGAGTGATCCTCTGCTAAGCTACCAGTCTACCGGCAGTATCGCAGAACTGTCTGTGCTGGTGGTTGATGACAATGCAAGCAACCGCAAGTTGCTGGACGAAATGCTTTTGAATTGGAAAATGCGTCCTACGTTGGTGCACAGCGCAGAAGAAGCACAGGCCGAATTGGCGCGCTCGATCCAGATAGGAAAACCCTATGCCCTTGCTATTCTGGATGCACAGATGCCCGGCATGAACGGTTTTGAGTTGGCAGGCTGGATGCGTGAACACCCCGGATCTCCGACCGAAATGGTCATGATGCTGACATCGGAAGGTCAGTCGGAGCAAGCTGCGCTTTGTCGTGAATTGGGTATTGAGAGCTATCTGGTAAAACCGGTATCGCAATCAGAGTTGCTCGATGCGATCATGACGGCGCTGGGGACGCCACAGCAGGCCGCGCCGCTTATGCCCCGTCCGTTGTTGCGTCAATCCACACATCAGCTGGACCTGCTTCTGGCTGAAGATAATGTCGTTAACCAGATATTAGCAACCCGCTTGTTGAATAAGCTCGGCCACCAGGTTACCGTGGCGAACAATGGCAAAGTAGCGGTTGCCGAGTGGCAGAAGGGGGATTTTGATGCAATTTTGATGGACGTGGATATGCCGGAAATGAATGGATACGACGCGACTGAACGTATCCGAGAACTCGAAAAAGAGACCGGAGGGCATATCACTATCTTGGCGATGACCGCTCACGCCATGCAGGGGGCGCGTGAAGAATGTCTGCGTCACGGAATGGACGGCTATTTGACTAAACCGATTAACACCGAGAAGCTTTTGAACGAGTTGGCGTGTCTGTCATCCAAAATTGAGTCTGCTGCCCAAGTTGCGCCACCCCGACCAACCGTTGACGTGGTCGACATGGAAAAAACATTAAATAATATCGATGGTGATCATGAATTATTGAATGAGCTGGTGCAACTCTTTTTGGAAGATGCGCCTTTGCAGTTGACTATCTTAAAAGAGAGTCTACAAAACGGTGAGATCGATCTGGTGCGGCGCAGTGCACATACGATAAAAGGGATGGTCAGCATTTTCTCGGCAGAGCCTGCCAGAATGGCAGCCGAATATGTTGAGCAAGCGGCAGGGCAAGACGTCTGCATGGCAGCGGTTCATGAGCTAGAGCTTGCCATGCTGGATTTAATCTCATTCCTCAACACGTATCGTTCGTAGGGCGAATAGATAAGTTACTCCCCCAGATGTTGGCGCCTGATGTAGTGGCAGGTATAGCCGCCGGGGTGCTTGATCAGATATTGCTGGTGGTATTCCTCGGCCCGATAAAACTCGCGGAACGGCACAACTTCGGTGACGATTTTGCTTTTTAATTCGCCTGAAGTCTCGGCGGTTTTGATGACCTCTATCGCAGTATGGTGTTGTGCCTCATCCAGATAAAAAATGGCCGAGCGGTACTGGCTACCGATGTCATTTCCCTGCTGGTTGCGCGTGGTCGGGTTGTGCATACGGAAAAACTCAAACACAAGGTGCCGGTAGCTGAGTTTTTCGGGGTTAAATACAATTTTGAGCGATTCGGCATGCCCGGTTTGCCCGGTTTTCACCTGTTCATACACGGCATCAGGTGTTGTGCCGCCGGTATAGCCGACCTCGGTCGCGATAACCCCCGGAATTTGCCGGACCAGATCGGCCAGTCCCCAGAAGCATCCGCCGGCAAGATAGGCTGTTTGTGTCGTGTCAGTCATGGCAAATCCAGTCAGGGGTAGCAGGGTGGCAAGCATAAAAATGATCCGTTTCATCTTGAATGCTCCAAAAATTCTTTAGCGCCGCTCTTTTTTCATCGCCTGCGCAGCTTCACGTTTTGAATCTTTTTCTTTTTCGGTAGCGCGCTTGTGGCTTAGCTATTTATATTTTTCATAAGTTTCGCCGAAAGCGCGCTACTAGCGCCGCTCTTTTTTCATGGCCTGCGCAGCTTCACGTTTAGAATCTTTTTCTTTTTCCGTGGCGCGCTTGTCATGGAGCTTTTTGCCCTTGGCAAGGCCGATGGCAAGTTTAACGCGCCCGCCCTTGTAATGCATGTCCAGCGGCATCACGGTGTAACCTGCGCGCTGCACCTTGATCAGAATTTTTGAAATTTCCGCCGAATGCAGCAGCAGTTTTCGGGTGCGCACCGGATCCGGGTGTATGTGTGTGGAGGCATTGAGCAACGGACTGATATGCGAGCCGAACAGGTACAGCGCGCCGTCCTTCGCCGTGACGTAGGCTTCTTTTAGTTGGGCGCGCCCGGCACGAATGGCCTTGACCTCCCAACCCTCCAGCATCAGGCCGGCTTCGAATTTATCTTCGACGAAATACTCGTGAAACGCTTTTTTATTCTGAATAATGCTCATGATAGGTGAATTTTGCTGTGTGTTCGGCTATTCTACCAGCCTTTGGAATTGTATCTAGATTGCTAATGGCGACGGTTGAGAAAACAGTATTGGTAGCACACAGTGCGGAACAGATGTTTCAGCTGGTGGATTGTGTTGAAGATTACCCAGCTTTTCTGCCCTGGTGCGGCGGATCGAGCGTGGTGGATAAGTCGGATAATGTCGTTCACGCCACGGTGCATATTAATTATCATCATATAAAACAAAGCTTTACAACAGAAAATAACCGCACGCCGCACAGTCAGATCGACATCACCTTACAGGACGGGCCGTTCCGGCATTTGGACGGCTGCTGGCGATTTATTCCGCTTAGCGATTCTGCCTGTAAAATAGAATTCCGTCTGCATTACGAGTTTTCCAGTAAATTGCTGGAAAAGCTGGTCGGACCGGTGTTCCATTACATCGCCAACAGCTTCGTGGATGCGTTTATTCACCGGGCTGAGAAAGTTTATCTGAACACATGACTGACAAAATTAACATCGAAGTAGTGTATGCCCTGCCAGACGAGCAGACGCTGCTCAAAAAAGCGGTGCCGGCCGGTTCCACGGTGATTGAGGGTATACAGGCTAGTGGACTGCTGGAAAAGTATCCGGAGCTGGATCTGGCTGCTCACAAGCTGGGCATTTTCGGCAAGCTGACGAAAGCCGACGCGGTGCTGCGTGAAATGGATCGCATCGAGATTTATCGCCCGCTGATCGCTGATCCTAAAGAAGTGCGTCGTCGCCGTGCCGAAGAAGGCAAGGTCATGAAAAAAGGCGGTGGTGACGCGTGAGTACCTCTGCTAAGAGCTTGAGGTGTTTGAGTGCTTGATTACGACCTGCATTGCCATTCCAATATTTCTGACGGGACCTTGACGCCGACTGAAGTGGTGGATCGTGCGTTCGGGCGCGGAGTCAAAATGCTGGCGCTGACCGATCACGATGATACGGCGGGTCTGGATGAGGCGCGTGCGGCGGCAACCGGGCACGGCATGACGTTTGTCAACGGCGTGGAGATTTCGGTGACCTGGCGCAAGCACACCTTGCATATCGTGGGGCTTGCGATTGATCCCGCTTTTCCTCCTTTGCAGGAAGGGCTGCGCTGCGTGCGCAGCGGACGGGGCGAGCGTGCCCGTAAAATGGGTGATGAACTGGCACGCGCGGGCATCGGCGGCGTTTATCATGGTGCACTTAAATTTGCCAGTAACCCGAACATGATAGGCCGTACGCACTTTGCCCGTTATCTGGTCGAGGCGGGGCATTGCAAGGATGTTAAAAGCGTGTTCAACCGTTACCTTGCGACCGGAAAACCCGGTTACGTGCCGCATCAATGGGCTGAACTTGGCGATGCGATTGCATGGATTAAGGGCAGCGGCGGCATTGCGGTGCTCGCGCACCCGGGGCGCTATATGGTGGGTCGTCACAGCATGGGACGTCAAACCATGCACACGCTGCTCACCGAGTTTGCGCAGCTTGGCGGCGCGGCGCTCGAAGTCGTCACCGGCAGCCATACGCCCGAGCAATATGCTGAATTTTCACGGTATGCCGATGAATTCAAATTGATGTCTTCATGCGGTTCCGATTTTCACGGGCCGGCTGAGAGCTATCGCGATCTGGGGCGCTTGCCTGATCTGCCGATGATCTGCCGTCCGGTCTGGGAAGCATTCCCATCATTTTAATGGACACGACTATGTCACAGTTTTTTACCATCTATCCAAACAACATCAACATGCGCCTGATCAAGCAGGCCGTGTCGATACTTAAAGGCGGCGGTATCGTGGTGTATCCGACCGATTCCTGTTACGCCTTGGGCTGTCTGCTGGATGATAAGAATGCGGTGAGTCGCATACGCGAGATTCGCCAATTGGATGATGAGCATTACCTGACGCTGATGTGTCGGGATTTGTCGGAAATTTCCAACTATGCCCGGGTGGATAACGCGCAATTTAGGCTACTCAAAGCCTATACGCCGGGGAGCTACACCTTTATTCTGGAAGCGACCCGCGAGGTGCCCAAGCGGCTGCAACATCCGAAACGCAGCACCATCGGTATTCGCATCCCGGATCATCCGGTGGCGCTGGCCTTGCTCGAAGAGTTGGGCGAGCCGATGTCCAGTTCCACATTGATTTTGCCCGATGAAGTCTGGCCGCTCAATGATGCCAATGTGATACGCGAATTGCTGGAAAAGAAGGTGGATGCCGTGATCGACGGCGGTGCGGCGGGGGTGGATTTCACCACGGTGATTGATCTGACCGGCGAGCATCCTGTGCTGTTGCGGCAGGGGATAGGCGACATCACGCCGTTTGGAATTTCCCAATGATGCCACTTGATCAGTTAGTTCAGACGATCTCGCTGGCCGCGATCCCGATTTTATTCGCGATCACGCTGCACGAAGCGGCACACGGCTATGCGGCGCGTCACTTTGGCGATAATACCGCCTATTTGCAGGGGCGTATCAGTTTAAATCCGCTGCGCCATATTGATCCGGTCGGTACGGTGCTCTTGCCGCTGTTGACGCTAGTGCTGGGCGGTGTGTTGTTTGGCTGGGCCAAACCCGTGCCGGTAAATTTTGGCGCGCTGCGCAATCCGAAAAAAGACATGCTGTGGGTCGCGCTCGCAGGTCCTCTATCGAATCTGGTCATGGCCGTCGGTTGGGCGCTGCTCTTTAAGTTTTCAGCGGCATTCCCTGATCATTATTTTGCCGAACCGCTGATGGGCATGGCCGGGATCGGCATCAAGATCAATGTCGTGCTGCTGGTGTTGAATTTGCTGCCACTCCCGCCGCTCGATGGCGGGCGCGTAGCGGTCAGCCTGCTGCCGCATCGTGAGGCGTATCAGCTGAGCCGGATTGAGCCATATGGCATGTTCATCCTGATTTTTATGGCAATGACGCCGGTGCTGAGCTGGGTGCTGTTTCCCCTGGTCAAGTTTGTTGAGAATCTTCTTTTTATTATGGTTGGAATTTAAATGTTTGCTGATCGCATCGTATCGGGAATGCGTCCCACGGGGAGTTTGCATCTGGGGCATTATCATGGCGTGTTAAAAAACTGGGTCAAAATGCAGCATGAGTTTGAATGCCTGTTCTTTGTCGCAGACTGGCATGCGCTGACGACGCATTATGAATCGCCGCAAGTCATTGAGCAGAGCGTCTGGGATATGGTGGTCGACTGGCTGGCGGCCGGTATTGATCCGGCTCACGCCACCTTGTTCATTCAGTCTAAAGTGCCGGAGCATGCTGAGTTGCATCTGTTGTTGTCGATGATCACCCCGTTAGGCTGGCTCGAACGTATGCCGACCTATAAGGATCAGCAATTGCATCTGGCTGACAAGGATCTCTCAACCTATGGCTTTCTGGGCTATCCGTTGTTGATGAGCTCCGACATCTTGATTTACCGCGCCACGCAAGTGCCGGTCGGTGAAGATCAGGTGCCGCATGTCGAATTCACTCGCGAAATGGCGCGCCGCTTTAATCATTTGTACGGGCGCGATCCGGGCTTTGCCGAAAAGGCCGAATCAGCCATCAAAAAACTGGGCAGCAAGAAGGCGCGTCTTTATAACGAGCTGCGCAATCGTTTTCAGGAAAAGGGCGACGGTGAAGCGCTTGAATCAGCAAAAGCGCTGCTCGATGAGCAACAGAGTCTGAGTCTGGGCGATCGCGAACGTCTGTTTGGTTATCTCGAGGGCGGCGGCAAGATGATTTTGTCAGAGCCTCAGGCGATGCTGACAGTTGCGTCGAAAATGCCGGGGCTGGACGGGCGGAAAATGTCCAAGTCCTACAACAACACGATCACCTTGCGCGAAGACGAGGCAACGGTTGCCAAGAAAATTCGCACCATGCCGACGGATCCGGCCCGCGCGCGGCGCACCGACCCGGGTGATCCGGAAAAATGTCCGGTCTGGCAATTGCATCAGGTCTATTCCAGCGAGCAAACGAAACAGGGTGTGATTCAAGGTTGTAAAAGCGCCGGCATCGGTTGCATCGAATGCAAGCAGCCGGTGATTGATGCGGTGCTTTTAGAGCAACGCCCGATGAGGGAACGTGCGCAGCTCTATCTGGATGATCCGTCTCTGGTGCGCAATATCATCGCAGACGGCAATGAAAAAGCACGCAAACTGGCCGGTGAAACGTTGCGCGACGTGCGCGAGGCGATGGGGCTCAGTTACTCCTGATCCATGATTGAAGTTCAAATCCTGCCGGTAGCACGTCTGCATGGCGAGCCGATGTTGCAGATGCCGCTGGATTTGTACATTCCGCCTGATGCTCTGGAGCTGGTGCTGGAAAATTTCCAGGGGCCGCTGGATTTACTGCTGTATTTGATACGAAAGCATAATTTAGATGTGCTGGACATTCCGATGGCGGAATTGACCCGGCAATATTTAAGTTATATCGAATTGCTCAAGCAGCACAAGCTGGAACTGGCTGCCGAATATTTGCTGATGGCGGCGGTGCTGATCGAAATCAAGTCGCGTCTCTTGCTGCCGAAATCCGTCAGAGTCTCCGACGAAGAGGCGGAAGATCCCCGTGTTGAACTGATGCGTCGCCTCAAAGAATACGAGCAAATGAAACTGGCCGCGCAAAAACTCAATGAGTTGCCGCAGGCGGGGCGGGATTTTGAGGTGGTCGCGGTGCTCATCGAGAGGACGGTGGAAGCGTCTCAGCCGGGAATTAGTGTTGAGGATCTGAAATTGGCATGGATGGGGTTGCTGGCACGCGCCAGAGTCAATACGCATCACACCGTTCGCCGCGAACAGCTCTCCGTCAGAGAACAAATGGCGCATATTTTACGCTGCCTGAAAGGGGGCGAGTATATCGCCTTTGACAGCTTGTTCGATCTGTCCGACGGGCGCGCTAGGCTCGTGGTCACGTTTATCGCCATGCTGGAGCTTGCTAAGGAATATTTGATTGAAATTCAGCAGGTTGCAACGTTTGGAGTCATCTATGTCCGCAGATATCAAGCCTGAAAATAAACCTGTCAAAAATATCCAGAGCGAACAAGGCGCATTATCTTTGAAACTCATCATCGAAACGGCGCTTTTGACCAGCGCTGAACCGTTGCCCTTGAGTGAACTGAAACTGCTGGCCGATGAAACGCTCAACAATACTCAGCTCGAGGCGATTTTAGCCGAGTTGGCGCAGGACTGGCAGGGGCGCGGCGTTGAGTTGACCCGGGTCGCCAGTGGCTGGCGTTTTCGCGCCCGGCCTTCGATGCAGGTCTATCTGGATAGGCTCAATCCGCAAAAGCCGCCGCGCTATTCGCGTGCCGTGCTCGAAACGCTGGCGATCATTGCTTATCACCAGCCGGTGACGCGCGGCGACATCGAGGAGATACGCGGGGTGTCGGTCGCCTCGGCGATCTTAAAAACGCTGGAGGCGCGCGACTGGATCGAAGTGGTGGGCACACGCGACACGCCGGGCCGCCCGGAATTATTTGCCTCAACCCGACAGTTGCTGGACGACTTGAATTTGCGCACGGTGCAGGACTTGCCCTCACTGCTGGAAATGGGCGCGATGCTGGAGCAAGATGCCGGCAGATAATGTGCTGATTTTATTGACATGAATGAGGTATCGGCGTAATTTGATACGAAATTCTCGTTGCTTTACGAGAGGGCGCAGTTACCGGGCGTGCAATCATGGAAATTTCTGCTGTCACATCGTCACCCAATCCGGTCAATAGCATTTTCGCGACCACCAGTACGCAGCGGGTTGCGTTTTCAATCGTCACTCCCGTTGCGACAAGTTCGACCAGCGTCGATATCTCAGCGCTCGGCCAGTTGCTATCTGCCACGTCGATTCTGAATCAAACACTTGCAGCAAGCGATTCAACGGCTAGTTTTGGCACGGTGGTTGCTGTCACGCAGCAGCTTGTCGATGCCTTTAATACTTTTTTGCAAAGCCAGCAAACTACCTCAGGCATCTCCATCGGTAGCTTGTTTGAGCAGATGCTCAGCGCCTCGGGAACCACCGGCGCGGGGGAATCAATTTTAAGTAGTCTGTCGGGTGTGGGCGTTAATTTTCAAGCTGCGACCAGTCAGGATGTGCCAGCACAGATGACGATTGATTTTCAGCAGCTGCAAGCCGCTTACACGACCGATCAGGCGGGGACTGTCGCAACCTTGCTTGCCGTGAGTCAGTCTATCGGGCAGTTTGCCGCACAGCTGGCGGGTGCAGTCGCACAGGCGGATATGCTGACTCAACTGGGTACCTTACAGGCTGAGGCGATCAACGCGGCCGGAGCTGTTTCGAGTTCGGCAGGAACGAATACAACCGTTTTCGGTGCTGCGGTGTCGAGTAAGGCAGGAACAGAGGCGTCAGGTACAACAGCGTCAGGTACAACAGCGTCAGGCACAACGGCGTCAGGCACAACGGCGTCAGGCACAACGGCGTCAGGCACCACAGTGTCAGGCACCACAGTGTCAGGCACCACAGTGTCAGGTACCACGGCGTCAGGTACCACGGCGTCAGGTACCACGGCGTCAGGCACCACAGTGTCAGGCACCACAGTGTCAGGTACCACGGCGTCGGGTACCACGGCGTCGGGTACCACAGTGTCAGCTACAACGGTATCTGGCACGGCGGGAACTGTTATTGGCACGCCGATTTCAGGCACGCCGGGTGCAACCGTTTCGGCTAGTGTAGAGGCGGGCCCCCCTGTTTTGAGTGCTGCTGTTCCCGGCACAGTGGCAACGGCTACAAGCGCAACGATTGATACCGCGCTCACTGCCGGGGTGACAGCGGTACCTGTTGCGCTGACTTTGCCAACCCTAGCCGAGTCGTCCGGCCTGTTGCTGAATCCATCAATCGCCTTGCCTGCAACACAGAACGCAGTAATTCAGGCATCCGTGGCGAACATTGCACGTTCTTCCACCTTGATCAACCCGTTGATCGATTCGAGCAATCCGGCCATTGCCGCCGCCATCGCGGCTTATCACATGGTCGATGGTATTTTTGATACGACCTGGCCGCACGATGGGGGTGCTCCACCCCCTATCAATTTCAGTGAAATTCGTGCCATAGCCGGAATTGGGCGTATCAAACTCGATTTAACCGCCTAAGAATTTCACTACTTTTTCCGTCTTAAAATGGGGTTGATCGTGTATGATGTCGCTCGAGATTCTCTGAATCTCCTGGCAAGCGAGATTACTTTCAGGCGGCTCTCAGCGCCGAACGAACCCAATAAATTCAGGGATTTTATGCTTCACACTCGTAAAGTATTAGCGACGCTGTTATCTTGTTTATTTTCACAAACCCTTTACGCGGCAGACGCGGCCAGTGAAACTGACTATTTTCAGGATTTTCCGGTGGTATTGAGTGCCTCCCGCTTGTCGCAACCCTTGTCTGAAGCGCCCAATGCGATGACGGTGATTGATCGTAAAATGATCAAGGCGTCTGGATTCAGAAGTATCCCTGATTTATTCAAGCTGGTGCCCGGCATGTATGTCAGCTACTACAAAGGCAGCCAGGCCATCGTGTCTTATCACGGCTCGTCAGACCAATATGCCCGGCGCATGCAGGTGTTGATCGACGGTCGCAGTGTCTATATGCCGCCGGCCAGCACGGTGGATTGGGCTAATTTGCCGATCACTATCGATGATATCGAACGCATCGAAGTGATCCGCGGGCCGGCCGCCGCATCGCATGGCGCGAATTCAACGCAGGGCGTGATCAGTATCACCACGCGCGACGCAGGTGCGATTCACGGCCGTCAGCTCTCTATTACGCGCGGCGAAAAAGGCATCAATGATGTCGCCGCACGTTACGGCCATCAAGGTGAGACGCTCGATTACCGTCTGACCATGGCGTACAGCGCGGACAACGGTTACGACAATCTGACTGCACCGCCTAATAATATGACGCCAGCTCTGGCTGCGGCAGGCGGTTTGCTTAATAACAGCAATGACAGCAATCAGGCACGCATGCTCAATTACCGTGCGGATTACCATCCCAATGGCGTTGATCGCTTCGATATTCAATTCGGTTTTAATCGCGATGTGCAGACGGCCGGTTGGACTGACAGTTTTGGGAATCCTAATCATGACCTGATCTCCAACTCAAACTTTGCCCAGCTAGGCTGGATACGAGCGCTCGACAATAACGATGAGTTCAGTGTGCGCTACTCTCATATGGGGCAGCAGCAATCTGAATTTTTTACAGTGATGGCACCGTCGAATAACACCACTCAGACAAAACGCGATGAAATCGAGTTGCAGCACACAGTGCATCTGACGGAATCGAATCGTCTGGTGTATGGTGCAGCCTGGCGGCGTGATCAGGTGTCGGGGCAAGGTGATGCGCAGGCATTATTGCTTTATGGTGCGTCGCCAATTTATTCGTCCTCATTAAGCACCAATGAGTATCGATTTTTTGCTCACGACGAATGGCGTATTACACAGCAACTGCTGCTCAATACCGGTGCGATGCTCGAACGCGATGGGCTGGGGCATGAGAATTTGTCGCCGCGTGTAGCCGTCAATTACCATGTCACTCCGCAACACACGGTGCGTATGGGCGCGTCTGTCGCCTACCGCACCCCTGCGCTTGCAGAATTACACTACAGACTACTCAATCCCGGTGTTTTGCTGGTGCCGAATCAAACCATTACTTCGCCGGGGTTGATTCCTGAAAAAATGCTCTCGCGGGAAATCGGTTATTTGGGAGAGTTTCCGACGCTGGCGACGTCGCTCGATTTACGGGTGTTCAATGACCAGTTAGGGCAGGGAATCTATCTGGGAGCGACGCAATTTGAAAACGGATATACTGCGGCCTATAAGGGGATCGAGGCGACCGTCAAACATGCAATGGGTGATAACAGTGATCTGACGGTCAATTTTGCACACGAACTGGCGCGCAGTAATGCGGTAGCAGTAGCACTTAGTGGTGTCGGGGATGTACAGGCTACCAGTACGCCGCTCAACAGCGCGAGTCTGTTGTATACACGGCGTTTTTCACACGATGTGAATTTTAGTACTGCTTACTATTATCAGGACGCCTTGCAGCCGTATATGCGCAATACGGTTGATCATCAACCAATGCAGCGCCGCACCGATATGCGTCTGGCAAAAGTCTTTAATCAAGGCGGTGGTGTCAACGGGGAACTGGCTCTCGTGCTGCAAAATGTGTTCGATATCAAGTACTCGGAATATGTCGCCAATAACGTGTTTAACCGCCGCAGCTATGTCACGCTGACGCTGAACTGGTAAATTACATGTCTACAATAAAACCTCCCGTCACGCCGCCTTATCTCACCGATGAGGAAATGGATGAACTAGGTGATTTCTTGATTTCCGATGCGACTTCGGATGAGACCATGATGCTCGATCGTCTGGATGGTTTTTTGACTGCACTCGCCAGTGGCCCCTTCATACCGGCAAATAATGTCTGGCTGCCGCAAGTCTGGGGCCCCACGCTGCAGGATGAACCGACCTTCGTAAGTGATGCGCAGAGGGAGCGGATCACCTCGCTGATCATGAAAAACCGCAGCAGTATTGTGCTGCGTCTGAGGGAGAGTCTGGATACGTTTGATCCGGTCTTCGACAGTGCGGTCTATCCTGACAGCGAGCGCGAATTTGTCGATGGTGAAATGTGGGCTTACGGTTACATGACGGGCATCCATTTACAGCGCGAGGCGTGGCAGCGGTTTTTTGATGACGCGCAAAGTGCCGAAGTGCTGCACCCGATTTATCTGCTGGGAACGGAAGAGTTAGCCCAGGACGCCGAAGCAAAGGTTGAAACGCCCGAACAGCGCGAAGCCTTATCCATGCAAATTCCTGAAAGTATCGCGGCCATCTACCGATTCTGGCAACCGTATCGCGTGGCAACCTCTGTTCCTGTCAGCCATTTTCAACGCGAACAACCTAAAATTGGCCGCAATGAAAAGTGCCCTTGCGGCAGCGGGAGAAAATTCAAAAAATGTTGCGGTGTCAGCTGCGAACCTGAATAACTCGATGCGTCCAGATTGCCTGTAGTTAACCGTTATCGCCGGGAGAAACTATTTTGCGCCGATTATTTTTATCTTTGTTGCTGGCAGGTGCTGCGCAGGCAGATGAAATTGCTGCCCCGCCGCCCGTCGCGGCACAGCGTGCTCAAATTGCGGCAAATCTTCCCGCACCCGCATCCTTGTTCGAAGCAGATACCTTGCGCAAACAACGTGCGCCGCTGGAAATAGCGCTGTTGCGCGCGATGGTTCGCGACTCGAAGGTGGAAAAGGGGTTTTTTAACAGCCTTTTTTCATCCAAGGTCAATCAGTCGGATATCGATTTGCTGACGGAGATGGATAGTTTCATCGATCGATTTTCAGAGCTTGCCGAGACGGCTGAAATTTATCAGTTGAAGTCGCAAATTAATTTGCGCATGAATGCCTATCCTCAGGCCGCCATTAACGGGTTGATGCTGCAGGCAGCCTACCCTGATTCTCCTTTTGTTCTCGAGGCTCAAAAGGAATTGCATGCACTCTCCGATGACAAACTGAAAAAACATGAGTTGATACTCAAAGTGATGAGCGACACGGCAAAGTCACTCAGCGGCGATCAGGAGCAGCGGGTCGCGACCTATCTGATTTTTTTGGGCAGTTTGCGCGAAGCGGATTTCGCCGCAGCGATTGCCGCTGAATGTGCGTTGTTTTTGGCGCGCAATCAGACTTTTCTCGATGAAGATAAGATCGAACATGCGCTGGCGCATCAGAAGATGTTGTACAGCCATGAAATGGCCGTCTTTCATTTTAAAAAATTGCTGGCACTCTATCCGGCAAGCCCTCTTCGGGCTGACAGCCAGTTATCTGTCGGGCTCATCGAGCGGGAAGCGCTGAAACGTTATGCGGAAGCCGTCGCGAGTTTTAAAACGGTGATAGCGGATTATCCCGACTCGGACGAAGCGCGGCAGGCTCATGAGTCGCTCGCGAACACCTATGATGAAAATTTGCGCGATGATGTCAATGCGATCGCGGCCTATGAAGCGATTGCCGCCCGCTACAAAAATGACGCCGTGGTGCTGCGCGGCTTGCAGTCGCTCGCGCGCCTTTATCAGGACAAGACGCATCAGCCGGCCCTAGCTTTAGCAACCTACCGGCGCGTGTATGATATTTTCAAAGGTCGCGAGGGATTGGCCGCACTGGTTAAGGCGCAAAAGATCGCGGTCAGTCATTTGAGTGATTGGAATCAAGCCATTGAGATCAACGAACTGATCATGCGCGCGTACCCTGATAGCGATGAAGCGGTCACGGCACTGTACGGCAATGGCGTCATGTATGAAGAAAACAAGAAAGAGATTGAGCACGCCACGCGGCTCTATCAGGATCTGATCAACCGTTTCCCACAGCATGAACTGAGCAAGGAATCAAGGCGGCGTGTCAGTGCGTTGACGCAAAAAAAGTAATGTATTGCTCCGGTTGCCGTGTTGTCGGATATTAAATGGGCGTCACTAAACCGTCCCAGAACGATACGTCCGGATTTATCAGCAATCTGCGGGTGAATTCAAGTGCCGCTGCCAGATTGCCAAGCGACTCACTTGTGGGGGCTTCGCCCAATTCAAAGGCGTGGCCGCGTACGCACAAGATGAATGACGGAGGGGACGCTTCGTTGTAAAACTGCCGGTAGACTTTGAGCAGCGCTTCGGGCACCAGTGCGTGGCTATAGAGTACCGCCTCATTATTTTCACGCGCACGGCTAAAACGGAAGGGTGCTGGTGTATTCATACCCGCATCGATAAATAGCACGATTTTCCGGTCCTTCATATCCATCGCGTGTTCGATCTGCAGCTGAAAGTCTTCCAGCCGTTCGATGCATTCATCTTCCTGCAGTTGACGCAACAGCAGGGGGCCCAAGGCATCATCGCCGCGCGACTCGTTGCCGATGGCGAAAATCAGAACGGGTGCGGTCATTATGTGCAAAAGTTACCATCGCCCGAACGGGACAGGGTAGACAGTTGTATTCCATCCACGCCCACAACTTCGACTTCCAGCGGCATTTTGCCCAGTGCGTGCGTTGCGCAGGACAGACAAGGATCGAACGCACGGATGGCCACTTCGATGTGATTGAGCAGCCCTTCGGTGATCTCGTGCCCGTGCAGATACTGCTGGGCTACACGTCGCACCGCCTCGTTCATCGCCTGATTGTTGTGCGTGGTGGAGACGATCAGATTGCACATCGTGATCAGATCGTTTTCATCCACACGGTAGTGATGAATCAGCGTGCCGCGCGGTGCCTCGATGACCCCCACGCCCTCGAAGCCACGCTCGCCGGTGGCCATCAAATCGCTGCCTGTGATGTCATCGTCGTGCAGCAGATCCTTGATCATTTCGGCTGCATGCAACATCTCGATCATGCGCGCCCAGTGGTAGCCTAACGGCGCATGCATCGGCATCACGCCGCTGTAGGCCATGAATTCGCGCCGCTCGATTTCAGCCAGCGGCGTTGAAATAAAGTCACAATTTTGCACGCGCGACAGCGGGCCTACCCGGTACCAGCCCTTTTCAGCACCCATTGATTTTAAGTAGGGAAACTTCATGTAGCTCCAGTTTTTCACCTCTTCGGCAATCAACTCGCTGTAGTTGTTGTAGTCGACGCCGTCAAACAAGATATTGCCGTTGTCGTCCCGCGCGCGCAGTCTGCCGTGATACAGATCCAACGATCCGTCCATCCCGACCATGGACATATAGTTAGCGCGAAACGCCCCGAAACTGTTGTAGAGTTCGGGATTTTTATGGTGCAACTCCTTGACCAGATGAACCGCTTCGCGGCTCCACGACACCATCTGGTAGATATCTTTGAGTAACGTGTCCCGTTCGGCAATCGACAGCGATTTATTGACTCCGCCCGGCACTGAGCCCGTCCCGTGGATGCGTTTTCCCGCCGCGTGACGAATTACCTCCTGACCGAATTTGCGCAGCAGAATGCCGCGTTTTGCGGTCTCAGGATATTTTTCGGCAATGCCGACGATATTGCGTTTGGAAATATCGCTGTCAAAACCGAACAAAAGATCGGGTGAGCACAGATGGAAGAAGTGCAGGGCGTGCGATTGCAGTATCTGGCCGTAGTGCATCAGACGGCGCATTTTTTCGGCTGTCGGTGTCGGATGTTTTGCGCCGACGATGGCGTCCAGCGCCTTGCTCGCCGCCAGTTGGTGGCTGACCGGACAGATGCCGCACAGCCTCTGTACCATCACAGGTACTTCCCAGTAGGGCCGCCCCTGAATGAATTTTTCGAAGCCGCGAAACTCGACGATGTGCAGGCGAACCTGATGAATCTTGTTCTTGTCGTCGAGCAGGATCGTGACCTTACCGTGGCCTTCGACGCGTGAGACAGGATCGATGGCGATGCGGCGCAGATTTTCCGGATTTGCAGCAGTTTCTAAAGAGAAAGACATAGACGCACCTTTTGATCGTAAAGCCAAAAAAAACTATCCACGAAACACACGAAAAGCACGAAAACTGCAATATAACTCAAATAATTCAAATAGATAAAATTTAACTCTATGGATAAATCACAGCATCGAAGTTAATTGTTGATTTATTTCGTGTCTTTCGTGTCTTTCGTGTCTTTCGTGTTTTTCGTGGACAAGCTGTTGGGTTAATCGTAATGAATCAGGCCGTGGCCCAGTTCAGGTTCACGCCCTGCCAGCAGGTCGGTCAGCACTTTCCAGATCGCATCTCCCGATGGCGGGCAGCCGGGAATGAAATAATCGATCTTTACCACTTCATGTATCGGATGCACTTGATTGAGCGGCAGCGGAAGTTCCGGGTCGTTCGGGATGAATCCGCCCACCAGACCGTGCTGCGCGTGATAGACCTCTTCGAGGATGGTTGAGAGGGCAAGATGATTGCGCTGTGCCGGTAACCCCCCGTTAATGGCGCAGGCGCCCAGTGCTATCAGGGTGGTGCAGTTGGCGCGAAATTCGCGCAGCACGTGAACGTTTTCGGCATTGCACAGGCCGCCTTCAATAATGCCGATGTCGCACGGGCCGCAGGTTTTGATGTCGGTCAGCGGGGAACGGTCAAATTCGATCAGCTCCACCAGAGCCAGCAGGCGCTCGTCGATGTCCAGAAAGGACATATGGCAGCCGAAGCAGCCAGCTAGCGAGGTTGTGGCGACCTTTAATTTTTTTACCGGTGCGCTCATTTTATTTTCCCTTCGGGTGCGGTGTTGCACTGATCGGCTGCTCGTCAAAACTGCGTTCGCCGATCGGGATTGCGAATCCCACCCGTTTTTTGAGGATGACGCCCACCGGACAGACCTTTGCCGCTTTGTCATTATCGCTAAAGTCGGTGTCTGCCAATTCCCCGGATTTTGAATTGACGATAAGGTGACTGTTGATGCCGCGTCCTGCCAGTGCGAACACGTTCTTACCGTCCACATCACGACTGGCGCTCACGCAAATTGAGCACAGGATGCAGCGGTTGAAGTCGAGCAGATAGTCAGGGTGTGAGGCGTCAACCGGCCGGTCCGGGTAGAAATGATCGAAGTGCGGCGACATCATATCAAGCTCGTAGGCGGTGGCCTGCAACTGACAGTCGCCGCTCTTCTCGCAGGACGGGCAAAAGTGATTGCCTTCGACGAACAGCATTTGCAGCAGGCTGCGCCGCTCATCGTTCAATTCTTTGCAATCGCTTTCTACCACCATACCCGCTTGCGGCTTTTCGGTGCAGGACGCCACTTGCCTGCCCTTTATTTTGACGGTGCATAATTTGCACGAGCCGTGCGGCTTGAATTCCGGGTTGTAACACAGGTGAGGGATATACACGCCGGCGGCCATCGCGGCTTGAATGATGGTTTGTTCATTCGTGTAGGGGATCGTTGCACCGTCCAGGGTAAAGGTATTACTTTGCGTCATGATTTTTCTCCAGATGAGCGCCTGCATCGTCGCGTCCGGTCATCTGGCGCGCCTGCGACAGGGCTGCATCCAGATCGAAAGCCGGCACAAATTCCTTATGGCTTAAACGACACTCGTAAGCCGGGCGGAATTTTGCAAGCGTATGCAAAACAGGATTGCATGCGGTGCGACCCAAGCCACAATGACTCATCGATTGCAACAGCGAGTCGAGTTTCTCGATTTCGGCCAGATCATAGGGCGAGCCCTGTCCCTCATTGAGTTTATCCATCAGGTTGGAGAGCAGGGCCGTGCCAACGCGGCAGGGCGTGCAGAAGCCGCAACTCTCATGAGCGAAAAAGTGCACGAAATTGCGCGCCACTTCAAACATATCGCGGCGCTGATCAAATACCATAAAAGCGCCGGCTGTCGGAATGTCGTCAAACGAGATGCACCGGTCAAACTCATGGGCTGCGATGCACATCCCGGACGGCCCGCTAATTTGCACCGCCTGTGTGTTTTTCGCCCCGCAATCTGCCAGCACTTGCGCGACGGTTACGCCAAAGGGATATTCGTATATACCCGGGTAGTCGCAGTCACCCGACACCGAGAATAGCTTACTGCCGCTGGAGTTTTCCGTGCCGATGCCCGCGTACCACGCGCCGCCGTGCAGCGAGATCAGGCTGGTTGATGCAAACGTTTCAACGTTGCTCACGACAGTCGGCTGGTTCAGGTAGCCTGCGGTGACAGGGTAAGGAGGCCGGTTGCGCGGCGTACCGCGTTTGCCCTCCAGAGATTCGATCAGCGCAGATTCTTCGCCGCAAATATAGGCGCCGGCACCCAGATGAATCTCGATATCAAACTCGAACGCGGCTTGACCTAGGATGCTGCGGCCCAACAGATTTTGTTCGCGACGCCGTTGCAACACCGCCTGCAAAGGTTCCAGCAGGTAGCGGTATTCACCGCGCAAATACAGGAAACCCTTTTTAGCGCCGATGACGTAGGCGCACAGCGTCATGCCTTCAAACACCAGGTCGGCATAACTGTTGAGCAGCACGCGATCTTTGAAGGTGCCAGGCTCGCCTTCATCGGCATTGCACACGACATAATGTGCATCGCCGTTTGCATTGCGGCAAAACTCCCACTTCATGCCGGTGGAAAAACCGGCACCGCCGCGTCCGCGCAATTTTGAGGTTTTTATTTCCTGTAACGTTGCATCGGCCGCGCGATCAAGACCTGCCGGATCAATCATGTGGGCAACATAGCCTTGAGAGGCTTGCGCGGTTGCCGCTTCTGCGCGAATAAACGCGGCTTGTAACGCCGAGCCTGCCTGAAAATTGCTGTCCAGCAAAATGTCGCGGCGGCGGATGTTGTCCTCGATGGCAAAAAATTCTGCCGGCCAGTCCGATACCGGCACACGCTCGCGTATCAACTCGCAGATGCGATCAATTCTGTCCTCTGTCAGGCGATTGATAGCGATATTGTTGACCAGCATCGCCGGCCCCTGATCGCACAGGCCGGTGCAAGACGTGGTATTGACCCAGAGCAGCCCGTCTTCGGAGGCTTTGCCAGGTTCTACCCACAGCTGGTTGCACAGGCGCTGCAGCAGATCTTGATTCCCCAGCATGCGGTCGGTGATGTTGTCCGAGAACAGCACGCGATATTCACCGTGCGGTCTTAGATACAAAAATGAGTAGAAGCTGGCAACGCCCTCAATCATCGCGCGCGGCAAACCGAGTGCTGAACTTAGGTAGTCAATGGCATTCGCATGAATAAAACCGTGGATTTCTTGCGCTGCGATGAGTATTTGCAGCAGGCTGTTCGGGTTGTGGCTGTAGCGCCGCAGTATCGGATCTAGATACTGATCATGCGTGTTGATTGAGCTGACCATGAGTTTGCTTCCTATGGTGACTAGCGGGTGAGAAATATTTTCCGGTGCGAGTGATTTTACGCGCTTGAAAACTGATTTGATAGTGCCGTTTTATCGTCATACAATCGACGCCTGATCGGTTGCCTACGTAAAACGGGATTTAAATATGCACGAAATGTCGCTGGCAGAAAATGTGTTGCAACTGATTGAAGATTCCGCCCATACCCAGCAATTTAAACGCGTGCGCTCGGTGGTGCTGGAAATCGGAAAGTTATCGTCTGTTGAACCTGATGCGATGCGCTTTTGTTTTGAGGCCGTGGTGGCTGGCAGTATTGCGCAGGGAGCGAGGCTGGATATTATTGAAACTGAGGGGCTGGGGTGGTGCGCATCGTGCCTATGTCAGGTGCCGGTGGCGGCGCGCTATGATCCCTGTCCGCTGTGCGGCGACTATCAAGTTCGCATCACACATGGCGATGCGATGCGGGTTAAGGAGCTTGAAGTCGAATAGGCTCATTCTGTCAGCCATTTTTTGGATATGTTTGCCAATTTTACAACGCTAACAACGGTTAACTAGGCCGAAAGGCATAGGCATTTCGGCATATTGTAATGAAGTATCAGGAGGATATAAAGTGTGCCATCCGTTGAAGCAGGTCATGCCTGCAAAATTTAGATAACGGTGAATGGGCTACATTTTAATTGATATCCGGAGATCATCATGAAAACTTCAAATACCGTAAAACTTGTGACCGTACTTGCTTTAGCCGCGGGTTTCACTACCGTGCAGGCTGCCACACTTACTGCCACACTGACTAATACCACCACCGTGAGCAGCAGTTGTGCCATGGCAGCAGGCGGTGGCTTGGCTTTTGGCGCCTATACCAGTAATCAAGTGGTGCCGTTAAACGCAAGTACAACTGTGATTGCAAATTGCTCGTTGAATACCCCTTACAGTATCTCGTTAGACGGGGGGCTGCATACGGGTGCAGCATACGCAAACGTCCGTGCATTGGCGAGCGGTGCCCTGGCCTTGGCCTATGTGATAAAAATGGACAGTCAGGTGGGGCTGGGCTGGGGTAATAACGATATACATGGTGGGGTAAAGATGGGTACCGGCACCGGTGTCGATCAGACCTACACCGTGGCGGGAAGTGTCTCACCTTCTCAGCCCGCCTCGTCAGGGACTTATACGGACACGGTGGTTGCAACTATAACTTATTGATTTATATAAGATATATTATATAAATCATGAAACCTAATCTGGGGCAATACAAATTGGCGGCCAAGTTTGGTATTTTGGCCGCATTTTTTTTCTCAACGTATGTGGATGGCGCGCAGTTCAGTGTAAATCCGGTGCGTGTCTATCTGGATGGCAAATCAAAATCAGGTTCTCTGGTTGTTGAAAACACCAGCGATGAGGTGGTGACGATACAGGCCATGCTCAATTCATGGACGCAGGACAAGGGTGTGGATAAAATTGATCCCACCGAAGATTTGCTGGTTTCACCGCCAATTTTTAAAGTTCAACCTAAGTCCAAGCAAGTTGTGCGTGTCGGATTTTTAAAGGCGCCGGATGCGACTCGCGAGGGGAGCTATCGCTTATTCCTTCAGGAAGTGCCGCCCCCCAGAAAACCAGATGAACAGGGGATGGGCGTCTCGCTCAGAATGTCGCTGCCCATTTTTGTGGCACCTAATGCGGGCAATCATCAGGCGGCGCTCAAATGGACGGCTCAGCCGGTTGATGATAATAACCTCAAGCTCTCTATCGCTAATTCCGGTAATGCTCACATCCAGATTACGGCGATCAGCGTCAGTTTGCCGGACGGTTCCTATTTGGCAGGCAGCCCGTCGATGATGACTTACATTCTTCCCGGACAACTTCATACCTGGGACTTTAAAACAGATCACCCGTGGAAAAGTGGCGCGCTGCGTGTGACGGTGAAGTCTGATGCCGCAGCACCCGGCGTGGAGACCGAAGTAAAACCTGAGTGAACGCTTGATATGTGGTTGCGCACTAGACCATGCCTGGCATTTTGGTGTGGTCTATTTATTTTTCTGCTCAGTGCAAACTGTGTGCTGGCCGATGAGTTGCCTTTCACGTTGCAACTTTATTCCATTAAGGTCAACGGTCAGGATATGGGGATGGGTACGATCCTCTACGCCCAATCGGCAGGCTATTTTGTGCGTGCTGATGTTCTCGAGCAATGGGGCTTGAATCCGCTTGATTCAGCACCGGTCAGTTCGAATAATGTTAATTATTATCCGCTAAGTGCGGCCAAAGGGTATCAATTCAAACTCGATGAAAGCAATCAGGAATTGGCGCTTGAATTTGACCCCGCGGCCTTTAAACCCAATATCTTTACCAACCAGCAGGAGCGCACAGAGCATGCGCCGCAGGAGTCGGGCGGATTTTTAAACTATGATTTATACGGCACGAACAATCGCTCGAATAACTTAAATCAGACGCAAGTCAACGGTCAGTTTGAATTCGGTCTTTTTAACACGTGGGGCTCGGGGCTGAGTAATTTTGTCGGTCAGAATTTATACAGCAATTTGAATCAGCTCAATACAGCCACCCGATTTATCCGGCTTGAAACCAACTGGGTGCGGGATTTTTCGGAAGAGCGCAGGAGTCTCGTGTTAGGGGATGCCAATGGCCGAAGCAGTATTTGGGGACGGCCCGTCAAATTTGCCGGGATTCAGTTTGGCACCAATTTTGCGACGCAACCGGGATTTGTGACGATACCGCTGCCGGCCCTGGCAGGAGAAGCCGCGCTCCCCAGTATGGCGGAGGTGTATATCAACGGTAACCGTCAGATGAGTCAGCCCATCACCCCCGGCCCTTTTCAACTCAATAATTTCCCCGTTATCACAGGATCTGGTGAAGCGAAAATCGTCGTCAGGGACATACTGGGAAAAGAGCAGGTCATCACCCAGCCATTTTATCTGACGCCCAATTTATTGCGTCCCGGCATTGAGGATTACACCGTTGAATTGGGCTTGATACGCAATAACTTTGGACTGGAGAATGCTAATTATGGCAGGCCTATGCTAGTCGGAACACAAAGACAGGGGCTGAGCGATAAGCTGACCACCGAGTGGCGCATCGAAGTGTTGCCGGATCAACACACAGCGGGCTTGGCTGCCACCTATATTCCTCCAGTACCGGTGGCGCTCACAGCGGCAGCGGCAGTCAGTAGCAGCCGGATGGGCAATGGTAATTATTTTTTGCTGGGAGTTGATCATCAGGCCTTTGGCGGTGTCAGCTTTGGGGTGCGAGCGCAGTCAGCCAGCAATCACTTTACCCAGTTAGGCCTTGGCGTGCCGGGTCCG
This sequence comes from Nitrosomonadales bacterium, assembly GCA_037137715.1. Classification (GTDB taxonomy): domain Bacteria; phylum Pseudomonadota; class Gammaproteobacteria; order Burkholderiales; family Gallionellaceae; genus Gallionella. The sequence continues at coordinate 108,958 of JBAXJT010000001.1, forward strand.
ACGCAGCGGCTGACGGCAAATATGGGTTTTTATACGGGATTAGGCTCCTTTGGTTTTAGCTATACCTATCAGAAAACAGGCTTGTCGCCGATAGGCGAATACCTAACGACGAACTATTCAAAATCGATCGGTGGCAAGGCCTCCGTTTCGCTGTCTTTGTTCAGTGCACTTAGCGGGCCTGCCAACCAGATGATCAGCCTGTTTTTAGCGTATCCGCTGGATAACGGAATTTTTGCCAGCACCAACTTAATTTCGCAGCAGGGCGTATTGAATACGACGGTACAAATGCAAAAAAACGCCCCCTTTGGCCCCGGTGTCGGGTTTCGGGCATTGGCAGGCGGCGGTCAGGTCGAGCGCGAGGAGGCTGGCATGACACTTCAGACAGACTATGGCAGTTATATTTTTGATGTCGGGCGCATGGGGCGCCTGAACAGTTATCGCTTCACCGCTAACGGCAGCGTCACATTTTTGCAAGGGAATGTGTTGATGTCACGTCGGTCATACGATAGCTTTGTGTTAGCTCAAGTGCCGGGATTTGCAAACGTACCGGTTTATTTGAATGGACAACTTGCCGCGCACACAGATCGTTACGGGAATGCCATTTTGCCCGGACTGCCTTCCTATCAAAAAAGCAGGATTACCATAGACACAAAGGATTTGCCGATTGAGGCGCAAATCGAAACAAGCGAGGCGTACGCGACGCCGCATTACCGCAGCGGTGTCAGCCTGAAGTTTTCAGTCCAGCTCTCTATAGGCGCGCTGGTCAGATTCGTTGCCGAGAATGGTCAGCCCTTGCCCAATGGCACGGTCATCACGATAGAGGGCAGCACGGATGAATTTCAGGTCGCTTTACTGGGCGAGGCCTATCTGACCGGGTTGGCGAAGAAGAGTCGGATCAAGGCCAGTTGGAACAACCAGCATTGCGACATTGAAATCAATCTGCCGGAAAATCCGGGCCCCTTGCCGCATATCGGTCCCTTGTTATGTAAAGGAATACAGCCGTGAGATTCATTCTTCCTGTGTTGCTTGCGTGTACGTCCTGCGGTGCGGAAGCGGTCTGCAATATGTCCGTCACCAATGTGGCTTACGGCGCTTATACCCCGGCGAGTTACGCACCCCTTGATGGGATGGGAAATATATCGGTCGCGTGCGATGCGGCGCAGGGGCAGGCTATTGCGTATACCATTGTGCTGAACAGCGGAAGCAGCGGCGCGTATGGCGCCCGGAAAATGGGCTATGTCGGGTATGTCATCAATTACAACAACTATCTTGACGCAGCGCGTACGCAAATTTGGGGCGATGGCAATGCGGGAAGTCATATTTTATCTGATAGTTACAGCGGGGTTGGCGGCATGAATGTCAGAAACTATACGGTTTACGGGCGAATTCCGGGTAATCAGGCAATTCCTGCGGGAAACTATAGCGATTCGATCATCGTGACGCTGACCTATTGAATTGATCGATTAAACTTGCATTTTTGCGCAGACCTCATTTATGGCGGCATCATGTGCGAGAGACGATCGGTAGCGTACACTGGGCGTGTTTCTTGATGAAACGGTGAGTTTTTTGCGATAAATGCGGTTTTTGATCAACGTCAGGCGTCAATATAGTAGAGGTTTTTTATGTGTGTAACGTGTGGTTGTGGCGTCGGTCAGACGCTGATTGGCGGTCATGCGCTTCGTCAGTCCAAAAAATCGGGCGTGACATTGAAATTTCGCGCACATCTGAAAACACAACCCCCGCCGGTAGTTGAAGCACCAGACGTCTCACCCTCGCGCATGATTAAAATCGAGCGCGATATTCTTGCCAAGAACAACGATTATGCCGCTGAGAATCGGCGGATGTTGGCCGATCATGGCATCTTCGCACTCAATCTGGTCTCGAGTCCCGGGTCGGGAAAAACGACTCTGTTGGTTAAAACCATTACGGCGCTCAATGGCGGGCTCCCCCTTGCCGTGATCGAGGGCGACCAGCAGACCGAAAATGATGCCGAGCGAATTCGTGCCGCAGGGGCGCCGGCGATTCAGATCAATACCGGACGCGGCTGTCACCTGGATGCACTGATGGTGGGGCAGGCGATGCATCAACTGAACCTGTCTGATAACAGTCTGCTGTTGATTGAAAATGTTGGGAATCTGGTGTGTCCTGCCAGTTTTGATCTGGGCGAGGCGCACAAAGTGGTGATCTTGTCGGTGACCGAAGGGGAAGACAAACCGCTCAAGTATCCCGATATGTTTCGCGCCGCCGATCTGATGATCTTGAACAAGTGTGATTTGCTGCCCTACCTTGAGTTTGATGCGGATATGGCCATCGACTATGCGCGTCGCATCAATCCTGAGTTACACGTGATACGTTTGTCTGCAACTTCTGGTGTGGGGATGGCTGAGTGGCTCGACTGGATCAGGGCCGGATGCAAAAGGATGAGCCGGAAGGCATGACGGTCTGCGCCAACATCCGTGTGTCAGGTCAGGTGCAGGGCGTGGGTTTTCGCCCCTTTGTCTACCGTCTGGCGCATGAATTGGCGCTGGCAGGCTGGGTGCGCAACGACAATGCCGGGGTTGAAATCTCTGTCGAAGGCGAACAACAACGCATCTTAAACCTGATCGCGCGCCTGCAAAGTGAGCCACCTAAGCTTGCCCGCATCGAGCAGATCAGCTACGAACTGACGACGCCGGTGTTTGATGTGCAGGGCTTTAGCATTCTGGCCAGTCGGAGCGGGGTGATGCAAACCAGTATTGCGCCTGACATGGCGATTTGCCCTGATTGCCTCACCGAATTATTTGATCCTGCGGACCGGCGCTACCGCCATGCTTTTATCAACTGCATTCATTGCGGGCCGCGCTACACGCTGACCCGTCGCATGCCCTACGACCGCGCTAACACCAGCATGGACAAATTCGTGCAGTGTCCGGCGTGTCAGCGAGAATATGATGATCCCGAAACGCGTCGCTTTCACGCGCAGCCTAATGCATGTCCTGCTTGCGGTCCTACGCTGCAATTGTACGATGCTGATTTTCAGCCGGTTGAGACAGCGGATTCGCTTGTCCAGGCTGCGGGCTTGCTGCGCGCCGGGCAGATTGTCGCCCTCAAAGGGGTGGGCGGATTTCATCTGGTCTGTATGGCAGATAATCAGGTGGCGGTTAACCGGCTGCGCGCTCTAAAGCAGCGCGACGAAAAACCGTTTGCGGTGATGGTGCTCAACACACGCTCGGCACAACACTATGGGGTGGTCTCGGCGGATGAGACGTTCCTGCTTGAGACAGGGGAGCGCCCCATCGTGTTGCTCGCTAAACACCCCGCCTGTGATGAAGATATGTCTGCTGTGGCACCTGATTTGTCTCATATCGGACTGCTGTTGCCTTATACGCCGTTGCACTATCTGTTGTTCCATGAATTGCTGGGGCGCCCCGACGGGACGGGTTGGCTACAAGAGGGCTCGAATATTGCGCTAGTGATGACCAGCGCCAATGCGGGCGGTGAGCCGCTGGTGATCAATGATGACGAGGCACGAGCCTCACGTCTGGCGGACGGGTATCTGACCCATGATCGCGATATCCTGCATCGCTGCGACGACAGCGTGATGCGGGTGGTGCCACAGGCGCCAAAATTTCAATTTATTCGCCGGGCACGTGGTTATACGCCGCGCCGGATTCTGTTGCCCTTCGCGGCACCGTCCGTGCTGGCGCTGGGTGGCGGGCTTAAAAATACCGTCTGCGTGACACGGGGGAATGAAGCTTTTGTCTCGCAACACATCGGTGATCTGGATCATGCCGGTGCGCGCGCCATGCTCGATGAGACCGTCACGCACTTGTGCGACATCTTCGATGTTGAGCCGCAGTGCGTGGCGCACGACCTGCATCCTGATTGCTATACGAGCCAATATGCGGCAAGGTTTGCCGCCGCGCGCGGCGTGCCGATGGTTGCGGTGCAACATCATCATGCGCACATCAATGCGATTTGCGCCGAGCACGCTGTCACTCATTCCGTGCTAGGGTTGGCGCTGGATGGCGCGGGTTGGGGGACAGATGGGATATCCTGGGGCGGTGAGTTGCTGCGGGTATCGGGGGCTCAGTTTGAACGGTTGGGGCATCTGGCTTCTGTAGCATTGCCGGGCGGGGATCGTGCCGCGCGTGAACCCTGGCGCATGGCCTCAGCGGCGTTGTTTAAGATGGGTAAGGGCGCGGAAATCCTTCAGCGTTTTTCGAATCAGCCGGCAGTCCCCACGGTTGCTGCGATGCTGGCTCGGGGACTTCATTGTCCTCAAAGTTCCAGCATGGGGCGACTGTTCGATATCGCCGCCGGATTGCTCGGCGTGAGTCAGATTCAGCACTATGAGGGGCAGGCGGCGATGCATCTCGAAGCGCTGGCCGTCAGACACGGCGAAGTTAAGCCTTTGGACGGCGGCTACAGGCTGGCAGAGAACGGCGTGCTGGATTTTCAGCCTCTCCTTCGCCAGCTCGCCAGCTGCAACGATCCGGCTTTCGGCGCGGCTTTGTTTCATGCGACTATCTCCCGCGGCCTAATCGCCTGGGTATCAGATGCGGCGCAAAAAACGGGTATCGGTTGCGTGGCGCTGGGCGGCGGCTGCTTGCTCAACAGCCTGTTGTCGGAAGCCTTGACAAGTGGTTTGTCGAAACAAGGCTTGCAGGTGTTGAGCGCGCAATTGCTGCCGCCTAATGACGGCGGAATTTCACTTGGACAGGCCTGGGTTGCGATCAATCAGCGCTAAGCCTGCGGAAATTAAGCGCTGTACAAGCGATTTTTTGCTCTGTCTTGTGTCAACGACGTTGACCTGACCGGGTTGATGGTTGATTATGGCGACTCAACATCAATTAAGAGTGCAAGTCGTGGCAAAATATATTGGAATTTTAACGGCTGGTGGCGACAGTCCCGGTCTGAACGCCGCAATCCGCGGTGTTGGCAAGGCCGCGCTTAATCATTACGGTATGCAAATGATTGGTTTTCGCGATGGCTTTCGCGGACTGATGGAAAACCGCACAATGCGGCTCGAAGCTGCTGATCTGTCTGATATTCTGACACGGGGTGGCACGTTGCTCGGCACCAGTCGTGATAAGCCCCACCGCATGCCAATCGGTGGAAAACAGATGGATATGACCGATGTGATCGTTGGAAATTACTACGACAACCATCTGGATGTGCTGGTTTGTCTGGGCGGTGGCGGCACACAGAAAAATGCCTTGCGTCTGAAAGAGCGCGGTCTGAACGTGATTACCCTGCCCAAGACCATAGACAACGATATCGCGATGACCGATATCACCTTTGGTTTTGACACGGCCTTGGGTATTGCCACCGATGCGATTGATCGCCTGCACAGTACGGCGCACAGCCATCACCGCATCATCGTGGTGGAAATCATGGGGCATCGTGCCGGCTGGCTCGCGCTGGGTGCCGGTATTGCCGGCGGTGCTGATGTGATCCTGATTCCGGAAGTCCCTTATGACGTGGAAAGTGTGGCCGAAGCGATTCGTGAGCGCAGCCGTCGCGGGAAAAGTTTTAGTATCGTTGCGATTGCCGAAGGTGCGCTGTCTTTGCAGGAGCATAAGGCGCTGGCAGCTGTTGAAAAAAAGAAAAGCGCTGGCAAGCAGAAGGATGGAAAAAAGCCCGTCATTGAATCTGCGCCTGAGCTTCAGTATGCGGAAAAAACAGTGCGTCTGGCCAAGCAGCTCGAATTGCTTACCGGGCTTGAGTCAAGGATTACCATTCTGGGGCACTTGCAGCGTGGTGGCATTCCATCAGCCGCGGACCGGCTGTTATCGACACGACTTGGAACGGCATGCGCCGATCTGATTGATCAGGGGCAATACGGCGTGATGGTGGCGGCAAGGGGGGATGTGACAGAAGCCGTGCTACTGGAGGATGTGGCCGGAAAAGTTAAAACAGTGCCGCAAGATCACCCCTGGATACAGAGCGCCCGTCATTTGGGTATCAGCATGGGAGATTGATGTTGGTGAAATTTCAACAATCGCTAGGAGCGTAAACATGACCATTCCACCCGATTCTATTGCCGCTTTTAAGGCCCAGGCTTTAAGTTCAGTGTTGACGCCTACTTCCAGCGCACGAAATGACGGCGCGTGGGATGGTTTGTTTCAAATGCTGGTTGCGGGAGGCCGTTCGACCGATCCGCTGTTGACGGCGTCAGTGAGTTCAAGCATCCCTGTGGTGAATATCAAGGGACTGTCTGCGACAGGGCGCAATACGGCGCTGGCTGATGCGGATTCTGCTTACAGAATGATGTCTACTATCAACAACCTGGACATTGTTTTTAAAGCGCAGTATTCAGAGTTAAGTCAGATGAGAACGGATGTCTCGCAGTTGCAGGATGCGGGTAAAAATCTGGCCGGCATTACAACTTCGACCGGTAATGACAGCACCAAGCTTCGTTTGCTGGGCTTTGTCGGGCAATACAATAACTGGGTCAGGCGATTTGGCCCTGATACGCAGCAGGGCGGATTGCTCGCCGGCACGCAGGCGGCAGAGGCTTCCCAATATGAGTTGGAGCAGAACATCAAGAATCGATTTTTTGGCGCAGGCGACGGCGTGCAGGGTATGGGCGATTTGGGCCTTGCGATAGATCCTGTGACGCACCTCGCATCGCTCGATACGGCTAAACTCGAATCCATGCAGGCTACAAACCGGCAGGGCGTGGTGAATACGGTACAAACATTCGGTGAAAATTTTGCCAAGTCGGCCGCTTTGCTCGTATCAGACGGCAATTTTTTCTCGAAACAACTCGCCAATCTGGACCGGGGGATTCATTACATCTCGGACAATACCGCCGCGCTGCAGCAGGAGTTCGGTACCGGCGATGCCGCCCGTCCGAGCGGACAGGTCGCCGCAGCGCTGGCCGACTACAATAAAATGGCTAAGTCCTGATGCATTTAGCACCGTATATTTAAGGATCTGACCATGTGTCTTGCCATACCCGCCCGCATCGAGGAACTCACTGGTGATCAGAGTGCCATCGTCAATCTGGGCGGGGTGCGCAAACAAATTTCACTGGCGCTGGTCGACGATGTCGCGGTGGGTGACTATGTGATCGTGCATGTCGGCTATGCGCTGCAAAGACTCGATGTTGAGGAAGCAGAACGCACGCTGGCGCTGTTTGCCGAATTTAATGCGATGACTGATGCGCCGGATTCCTTGCCGGCATGAAATATGTCGACGAATTTCGCGACGGGGCTTTGGCCGGGCGCATCGCTGAGCACATCGCGGCAACCGTAAACCCCGCGCGCGACTATCGCCTGATGGAGTTCTGCGGCGGACATACGCATGCGATATCGCGTTACGGATTGGCGGATTTGCTGCCGTCCTGTGTGCGACTGATCCATGGCCCCGGGTGTCCTGTATGCGTGTTGCCGATCGGTCGTGTGGATCAGGCGATTCGTCTGGCGTGCGAGGCGGGCGTCATTCTGTGTACTTACGCCGATACCATGCGGGTGCCGGCGTCCGATCATCTGACACTGATGCGCGCCCGCGCACAAGGCGCCGATGTGCGCATGATCTATTCGACTCAGGATGCACTCAAAATCGCGCGCGAGCATCCTGATCGGGAAGTGGTGTTTCTGGCAATCGGCTTTGAGACCACCACGCCTGCGACGGCCGTTGCGATTATTGAGGCGGCATCTTACGGGCTTAAAAATTTCAGTATCCTGTGCAATCATGTGTTGACTCCGTCTGCGATGCACGCGATTGTGGCAGGCGGTGTAGCGCTCGATGGATTTATTGGACCTGCGCACGTCTCGACCGTGATCGGCAGCCAGCCCTACGAGGTGTTCGCAGAGGTTTATGCCAAACCTGTGGTGATCGCCGGATTCGAGCCGCTGGATGTGATGCAGGCCATTTTGATGCTGGTTCGTCAGATCAACGAGGGACGCGCGGCCGTTGAAAATGAATTTACCCGCGCGGTCAGTAGGGCGGGTAACCTGAAGGCGCAGGCGCTGGTGGCGCAGGTATTTGAGTTGCGCGATACGTTTGACTGGCGCGGTCTGGGCGCTTTGCCGGACAGTGCTTTAAAGCTGCGTTTGGCATTTTCGGCCTATGACGCGGAAGTGAAATTCTCCGCCGCTTACCATCCCGTGCCGGATCATAAGGCCTGTGAATGCGCCGCTATTTTACGCGGTGAAAAAACGCCGTCGCAATGCCGGATTTTCGGCTCTGTCTGCACGCCGGAAAATCCGGTCGGTTCCTGCATGGTGTCGAGTGAAGGCGCGTGCGCGGCACATTATTCCTACGGGCGATTTCGCGAGGGGGCAACTTGAACATCGCTAAACAGTATGCGCGGCCGCTGGATATGAAAAACGGGCGCGTCGAGATGTCACATGGCGCAGGTGGCCGTGCGATGGCACACCTGATCGCTGAGTTGTTCGCACGGGCATTCGACAACGTCTTTCTTGCGCAGGGCAACGATGGCGCGGTGATGCCCGCCGTATCAGGGCGACTGGTGATGTCCACCGACAGCCATGTGGTCTCCCCGTTGTTTTTCGCCGGGGGCGATATCGGTTGCTTGTCGGTGCACGGTACCATCAACGACGTGGCGATGATGGGTGCGCAGCCTTTGTATCTGTCTGCTGCCTTTATCCTTGAAGAAGGATTGCAGCTCGCCGATTTGCAACGCATCGTCGAGTCGATGGCGCAGGCGGCAAGGGAGGCGGGCGTTCCTATCGTCACAGGAGACACCAAGGTGGTTGAGCGCGGCAAGGGGGATGGTATTTTTATTACTACCACCGCCGTCGGCGTTCTTGGCGATGGCGTCACTCTGTCAGGTGATCGGGCGCTTGCCGGCGACAAAATCCTGCTGTCGGGCACGATAGGCGATCATGGTATGGCGGTGCTCTCGCAGCGCGAGAATTTGAGCTTTGATGCGCCTATCGTATCGGATACGGCGGCGCTGCACACGCTGGTTCAGGCGATGCTGGCCTCAGGTGCAAGCTTGCGCGTGCTGCGCGATCCAACCCGCGGCGGGCTGGCCACTACGCTCAACGAGATAGCCAGTCAATCGGGCGTTGGTATGCTGCTCAATGAAGCGGCGATTGCGGTTAATGCGCCGGTGGCAGCCGCCTGCGAGTTTTTGGGATTAGATCCACTGTATGTGGCCAATGAAGGGAAGCTGGTGGCGATCTGCGCGCCGGAGGATGCCGAGAGATTGCTCTTCGTGATGCGCGCGCATCCGCAGGCTCGTCAGGCAGCGATTGTCGGTGAGGTGAATGCGGATCGTTTTGTGCAGATGACCACGAAACTGGGCGGCCGGCGCATCGTCGACTGGCTGGCCGGTGAGCAGTTACCCAGAATTTGTTAGTGTTTCTTGAGCAGGGGCTCATAGCCCAGCACGACTTTTAATTTAACGGCCTGGTTTTTCGCTTCACTCAGGTTGGGATAGGGCCCCAGTTGGGTGCGTACCCAGCCGTCAGTCGAGAATATGCTCAAGGGATGTCCTGTCTGGCTCAGTTGAACTCTCATCTGCTCGACATATTTTTCAGCCTCAGTGCTTGATTTGAATGCTGCAAGTTGCAGGTAATAATTTTCACCCGTTGAATTATCCTTCACATCGGGTGCGTTGAGTGTAGGGTGTTCGGCCACGGCTGTTGGTTCAGATTTGATCCGCTGGGTTAAGTCGAGCAGCAGTGCACGTGAATTATCATGGCCTTGTGCTGCCGCACGTGACGCCCAGTGGCTAGCTTCAATGTAATTCCTAGTAACGCCCTGGCCGTTGGTGTACATCACGGCCAGGTTGAACTGTGCTTGTGCTTCTCCCTTGTCGGCGGCAAGCCGTATCCAGCGGGCCGCTTCAACCTCGTTACGTCTGACGCCTTGTCCCGAGATGTAGGCGACGCCCAGATTGGTTTGAGCAAGTACCAAGCCTTGCTCGGCAGCCAGTCGATACCATTTCACCGCTTCGGCAGGGTTGGGTGCGACGCCTTGTCCCACCGCATACATCATCCCCAGATTGAATTGGGCCTGCGGGAGTCCTTGCAGTGCGGCCAGACGAAACCACTTCGCGCCTTCCGCGTAATCCTGATCAACTTCCTGACCTTTACAAAAAACGCCCCCCATATTCAATTGAGCTTCGGCATTTCCCGCCGCCGCGCGGGCATGCAGTTCACGCAACTGGGACATGTTTTGTATATTCCCCGTGTCAGACAGGTCGGCTTCAAAATCCGCACAGGCAAAAGGATGCCAGGCGACCAGCAGAAATGCGAAAATAAAATGACCGATAGCATTCATGGTGATGATTTTTGAGTAGGTCTCGCGAAACGGTGTGCCGTATTACTCGTGCTTGCGGACTTTGGGTTGATAGCCCAGTTTGACTTTGAGCGCATCGGCACTTTGTTGTGCCTCAATCTGGCTGGCGTAGGGGCCGACATGAACACGCTCCCAGCCCTCGTTACTGAACAGACTGTAGGGTTTATCCAGTTCGCCTTGTTTGGCACGCGTTTTTTCCATAAATTCGTGCGCTTGCTTTGGGGATTTGAACGCACCGATTTGTACATAATAGTTAGATTGTTCCGTAGACTTGTCGGATACAGCCGCTGTTGCGACTGGTTTTACTGCTTCTTCGGCAGCAGCAGGCGTTGCATCTACTGTCGCAGATTTTGTTTCTTCTTGGGGCGTTACCGTGACTTGCAAGACTTGTTGGGCAGGCTGCGCGGCAGCTGCTTGTGTTGTTTCTTGAGCAGGCTGCGCGGCAGCAGGTTGTTCTGTAACGGCTTGCGTTGCAGCGGCTTGTGTTGCTTGTTGGGTAGGCTGAACTTCGCTCACTTCAGGGGGCTTGTTGCCAGACTGTTGGGTGGTGCTTTGCCTGGATACCTTCTGCGGCTTCCCAGGTGCAGCAGATTGTTTCTCGATCGGTTTGCTGGCTCTGGCAATTTGTTTCGCCGTCATTTTGCGGGTTAAATCACCTATCAATAGGTTGGCTGTTTCATTTCCTTGAGCCGCGGCGAGTTTCGCTAAGCGATAGGATTCGATTAGATTCTGCGCGGTGCCTTGCCCATTGGCGTACATCACGCCCAGATTGAACTGAGCCTGTGCATCCGACTGATCGGCGGCCAGACGAAACCATTTGACCGCTTCGACCTCGTTTTTGGGTACGCCCTCGCCACTTGCATAAGCGACACCAAGATTGAGCTGCGCCAGCGCGAAGCCCTGTTCGGCGGACTTTTGATACCATTTTGCAGCATGTGCATGATCGATCGTGACGCCTTGCCCAGCGTCATACATCACGCCCAGATTGTAAGCGGCCTGTACGTGCCCTTGATCTGCCGCCCGTTGCATCCATTTGGCAGACTCGGCGTAATCCTGTTCGACTTGGAGACCCTTGAAATACAGCATTCCCAGATCGAACTGTGCATCTGCAACGTTTTGGGCGGCGCGGGTACGAAGTTCGCGCAAAGACGGGTCGGTTTTTGCAGTTGCAGCCAGATCGCTTTCAAAGTCTGCAAAAGCCATGGGAGAGAGCTGCGTCATCAAGATAAACAGCAGGGTTCTGATCATGTTATCGCTCCATGAAGGTCAAAAAAATTGAGTGGAATAAGTACAGGGAGAGAGTGTACCAATAAATGTAATCTGCTATCACTTTTCAGCTGATTCGGAGACAATCAGCTTATCTCTCCCGATACACTAAAATCATGTCGACATCCTCCCTGACACCCGCTGAACTGAGATTATCGATTGATCCTGTAGACCTTGCATTTGCAGATACGGCCGAATTGCTGGATTGTTCTTTGCCGTGGATAGGCCAGGAGCGTGCGGAAGTTGCTACCCGCTTTGGCTTGTCTATGGATCAGCCGGATTACAATCTGTTCGTTCTAGGGGAAGCGGGCAGCGGGCGCTCTTCGCTGCTCAAACAGGCGATGACCACGGCTGCTGCAGCCCGAAAGGTACCGCCTGATTTATGTTATCTGCATAATTTTGATGTGCCAGAGCGACCGCGTGCGTTGCGTCTGCCCGCAGGTTACGGGCGCGTGCTGCGTCAGTTCATGGTGCAGCTATGTAAAACGCTGCAAACTGAAATTCCACGCCGTCTGGGCGGGCAGGATTTCAAGGCTGAGAACGAGCGGATAGAAAATATCTATAAGGCCGATGAGGCCAAAGCCTATATCGAACTCGATGCCTTTGCCGAGGCGCATCAGTTTGTTTTGCATCGTGAATCAGGGCATCTGGTCTTTACACTGATGGGGGAAAAGCGTCATGCGATCACCGAACATGAGGTCTATGCCTTGCCTAAAGAGCGCAGGGCGGAAATTGATAAGGCTGAGCAGGCATTGCGCGTGGAAATTGCCCGATTTCTCGAGAAAACCCGACCCATGGAGCGCGCTATGAATGAGGCGCTGGCGGCATTGCGGCGCCAGTTGGTTAAACCCGTGCTCGAACATGAATTACAGGAAATTCGCAATAAACTCAAGAAACAGATCGTCGATTCCATCAAACTCACGAGCTATCTCGACCAGCTCTCTCAGGACGTGCTGGATAACATCGAGTTGTTTGAGGAGTCCGATACGGATGACGAAATCAGGATGGAAGCTTTGTCGCGTGCGTTGTCCCGCTACCGGGTGAATCTGGTGGTTGATAACGAGGGGCTGAAGGGTGCGCCTGTCCTGATTGACGATAATCCGCTGTTCCGCTCACTGTTTGGCAGCATCGAATATCAGGCTGAAAATGATGTGCTGGCAACGGATTTTACCCGGATACGGGCGGGCAGCTTGCTGCGTGCCCACGGTGGTTTTTTGATGTTGCACTTGCGTGACGTGCTGGCAGATCCCCTGGTGTGGGAAAAGCTACAGCGTTTTTTGCGTAGCGGAAAGTTACAGATCGAAGAGCCGGGGACGGCTTTTGCACCGATTGCGGCCGTTTCACTGGAGCCTGAAGCGGTCGATGTTGACGTTAAGATTATATTGATTGGGTCACGCGAACAGTACTACGAATTGCAGGAGGAGGATCCTGAGTTCGCACGTCGCTTCAGGGTCAAAGTCGATTTTGCCGAAAGCTTTATATCGAATCAAGAGACGCGCCGCACCTTTGCGATTTTTGTCGCACACCGCTGCCGCAAACTTGGTTTGCCGCATTTTTCAGCCGCCGCTGTGGCGGTGCTGCTCGAAGAGATGCACCGCGAAGTAGACGATCAGGCGCGTCAGAGTGCCAATTTCTCCAGAGCCGAAGCGCAGGTGATGGAGAGTGCCGCCCATTGCCATGCGCGTGGTGGCCAGTTGGTTGAGCGCATTGACGTTGAAGCCGCACTCGCCTGCAGGATCCACCGTCATGATTATCCCGCGATACGTATGCAGGAATCAATTCGTGACGGAGAGCTGCTGATCAGCGTGCAGGGCGAGGTGACAGGGCAGCTCAACGGCCTGACCGTGATGGATCTGGGTGATTACCGTTTCGGTTTTCCGGTCAGGGTGACCGCACGCACGTTTGCCGGGAATGACGGCCTGCTCAATATCGAACGCGAAGTTGAGATGTCAGGGCCGATACACGATAAGGGCGTGTTCATTTTGCACAATTATCTGTCGGCGCTCTTTGCGCATATTGCACCGCTGGCGCTTACCGCATCTCTCGTATTTGAACAGGAATATTTCGGCGTTGAAGGCGATTCCGCCTCCTGTGCCGAACTGTATGCGTTGCTCTCCTCCTTGTCCGGTTTGCCGCTCAAGCAGGGGATAGCCGTGACCGGTGCGATCAATCAGCACGGCGAAGTTTTGCCAGTGGGGGGAATCAATGAAAAAATCGAAGGGTATTTCAGTCTTTGTGAGGCATCAGGACTCGACGGACATCAGGGTGTGCTGATTCCGTCCCGCAACCATCGTCACCTGATGTTAGCGCCGCGGGTTATTGAGGCTGTCCGGCAAGGTAGGTTTCATATCTATTCCGCAAGTCATGTCATGGAGGGGATGGCGCGGGTGATGGGGCTGCCCGCCGGTGTGGCTGACGGCGAGGGAGAGTATCCGCATGGCAGCATATTGGGACGAGCGCAAAGAAGTCTGCAATCCTATCGTCGCGCCTGTCTTGCCTCCGAGCATCCGAAAGCGGGCCGCAAGCATTTGCGTTAATCGCTGCGCAGCGCCACATTTATTTAACGGTACCTGACGCCTCTCCATCTTATTGGCGTGGTAAGAAAAAATGAAAAGAACATTATGCCCATAGAAACCGAAAAAGCCATCAAGAAACTGGTGGCTCAGGGAATAAAACTTCCGCCTCAACCTAAGGTGTTAATCGAACTGGACGCGGCCCTGTCATCGGGGAATTACAGCATGAAAATGCTGGCGAAGGTGATTTCAACCGATCCCGGGATTACCGCGATGTTGTTTAAAATCGTTGGCTCGCCGGTCTTTGGCAATAAAAAATGCGAGTCGCTCGAGCAGGTGTTGATGCTCGTGGGTGTCAAGCAAACCTATAATCTGGTGCAGGCGATTTGCCTGTCTACCAATATTTCGGACTCGACGCGTAAGTCCTTCGAGATATTTTGGACTCGTTCAGATGAAATTGCCAAACTTGCCGCACTGATTGCGGGAGAGCGCGTCTCCGTTTGCAATATTTTCCCCGATCAGGCCTACATGGCAGGTATTTTTCACGAATGCGGCGTACCAGTGTTAATGCAGCGTTTTCCCGAGTACTGCGGCCGATTTAATCTGGGTACCCATTTATGCGGGCCTAGTTTGATTCTGGAAGATGAACATTTTAATGTCGATCATTGCAGTATTGGTTATCTGATCGCGCGCCATTGGAAACTTCCGGACTTTATTTGCAAGTCGATCCTGTATCACTATGAGATGCCGCGGGATGAACAGGGTGTCGTGCGTACGCTGGTCGCGATTTTGCAACTGGCGATACATTTTCATCACCGCATCTCTCATGCAGAACATCCGGTTTGGCTGAAGATAGGCGCTGAGGTGTTGGAGGAACTCGGGATTTCGCAGGATGCAGAACAGGCCTATTACGAAGAAATTTCTGAGCAGTTTTTGGCTTGACCTTGTTAAAAACGAAATAAAATTGAAGCGTACTGCCTGCACCGTTTTGTGGGCCGTTGTCAGCATAAGATGTGCTAGCGGTTTGCGACATCCTCAATAACTTTGAGGAAATCATCCCCGTAGCGCGCAAGTTTGCCTTGTCCGACACCGCTGATGCGTCCCATTTGAGTCAGGCTGCCGGGGCGCTGATCGTGCATTTCCAGCAGCGTGCTGTCATGAAAAATTACGTAGGGCGGCACGCCCTGTTCGCGTGCCAGCGCCATGCGACGTGCCTTGAGTGCGATCCATAAAGCGTCCTCATTTGCCCCGGGAAACGGCTCACGCGACTTGCCATCTATCCCTGATTTAACCGATTTTCGTTTAGCGGGTTCTGCATCCCGGCGTAGTGAGAGGGATTGTTCGCCTTTGAGCACGGGACGCGCAGCCTCGGTCAGCCTGAGGCCGCCATACGCTTCGATATCCGCCTCCAGATAGCCGCCTGCGATCAGTTGACGATAGACGCTGCTCCATTGCTGCGCCGTGTGCGCCAGTCCGATGCCGAAGGTCGTGAGCTGCTGGTGGCCGAATTTGCTGACGCGCTCGGTTTGTTTGCCGAGCAGCACATCGACCAGATGGCCGACACCGAAGCGTTGTCCGGTACGATAGACGCAGGATAAGGCCATCTGCGCCTCACGGCTTGCCTCCCACACTTCTACCGGTGTCAGGCAGTTGTCGCATTCCTGACACTTTCCCGGATGTGCCTCGCCGAAATAGCGCAGTATCGTCTGGTGGCGGCAGGCGGTCGATTCGCAAAATCCCAGCAGCGCGTCAAGCTTTTGCAGTTCCACCCGTTTGCGCTCCTCCGGTGAATCGCCCGACAGCAGCATTTGCCGCATCGATACGACATCGCCCAGTCCATAGGCCATCCAGGCATCGGCTGGCAAGCCATCCCGGCCGGCGCGGCCCGTTTCCTGATAATAGCCCTCCATGCTCTTGGGCAGATCGATGTGGGCGACAAAGCGCACGTTAGGCTTGTCGATGCCCATGCCGAATGCGACGGTTGCCACCATGATCACGCCTTCTTCGCGCAGAAAGCGGCTTTGATTGGCCGCCCGCGTTGCCGCGTCCAGCCCTGCATGGTAGGGCAGCGCATCCCAGCCGAGCGACTTTAACTTTGCGGCTGTTTCATCCACTCGTCGACGCGACAGGCAATAGACGATGCCCGCCTCATCAGGATGCTCTTTGTTAATAAAGTCTTGCAGCTGATTGATTACGCTATCTTTATTGCTTACTCTGTAGCGGATATTCGGCCGGTCGAAGCTGGAGACAAACTCGCGTGCCTGTTCAAGCGAGAGCCGTTCCACGATTTCGTGCCGCGTCGGTGCATCGGCGGTTGCGGTCAGTGCGATGCGCGGCACAGCGGGGAAGCGATCCCGCAAGATCGTCAGTTCCCGGTATTCAGGGCGGAAGTCATGTCCCCATTGCGAGACGCAATGCGCCTCGTCGATGGCAAACAGCGCAAGACCGTGTCTTGCCTGAACCTGCTCGAGCAGGCCCAGAAAATGGGCATTCATTAGCCGCTCAGGCGCGACATACAGCAGGTCGAGTTCGCCTCGCATCAGCTGTCCCTGCACCTCACGTGCGATGTCCGTCGACAGGCTGGAATTGAGATAGGCCGCTCTCACGCCCAGTTGTTGCAGTGCCTCGACCTGATCCTGCATCAGGGCGATCAGCGGCGAAATGACGATGCCCGTGCCGGCACGCAGTAGCGAAGGAATCTGGTAGCACAGCGATTTTCCACCGCCGGTCGGCATGAGCACTAGCGCATCCCCGCCGGCTGCGATGTGCTCGACGATGGCCTGCTGTTCACCGCGAAAGGTTGTGTATCCAAAAACGTCGAGGAGGATTTTTTGTGCAGGTGAGGTCATGAAGGTCTTGTGAAAAAATGCCGTGCGATCAGGTCAGCGCCCAGCACTGAATGATAGCATGACCGTTCAGTCAGTCAGCATCGTTCAGCTACTCTGACCTTGAGCTCCTGCTGGTGATCGCTGATTCGGCTGCGTCAAAATTTGCCTGCGTGAATGCCATAAGAACCTCGCCTGTGATGGTGAGTTTTACGTGATTCCTTGTGTCATTTCTGCCAGGAATGGCGCACCTTACAGGTGATGGAGTTTAAATTGCAGTTTCCTCACGCTACAACGGCTCCCTGATGCTGAGTTCGGCTGCTTTTATTTCCCTCCGCTGGAGGGTGGGCGAAGGAGCGGGGTGGTGAATGATGAGGGCATGTTATAAATCCTCAACCCTGAATTCGCTATAGCCTTCATAGTAATAGCTGATGTCTATCCCCTTCATGAATAATTCGCGGTCGTTGATTTTCTCGGTTAGAGCTGCGTTCAGCAGGTGCTTAATTTCCACATCTTTCACCACACTGCGCTCCATGGCAGTAAGATATTCGGCCTTGTCCACCGCATTCCAGTCGATCACCTGCCTGATTTCGCTTTTTAGCATCAAATCCAGCCAGATGCGCGTTGCACGGCCATTGCCCTCGCGAAAGGGGTGGGCGATATTCATCTCGACATATTTCTCGATAATTTTCTCAAAAGTCTGTTGCGGCATCGCGCTGATGTGCTCCAACGATTGCGGCAAGTACATCAGCGGTGCAAAACGAAAATTACCTTTGGCAATATTGACATCGCGGAGTTCTCCTGCAAATTCATAAATATCACTAAATAAATACCCATGAATTTGTGCAAGCCCTTTGAAGGTGCCAATCTCTATGCGGTTAATGTCGCCGCTTTCAAATAGCCGTTTGGCCTTCTGTTTACTGATTTTTTCTTCGGCTTTGTTCAGCTCAATCTGGTTGGTGATATTTAATTTATTGGGCAAAATCATGTTGCTCTCCTTGTTGCTCACACGCATTCAATCCTGAAATCTCGCGCCCTTGGGCTATTTTTTTCAACAGGGGTAGCTCTTCAATCACGTCTTTATCAAGTCGATGCACTATGTTCTTCACCCCGCGCATACTAACACTAAGCACGCTTTTTTAATCTGAAGCAGCCATAATCTGTGAACTATTCATCACCGTTCAGTCAGTCATCATCGTTCAACTAGGCCGCATCGTTCAGCTAGGCATCACCCTGATGCGCTGACGGCCGAATGCCTGTGTATACGCTTCATAATGTCCGGCAACCTGAGCGTGGCAGTCGGGACAATGCCCGTCGGCTGTGAGCCGGTATTCATTGATGTCGTACCAGTCGCGTACGATCAGCGCAGCCCCGCAGGACGGGCAAAAGGTCGTGTCTCCTGCCTTGTCGTGTACGTTGCCGGTATAGACATAAGTCAGGCCTGCCTCGATGGCGATTTTCCGCGCGCGGACAAGCGTCGCAGGCGGTGTTGCAGGGATGTCGGTTAGTTTGAAATCCGGATGAAAAGCCGTAAAGTGCAGCGGCACGCCGGTACCCAGATGTTCTGCGATCCAGTCGCACATTCGGCTGATTTCATCGTCGCCATCATTCAGTCCCGGAATCAGCAGCGTGGTCAGTTCAACCCAGACTTGCGTCTCGCGGCACAGGTAGCTGAGTGTGTCGAGTACCGGTTGCAGATGCGCGCCGCATTGTTTGATATAAAACGCATCGGTAAAGGCCTTCAGGTCTACGTTGGCCGCATCCATTTTGGCGAAAAAATCCCTGCGGGCTTGCGTGTGGATATAGCCGGCTGTAACTGCCACCGTCTTAATGCCCCTCGCATGGCAGGCGTCCGCTGTATCCATCGCGTATTCGGCGAAAATCACAGGATCGTTGTAGGTGAAGGCGACGCTCTTGCAACCCAGTTGTACGGCGCTATGAGCGATCGCCTCGGGGCTGGCCTGATCGGCTAACTTGTCGAAGCTGCGTGATTTGGAAATATCCCAGTTCTGGCAAAATTTGCAGGCCAGATTGCAGCCGGCGGTGCCGAACGAGAGGATGCTGCTGCCCGGATAAAACTGGTTGAGTGGTTTTTTTTCAATCGGATCGACGCAAAAACCGGACGATCTGCCGTAGGTGGTGAGCACCATCTGATCGTTGACCCGTCCTCGCACGTAGCAGGCACCGCGCTGACCTTCATGCAGTTTGCAGTCGCGCGGGCACAAATCGCACTGGACTCGCCCGTCAGGCAGCGCATGCCAGTATTTCGCAGGATAGCGTTCTGTCGCGCTGATGGGCTCATCCATTTTAGGCCTCCTTGAATTTGCTGACTGAGTATCTGGACAGCTGGACGCCTTCATCCCAGAAATCTTCGGGCAGGCCAGCCTTGCGTTTGAGGTGTGCAAGAAATAGCGCAGGTTGCGGCAGCTGTTCCCATACCTGAGGTAAAAACGTGCTGCGATAGCGGCCATATTCGAATATCACGCCATCGATGCCGGGGCGCAACTGAGACAAAGCATCCGCTTCATCGCGAAATTCCATCTTTTCGATGGGGGACAGCAAGGATATTTCAATGCGCGTGATGTCGAGCTCATCCGCTGTCAGCGGCGTGAAACGCGGGTCCTGCAAGGCTGCCGAGACGGCATTGCTTTTGAGGTCAGCCAGCAGAGATTGGTGGGGGATGAGAGAGCCAATACAGCCGCGCAATTGTTCATGTTGGGTGAGGGTGACGAAACAGGCGCCGTATTCGGTGAGCCAGGGGGCACTTTCATCGGCGATGCTCGGAATATGCAAGGCGCGGGAGATCGCGGTGCGTGCGATCGCTAACAAAATTGTGCCTGTTTCAGTCATGGTTGGTATCCTCAGTGAATGCCAGAGCGGCATAACCTACAACCCTGTCGCGATCGCCTGCGGTGTCGCCGGA
Organism: Nitrosomonadales bacterium; assembly: GCA_037137715.1. Classification (GTDB taxonomy): domain Bacteria; phylum Pseudomonadota; class Gammaproteobacteria; order Burkholderiales; family Gallionellaceae; genus Gallionella. The sequence goes on from JBAXJT010000001.1 coordinate 128,745, forward strand.
ATTTTTAAGTTCCAGCAAATGCGGCCTCAAATGATGGTGCGCCGCTGCGATCATCAGACCGCTGACAGGTGTGCCGCCGCATGCGCGCTCATGTGCAATGGGTTGAGCCAGGTTCAGGATGGCTTGAACTGTCTCATGGTCTATGCGCTGCGACGTTGCATAAGGCAGATAGTGCGACAGATCCGAGCTGACGACAATCAGCGTTTCCTCACCACACCATAAGCATTCGAGCACCCGGGCGACGTCTGCTGCGCTGGCCTCCCCCACCGCCAGTGGCAGCAGCGTGAAATCGGACAATACGCATTGCAGGAACGGCAGCTGTACTTCAAGTGCGTGCTCCTGCGCGTGTGCCAGAGGGCTTGTTGTGACCTGCGCCAGATGTTTAATGGCGTCGGCCGCAGCCGCGTCAATCAATACGCGGCCAAGTGGCGTGTCGAATGCGTCAACCCCGGGCAGAGCGATACCGCGTATCGCGACGCGATGGGTGGGACCTAGCAATATTACGCGGCGGATTTTGCGGGCGAGCTTGCGCAGCGTGGCATAGGCGGTTGCCGCGATCGCGCCGGAATAGATGTAGCCTGCGTGAGGAACGATCAGTGCTTTAGGGGATAGGTCGAAAGGCGGTGCAGCGGCGAGATATTCTTGCACTTCCCGTTTTAGCTCGCCGGCATCGGCAGGATAGAACAGACCAGCGACAGCAGGCGGACGGATAGCAGGCATGATGTTCTCCTTTTAATCGTGCAAACGATATGGGGGAGAGTCTGCCAGAATCAATCCTGAAATTCAGAATTTTTTACAGGAGATGACGCTTCTGGCGAAGCGCGAAGTGTGTCGAGCTGGCGCGGCTTTAATGCGGTTTTTAAGAGGGAGGTTCATTTTTGGACGAAGCATTTCTTCGTCCAAAAACGGGGCGCGAAAATTATTTCGCCATTTGCTTTTCTCTGATTTCATCGAGAGACTTGCAGTCGATGCACTGGGTAGCTGTCGGACGCGCTTCTAAGCGACCGAGGCCGATTTCAATCCCGCAGTTTTCGCAATAGCCGTATTCGTCAGCCTTGATCTTGCCCAGCATTTCATTGATTTTTTTGATCAGCTTGCGTTCGCGGTCGCGGTTGCGCAGTTCCAGGCTGATGTCGGATTCTTGTGTTGCGCGATCGTTAGGATCGGCAAACACGGTGGCTTCGTCCTGCATGGTATGAACAGTGCGGTCAATGTCTTCGCCCAGACCCGATTTAATCTGTTGCAGAACCTTGCTAAAGTGCTCGCGCTGATTCGGATTCATGTAAGGCTCGCCCTCGGTTGCTTGATAGGGGGCGATGGGCTTTAGCGATAGTTGCGACATGGCACTTCTCCAACGTGAAAAAAATAAGTCCGCTTTAATACCAGAGATCAACTCTTCGTGCAATAAAAATTCACGTTAAGCCTCGTTTATTTGCTTGCGAGCAGTAAAAACAGGCTGGGTCGCTTGTTTAATTGCGGGGCAGGCTGTGATTTCCATTGCTGTATGGTTCGTGTGTATATCTGTTCTGACTCGAGGCTGACATCGGTTGCGACGCAGAGTAAGGTGCGCGGCTGGCATTTTGCAATCAGTGCTTGAAACAGCTTGTCGTTTCGATAGGGCGTTTCGATAAATAGCTGCGTTTGCCGGCGGCTGGCCGATTCGGCCTCCAGTTGAGCGATGGTTTTGCTCCGGTCTGCATCGTTGATGGGCAAGTAGCCGTGAAAGGCGAAGCACTGCCCGTTCATGCCCGAGGCCATCAGGGCGAGCAGGATGGAGGAGGGGCCGACCAGCGGAATGACGCGGATGCCGTTTTTGTGGGCCAGCTCGACAAGGGCGGCACCCGGATCGGCAATGCCGGGACAACCTGCTTCAGAGATGATGCCAACGTCATGCCCGGCTAGCAGCGGAGTCAGTAGCGCTGCGAGTTCCGCGGGTGCGGTATGTTCGTTGAGCGTTTCAAAGTGCAACGACTGGATGGGCTGCTCGTGTTTCAACGCGGACAGGAAGTGTCTTGCCGTCTTGAGTTGCTCGACGACGTAATATTGCAGGCTGCGCGCAACGTTGATGACATGTTGAGGGAGAACCTGCTCGGCGGGCGTGTCGCCCAGCGTGCAGGGGATAAGATAGAGTGTGCCTGGTGTAGGTGTCATATTAGAATGGCTTTATGTTTTCGCGGCGCAGCATGTCAAGCAGCAATATTAACGGCAGGCCGATCAGGGCGTTAGGATCGTCGCCACTCATACTGCTCATCAGTGCAATGCCCAGCCCCTCTGATTTTGCGCTGCCGGCGCACTGATAGGGCTGCTCTTTTAGTAAGTAGCCTTCAATTTCCTCATCGGTTAAGTCGCGCAGCGTGACAAAATTTTCCGCAACGGCGGTCTGCATCTGTCCCGTGCGGCTGTTGAGTAGGGTCAATGCAGTATAAAAGGTGGTGGTTTTGCCGCTCATGCCGCGCAGTTGTCGGCTTGCATTTTCGTGCGTGAGCGGTTTGCCGATTTGCCGGCCTTCCAGCAAGGCCACCTGATCCGAGCCGATGATGAGTGCATCGGGATAATCGGCCGCCACCGCCTGTGCCTTCTCTTGTGAGAGTCGCTCTGAGGTGGTGCGTGCGGATTCACCCGGCTTTGGTGTTTCATCGATATCGGGGGAGGCGGTGACGAATGGCAGTTGCAGGCGCTTTAACAGTTCGCTGCGGTAAGGCGAGGTGGAGGCTAGGACAAGCAAATCAATTCCTTGTAAAAAAAACGTAAGTATTTAAGTGTAAGCAGGCCTGAAAACCCTATGCGCGATTGAAAAGACAGCTATTTTCAATATTTGCACCAGGATTTTTGACAGCGAGGCCCGAAAAATATATCATGCGCGGCTCATGTACGCACGACCTTTTATCGATAGCCTGGATTTCGCCGAAAACGGCAAGCAAATAGACGCGCAAGTGCCTGTTGCTGAGTTGCCGCGTTTGCTCGATGTGCTGGATAATCCGCAAGGAAGTTTGCATTTTATCCTGAAGGGCGGCGTAGATAATCAGGGGCGTCCGATTCTGGATGTCAGTATCGAAGGCGGTTGTCAGTTGCGTTGCCAGCGTTGTCTGCAGGGTCTGGATTATGCAGTGCAGCATGAAGCGCGCTTGTTGTTGTGCGATCAGGCTAGTCTGGATGAGTTGGACGACGAGGAAGAAGAGTTTGAAGGGATTCTGGCAGAGGCGCATCTCGATGTGCTGGCGCTTTTAGAAGACGAGATTCTGCTAGGTTTGCCTATCGCACCGAGACACGAGCTTGGCGATTGTCAGATGGCAGAGGAAGAAGAAAAGCAGATGGATGAAACTCATCCTTTTGCAGCTTTAATGAAATTGAAACGTAAATAATCAGGTTTATCCAAGGAGTAATAGCATGGCAGTTCAGCAGAATAAAAAATCCCCATCCAAGCGTGGTATGCATCGCGCCCATGATTTTTTGACAACACCGGCGCTGGCAATTGAGCCTACCACTGGCGAAAATCATTTGCGTCACCACATCAGCCCGACTGGTTTTTATCGCGGCAGAAAAGTAGTAAAGACCAAGGCTGACTAAGTCCTAATGTCTACAGCGCAGCCGATTCGTCGGCTGCGTTTTCATTTCTATCGGATTTAGATTTTCTGAATTCATCGCCAAGGACACTTTAGTGGATGTCACATTAGCTATAGATGCGATGGGGGGCGACCACGGTGCCTCAGTTACGATCCCCGCCGCCGTTGACTATCTGAAGCAGTATCCTCAAGATACCATCATTCTGGTAGGTAATCCCGACGCCATCCATACCCAGTTGCATACTATCGGAGTCAAGACCGGTCAGTTCGGCGATCGCCTGCGCGTGCATGCGGCAACTCAGGTTGTCGGTATGGATGAGCAGCCGCAATCGGCACTGCGCGGTAAAAAAGACTCGTCGATGCGCGTCGCCATTAATCTGGTCAAGGACGGGACCGCCGCCGCCTGCATTAGTGCGGGCAATACCGGTGCCCTGATGGCAACGGCACGCTATGTGCTCAAGACGATACCCGGTATTGATCGCCCCGCGATCGCGTCCTATCTGCCGACTAAAAATGGTCAGGTGTGTATGCTCGATCTGGGTGCGAATACCGATTGCAGCGCGGAGCATCTGCTGCAATTTGCCATGATGGGGGCAACCCTGGTCACCGCGCTAGAGCATAAGCCCAATCCTACAGTCGGCCTGCTCAATATTGGTTCTGAAGACATTAAGGGTAACGAGGTCGTCAAACAGGCGGCGTTGTTACTGCGCGAGAGCGACCTTAACTTTTACGGTAACGTCGAGGGCAACGATATTTTCAACGGGGTGACGGATCTTGTTGTCTGCGACGGCTTTGTCGGCAATGTTGCGCTCAAAACCGCCGAAGGGGTCGCCAAGATGATGGGCGGCTTCCTGAAAGAAGGCTTTACTCAGAATCTTTATACCAAGTTTGCCGCGCTGGTCTCTCTACCCGTTCTCAAGGCATTCAAGCACAGACTGGATCACCGGCGTTACAATGGCGCCAGTTTGCTGGGGCTGCGCGGCATCGTCGTGAAGAGCCACGGTTCGGCGGATGTATTTGCCTTTGGCTGTGCGATTGAAAAGGCCGCTGAGGAAGCGCGCGAAAATATGTGGCAGCACATCAGCGAACATATCGAAAAGTGGCACAATGAGCGTCAAAATACCCCTCAGGGAGTGTCGTAAATGCATGCAAAAATTATCGGTACAGGGAGTTACCTGCCAGCCAAAGCGCTGAGTAACTTCGATCTGGAAAAGTTTGTCGATACAACGGATGAATGGATCGTCTCGCGCAGCGGCATTCATGAACGGCATATTGCGGCCGATGATGAGGTGACCAGCGATCTGGCGCTGCACGCGAGTCTGCGCGCGATTGAAATGGCAGGCATCGAGGCGTCAGACATCGATCTGATTATCGTGGCGACGACCTGTCCTGACAAAATTTTCCCCAGTACAGCCTGTATCCTGCAAGATAAGCTGGGCATCAAAAATGGCGGTGCGGCATTCGATATGCAGGCCGTCTGCGGCGGTTTTGTCTACGCACTCAATACGGCCGATCTGTATATCCGTGGCGGACAGGCCAAAACCGTGCTGGTGGTCGGCGCTGAAATCATGTCGCGCATTCTGGACTGGAAGGATCGCACGACCTGCGTTCTGTTCGGCGATGGCGCAGGTGCAGTGATTTTACAGGCCAGCAGCGAGCCGGGGATTTTGGCCTCCAAATTACACTCTGACGGTCAGCATCACGCCTTGCTGCGTGTCGACGGGACGGTGTCCGACGGCGTGGTACAGGGCGATCCGTTTATCCGCATGGAAGGGCAGGCGGTGTTCAAATTTGCCGTGACCGTTTTGAGCCGTGTGGTTGACGAAGTGTTGACCATCGCAGGTTTAAAGGGCAGCGATATCGACTGGCTGGTGCCGCATCAGGCTAATATCCGCATCATCGAAGCGACCGCTAAAAAGCTGGGTTTGAGTCTCGATAATGTGGTGGTCACGGTGGCCCATCACGGCAATACCTCATCGGCCTCCATTCCGCTGGCACTCGATGCCGCGGTACGCGACGGGCGGATCAAGGCCGGACAACACGTATTGCTCGAAGCGATCGGCGGCGGATTTACCTGGGGCGCGGTTCTTCTCAAATGGTAGAAAGCAGTCGATAGATGCGAGTCGATAGACGCAAGTTGGAGAGGTCCGCTACGCGGCTTATTCACGAGCGACTGACGATGGCTTCTTTGACTAACGACTAACAACTAACGACTGTTTATAAAATGACTAAATTCGCTTTCGTATTTCCCGGTCAGGGTTCTCAATCGCGCGGCATGATGAACGGCTATGCCGATTTTCCGGTCGTGCGCGACACTTTCAATGAAGCGTCTGATGTTTTGCAGCAGGACTTTTGGCAGTTGATGCAAGAGGGGGCGGATGCCGAACTTAATTCAACCGTGAATACGCAACCGCTGATGCTGACCGCAGGGGTCGCTGTTTATCGCGCCTGGCAGTCTCAGAACGGCGCGACACCTGCCATGATGGCGGGACACAGTCTGGGTGAATACACCGCACTGGTTGCTGCCGGCGCGCTGAGCTTTGCCGACGCGCTGCCGCTGGTGCGTTACCGCGCTGAATGCATGCAGCACGCCGTACCTGAAGGCGTGGGCGGTATTGCCGCGATCCTGGGGCTGGACGATGAAGCGGTGCGTGCCGTGTGCCTCGAAGGTGCGCAAGGTGAGGTGCTCGAAGCGGTCAATTACAATTCTCCCGGGCAGGTGGTAATCGCGGGCAATCGCGCTGCGGTTGAGCGCGGCATGGAACTGGCCAAGGCGCGCGGCGCCAAACGCGCGATTATGCTGCCTATGAGCGTGCCATCGCATTGCAGTCTGTTGACAGGCGCCGCTAGTCAGTTGCGCGCCTATCTTGCTGACGTTGCGATCGTCTCTCCCGTCATTTCTGTGCTGCATAACGCTGATGTGGCCGCCTACAGCGATGCAGATAAAATCAAAGATGCGCTGGTGCGTCAGTTGTATTCGCCGGTACGCTGGGTTGAAACTGTGCTGGCGTTCGGCAAGCTGGGTATCACGCATAACGTCGAGTGTGCGCCAGGTAGGATATTGGCAGGACTCAATAAGCGTATCGATACCAGTCAACAGGCATCAGCCATCAACGACGGTGCCGCATTGACACTGGCGCTAACGACTCTCGCATAAAGGAATAGAACATGACATTACAAGGACAAATCGCACTGGTTACCGGTGCTTCTCGCGGCATCGGTCAGGCCATCGCGCTGGAGTTGGGGCGTCAGGGCGCGATCGTGATTGGTACCGCAACGTCAGATAAGGGCGCGGCTTCAATCAGCGATTATCTGGCAGCCGCCGGGATTAAAGGTCAGGGCTATGCGCTGAACGTTAACGATGTGCCTCAGACCGAGCAGGTTTTGGGTGAATTGCGCAAACAGTATGGTGAGATCTCCATACTGGTGAATAACGCCGGCATTACCCGTGACAACCTGCTCGCGCGCATGACAGATGACGAGTGGGATGACGTCATCGCGACCAACTTGAAGTCGGTCTTCCGCCTGTCACGTGCGGTGTTGCGCGCGATGATGAAGGCGCGGACAGGGCGTATCATCAGTATTTCATCGGTAGTGGGCAGCATGGGCAATCCCGGGCAGGCTAATTATGCGGCATCCAAAGCGGGCATGATCGGCTTTACCAAGTCACTGGCGCAAGAAATTGGCAGTCGCAACATCACCGTGAATTGCGTCGCGCCGGGCTTCATCGATACCGATATGACACATGCTTTGGGCGATGAGCAGCGCGCAAAGTTGGTCGAACATGTGCCGTTAAAACGTCTGGGGCAGCCGGCCGACATTGCCGCCGCCGTTGGCTTTCTTGCAGGTCCGACAGCCGCTTACATTACCGGTGTCACACTGCATGTAAACGGCGGTATGTATATGGAATAGCAGGGCGTGCAGGTCTTCAGCTCAGTGCTGCATGAAAAAGCTCGCCGCCTCGGCGGGCTTTTTTCGTTGATGCACGCTGATTTCGGGCTGACAAACAAGGCGCACGACTGATGCACCTTGAAGAATCGGGCCAAATCCAGCTATCCCCGACCTATCCCGTAAAATGCACTGGCTTCGATAGGCAAAATATCGAGCACTTTGGCATAAAAAATTGTTTGAAGTTCGTGGACAAGGTATCGCGCTAGGATTAACATGTGCCGTTAATGCATCTTTGATGATGCTTTAGTATCCTCAAATCCAAGAAGGAGCATTTGAATGCCTATCACCCGCCGCGATTTTCTCAAGCAAAGCGCTATTGTCTCTTCAGTCGCTGCGACAGTAGGAATTCCGATTAATGAAGTTGCCAGTGCAGCGACCTTGAATGCTGAGGCTGGCTGGCGATGGGATCGGGGCGTGTGCAGATTCTGCGGCGTGGGGTGCGGAATTCAAATCGCTACCGAAAAGGGCAAGATCGTCGCGACCAAAGCCGATATCGATTCGCCGGTTAATCGCGGGCTTAACTGCATCAAGGGTTATTTCAACGGTAAAATTATCTACGGCAAAGACCGCCTTACTCAACCGCTGCTGCGCATGAAAGACGGCAAGTTCGACAAGCAGGGTGAATTCGTTGCAGTCTCCTGGGAGCGCGCCTTCGACGAGATGGAGAAACAATTCAAACGTCATTACAAGGAGCTGGGACCGACCGGAATTGGTTTTTTCGCCTCAGGTCAGCACACCGTGCAGGAGGGCTATGCTGCCGTAAAACTGATGAAAGCGGGATTCCGCAGTAATAACATCGATCCTAACGCGCGGCACTGCATGGCCTCTGCTGTAGCAGGATTTATGCAGACTTTCGGTATTGATGAGCCGTCCGGGAACTATGACGACATCGAGCATACTGACACGATGGTTTTATGGGGGGCGAACATGGCGGAGATGCATCCGGTGCTATGGACGCGCATCACAGATCGCAGGATGAACACGCCCGAAGTGCGCGTGGTTAATCTGACCACGGTGAGCAATATGTCCTCCGGCATTGCCGATCTGGAAATTATCTTCAAACCGAGTACCGATCTTGCCATCATGAATTATCTGGCGCGCGAGATTGTTACCCGCAATGCGGTTAATTGGGACTTCGTTAATAAACACTGTGCTTTCGCAACCGGACCTACCGATATCGGTTACGGTATGCGCGGCTCGGATAAATTCGATTACGCGCCTGAGAAAGACACCAACGGTCGCGAACTGACCATGGTACTGAACGAACAGGAAGCGATTGCCCAGGGTAAGCAAACCGGTGCGACGGTGGAACAGAAGAACCGCAATACGGCTGACAAGCACTGGCTGATCAGTTTCGACGATTTCAAAAAAGGCGTCGAACCCTACACGCTTGATTTTGTTGCGGAACTGGCAAAAGGCGACGTGGACGAGTCGCTGGACGACTTTAAGGCCAAGCTAAAAATGCTGGCTGATCTGTATATTGAGAATAATCGTAAAGTGGTCAGCTTCTGGACCATGGGTTTTAATCAACACCAGCGCGGCACCTGGGTTAATGAACAAGCCTATATGGTGCATCTGCTGCTGGGCAAACAGGCAACACCCGGCAATGGCGCGTTTTCCTTGACCGGACAGCCATCAGCTTGCGGCACTGCACGCGAAGTCGGCACCTTCTCGCATCGTCTGCCGGCCGACATGGTGGTAAACAATCCGGATCACCGCGCAGCCTCTGAAAAGATCTGGCAGCTGCCTGCAAAAACGCTCAATCCTAAACCTGGCAGCCATATCACCAAGCTGCTGCGCGACCTTGAAGACGGCCAGGTGAAATTTGCCTGGGTGCAAGTTTGCAACCCATTCCAGGGCAGCGCCAACGCTAACCACTGGATTAAGGCGGCGCGCGAGATGGATAATTTTATTGTGGTGTCCGATGCCTATCCCGGTATCTCGACCAAAGTCGCCGATCTGGTGCTGCCGGCCGCGATGATCTTCGAAAAATGGGGGGCTTACGGCAACGCCGAGCGTCGTACTCAGATGTGGCGCGAACAGGTGCCGCCACCGGGTGAAGCGCGTGCCGATATTTGGCAGATTATGGAGTTTTCCAAGCGCTTCAAGTTAAAAGAAGTCTGGGGGGAGCAGAAGATACCGGGGCTTAAGGCAGCAGGTTTTGCTGATGGTGTATTGCCGGATGTGTTAACGGGTTCCGGGCTCTCGCCTGAGGCGACGCTGTACGATGCGCTGTTTGCCACCGCGGACAATAAAAAATTCAGCTGGCCGGATGCGGTTGGCAAGACCCACGATAATCATGTTTCGCGCCTGTTGGGTGATCACTGGTTTCCTGAAAAAGCCTTGTTTGAAGAATATGCCAGTTTCGGTCGCGGTCATGCGCATGATCTGGCCGAATTCGATGTGTATTTCAGAGACGATGTGCGCGGGCTGAAATGGCCGGTGGTCAACGGTAAAGAGACACACTGGCGCTTCAACGAAGAATATGACCCCTATGTCAAAAAAGGCAGCGGTTTCGATTTTTACGGCAAGGCGTTCAAAAAACTGCCTTCAGGAAATCTGGATGGCGTGACCAATGCGGCGGATACCGACATCAGCGGTAAAGCCAAAATCTTCTTCCGTCCTTATGCCGCGCCCGTTGAGGTGCCGGATCACGACTATGACATGTGGCTGTCCACCGGTCGCGTGCTGGAGCACTGGCATTCGGGAACGATGACGAGGCGGGTGCGCGAGTTGCACTGGGCCGTACCTGCGGCACTGATTTTTATGCATCCGGATGATGCTAAGTCACGTGGGCTTAAGCAGGATAGCATCGCCTGGATCGAGTCACGCCGCGGCAAGGTCAAAGCCACCGTCGAGACGGCCGGACGTAATCGTCCGCCTAAGGGGACGGTGTTTGTGCCTTGGTTTGACGAGGGGGTGTTCATCAATAAGGTGACGCTGGATGCGACCTGCCCGATTTCCAAGCAGACCGATTTTAAAAAATGTGCGGTCAAAATCTATAAGGCTTAAGCCTGAGGGAGATGAAATGATGATTAAAAAATACCTAGTTAGCGCACTTTTGATCGCACTCTCGGCAGGTTCTGCTTATGCGACGGCACCGATCAAGACGGAAGAGATGGGGCTGTCCAAGACCAGCGTTTTTGAAGTGCCGACGCCCCGTGTTTATCACTACAGCGATGCGGCGCCCGGTGCAAACAAATTGCTGCCGCGCGCCTATCTTGGGGCGCCGCCTCAGGTGCCGCATGCGGTCAGCGATTTTTTGCCCATTACACGTGAAAATAATCTCTGCGTTGCCTGTCATGCACAGCCTGATCTGTGGGGTAAAAAAGTGGCAGCGGGTATGCCTGTGCCAATTCCAGCTACGCATTACACCGACAGGCGCAATGCACCGGACAAAGTGACCGATCATCTGATTAACGGTCGCTACAACTGTAATCAGTGTCATGTTCCGCAGAGCGATGCACCGGCGTTGGTTGAAAATACGTTTTCCAATAAAAAGAAACGCTAACTTAAGAAACATGCCGGTGGATGAGCAATCTGCCGGCACTCGTGACCTACATGCATGACGTTATTCCGATTCAATCCATCAGTAGTTCGCCCGTATCTTCAGGTGAGTCGGTTCAGCGCAGTCTAATGCACGGCGTTGTGTTGAGTGACGCCATGCGCCGCCCGATGCAGGATCTGCGTATCTCCGTTACGGACCGCTGCAATTTGCGTTGCACTTATTGCATGCCGCGCGAAATATTTGATCAAAATCATGCTTTTCTGCCTCGCAGTGAACTGCTGACGCTGGAAGAAATTGTCCGCGTCGCGGCCTCATTTGTTCGGCTGGGCGTCCGTAAAATTCGTCTGACGGGGGGGGAGCCGCTGATGAGGCGCGGGATCGAACAGTTGGTCGAAAAGCTGTCCGCCTTGCGCACCAACACGGGAGATGCGGTCGACATTGCCATGACCAGCAACGGCGTGTTGCTCGAGGCGCGTGCACAAGCACTCAAAAATGCAGGCCTGTCGCGCATCACCGTCAGTCTGGATGCCTTGGATGAGGCGATCTTTCAACGCATGAGTGACTCACACGCGTCGGTAAATTCGGTTCTGGCGGGGATCGCGGCAGCGCAGCGTGCGGGACTGCCGGTCAAGATCAATATGGTGGTCAAGCGCGGTGTGAATGACGGTGAAATCATGCGTATGGCGGAGTATTTTCGCAACACCGGCATTGTGCTGCGCTTTGTCGAATATATGGATGTCGGCAGCACCAACGGTTGGGTAATGGATGAGGTCGTGCCGGCACGGGAGATCGTCGAAATGATTTCTGCCCGATATCCCTTAGTTCCACTGGTTGCCAGTTGCACGGGCGAAGTTGCCAGTCGCTGGGCTTATGCCGATGGTGCGGGCGAGATTGGTCAAATCGCGTCGGTCACGCAGGTTTTTTGCCATGAATGCACGCGCATCCGGCTGTCTACCGACGGAAAACTGTACACCTGTTTGTTCGCAGAGCAGTCGAATGCCGATCTCAGAGCCCTGCTGCGTGGGGGGCGTAGCGATGAAGATATCGGTCATGCGATTGAAAATTGCTGGCAAAATCGCACCGACCGGTATTCAGAGATTCGCAACGAAGTGGCCCGATTGCCGCGCAATAAAATCGAGATGTCGTATATTGGCGGGTAAGCCACACTTATGGACGCACTAGCATGAATGACTTAACACATTTTTCTGAATCAGGACGCGCGCGCATGGTCGATGTGTCCGCTAAACCAGAGTCGCAACGTACGGCGGTGGCAAGCGGCGTGCTGCGTATGCAGGAGGCGACCTTGCTGCGTATCCGCGAAGGACGCATGAACAAGGGCAACGTGCTGGCGGTGGCCGATGTTGCGGCTGTGATGGCGGCAAAACGTACGCCGGATATTATTCCGATGTGCCATTCGATTATGTTATCCGGCGTAGCGGTCGAATTTAGCGACATCGCGGAACCGGATGACAGTGGCTGCACCGGTATCAAGGTGATGGTCACGGTCAGTTGCGCGGGGCAGACCGGGGTTGAGATGGAAGCGCTGACTGCGGCGAACGTTGCACTCCTGACGATCTACGATATGTGCAAGGCTATTGATCGCGGCATGCGTATCGAATATGTGCAGCTGGAAGAAAAGCGCGGCGGTAAGAGTGGACTCTGGCGGCGGGAAAACAAATGATAAATGTGCTGTTTTTTGGCCCGGTCGTCGAGCGGACGGGAATCAGAGACTGTCAAATCCCCTGCGTTGAGGGTATGACGTTGCAATCTTTGCGCGATCTGCTGGCCGCGCGTTATCCGCACGCCTTTGAAATTGTCTGCTTTTGCGCGGTGAACGGCCAGCAGGTTCGCGATCTTTCAGTCGAGCTTGTTGACGGCAGCGAAGTGACCTTCATGGCCAAGTTTTCCGGGGGATAGATGAAGGACGCGGTCAGAATTCAGCAGGACGATTTTTCTCAGGATGAGGAAATTACAGCCCTCAAAGCCGGTTCACTACGCATGGGTGGCATTGCCACGTTTGTCGGTTGCGCACGGGATTTTTCTGAAGGTCGTGCGGTGTCGCAAATCAGCTTCGACGCCTATGGCAGCATGGCGCTGTCTGAAATGAATCAACTGCGACTGGATGCCATCGAAAAATACAGTTTGCTGGATGCGCGCATCGTGCACCGCCTCTGTACGGTCACGGCGGGTGAGAATATCGTGTTCATCGCGGCAGGGGCCGAACACCGGGTAGCCGCTTTGGATGCGTGTCGCTGGATGATAGACGAGCTGAAAGTGCGCGTGCCGATCTGGAAAAAGGAAGTCACACCTGAGGGGGGCGCATGGCTTACCTCGCATCCATGAAAGTCATCTCCATCGTAGGGCATTCCGGTTCCGGCAAAACGACGCTGATCGAAAAACTGGTGCGACATTTAAGCGATCAAGGGTTGAACATCGCGACGATCAAACACGCACATCACAAGGTGGAGCTCGACACGCCGGGCAAGGACAGTCACCGTTACAAGGCCGCAGGCGCGTCGATGAGCATGCTGCTCACGCGGGATGCGTTACAACTGGTGGCGGATGCGACGGAAGAACGCGAGCCTGAACAGCTGGCCCGTCGTTTCATGAGCGATGCGGATTTGGTGCTGGCCGAAGGGTTTTCCCATGCGCGGGGTGCCAAGATCGAGGTGATGCGTCGCGCCTGCGGCAAACTGCCCCGCTGCACACTTGAAGACGGATTGATCGCGATAGTCACCGATATGGATGAAATTTACCCTGAACTGCCACATTTCGGTCTGGAAGATATCACCGGTATCAGTCAATTTATACTCGAACGCGGATGATCGCGGACTGTACGGCATTGATACTGGCAGGGGGCGAGTCTCGTCGCATGGGGCAGGACAAGGCCTGTATGCTGCTGGGTGAGCAAACGCTGTTGCAGCGCGTCGCTGCGATCGTTCAGCCGTTATTTTCTGAGGTTATTGTCAGCACGCGTGAGCGTCGCGCCGATTGTGATTTGACGCAAGTTTTTGATTCTACTATGTATTCTGGACCGTTGGCCGGGCTGTCGGCCGGCCTCGAATGCATCAAAACACCCTGGATGTTTGCGGTGGCCTGCGACATGCCCTTTATTACGCCCCGTCTGATCGAAAATATGGCGGCGCATCGGGGTGATTTCGATGCGGTTGTGCCCGTTTTTCAGGGGTATCCACAACCGCTGGCGGCATTTTATGCCACGCGAATTGAGCATGAATTGCGCGACGTGCTGCAGGGCGGCGGTAAACGGAGTTTGCGCGAACTGCTAGCCAGACTGCGTGTGTGTTATGTGGATGAGGCTGAAATACCCGTGGCGGATCACGCTGGATTTTTCGATCTGGATACGCCGGAAGAGATGAAATCAGCAATGGAGAAAGTAAATCAATGGAACACCTGAAAATCAGTCGCGCACAGCGCATCATTTTTGAATGTATCACGCCTCAGGATTCTGAAACGGTTGATTTAGCCGTGTCGCTGGGACGGGTGCTGAGCGAAGACATCCGCGCTAATCGCGATTTGCCGCCCTACGATGTGTCGGCGATGGATGGGTTCGCGGTGCGCAGTGCTGATCTGGTCAACCTGCCGGCGACGCTTATGATCATCGAAGATATCAAGGCGGGCGACATGCCGACTTTGAGCATCGGATGCGGGCAGTGTGCGAGGATCATGACGGGTGCACCGATGCCGCAGGGTGCGGATGCGGTGATCCGCGTGGAAGATACGAATGAGGTTTCACCTGACATGGTGCAGATCACAATAGCGGTAAAAGCGTGTCACGATGTCAGGCCTCAGGGCGAAAATATGCGTGAGGGCGATGTCGTACTCACTAAAGGCACTGAAATCACGCCGGGCGTAATCGGCGTGCTGGCCACGGTGAAGGCCGCGAAACTGTCTGTATACCGGCGTCCGCGTGTCGCGATTCTCTCCACCGGCAATGAACTCGAGGCGATTGGCGATCCAGTCAATCCCAATAAAATCCCCGATTCAAATACCTATGCACTGATGGCGCAGGTGCAGGCACTGGGTATCACGCCTGCCATGCTTGGTATCGCGCGGGATGATCCGGCTGAACTTGAACAGTTTCTCACAATCGGGCTGGCGTACGATGTGTTGCTGGTCTCGGGCGGTACCTCAGTCGGCGTGCATGACTACGTGCGCCCCACGATCGAAGGATTGGGCGTTGAAATGAAATTCTGGCGCGTGGCGATGAAGCCGGGTCATCCGCTGGCATTTGGCAAGACCGACAAAACAGTCGTCTTTGGGCTGCCGGGCAACCCCGTGTCCAGCATGGTGTGCTTCGAAGAGTTTGTCGCTCCCGCGCTGCGTCGCATGATGGGTAATCCCAGGCTGTACCGCCGTACGGTGACTGCGCGTCTGGCGCATGCGGTCAAAATGCGTCCCGGTCGCACCGAATTCATCCGGGTGCAACTCTCAACAGATAATACAGGTTACATCGCCAGTTCCACCGGTACGCAGAGTAGCGGCGTGCTGCTGTCAATGGCGCGGGCGGATGGCTTGCTTGTCTTGCCATCTGAATGCAGCGGATTTGCGGCGGGCGCACAGGTGACCGTTCAATTGCTCGATGGCACCGTGTTTCAGGAATGCCCGGGATTTAAGGAGTAATGATGGCACGTATCGGTATTTTGACTATTTCTGACCGCGCCAGTCGCGGAGAATATGAAGATCTGGGCGGGCCTGCCATGCGCGCCTGGTTTGAGCGTGTATTGACCAGTCCTTGGGAGGCGGTGGCCAGAGTGATTCCGGATGAGCAGCCGCTGATAGAGGCGGCGTTGATTGAATTGTGCGATCAGGAAAAATGCTGTTTGGTGGTCACCACAGGCGGCACGGGCCCGGCGTTGCGCGATGTAACACCTGAGGCCACCGAGGCCGTATGCGGCAAGATGATGCCGGGCTTTGGCGAGCTGATGCGCGCCGCGTCGCTAAAATTTGTGCCGACCGCGATTTTGTCACGCCAGACGGCAGGCATACGCGGTAGCAGTCTGATCGTAAACCTGCCCGGTAAACCCTCGGCGATTGGCGATTGTCTGAATGCGGTGTTTCCTGCCATCCCTTATTGCATCGACTTGATCGAAGGGGCCTATCTGGAATCCGATCCTGAACAATGTAAGGTGTTCCGTCCTGCTCATGCCAAAAAGCCTTAGCGTGTGTCATCAATGAGTTTGCATGAAGGGATATTGGCGCTGCTCATTCTGGTCGCCGCGGTGCTGTACTCTTCAGTTGGTCATGGCGGCGCATCCGGGTATCTGGCAGCCATGGCGCTGATGGGCATCTCTCCCGCAGAAATGAGACCGGTTGCACTGTCGCTGAATATTCTGGTCGCGGTGATAGCCACATTTAAATATTACCGTGCGGGCGCTTTTTCCTGGCGTTTATTCTGGCCGCTCGCCATCGCCTCGATTCCCTGCGCCTATCTGGGCGGCACATTGACGCTGTCCGGGCATCTGTATAAGCCTGTCGTGGGTATCGTTCTGATTTATTCCGCATGGCATATTTTTCGGACGCTGCACGAGCCTGAGCGTCCTGTGGTTGAGCGTCCCGCATTGTGGGTGTTGCTGTCGGCGGGCGGTGTGCTGGGATTTCTTTCCGGCTTGACCGGGGTGGGCGGGGGGATATTTTTAAGTCCGCTCATTTTGTATTATCGCTGGGCGAAGGTAAAAACCGTATCCGGAATCGCCGCAGCTTTCATCCTCGTCAATTCGGTCGCCGCTCTGGCGGGGGTGGCAAAACTGGCACCCGGCTTACCCGCAGCGCTGCCTTACTGGGCGGTTGCGGCGGTTGTGGGTGGTCTGATTGGCGCCGAATATGGCAGTAAACGTCTGGGCAACCCGGCTATCAAAAAGCTGTTGGCGCTTGTGTTGCTCATTGCCGGAATGAAAATGATCGCAACTGCTTAAATTTGATTATATTTCAATTGGATAGATGGCGTGTGCGATAATGCGCACGGTTTTTATCACCGATATTTGATGGGGTGCTAGTCGATCGATTTTACGACCTTTGAAAATATTCAAGAGTGAGGTAAGCTGGAAATCAGCTATCGTCATTTCATGCAATCACAGATAATTTTAACTAATCGTTCATCATGATCAATTCTCGTGTCGCACTACTGTTTAAGAATTTGCCTGACAAGTATCCGAAATTGCTTGCGCGTGATTACACGCACGTTCTGAATCATCTGATGCAGTTATGGAATACGCCTAAATTTGAATCCTACATGCACGATCTGATGATAGATAATCGCGGCGGACGGCAAGGATTCTCACCGATGGTGATCGCTGAACTGTTATTTGTCAGCAAACTGCATGATGTCTGTAAGAAAAATGGTTACAAATTACCCCAGTTTGAAGATCCCTGGGAATCTATCCCATGTGCCAATCCCACTCCGCAGGGATTTATGCTTGCGCTTGAGCGCGGGCAGCAGAGCGTGCTTGAAATTTTTCTGGGTGCGGGTGTGCGGATTGATTATCGCTTTGAAGGCGGGCAGACCCCGCTGATGATCGCTGCCATTAACGGACAGCTAGGTGTTGTGCGTTACCTGATACATCAGGGGGCTGAAGTCAACGCAGCGGATTCGGGGAAATATACAGCCCTACATTGGGCCGCTTTTTACAACCACACACAGATAGTCGGGGAGTTGTGCATTGCCGGTGCGCTGATCAATGCCGTTCAAAATAGCGGGGACACGCCGCTTTCGCTGGCCGTCACCCGTGGACATCTGGTCGCCAGCCGATTGCTGCTCGATTGTCAGGCTGACCCAAATATTTCCAGTAATCACGGGTCTCCATTGGCCATTGCCCAAAAGCGCAACAGCGACGAGCTGCTTGTGTTGCTAAGGCAGTACGGCGCTCGCGTCTGATGGAGGCGGGCTGAACAGATCCAGCCCGAGTTTTTAGAACTGCTCGTGTTCGCCTAAGTAACGCCACTGACCGGCAGGCAGGAGCCCCAGCTTGATCTTGCCGATGCGGATGCGCTTGAGGCCTGTGACCGTCAGACCCACTAGTTCGCACATGCGGCGAATCTGACGTTTTTTCCCTTCCCGTAAGATAAAGCGCAGCTGGTCTTCATTCTGCCAGGACACTTTAGCCGGTTTCAGATATTCGCCGTCGAGCTTTAGGCCCTGGCAGAGCAGCGCCAGACCGGACGATTCGAGCTTGCCTTGTACGCGCACCAGATACTCCTTGTCCACCTTGGAGTCTTCACCTATCAGTTGTTTGGCAACCCGACCGTCCTGCGTCAATATCAGCAAGCCTTGCGAGTCTATGTCGAGACGGCCGGCAGGCGCTAAGCCGATGAACTGGCTGCGATGAAATTTGATCGGCGAAGGATCTTCTTTCCAGTGGGTGGCTTCATCGAGCAATGCTGCGGCCGGTTTATAACCGTGTTCCGCTTGTCCTGAGACGTAACCTACCGGTTTGTTCATTAAAATTGTCACACGCTCGTGCTGGACGACCTGTGCTGCCGTGCGCAGCGTGATCTGCTGGTTCGGGTAGACCTTGGTGCCCAGCAGGCTGACTGTTTCGCCATCCACATCGACCCAGCCCTTTTCGATATAGCTGTCCGCTTCGCGGCGTGAGCACAGGCCGAGTTCGGACATGCGTTTGGAGAGACGAATTTTTTCCATGATAATTAGGCGTATGAGTTAAGGCGCGATTTAAGCACAAAGCGGCGTGAACTGAGAACTAAATCATGCATAAAGTTTAAATTTAAATGAAAAACGGGGCGTGGGGCCGCATCAAACTCTGAAACGCGCGTGTTGTGCAGGTAAGTGCGGTCTATATTGGCAGAAATTGCGCGGGATCGGTTATGCTGCGCGGGTCTTGTGAACTGTCGATGTCGAGTATGCATAAAGTGATTAAAGAAAATGGCTTAGCCTTGCTGGCCGGCCTGTCTTGTGTGGCGGGGTTCGCGCCATTAGGACTTTTCCCTATACCCGTTGCAGCACTCGCGCTGCTCTTCGTGTTGTGGGGGCGGGCCGCAACCCCGCGTGCAGCAGCTTATCTGGGGTTTTTCTTCGGATTGGGGCTATTTGGGGGCGGGATATCCTGGATTTATGTGGCGCTGCACGATTTTGGTGAGATGCCCGTCTGGTTGGCAGGACCGGCAACTCTGTTGTTCGCGGCATTTCTGTCCTCGTTTACCGGGCTTGCCGGTTTTTTGCAGGCGCGTTTTTCGCCGCTAGCTAATTTGCGCGTCCTGTTGGTGATGCCAGCGGTCTGGGTGTTAATCGAATGGTTACGCGGCCTGATTTTTACAGGCTTTCCCTGGTTGACGCTGGGCTATGCGCACAGCGACAGTCCTCTGGCAGGTTTTGCCGCGCTGCTCGGTGTCTACGGCGTGTCGCTGGTCGCCGCCCTTTGCGCCGGTTTGCTGGCGCTCATCTGGCAAGTGCGCTGGTGCCGGCACGGCCAAATGGCCTGTGCCCTGTTCGCAGCCTTGTGGGCCGGAGGCGAACTGCTGCGCCATGTGGCCTGGACGCAAACAGTTGGTGCGCCGTTTTCGGTGACGCTGGTGCAGGGCAATATCGGGCAGGACATCAAATTCACTGAGGAAGCGCTCGCAGGTACGCTCGATACTTACCGGCGGCAGGTGTTGCAGAATCCGGCGAAACTGACAGTGTTGCCTGAAACGGCCTTGCCGATGATGCGTGATGACGTGCCGCAGGAATTACTTGAACAATTGCGCGAGCATGCCAGGCGTAATCAGGGTGATGTGCTGGCCGGGGTGTTTGAACGCGACCGCGGCGGCTACTACAACAGCGTGATTGCGCTGGGTGTCTCTGAAGACGGTTTTGCTCAGGAGTCGCCGCACTATCGTAAGCATCATCTGGTGCTCTTCGGCGAGTTTATTCCGTTTCGCCCGCTGTTCGGCTGGCTGATCAATGAAATACTCAATATCCCGATGGGCGATCTGGCGCGCGGTGAGGCTGAGCCGCCGCCGTTGTCCGTCGCGGGACAGCAGGTCGCGGTGAATATTTGCTATGAAGATGTGTTTGGTGAGGAAATCATCAGCGCGCTGCCGGAGGCCACTTTGCTGGTCAATGTTACCAACGACGGCTGGTATGGACGCTCTCATGCGGCCGCACAGCATAATCAGATCTCGCAATTTCGTGCGCTGGAAACCGGTCGCATGATGCTGCGTGCCACCAATACCGGGGTGACGTCCATCATCGGGGTAAATGGCCGTGTGCTGCAACAGTTACCGCAACACCAATTGGGGGTGCTGCAAGGGGTGGCGCAGGGCTATGGGGGCAGCACGCCTTATGTGCGTTGGGGCAATATCGCCGTGCTGCTGCTGATTGCGCTGATGCTCACAGGGGGCAGCTTGCGAAGCCGGCGCTAGCGATGTGGATGTGTTATTTGCTGCGCTGTGCCGACGATACGCTGTATTGCGGCATCACGAACAATCTTGCTAAACGGCTCGACGCCCATAATGCCGGGACGGCGGCCAAATACACGCGGGTGCGAGTACCGGTGGTGCTGGTGTTTAGCGAGCCTTGTGCGGACAGGTCTTGTGCCTCTAAGCGGGAGATTGCAATCAAAAAACTGAGCCGTATCGCTAAACTTCAGTTGATTGCCGGTGTGACAGGCGACTGAGCCACATCAAATCGTTTGAATTTTCCGGTCAGTTCATTTAGTGATTCCTGGGTGAAGAACCGGTAGCCGTTGCGCCCCTCTTTTTTTGCCTGATACATGGCAATGTCGGCATTGATGAGCAGCACTTTTTCATCTTCGCCATGCTGTGGATAGGCTGCGATACCGATGCTGCCGGAAATCCTTACCTCATGTTTGCCAACGGTGAAGGGCGTATTGAGGCTGTGCAGGATTTTTTCGGCGATCATGGATGCATCGTCTTCTTGATCGATCGCGTGCAGCAAGACAACAAATTCGTCACCGCCGATGCGTGCAACTGTATCCGACTCTCTGACGCCGGCGAGCAATCGTATGGCGACCTGTTGCAGCAATAAATCGCCTGCCTCGTGTCCCAGTGTGTCATTGACTGGTTTGAATTTATCCAGATCGATGAACATGAGCGCCATCTTTGAATGGTCTCGCCGTGCTTTGATGACTGCTTGTTGCAGTCGATCGCTCATCAGGGCACGATTGGGCAGATTGGTGAGCGGGTCATAGTGCGCCCGATAGTGCATCCGTTCATCGACCGTTTTTCGTACCGTGATATCCGAGAGCGTGCCTATCATACGCAGCGGTTTTTCATTGGTGCCGTGACTGACGATCATGCCGCGTGCCAGCACCCATTTGACGGTGCCATCCCGGCATAAAATGCGATGTTCATTGTAATAACTGGCGGTATGTCCCGCGAGGTAATCCTTGATGCTGAGATCGACCACGTCCCTGTCATCCGGGTGAATGTGCTGATGCCAGGTGGTTTCGTGTGCGGTGGTATCCTCGTCGTTGAAATCGACGATTTCCTCGTAGCGTGGCGACAATGTCACCTTGTTTTGCGGAATATTCCAGTCCCACACTCCTTCACCGGCGCCTTCGAGCGCAAACTTCCAGCGCGCTTCACTTTGACGCAGTTCACGGGCGAGTTTAGCCAGTGTCACACTGGCAGCGGAAAGAATCACGATGACAAAGGCGGCCAACGCCAGTAAATAATGCTCTCCGGATATCCGCAGGAAAAAATCCATCATGCGCGTTGATATCCTTTTATGCGCAGCCTGAACCCCGTGATGCGGGAGGGAGTCGTGTGTTTTTTCGTGATCATTTGTAGAGCAGGTGAGGCAGCCAGGTTGAGATGGCGGGAATATAGGTGATTAAACCCAGATAAACAAGCATCACGCCGACCCAGGGCAGGGTGGCGATCGACACTTCCGTCAACCCTTCTTTTGCCAGATGGCTCGCGACAAACAGATTCAGCCCCACCGGCGGATGGATCATGCCGATCTCCATGTTGACCACCATGATGATCCCTAGGTGGATCGGGTCGATCCCCATGACTTTGGCGATGGGCAGGAACAGTGGCGCTAAAATCAGCACGATGGAGGTCGGCTCCATGAATTGTCCGGCGGCGAGCAGCGCCAGATTCACCATCAGCAAAAACATCCACGGTTGCAGGTTTTGTGCCACGACCCAGGCTGACATCTCCTGCGGAATCTGCTCTGACGTCATCAAAAAGGAGAACAATATCGCATTGGTGATGATGTAGAGCAGCATCGCGCTGGTATTCGCGGCACTGAGCAATGTTTTGGGTACCTGACGCCAGGACAGGTCACCGCTGAAGAATTTGGCGGCGACGAACGCGTAGACGGCGGCAACTGCAGCAGCTTCCGTCGGCGTGAACAGGCCACCGTAAATACCGCCGATCACTAGTACCACCATGAAGATCCCGCTCCAGGCATCGCGGAAGGACTGCCAGAATTCGGCTGCGGTCGGTTTAGGCTGCGTGGGGAAATGCTTGCGCTTGGCCTGTATGAAGACCAGTGACATCATAATGACGGCCAGCATGATGCCGGGGACGATGCCTGCGATGAACATCTTGCCTGCGCTCTCGGAGGTGGCGACCGAGTAGATGATCATCACGATGGACGGCGGAATCAAGATGCCGAGCGAGCCTGCCGAGGTGATCACACCAACGGAAAAGCGCTTCGGGTATCCCGCCTTGATCATCGCGGGTAGCATCACAGAGCCGATCGCCATCACGGTGGCCGGACTCGAACCTGAGATGGTGGCGAAGAAGGCGCAGGCCAGTACGGCCGCCATCGCAATGCCGCCGGGCATCCAGCCGACCAGGTTGCTGGCGAAGCGCACGATACGCGCGGCAATTTTCCCGTCGATCAGGAACTGGCCGGACAAGACGAAAAAGGGCACGGCCATGATCGAGAAACTCTCCAGACCGGTAAACAGTCGCTGCGAGATGATGTTGACCGTGTCGATGGAAAATGAAGAAAATCCTAGGAGATAAATCAGTACGGTGGTGCCCAGCGCGATGGAAATCGGCGTGCTGGTGAGCAGTAGTACCAGCAGGATGCTGATGATGAGTAGCGCGGTCATGCGGCGGCCTCCTCGTTATGCCCGCCCATGTCGTGCACGGGTAGATCGCCGGTTTGAATAAATGCTTTGATGACCTGCATAAATCGGTAGCACATCAATCCTGAACCGAAGGGGATGGCCAGATAGACGATCCACATCGGCATTTCAAGATCCGGCGAGACTTGACCCGTGCCGTGGATGAACAGTACCCAGCGCGCGCCGAAAAATGAAATCGAACCGGTGAAAATGACGCCCAGGGATAAGGCCGCAATCACCATGGCTTTTCGTATCGAGGGTCTGACCCAGTTGACCAGAAAATCCACGCCGATGTGGATGCCGGTACGCACGCCGTAGGCCGCACCAAATTTGGCCATCCAGATGAACAAATAAATGGTGAGCTCTTGTGCCCAATCGATGCCAGAACCTGTGGTATAGCGCATCACCACCGCGGCAAAGGTGACCAGCGTTGCTGCTGCCATAAAACTGGCAATCAGAAACTCTTCGAAGTGATTCAGAAAACGATTGATCATTGCGCACTCCAAACGTACCGGGACACGTTTATCGTGTCCCGGTTGGTCGTTATTTCTTCGTTGTGTCAACAGGTTTGGTGGCGGAATACTCTTTGGCGACCTGTGCTGCGGTCGTATTGGCAATTTGAATCAAGTCGGCACCGATGACGGATTCAAATTCTTTTTGCAGCGGCAGCAGCTTCTTTTGCCACTCAGTGCGCTCAGTCGGGGTCAGTGTGTAGACGGTGGTGGTTTTTGCAGCAATCACGCGGGCCAGCGCATCATCGTTATCCTTTTGTGCAATATCGCGTTCATAGGCGGTTGCTTCTTTCATCGCCTGATTGAGCGCGGTGCGCACATCGGCCGGCAACCCGTCCCAGAACGATTTGTTGACGATCACCGCATAGCCCAAATAGCCATGGTTGGAGATAGTCATGTGCTTTTGCACTTCATGCATTTTCTGGGTGTAAAAATTGGATACGGGATTTTCCGTGCCATCCACAACGCCCTGCTGCAAGGCGGTATAGACTTCACTGAACGCCATCACCTGCGGGTTTGCACCCAGCGCTTTCATCTGGGCGTTTAACACCTTGGACGATTGGATGCGCATTTTCAGACCGTTCAGGTCGGTCGGGGCATGCATGGGCTTGTTCGAACTCATCTGTTTGAAACCGTTATCCCAGAAGGTCAATCCGGTGACGCCTTTGGTGTCGAGTTTCGCAAACAGTTTTTTACCCGCTTCGCCATCCATCACGCGGTGCAGGGTTTCCTGATTCGGGAATAGAAAGGGCAGATCGAACAGTTGAAACTCAGGTGCGCCCATTGGGCCGAATTTGGATAAAGAGGGCGCGAGCATCTGCACGGCGCCGCTTTGCAGCGCCTCGATTTCTTCGCGGTCCTTGTATAACTGGCTGTTCGGATAGACCTCGATTTTGACTTTACCCTTGGTCAGCTTTTCGGCAACTTGCTTGAAGCGCTCGGCAGCTTGACCCTTAGGGGTGTCAGGGGCAACGACATGACTGAACTTGATAATGATTTCACCTGCGGCACTCGCGACGCCTGAGATGCCTAGTGCCAATACAAACATCGCTATCGTACGTAATTTCATGATTCGCTCCCTGAATGAATTTTGAATTATTTTTATGGGCGAGGCGTCTGAAAAAAACAGACAGTTTGCCGTGGGGTGAAATATACGAGTGTTAGGGTTTATGCGCTAGCCCCCAAGTGAAAAAATAATTAGCGGGATGGCTTATCAAACGGCGAAACACGCTGTTTAACCGACGTCGCTTTGGGTGGTGAAAAACGCGACGGCCTCCGTTTCAACCCGCGTGCGTTTCATTGGCGGCAGACTTTGCCAGATGCGTTTGCCGTATTGCTTGGTGATCAGGCGCGGATCGCAGATCATCAGGACGCCTCTGTCGTTTTCGTCGCGGATCAGTCGCCCCGCACCTTGCTTTAACGTGATAATGGTGCGCGGCAACTGGTATTCCATGAAGGCGTTGCGACCCTGTTTTGAGATTTGCGCGATGCGGGCGGCCAGGACGGGATCATCGGGCGGGGCGAAGGGTAGCTTGTCGATGATGACCAAGGACAACGCCTCTCCTCTGACGTCGACCCCTTCCCAGAATGACTGGCTGCCCAGCAGGACGGCATTGCCGTGTTCGCGAAAGCGCGTCAAAAGCTCGTTGCGTGAGCCTTCACCCTGCAATAGCAGCGGGTAATTCCAGCCGCGCAGATCAAATTCGGCGGTTAATATTTCGTGAGCGCGTTGCATGGCCCGTAAACTGGTGAACAGCAAAAAGGCGCGTCCACGGCTCGCTGCTATCATCGGCAGGGCCGACTGTATTACGGCCTCGGTATAGCCTTCGCTGTTGGGTTCGGGCAGGCCGGAGGGTACATACAGCAAGGCCTGTTTTTCGTAATCGAACGGGCTGTCCCAGCAGGCGGTTTTTGCCTTGAGCAAGCCCATTTCGCCCTGATAATGCGAGAAGTCCTGCTTCACCGCTAGGGTTGCCGAAGTGAAAATCCACGCGCGTGCGGTGCTGCCGATTTGCTTCTCGAAGATTTCGGCGATGGAGAGCGGGGTGGCATTGAGTTGCAGCGAGTGGTGATAGACCTCCAGCCAGCGCACCTTATCGTCGGCCTTGTCATCCTGCCAGTTTTTTAGCAGCAGCGAAAATGCCTGTGCGCGCTGCCAGCAATTCTCCAATCCTTCGCTGCGTGCGGCCTGGGACTCTAGCATCTCATTGATTTGTTTTAGTTTTTCGCTAAGATTTTTCAGTTGTGGCGCAAAATCCTTGAAAGAACCAGTTGCGATCGCCGGCATGCGCCCTTCTTTTTTGAACACGAGGCGCAGATCGCGCGCGGCTTTGTCGAGTTCATCGCAGGCTTTAGGTAAGGGGGCGAAGTCTTTGGCGGAGGTCAGCGCTTCGATGCGGGCGTCTTGCGCCAGATCCAGCAGTTGCGTGGTGGAGAGATTCTCGCCGAAAAACAGGCTGGCCGTTTCAGGCAGTTGATGGGCTTCATCGAAGATCACCGT
>JBAXJT010000002.1:0-138449 GCA_037137715.1 Nitrosomonadales bacterium
AGCTCACCACCTAAATTCACTTACAAAAGTTGCACTTCAGAGTTGAATCCGCCTGGTCATTCCGTCACGCTGAAACGGCTGGGATGGGTAAATAAAAACCGAAGGGTTGGAACATGACGGCTGGCGAAAATTTCGCATCCAGCCCAACGCTTATAAAACACGGCAGGTGTTTATGGTCAAGCAGCTTGAGTTTTTAGCAGGTCCGCGCACAAGATCCCGCTACGCACAGCGCCTTCCAACGTTGCAGGATAGTCGCCCTGAGTATAGTCACCCGCGAGCAATAGGGTAGCTAGGGGCGTTTGTTGTGCCGGGCGTTGCAAGTTGGGTGTACAGGCGAAGGTGGCGCGTTTTTCCGCGATGACTCTGAACCACATCGGCGCATCGGTAATGCCAAATTCGCTACTGAGTTCAGCGATGACCTTGTGCGCCAGTTCGTCTTGCGATAAGGCTTGATGGCGTCCTTCCGCGCTGATGACCGATGCGATCAGCCCCGGCTGATTGGATATCTGCCCTTTATCAAACAGCCACTGGCTGTAACGCTGATGCAGGCCCAGCATCGGGTGGGGGAGTGTGACGCGGGGCGGATATTGCAGATAAACGGTGTAGATCGGCTGATGCGTTAAGGCATCGATTTGTGCCACAACGGGCGCGAGTTCTGCGAAGTCATGCAAGAGCCGGGCGGTGGTCACAGGTGGCGTGGCGCAAACGACATGGCTGAAATACAGGCTGCCCCGTTTTGTGACGACTTCCATGCCGATATCGTGGGGCAACAGGCGCTCCACACCGCAGGAGGTTAAAACATGCCCGCCGCGTTTTTTGACGTAGCGTGCGGCCCTTTGGGGAAACAGTTCGGAAAAATCGATGCGCGGAATCAGCATGTCGCTATCAGCGCGTTTTTGATTGAGCGCATCGCGCAACACGTTGAGCAGTACCTGTGCCGATGCGATCGCTACGGGCGTGTTGAGCGCGGCGATGCACAGAGGCTCCCAGAGTTTTTCCACCAGTTGCGGACTTTGACCGTGACGGGCGAGCAGAGCGCTTGCAGTCATATCGCTGGCAAGACGGAAATTCATCCGGCGCAGCAACAGCATAAAGCGCGCGGCACTCAAGCGTTCACGCCATGATAACCCTCGTGCACGGAGCAGGGCGATAAGCAAATGCAGCGGGGCCGGCAGCTTCGGGGCTTTGAGTGAAAAATGGCCGTGCAGATCAAGCTGCAGCGGCAGCCGTAGAAAGTCGGCGTCAAGGTTACCGCCCACCTGTTCGATCAGCCGTAAGGTATCGCGATAGCAGCCCAGCAGCAGGTGCTGGCCGTTGTCGAGCTGTGCATGCGGGTGCGTCACCCCCCTCGCGCGTCCGCCCAGGCTCTTTGCGCTCTCGAATACGGTGACGGCCATGCCTTGTTCTGCCAGACGCACCGCGGCCGCCATCCCCGCATAGCCGCCACCAATGACGGCGATATTTAATTCTTTATCCAAGTTGTCCAGGCGAGCCACAGTTTGCGCAGCGGAGTGAGCGAGACGCGTTCTTTGAGCACGTGGCATCCGGAATGGATGACTTCATCCAGTGTTGCTCGATAGATGGCAGCCATGATGAGGCCGGTGCGCTGGTTTTTGCGGTCAGTCGCGGGCAACTGCGCCAGTGCCTGATCATAAAAACGCTGTGCGCGCTCGATCTGGAACGCCATCAGTTTTTGGAAATTCTCAGTCTCATTGGCGTTCAGAATATCCGCTGCCGTGACGTTGAATTGCTGCATCTCGTCCATCGGCAGATAGATGCGGTTGCGTCTGGCATCTTCGCCCACATCGCGGATGATGTTGGTGAGCTGAAAGGCGATCCCTAAATCATGCGCATATTTGAGCGTCTGTCGGTCTGAATAGCCGAAAATTTCCACAGACAACAGGCCGACGACGGAGGCGACGCGATAGCAGTACAGTTGCAGCGACTTGAAATCCGCATAGCGCGGCTGATCGAGATCCATCTCCATGCCGTCGATGATTTCAAGCAGATGTTCCTGCGCCATGTTGAACTGGATGACGACCGGCACCAGCGCTTGTGCGACCGGATGCTGCGGACGACCTGAGTAAATTTCCGCGACCTGAGTGCGCCACCATTGCAGTGTGGTGCGTGCCACTTGCTCGTCCGAGCACTCGTCCACTACGTCATCCACCTCACGGCAAAAGGCATACAGGGCAGTAATCGCGCGGCGTTTTTCTTTGGGCAAAAACAGGAAGCTGTAGTAAAAGCTGGATCCGCTCGCGGCGGCCTTGTCCTGGCAGTATTGGTCTGGAGTCACTGTAATATTCTATTTTAATGAGGGGGGTGAAATATGGGATTTTGCCCATTTATAAAGGGTGTCGGGTTCGATATCGACAGCACCGTCTTTGAATTCCAGGCATCCCCAATCCTGATCAATGCGAGCCGATACCAATTCAGTCGCATTGACATGATCTTTGATGAGTGGTGTCAGATCGGTTTCAATAAACTCGCCATTGGCAAAGGTTAAGCCAAAAATATAATTTTGCTGCTGTTCAAATTGTCTGAGCTTCATCTGGCTACTCCAAGGGTTGCACACGGTGAAATTTTTGGGTGTCCCATATTTCAATGAGTTCAGCTTGATGCAGTTCTGCCCATTCGCGTACCAACTGAAAACACGTGTTAGGCAATTTTCCATCAATTAATTCCAGCGTATTCAAACTCATGACGGCTTCGTACTCGCCATATTTTATGTGGATATGGCGCGGCGGATGCTCCCGATCAATGAGGAACATGCGAATAATGATGCCGTAAAAGCGAGCAAGTTCGGGCATGGCGTATTTGTTGTCAGGTAGTGGCAAGGTTCATAGGTGCCGATTTGGCCAGCATGATAACCCAGTCTAAGGGGCGTAGCACCGGGCGGCGGCGGAACATATCGTAATTGACCGCGTCGAGCTTGTCTAAAATGCGCAGTCCGCCTGCGATAATCATGCGCATTTCAAGGCCGATACGCCCCGTCAGAATACTGCCCAGCGGCGCGCCTTGTAACATCAGGCTGCGTGCGCGGTCGATCTGAAATTTCATCAGCGCCCGCCAATTGTCATCGCAGATGTGTTGTGCGATCTGGTTTTCAGTCACGCCAAAGCGCGCCATTTCATCGAGCGGCAGGTAAATCCGCCCGATCGTCATGTCTTTTGCAACGTCCTGCCAAAAATTGATCAACTGCAAGCTGGTGCAGATCTGATCCGAATAAGCCAGATTGACCGGCGTGGCCTCGCCGTACAGATGCAGCATCAGGATGCCGACCGGATTGGCCGAGCGGCGGCAATAGTCTGCAAGCGCTGCATAGTTGTCATAGCGCTTGGTCACCACGTCCTGCGAAAAGGCATCGAGCAGGTCGTAATGGGGCTGCAAGGGAAGCTGGTACGCCTGGACGGTCGCGGCCAGATTTTGGAACAGCGGCGTAAGCGGTAACTCGCCTTGATTCATGCGATCCAGTTCGCTGCGAAATGCAGCGAGCTGCCTCAAGCGTTCGGCGTCCGGCAAATCCCCTTCATCGGCGATGTCGTCCGCAGCTCTGGCGAAATGATAGATCGCTGCAACGGGCCGCCTTAGCCGTTTGGGCATCAGGATAGAGGCGACCGGGAAATTTTCGTAATGCTCAACCGACATGAAGGATTACAGTAAATCGTTTCGATGCAGCATGAAGACGAACTGGTCGCCCGCGGTGACATCCAGCCAGGTGAACGGCAGTTTCGGGTAGGCCGCTTCAAGGATGTCCCTGTTGTGGCCGATTTCGACGATCAGAATGCCGTTGTCGGTCAAATGTTCCGCCGCGTGTTTCAGGATCACGCGCGTCGCATCCAGTCCGTCATTACCGCTGCCTAACGATAACTTGGGTTCATGCAAATATTCCGCAGGCAAGGCCGCGACCGATTCCGCGTCGACATAAGGCGGGTTGCTGATAATCAGGTCATAGCGGCGGCCGGATAACTTGGCAAATAAGTCCGATTCAATCAGGCTGATGCGCGATGCTAACTCGTAGTCGGTCACGTTGCGCTCTGCGACGGCAAGGGCGTCAGGCGACAAATCGACTGCATCGACCTTTGCATTGGGGAATGCATCGGCGCACAAAATTGCGAGGCATCCGCTGCCGGTGCACAGATCGAGCACCTGAGAGATGGCTTCAGGCTCAGTAATCCAAGGCGCTAACTGTTGACGCAGCAATTCTGCGATGAAGGAGCGCGGCACGATGACGCGTTCGTCCACATAAAAGCTGTAATCGCCCAGAAATGCTTCGTGGGTCAGATAGGCGGCCGGGATGCGCTGTTCGACGCGACGCTGGATGACATTGAGCACTTCTCCGCGTTCGGCAGGCGTGAGTTGCGCATCCAGGAACGGGGCGAGGGTGTCAACCGGCAGATGCAGGGTATGCAAAATCAGATAAACCGCTTCGTCGTAGGCGTCATTGCTGCCGTGACCGAAGAACAGTTTTGCCTGATAGAAGCGGCTGACCGCGAAGCGGAGGTAGTCGCGTACCGTCAGCAGGCTTTGCGAAGCTGCGGAAAAATAATTACTTATTTGCATAACAGGTTTTCCAGTGTGCGCTGATAGGTCAGCTTGAGAGGTTCGATGTCGGCGATCGCGACGCATTCATTGAGTTTATGGATGGTGGCATTCAGCGGGCCGAATTCGATGACCTGTGCGCAGATGTCGGCGATAAAGCGTCCGTCCGAGGTGCCGCCGGAGGTCGAGAGTTCAGGCGTGATGCCGTAGCTTTGCTCGATCGCACGGCTGATGGCTTCAACCAGATTCCCCTTAGGCGTAATGTAGGGCTTGCCGGATAACTCCCACAGCAGGTCGTATTTGACGCCGTGCTTATCGAGGATTGCATGCACGCGATTTTTGAGCTCCTGCTCCGTGCTGGCGGTGGAGAAACGGAAATTGAACAGGATTTCGACCGTGCCCGGTACGACATTGGTCGCACCCGTGCCGCCGTTCATGTTGGAAATCTGCCACGAAGTGGGCGGAAAATATTCGTTGCCCTCATCCCAGATCGTGGTTGCCAGTTCAGCAATGGCGGGGGACACCATGTGGATCGGGTTTTTCACTAAATGCGGATAAGCGATATGCCCCTGCACGCCTTGCACCACCAGCGTGCCGTTGAGCGAGCCGCGACGACCGTTTTTGATCATGTCGCCGACCAGTTTGTTGGAGGTCGGTTCGCCGACGATGCAATAGTCCAGTGTTTCGCCGCGCGCCTGCAAGGCTTCGACTACGCGCACTGTGCCATCCACCGCCACACCTTCTTCGTCGGACGTGATCAACAGGGCGATAGAGCCATCGTGCTGGGGATGATCTTCGACAAAGGCTTCGATCGCCGTGATGAATGCCGCAATCGAGGTCTTCATGTCGGCCGCACCGCGACCAAACAGCATTTCATCCCTGATCGTCGGCTCAAAGGGCGGGCTGAACCAGGATTCTACCGGGCCGCTGGGGACGACATCGGTATGGCCGGCAAACACGACGACAGGCGCATTGATGCCGCGCCTTGCCCAGAAATTGTCGACATTGCCAAAACGCATGCGTTCAATGATAAAACCGACTTTTTCCAGTCGTTCGATCAGAATTTCCTGGCAACCTGCATCATCAGGGGTAAGTGAGCGGCGCGCGATCAGCGCCTTCGCGAGTGCGAGTGTTTCTGTCATGATTGAACCTCTTTGTTGAATAGGTGGGCATAAGCCAAGGGATCGAAGCCGATATGTAGTACGCTGCCGTCCTGTTCCAGTACCGGGCGCTTGACGACACTCGTTTTATCGGTCATTAAAGCTAATGCAGAAGTATCGTCTGTAATGCTTTGTTTTTGTTCATCTGTTAAGGCGCGCCAAGTCAGCCCTTTACGGTTGATTAATTCAGAATGGCCGCGTTGCGCCAACCAGTTGGCCGCAATGCTGGCATCCAGTCCTGACTTTTTGAAATCATGGAATTCGACCTCGATTTGATGTTCTGTCAGCCAGTCGCGTGCTTTTTTGACTGTGTTGCAATTGTTAATGCCGTAGAGTTTAATCAAGATACATCCAGATCGAGTTTGATGCCGCTAAAGTCCGATGGCGGCGTTTTCGCACTAACCGGGTTCGGGGTGTAGGAGGGCACCGTCATGGTATTGGTGCGCTCGGAAAAATCGACCAGCGCGGCCAGATTGCTTGCGGAATCTGCGTTGCGCATGGCTTCTTCTTTGGTGATAACGCCGGTTTTAAACAGACGATACAGCGCCTGTTCGAAGGTTTGTGAGCCTGCTGACACGCTTTTGTCGATGGCCTCGTGGATCTTTTCGATTTCGTCGTTCTTGATCAGGTCGGCAATCAGCGTGGTGTTGAGCAGCACTTCAACGGCCGGTACCTGTTTGCCGTGCACGTTGCGCACCAGACGCTGGGAAATCACCGCGCGCAAACACATCGACAAATCCGACAAAACACTCTGGCGAGAATCATAGGGGAAGAAATTGACGATGCGGTTGAGCGCGTGATAACTGTTATTCGCATGCAGCGTGGTCAGACACAGGTGTCCGGTTTGTGCAAAAATCAGCGCGTGCTTCAAGGTGTCGCGATCGCGCACTTCACCGATCATCAGCACATCCGGTGCTTCACGCATACCGCAGGACAGCGCATTATCGTAGCTTTGCGTATCGGTACCGATTTCACGCTGATTGACGATCGACTTGTCGTGTTTGAAGATGTACTCGATCGGGTCTTCGATGGTCAGAATGTGGCCGGTTTGGGTGCGACTGCGGTAATCGATCATCGAGGCTAAGGTGGTGGATTTCCCCGAACCTGTCGCGCCGACCACCAGCACCAGTCCGCGCTTTTCCATGATGAGCGATTTTAAGACGGCCGGCAGATGCAAGTTGTCCATGTTGCTGATCTTGCCGCGGATATAGCGTATGACAATGGCGATGTCGCCGCGCTGGCGGAAGATATTGACCCGAAAATTGCCCAGCCCTTCCTCACGGTAGGAGAAATTCATCTCCATGGTGGCTTCAAACTCGATGATCTGGCGCGAGGACATCATCTCGTAGGCGATGCGCTTGATGATGTCCGCACTTAGGATTTGCGAGTTGACCGGGACGGCATTGCCGTCGATCTTGACGTTGACAGGCGCACCTACCGAGAAAAACAGGTCGGAGGCGAGCTTATCGGCCGCGAGCTTCAGCAACGGTGTGACGATCATGGTGACTCCCAGTTATTAGACGCTAGTAGCTAGTTAAAGCCCGCCGCAGCGACAACCCCAACTAGCTACTTGCTTTTAAATGCCTCTGAGCAATTCGTTGATGCCGACCTTGGACAGCGTCTTGGCATCGACTTTTTTGACGATCACGGCGCAATACAGACTGTACTTGCCATCCGGTGAGGGAAGGCTGCCGCTGACCACAACCGATCCTGCCGGTACGCGGCCGTAGGTCACGGTGCCGGTTTCACGATCGTAAATCTTGGTGCTCTGACCGATGAATACACCCATCGAGATCACCACGTTGTCTTCCAAAATCACGCCTTCGACAATTTCTGAACGAGCGCCGACGAAACAGTTATCGCCGATGATGGTTGGATTAGCTTGTACAGGTTCGAGCACGCCGCCGATACCGACGCCGCCTGACAGATGCACGTTCTTACCGATTTGTGCGCAGGAGCCGACCGTCGCCCAGGTGTCTACCATGGTGCCTTCATCGACATAGGCGCCGATATTGACATAGGAAGGCATCAGGACCACGTTTTTGCCGATGAATGCGCCTTTGCGGGCAGCGGCCGGCGGCACGACACGGAAACCGCCTTCACGGAAATCGCGGCTGTTGTAGTCAGCGAATTTTGAAGGCACTTTGTCGTAGTAATTGGTGAAACCGCCTTTGATAAACGCGTTGTCTTCCAGACGGAATGACAACAATACCGCCTTTTTTAGCCACTGATGGGTAAACCATTCGCCGTCAATTTTTTCGGCGACGCGCAGCGTGCCGTTGTCCAGTTTTGTGATGACGGCATCGACGGCTTCTTTGAGTTGCGCGTCCGCATTGCGCGGGGTAATGTCGGCACGACGTTCAAAAGCGGCTTCGATGATTTGTTGTAATTGATCCATGGTTATTCCCTTATGAAAAGTTGGTAGCAGTTAGACGTAAGACGTTAGTTGGTTTTGTCCGCTTCGCGGTCTTGTTTTAACTAGCGTCTAGCAACTTACGACTGAATTTAGCGATTCTTTGTGCGGCTTCTACGGTTTCGGCAGTTTCGGCAACTAACGCCAAACGGACAAAATTCTCACCCGGATTGATACCCTGCGCGTGGCGGGCTAAGAAACTGCCCGGCAAAACGGTGACATTATAATCTCGATATAAGCCTTGCGCGAACGCCGTATCCTTGATTGGCGTGCGTACCCACAGATAAAAAGCCGCATCCGGCAGACTCACCGGTAAAACGGGCGACAATATTTCCATCACCTGGGTGAATTTGTCGGCATACAGGCGGCGATTTTCAGCGACATGCGCTTCATCGTTCCATGCCGCGATGCTGGCGGACTGGATCACCGGATTCATCGCCGAGCCGTGATAGGTGCGGTACAGCGCAAATTTTTCGATGACGCGCGCATCCCCTGCAACAAAGCCTGAGCGCATGCCGGGCACGTTGGAGCGCTTCGACAGACTGGAAAATACCACTAGGTTTTTGTAGTCGCAGCGTCCCAGTTGTTGGGCAGCTTGCAACGCGCCCAGTGGCGCCTCGTCAAAATAGATTTCCGAATAGCATTCGTCTGATGCGATGACAAAACCGTAGCGGTCGGATAGCTCAAACAGTGTTTGCCATTCCGCCAGCGGCATCACGCGCCCCGTGGGGTTGCCGGGCGAACAGACATAAATCAGCTGAGTGCGCTGCCAGACCTCATCCGGTAACTGGCTGAAATTCAGTGCGTAATTGTCTTCTGGCAAGGTGTTGAGAAAGTAGGGGGTTGCGCCTGCTAAAAAAGCCGCGCCCTCGTAAATCTGGTAGAACGGATTCGGGCAGACGACAGCAGGATCGGGACGGTTGCGGTCGATCACCGTTTGCGCGAAAGCGAATAAGGCTTCGCGGCTGCCGTTGACCGGCAAGACCTGAGTCTTGAAATCGGGCATCGGAATACTGTAGCGCCGGGCGAGCCAGTTGGCGATTGTGCTGCGCAACGCGTCAGAGCCTGCCGTTGTGGGATAATTGGCCAGTCCGCTCAGATTGTCTGCAATGGCATCATTGATGAATTGCGGGGTCGCGTGCTTAGGCTCACCGATGGACAGGCTGATCGCCCGGTAATCTTGATTCGCTGAAACTTCACGAAACAGGGCGGCGAGTTTCTGGAACGGGTAGGGCTGGAGTTTAGTCAGGTCGGCATTCATTGCAATTGTGCGTAGGCATTGGTGGCGGACATTATAAAGGGCAGACGAGTGTCATCAAAACAAAATATCATGCCGGCAGCGGGAATCTTGAGTGGCGCACTCGTTTGGGGGCTGATCTGGTATCCGTACCGCGTGCTGCAAGATGCAGGTATCTCGGGGCCGTTGGGCACGCTGATTACCTATACGCTGGCGATGGGGCTGGGTGCCTTCATGCTGCCGCGAGTATGGCGCGAATTTTCAACCGCGGGCTGGTGGGCGCTGTTGTTGCTGCTCAGTGCCGGCTGGGCTAATTTCGGCTATGTATTAGCGATGCTGCACGGCGAAGTGATGCGCGTCTTACTGCTGTTCTATCTGGCACCTGTGTGGACGATATTATTTTCATTCTGGTTGCTGGGCGAACGTTTGAATCGCTATGGCTATCTGGTTATCGCACTCTCGATGAGCGGCGCGTTCATCATGCTGTGGGAACCTGCACTCGGCTTACCTTATCCGCAAAATTCATCTGAGTGGCTGGGACTGTCAGCCGGCATCTGTTTTGCACTGTCCAATGTGGTGTCGCGTCGTGCAACTTGTCTGAGTGTAGAAACCAAAACCTTCAGCATCTGGCTGGGGACGGCGCTGCTTACCGCGCCCCTGCTCTGGTGGCAGGGCGGATGGCCAGTGCAGGGGATCGGGGTCGAAGCATTGCTGATACTCGGATTGCTCAGCATCGCATTGTGTTCGGTTAGCTTTGCAGTGCAGTACGGAGTGACCCATATGCCTGCCAATCGGGCGATGCTGCTGTTTTTGTTTGAACTGGTGATTGCTGCCGTTGCTTCTTATTTTCTAGCGAATGAAGCGATGGCGCTGCGCGACTGGTTGGGCGCTGCACTGATTGTGTCGGCCAGCCTGCTATCAGGAAAATTGTATGCCGAGCCCGAGCTGAAAGCCTGATTCGTGCCAGGGGTCGCTGCGTGCTCAGATGACAATTTCCAGCCCTTCGCGTGCTAGTCTGACATCAAGGTTTCCTAATATGCCGGCATTGCGTTTGAGTGCTTCGGCAAATACGCGTTCGAGTTCATCGTCGCTGCGGGTCGGTTCGTGGTGAGTGCAATAAAGTATCTTGGCGCCAGCATCCAGTGCCAGTTTAATGCTGGTGTCGAAGGTGCCGTGCCCCCAGCCTGTCTTGGCTCGGTACTCCTCAGGTGTGTATGAGCTGTCAGCAATCAGCACATCCACGCCGCGCATGGACTCGACGATCGTGCGGCGCTGCTCGTCTATCAATGACTGATATTCTGCATAGCCCTCATCCTCCGCGTCGTAGATGTTGAAATGCGCTTCATGGTCGCCGGTAAAAAAGACCGATTTTCCATTGCAGTCTACGCGGTAGCCTAGATTGATTACCGGATGATTGAGCAGCGTTGGCGTGATGGTCGTATCACCCAGGGTGATCGGCGCATTCGGCATCAAGCTAACATAGTCAAATCGCGATTGAATTTCGGCCTCGCGTACCGGGAAAAAACTGTATTGCAGCTGTACGTTGATAATGCGTTCCGGCCCGTCGCCGGTCACAGGATCCAATGCACCGTAGAGCGTGATGGTGTTGCCGGGGATGAAAATGGGTATGAAGAACGGCAGCCCCTGAATGTGATCCCAGTGGCTGTGTGTGTTGAAAATATGCGCGGTGACGGGCAGGTTTTTCAGCAGCGATTGCGCCAGCGGAAAAATCCCCGTGCCGCCATCAAGGATGATGAGTTGATCCTCATCGGTGCGCAGCTCGATGCAGGTGGTGTTACCGCCATATTTTACGGTAGCAGGGCCGGGAGAGGCGATGGAGCCGCGTACACCCCAAAATTTAACTTTCATATTCAGCGCTCTCGTGCGGCCTGGGCCATAATATTTGCTTCACTGGTCAGTCGGGCGACATCCCCCAAGCCTGCGATGATATCCTGTAATGAGCCTTTGAAGCGTTCACTGAGGGCTGTGGGTAAGTCTTCAACGATCAGGTTTCCGGCATTACCGAGTGCGAATTGCTTGCTGATTTGATTCGCGACAAACAAACAGCTTTGGACCGTGTTATCCGGTGAAATTTCGCCGTGGTGATTGCGTATGGTGTCGGTGAGCGATTGCGGGAAGCGCCATTTTTCGACCAGCATGCCACCGATGACCGTGTGATCAGTGCCGATGGTTAGCTGTTCGGCGGCATGCAATGAGATGTTGTCGCGGGCTGACAGCGCTAAGGCAGTGGCAAACTCTGCGGGCAGAAACTGGGCAAAAACCACTTTTCCAAAGTCGTGCAGCAGGCCTGCGATGTAGCAGTCGGCAGGGTCGGTATCATCATGGCTGTATTTTTGACACAGGGCGCGCGCGAGCACTGCGGTTGATAGCGAGTGGGTCAAATAACCCTGAATGTCGAATCCCAGGTTGCCCTGTGGTGGCAGTGCGCCCATCGCGGCAAAGGAGAGCGCCATGTTTTTGATAGTGTTGAGACCAAGATACACCATGGACTGGTTGACAGAGGTGACCTGCTTGGGCAGACCATAACAGGCGGAATTGATCACTCTGAGTAATTTCATGGTCATCACCGGATCTTGCTCGATCACCATGACCAATTCTTTAGGCGAACAATGGATGTCGCGTGAGAGCGCTAAGATACGCTGCACGCTTTTTGGAAATGCCGGCATGCGTTCGACTGCCGCGGCCAGTCGTTGAGTCAATTCGGTAGATGTTTTTGTCATGGACTCAGTGCCGGCGTAGCAGGCTGGCTCTAGCCCGCTTCACAGAGGTGCGCATATCAAGCTATTGCCCGGAATTTGAGAAATAGACAAAGCGGTTACGCCCTTCTGCCTTGGCTGCATACATGGCTTTGTCCGCACATTTAATCAGGCCATTCGCATCCGTAGCATCCTGCGGGTAATTGGCGATGCCTATGCTTGCCGACACGGTGTAGCCGGTCTCATTGTTAACAAAGAAGAAGGGTTGCGACAATTTCTCGACGATATTGTTGGCAACGCGCAAGATCTGGGCCGAATCGCTCAGCTCAGGCAGAATCACGGTAAACTCGTCGCCGCCGAGACGGGCAACGGTATCAGCCTCGCGCACGCAACTCCCGATACGGCGCGCGACCTCCATCAGCAAGACATCGCCGTTGGCGTGACCTAAGCTATCGTTGATTTCCTTGAAATAATCCAGATCGATGAACAAGAGCGCGAGCGGTAATTCGGTGCGATGCGCAAGTTTAATGGCTTGACTCAAGCGATCCTGAAACAGTCGGCGATTAGGCAGATTGGTCAGCGGGTCATAATTGGCCTGCCAGTGTATCAGCTCATCTTTTTGCTTCTTTTCCGTAATGTCAGAAAATTGCGCGACAAAGCGGTAGATACTGCCGTCCTGATGGCGCAGCGCGATAATGTTGACCGACTTTGCGTAGAGTCCACCATCCCGGCGCTTATCCCAGATTTCACCTTGCCAGTGTCCCTGGTCGATAATCGCACGCCACATCTTGCGGTAAAACTGGATATCGTGCTGACCGGATTGCATCAGTCTCGGGTTTTTTCCGCGCACGTCTTCCAGTGTATAGCCTGTGATACGAGTGAAGGCGGGATTCACATCCACGATCAGATTGTTTTCATCCGTTACGACAATGGCATCCGCATTGGACTGATAGATGGAGCTTGCCAGCCGCATTGATTTCTCAGATTGGTGTAGCGACTCGGACATTTGGTTGAAGGCGCGGGTGAGTTTGCCGATTTCGTCCTGATTGCCCTCTTTTACGGGGAGGGGGACAAAACTTGCCATGCTGCCACAGCGTTGCATGGCTTCCATCGAGGATTGCAAGTGTAAAATCGGCTTAATAAATCGGCGTATCAGCCAGTTGCTGGCAAAGAAAAGCAATAGTTGCAGCAGAATTTGTCCCAGCCACAGCATTCCCTGCGTGCGCCGGATGGCCTTGAAGTCCTCCGTCATATCGATGGTGATGCTGGCCGCACCGTTGACGGAACCTGCCTGTACCTTGTGGCAATTGAGACAATTCGTGCCGCGAAAATTACTGCTGGCGATAAAGGGCACCACGGTGCGCAGCGTCGGTGCGACAGGATCTTCATTGAGCAGAAAGTCGGTTTTTTTGGAGTTGATAACTCGCTTGTCCATTTCATCGCGGGCCTGCTCTTCCGGCAGTCCGGGGCCGAACTGATCCTGAACCTGACGGGCTCTAATGATGCGGACTTCTTTGACGTTTGCAGTGTCGCTCATCTTATTGATGAATAGCAGGCGATTATTCGGGTCGGAAATCGTGCCGTTTAACATCATCATGTTCATGCCGTTGATAATACCGTCGGCTGAGACCGTCGCACGCCGCTCAGCGCCGTCGAGAATTTCCTCCTTGATATGCGTCATGATCCAGAGATGAGCGAACGACAGCGCCAAGAGCAACATCACCTGAATCGGTATGTTGAGTTTGGTTCCAATGTCTAGGGTTTGCCACCAGTTTTTCATTGCAAGGTAAGATTTTCTAGGCGTTGAGATTTAACAATGCTCGATATTACCGTATTCGTGCGGGTATAGGCTAGAGAGATGCAGGTGCAGAAGTGCAGCGGGGGTAAAAATTTTAGCCGCCGGCCATTGCACCTGCTGTTTGGTTATGATTGAAAATATCAATGCACATACGGATATTAATTAATATTAATCAATATCTTATATTAGGCGATACTCACGCTTTGATCAAGATAGACATCCTGAATGGCATGAAGCAGTGCAACGCCTTCATTCATCGGTTTCTGGAAGGATTTGCGGCCGCAGATCAATCCCATGCCGCCGGCGCGCTTGTTGATGACAGCCGTGCGCACCGCCTGATGCAAATCGTCATGGCCTGATGCACCGCCCGAATTGATCATGCCCACGCGTCCCATATAGCAATTGGCGACCTGGTAGCGCACCAGATCGACCGGATGTTCGCTGGTCAGTTCGCTATAAACACGTGAGCTGGTCTTGCCGAATTTAATGGCGTTGTAACCACCGTTGTTTTCGGCCATTTTTTGTTTGATGATGTCGGCGTTGATCGTCGCTGCCAGATGATTCGCTTGCCCGGTTAAATCTGCCGCCACATGGTAGTCGATGCCGTCTTGTTTAAACGCCGGATTGCGCAAGTAGGCCCATAACACGGTCGCCATCCCAAGATTATGCGCGTGCTCGAATGCCGCTGAGACTTCCTGTATCTGCCGGCGTGATTGCTCAGAACCGTAAAACACCGTTGCGCCGATCGCAACTGCGCCCATATCGAATGCCTGATCGACGCTGGCGAACAGGGTTTGATCGAACTTATTCGGGTACGTGAGCAGCTCGTTATGATTGATTTTAACGATGAAGGGGATTTTGTGCGCGTAGCGGCGTGCAACCGATGACAGCACGCCCAGTGTTGAAGCGACCGCGTTGCAACCGCCTTCGAGGGCCAGTTTGACGATGTTCTCCGGATCGAAGTACATCGGATTGGGTGCGAACGAGGCGCCACCCGAATGTTCTACGCCCTGATCCACCGGCAGCAAAGACAGATAACCCGTGCCAGCAAGCCTGCCGTTGTCATACAGTGCCTGCAGGCTGCGCAGCACGGCAGGCTTTCGGTCTTTGATCGCCACCACGCGATCCACGTAATCTTTGCCCGGCAGGTGTAGCGATTCCTTTGGAATGCCGCTGCATTGGTGGCCTAGCAGATAGTCAGATTCGTCAGCCAGTAATTGCACGATGTTCGTCATGATCTCTCTCCTTCGGTTGGGAATGCATGCCATCTTACTCTTGTTTTAATATTAATATCTATCTGATCTATATAGGATTATTCTGTTTAACGCTCGGGAAAATATCATTTTGACTAATGGTGTTATCAAGAAGTAGCCCGTGTCGCGGTGTATAATTTCCTCCGGTTAATTCTCAAGGTTTTACATCATGTCCGCACCTTCCTCTGTCATCGGTACGCCGCTCAGTCCTTCCGCCACCAAAGTCATGCTGCTGGGCAGTGGCGAGTTGGGGCGCGAGGTCATCATCGCCTTGCAGCGTTTAGGCATCGAAACTATCGCGGTGGATCGCTACCCGGATGCACCGGGGCATCAAGTTGCGCATCGCGCCCATGTGATCGATATGACGGATGGTGCGGCTTTACGTGCACTGGTTGAGCTTGAAAAGCCGGATCTGATTGTGCCGGAAATTGAAGCGATCGCGACCGATATGCTGGCTTTAATCGAGCGTGATGGATTAGCGCGCGTGATTCCTACCGCTCGGGCGACGAGACTCACCATGAATCGCGAAGGAATCCGCCGTCTGGCGGCTGAAACGCTGTGCCTGCCCACCTCCCCGTATCGCTTTGCCGACAGTCTGGCGCAAATGCGTGCGGCGGTTGAAGAGATAGGCTATCCCTGCATCATCAAACCCGTGATGTCATCGTCCGGCAAAGGACAGTCCAAGGTGGATACGCCCGATGAAGTCGATGCTGCGTGGGAATACGCCGCGAGCGGCAGCCGGGTGAATCAGGGGCGGGTGATCGTCGAGGGCATGATCCATTTTGACTACGAAATCACGCTGTTGACTGTGCGTGCGCTGGACGCATCCGGTCACACTGAAACGCATTACTGCGAACCCATCGGTCATGTGCAGGTGAACGGCGATTACGTCGAGAGCTGGCAGCCGCAAGTAATGTCGCCGCAGGCTTTGCAGCGCGCGCGGGACATCGCCGGAAAAGTCACCGGTGATCTGGGCGGTCTGGGATTATTCGGCGTCGAGTTGTTCGTCAAAGGGGATGAGGTGTGGTTCAGTGAAGTGAGCCCCCGTCCGCACGACACGGGGATGGTCACGATGTGCTCGCAGGTGCAGAACGAGTTTGAATTGCATGCGCGGGCAATTTTAGGGCTGCCGGTCGATGTCGCATTGCGCGCGCCGGGCGCCTCTGCCGTGATTTACGGTCAGATGGATGCCAAAGGGATTGCCTTCGAGGGCGTGGCCGATGCGCTGCGTGTTCCTTGTAGCGATATCCGGCTGTTCGGTAAACCCGAATCGTTCTTGCGCCGTCGCATGGGGGTTGCGCTGGCCACCGGCGTTGACACCGACGAGGCGCGTGTGCGGGCAAAACTGGCCGCTGGCCGCGTAAAACCTGTCCAGCCATGATTACCGGCATCCATCACGCGACTTTTCTGAGTGCAGATTTGGCTCGTGCGCAGGCTTTTTATGAAGGCGTACTCGGATTGCAGCCTGATGCGGCCCGGCCTCAGATGAGTTTTGAGGGGATATGGTATGACGTGGGCTGCGGGGCACAGATACATTTGATGCGACTGCCTGATCCTGCCGAGGGGTTGCCGCGTCCCTTGCATGGCGGGCGCGATCGTCACGTCGCGCTGACCGTCTCCGACATGGCTACACTGATGGCGCGACTCGAGCGCGCTGGTGTTGTGTATACGCTGAGTCAATCCGGTCGCC
The DNA here is from genome assembly GCA_037137715.1 of Nitrosomonadales bacterium. GTDB lineage: Bacteria > Pseudomonadota > Gammaproteobacteria > Burkholderiales > Gallionellaceae > Gallionella. The sequence goes on from JBAXJT010000002.1 coordinate 16,811, forward strand.
GCGCGTTGTTTTGCCGCGATCCGGATCAGAACGCGCTGGAATTCATCGAGGTGGCCTGACATGCATCAGGACGATACGGGAATGGACCCTAAGGCTTGGTATCGGGCTGCATGCGAGCAAGGCGGATTTACCTGTGATGCCGCGCAGACGGCCGCGATCGATGAACTGGAGGCTTTCTGGCAGCAACTGGTCGAGTTTAAAAGCCGGCGCGATAAATTTTTGGGACGCAGCCTGTTAAGTCCTGAGGTGCCCCGTGGATTGTATATCTGGGGCGGGGTGGGGCGCGGCAAGACGTTTTTGATGGATGGGTTTTATCACTGCCTGCCTTTCCGCCGCAAACGCCGGATTCATTTTCACCACTTCATGGCCGAAGTACATCACGAGATGAAGCTTTTGGCACACACGCCCGATCCGCTGATGGCGTTGGCCGACACGATTTCGCATTCCACCCGTCTGCTTTGTCTAGATGAGCTTCATGTGGACGACATCGCCGATGCGATGATACTGGGGCGTTTACTGGGTGCCTTGTTCAAACGCGGCGTGGTGCTGCTCACCACTTCCAATTACGCGCCGGATGAGCTGTATCCGAACGGTTTGCAACGCCAGCGATTTTTGCCTGCGATTGCGCTGATGAAGCAGGAGTTGAAAGTGCTGCATCTGGCAGGCAATAACGATTACCGGATGATGCAGATGGTGCGGGATCCGATCTTTATGGGCTGTGACGAGGCGGGTAGGATGGCATCGCTGTTTGAACGACTGACGGCGGGGGGGGCCTCGCCGGTGGGCAGCGACCTTAGAATTAAAGCGCATCGCGCCTCGCGCGAAATTATTTGGTTCGACTTCAAGGTGCTGTGCGGGGGCAATCACGATCAGGCTGAATATCTTCTGATCGCCCATCGTTACCATACGGTCTTTTTATCTGATGTGCCGCGCATGACGCAGGATAATGCATCGGCCGCCCGTCGTTTTACCTGGCTGATCGACGTCTTTTACGACAATCACGTCAAGCTGGTGGCAAGTTTTGCCGTCGCACCCGATCAGCTCTATGAAGCCGGGCGGCACGACAGCGAATCTCAGCGCATCACGAGTCGTCTGACCGAGATGCAGACGCATCGCTATCTGGAAATGCCGCATCACAGTCGCGAAGTGGCACTATCTGAAAGCGCGAAGGGTTAAAGTGTCGCGGCAACGCCCCGCAAAGCGTCAGCGGAGAGATCAGTGAGTTGGATCGTCTTCGCATCGGGTAGTTTTACGTAGTGTTTCGAGGTAGCGCGCAAGTAGCTCGGATCGTAATGCAGCGTGAGCAATTCGCCTACCATGGTTGAGAAATTGCCTGTCTCAATTAAATGAGTCCAGCGCTGCAGCTGTTTTTCGCCGTGAAACGGGCGTAACGGTTGTAGATGTTGAATCAGCAAGGCTGGCTGGTTGACGTAGTGCCGGTAGTCTTCCAGTAGTCCTTTAATGCGTGCGGCAAGCGGCACTTCCAGCAGCGTACACGAACTCGCATGCATGCTGGCGACCAGTGCAGGCGGCAGAGTGACGAGGCCGATTTTATTGCTTTCCGCTTCCACATAGACGGGGCGGGCGGGATCGAGTTTTTGTAATGCCAGCAGCAGCTCACTGTCGAAACGTTTTTGCGAAGGTTGATTCTGCTCCGGCAGGCGACCTAGCATCGATCCCCTGTGCTGCGCCAGATTTTCCAGATCCAGCACTTGAAGTCCTTCCGCGCTCATTGCGCTGAGCAGCCGCGTTTTTCCTGAACCTGTCGGACCGCAAATTACTTGATAGGTGTAGTTTTGCGGCAACAGGGCTAGTTGATCCAGCACGTCACGCCGATAGGTTTTGTAACCGCCTTCCAGTTTGTGCGCAGCCCAGCCGACCTGCGAGAGGATGATGCTCATTGCGCCGCTGCGCTGTCCACCGCGCCAGCAATAGATCAGCGGACGCCAGGCCTTGGGATGATCTTTGAAGCGGGTTTCCAGATGGCGGGCGATGTTTTTGGCAACCATCGCAGCGCCCACCTTGCGTGCCTCGAAGGGGGACACCTGCTTATACAAGGTGCCGACGATGATGCGCTCCTCATCAGTGAAAACAGGACAGTTGATTGCGCCGGGGATATGGTCTTCGGCAAATTCAGCCGGCGTGCGCACATCGATAATGTCGTCAAACAGGGCCAATTGTGATAGGTTCGCGGTTCTGAACAGCATTGAGGAACCTATGTCGGAAGTAAAGTTGACCCAATTGTCTCACGGTGGCGGCTGCGGCTGCAAAATTGCACCGGCACTTTTACAAAAAATATTAGGCGATGTAAAGGACAAACTGCCTTACCCAGATCTTTTGGTCGGCACGGAAACCTGTGATGATGCGGCGGTGTACCGTCTGAATGACAGTCAGGCCATTATCGCCACCACCGATTTTTTCATGCCTATCGTCGATGATCCCTTTGACTTTGGCCGTATTGCGGCCACTAACGCGCTGTCCGATGTGTATGCGATGGGCGGCACACCCATCATGGCGCTGGCGATTGTCGGCATGCCGATCAATAAGCTCTCCGTCGAGGCGATACGCGCGATTTTGCAAGGTGGTGAGTCGGTTTGTCGCGCCGCCGGTATTCCGCTGGCAGGTGGGCATTCGATCGACTCACCCGAGCCGATTTACGGCTTGGTTGCGATCGGTGTCGTGCATCCTGACCGGTTGAAAAAGAACAGCGCGGCCCGTGCGGGGGATGTGTTGATTTTAGGCAAAGGGCTGGGGGTGGGTATCATGGCCGCCGCCCTTAAAAAAGGCGCGTTGTCAGCTGAGGGCTATGAACAGCTCATCAGCAATACCACGAAGCTCAATACGGTGGGGCCTGCGCTCTCAGCGATTGATAGCGTGCATGCGCTGACTGATGTGACGGGATTCGGTCTACTGGGACATTTGCTGGAAATGTGTCGCGGTGCCGGGCTGACGGGAGAGGTTAACTTCAATCAGGTGCCGATATTGCCGGCTGCACTGGAATTGGCACAGGCAGGTTACGGACCCGGTGCGATAGAGCGCAACATGGAGAGCTACGGGTGTGATGTCCATTTTGCAGAGGATATGACGTCATGGCAGCAGCGCGTGCTGGCCGATGCGCAAACCAGCGGCGGCTTATTGGTGTCAGTTGCGCCCGATGCGGTGAATGACGTGTTGGCGTGCTTTCATCAGGCGGGATTCGAACAGGCCGCTGTGATTGGTGTGATGAAAGCCGGGAGTGCGAAAGTCGTGGTCAGTTAAGGTTTGCTTTGTTCAGGATCGCCAAACCAGAAATATGGCAAAAGCGATCCAGAATGGCAGACTGTAGACCAGAATTTTGCCGAATAACATGTCGCTGATATGAAAAAAATGTACCAGATAAGGTACATATTGCAGGCTGCTTGCCGAGACACTCAGTAGGATGAGCGCACCGATGATCTGAAAAATTTGTGTTTTTTTCTCGATCGCAAGCCGGATACGCGATTCCGCCCAATCGTATAAACTTTCCGCCCATTCGTCTGGTCTGAATTTCATTATTTTTTTCTGTGCTGAGGGTTTAAATAACCAGACCTTATAGGCCGAGCGAGGCTAAGAGGTCATCTACTTCATCTTGACCGTTCACACTGTCTTTTAGATGATTTCCAGGGCCGGCGGTCAGGCCCTCTGTATTGATCAGTGAGTCTTGGGTGTTGGGCGCGTACTCTTTGAGTATTTCGAGCAGGATACTTTCAACTTCTACCGCCGCATTGACAATCTTGTTGACCATTTGCCCTGCGACATCGCGAAATTCCTGCGCTTCCATGATTTGCAGCAGGTTGTGATGCATGGTCTCTTCGCTCATGGCGATTTCACCCAGCTTAGAGATCGTTTCCATGATCAGTTCTTGCTGTTCAGTGAAAACGGCATCCGACAAGCGGATAGACAAGTCGCCGCAGATTTCGCGATTTCGATTGGTCATCGGCAGAGAGGTTTCGACAGCGCTAATGGTCAGTTCTGACGCATCGTGCATGGATTTGTCGATAAAAGACAGTCGGTCTCGCGCATCCGGCATGGTTGAGGCCGACTTCTCCAGTTGTCGGGTATGTCCGAGTTCTTTGAGTATGCGGTGCAGTCGTGCTGTTGCGTGGCCAATCTTTTCAACTCTGACGTCAGTCAAAGGCGTGCGTTTTTTGCTCATAGTGTCTGGCTCACTGTACGTTCGTTGTATGGTCGCGAGAGGTGCTAGCCTTCACGATCAGTAATCGCTGTATTTCATGGCGCTGCCGTAAACCCGGTCGGCCGGATACTTTAAAGCATTTTTATCGATTTTGCACAAAGCCGCCGCAAATAAATCTACCCCGAGCTTGTCAGACAGGCGAACCAGATACAGCAGTACATCTGCCAGTTCGTCTGCAACCTCGGCCATTTTGTCAGTTGCGAGATGATCCGATTGCGCAGCGGTAAGCCACTGAAAGTGCTCCATTAGCTCGGCCGTTTCGACCATCAGCGCCATGGACAGATTCTTGGGCGTGTGAAACTGATCCCAGTCGCGCACCCTGGAAAACTCGCGTAGTTTTTCGCGCAATACATGCAGATCAGATTGAGCGGTCATCGGTTAATTCGGTTTGTGCTGATAAGCGACCATCTTTGTCAGGAAAGCTTCGGCGTCCATCGTTACGAGGCCGCGTGGCAGCGTAACAGTATCGCAGGTATGCGTTCCCAATTGAGGACACGACACCGCTTCTGCCGGAAAAATGTCCAACTCGTTGCGTTCGATTTCATAACTGCTCATGCTCATGGTAACGATGCTCATTTCACACCTCCGTCTGTTACGTTATGGCGCGTGCTCTACTCATGTTATCGGTGCAATCAAGCAAAAATTGAGTGCTAGCCGCGCGTATTTGATTGGCTGCCGAATTGCGTGAGTTCAACGAAAGGGGCAGGCTGCCAGTTGTCCTTGCGGTGCTCGGCGACGACGTTCGTGAAAATGCCGCCGCGTACGTAAAATTTTGCGGTCAGGCGCATAAAGCGCGGATTTGTTGCCGCGATCAGATCATTCAAAATACGGTTGGTGACGTCTTCGTGGAAATGACCTTCGTCTCTGAACGACCACATATACAGCTTTAAACTTTTTAATTCCACGCAATCTTGATCTGCAATGTAATCGAGTATCAGGGTCGCGAAATCAGGCTGGCCGGTCTTAGGGCACAGGCAGGTAAATTCGGGGATTTCCATGTGGATGTGGTAATCGCGTGACGGGTTTGGATTCGGGAAAGTTTCCAGTGCTTTGGTGGGTTGGGTCGTCATTTGGTCGTAGGACTCGCTTCGGTTAAGATGGCGGCCATTATATCGTTGCGGCTGACAAATTGCGTCTTTCACAAATCAAGTTGGCTGGATTTAAATCCTTTGTCGATCCGACCACCATCGATCTGCCAGGCCAGATCGTGGGTGTGGTGGGTCCCAACGGCTGCGGAAAATCGAATGTGATCGACGCGCTGCGTTGGGTACTGGGCGAGTCGCGCGCTTCTGCGCTGCGCGGTGAATCGATGCAGGACGTGATTTTTAACGGTTCTGCCCGACGAAAACCGGTCTCACGTGCCAGTGTTGAACTGATTTTCGATAACCAATCTGGCAAAGCGGCCGGACAATGGGCCAGTTATGCCGAAATTTCCATCAAGCGTGTCTTGTTGCGTAACGGTGATTCGAGCTATTACATCAACAACCAGAAGGTCAGACGGCGCGATATTACGGATATCTTTTTAGGCACTGGACTGGGCGCACGTGCCTACGCTATCGTCGAGCAGGGCATGATCTCCCGCATCATCGAAGCGAAGCCTGAGGAGTTACGCGTGTTTCTCGAGGAGGCGGCCGGGGTGTCTAAATACCGCGAGCGCCGCCGCGAGACATCGCAGCGCTTAAATGACACACGGGATAATTTGTTGCGTGTCGATGACATCTTGCAGGAGATGGATAAGCAGTTGCTGCATCTGGCGCAACAGGCCGCCGTGGCGGTGCAATATCGCGAACTGGAAACGCTGCGGGATACGGCGCAGCATTTACTCTGGCTGTTGCGGCGTCAGGAGGCTGAGCTTGCGCGTGCCGGTTTTTCGGCACAGATCGAAACGTTGCGCACCGAACTCGAATTAAAGACGGCCGTCTTGCGCGAAAATGAGAGCGCGCTTGAAATGACGCGCAGCGGCCATTACCTGTTGACTGACGAATTGCAGGCGAAACAGGGCGATGTGTATGCTGCTAACTCGGACGTCGTCCGGCTTGAGCAGCAAATCAAGCATGCGGCGGCAGCCAGGCAGCGCTTGCAACAGCAAATCGATCACACAGGCCGGCAAATGGAGCAGCAGCAACAACAACGGCTATCAGCTCAAAATCAATTGACCCATTGGCTAAGTCAGCAGCAGATTGCGGCGGAAAAATTAACCGTGGCTGAGCAGCAAGTCGAGTGCGTTGATTTGTCCCGGGCAGAGCTGCAGGCTCACGATGCACGCGAGGCGTATCACGCCCTACAGCGTGAACAGGTGAAATTGCAACAGCAATTATCGGGCGGTGAGCACGGTAACCTTGCGCGCAATATTGCACAATTGGAGGCGCGCCACGCTCGTTTGATACAGGAAACCGGCAGTTTGACCGTTACCGATCCCGGGGTGCTAGAACAATTCGAGCGTGAATTAGCCGAATTAGCCCTGTTGCAGACAGAACAGGACGAACATCAGTTGAGCTTGCAGACGCAAGTGACGGAGACTGAGGGTCTCAGGCAGCAGTTGCGCGGCGCGTTGCAGCAAAGGCAATTGCAGGCGGCACAAACGCAGGCAAGGTTGCAGGCATTACAGTCTTTACAGCAGGATAATGCCGCTGATTTGCAGGATTGGTTAGTTCGGCAGGGACTCGATGCGCTGCCGCCGCTGTGGCAGGGAATACAGATTGAACCGGGGTGGGAGACGGCGCTCGAAGCGGTGCTGGGTGAGCGGATCAAGGCGCTGCCCGTATTACTTGAACGCATGAACCCGCTCGATACGCCGCCTAGCCGATTGGCTATGTTTGAGGCCGGGGCGGGTGAACGTGCCGTAGCGGTGCCTCATCACCGCCTGCTCGATTGCGTACAAAGCAGCAATGCACAATTAGCGCTCAACGAATGGCTGGCGTTTGTTTATACGGTGGCCGATGTTGAGCAGGGGCTCTTTATGCGGGCGCAATTGCCCACGGGCGGATGCTTCGTTACACCCGTAGGGCATCTGATCGACCGGCACAGTGTGCTGTTTCATGCGCCAGATTCGCATTTGCACGGCATGCTGAGCCGGCAGCGCGAAATCGACTCGCTTGAGAGCGGCTCGATGATAGACGAAGAGATAATTGCGCAATTAAAAGAGACCTACAGCGACGCTGAACAACGCTATCGCGATCTCGAATGCCAGCTGCCCTTGCTGCGCCGCGCCATTCATGCGACAGGGCAGCGCCAGCATGCGGTGCAAATGCAGATTCATACCTTGACGCAGGCTGAGGAACACAGCCGCGCGCGCGGGTTGCAACTATCACGTGAGTTGACTGAACTCGCCCAGTTGCTTGCGATCGAGCATGCCGAGCAGCACGCGCTGCAAGCAAAGCTCGAACTGTTGCGCCAAGCGGCGGCGGCACTTTTGCAGCGGGTCGCTGATGCGCGTCAGGCGACAGAAGACCGTCAGCGTGATTTGCGCGAGCAGCAGGAATGCGTGCGGCAGTTATTGCAGGCGAAACAGGAAGCGCATTTTTTACAGCGCACCTGTGTCGATAAAATTGCCGATGCACAGGCAGCTATTGAGCTTGCCACGCAAGCTTTGCAGCAATCCGAACAGCTGATGCAGCAGCACCGTGCAGAGTTTTCCATGAGTGCGGATGAGGTATCCAATGACGCATTGCAAGCTGCGCTCGCCACTCGCCAGACGGCTGAACATGTGCTCAGTGAAATGCGTAATCGCCTCGAAGCGCTGACGATGCAGTTGCAAGGTCTGGATCAGGCGCGCCTGTCGTGTGAACACCAGCTGACGGGAATCAGGGAGCGTCTGGCAGGGCTCGCGCTTAAAGAGCAGGAAGCCCGTTTGTATTTTGAGCAATGGGCAGCTCAGTTAGAAGGCGTGGATGAATCAGATCTCTTGCCGCAATTGGCTAAAGCCCGCTCAGGTACGCTACAGAACGAACTGCTTCGATTAAGCCGAGAAATGACCGATTTGGGTGCTGTCAATCTTGCCGCACTCGACGAGTTGCAGGCGGCGACCGAACGGCGCGGCTATCTGGTGGCGCAATCAGAGGATTTGCAGCAGGCGATGGCAACCCTTCAGGATGCCATCAGGCACATCGACATAGAATCGCGCGAGTTGCTGATGGACACCTATCGCAAGGTTAATTTGCATCTGGCAGAACTTTTTCCGGTATTGTTTGCAGGCGGAGAGGCTTCTTTAGTCTTGACGGGCGATGAAATTCTGGACGGGGGCGTGCAGGTGATGGCGCAGCCGCCGGGGAAAAAGAACAGCACGATCCATCTGATGTCGGGAGGTGAGAAAGCGCTGACGGCGATTGCACTGATTTTTTCCTTGTTCCAGCTCAATCCTGCGCCCTTTTGTCTGCTCGATGAAGTCGATGCGCCCTTAGACGATACAAATACGGAACGTTTGTGCGCGCTGGTGCGCAAAATGTCACAGCATACGCAATTCGTTTTTATCAGCCACAACAAGATTGCCATGGAAATGGCAGGACAGCTCGTCGGTGTGACGATGCAGGAGAAGGGCGTCTCAAAAGTGGTGTCGGTCGACATCGAAGCCGCGATCCGTCTGGCCGATATGGCCGGATAACATCATGAGCACTCTTGTCATGCCCGTGTTTGTGCAAATGCGATACAATGGACGCATGAATTCTCAGCAGTTGTTTTCCCCTCTGTCCTTATTTTTTCTGGCTGCAGCGCTGTTATTCAGCCTGTGGGTCGGTTGCGCGCAAAATTGCTGTTCGCAGGATGTGCTCGATGCGGGCAATACGGAACTCACGCTGGACGCTGATATTCAAGTGGATGATACTGATGGCGTCGCAGCGATCACTACATCGCCTGCCCGTACCCTTCATGCGCCACGCACGGCAAGTTATCCTAAAGGACAAGCGCAAGTCGTGTTGTTCAACTGTTTTTCTCCGCCTGACCGTCCGCCTCTCCTAGCCGTTTGATTAACGCCTGACGTCACCAATTGACGTTAGATCGTGTTGCATCTCGCAAGATAATCAACGGATTCAAACATGAAATATATTTATGCTCATCTGATGTCAGGTGTGTCGATGCTATTGGTGCTCATGCCCGTTAGTGCGGCACCGCTGACATTGCAACAGGCTTGGTCGTTAGCCGAACAGCACAGTCCCTTTATTAAAGTTGCCCGCAGTCAGGCAGAGGGGGCGCAGGCGGCCCTCGAGACCGCAAGCGCTTACCCTAATCCGGATATCGAATTCGGCACGGGTACCTCGCATCTGCTTCCTCCTAGCGCACAAACCGGACGCAACAGTGCGATGAGTATCGCGCAGCCGCTTGAATTTCAAGGGGTACGCAATGCCCGTCAGCGTGCGGCCCAAGCCGGAATCGCATCGGGTTCCGCACTGCTCGACGACGCGCGAATCAATTTGTATGCACAGCTTAAGCTGGCCTTTTTCGAGGTGTTGCGTCGGCAGGATGAAGCGACGTTAGCCACTGAAAATCATGCCTTGCTGTTGCAGATACGCAATCGCGTCAAGCTGCGGGTTGAAGTGGGTGAGGCACCGCGCTATGAACTGGTGAAGTCTGATGCCGAGTCCCTGACGGCCGAAAATGCGGCTAAAACCGCTGAACTTAAGGTGGTGCAGGCCAAGGACAGATTACGCGTTTTACTGGGGGCCCCCATTGCCGATCAGTTTGACATCGTTCATGTCATGCCCAAGATTTCAGAACTTCCTGAGTTGAGTGCATTGCGGGCCGAGTTGCTGCAAAACCAGCCGCTGCTCAAGGCGGCGATTGCAGAATCCGATCGTGCCGAGGCTAAATTAGAACAGGAGCGCAGCCTGCGCATTCCTCAGCCTACCTTGAAGTGGGGGGCGGAGCGTCATCCTGACGTCAATCTCTGGCGCATCAGCATAGCGATGCCGCTTCCCTTGTGGAATCAGCGCGCAGGTCCGGTTGGTGAAGCGCATGCAAACAGGGAGCGCGCGCTGGCAGAACAAGAGCGTATCCGTCTGGGCTTGCTGGGGGAACTTGATCAGGCTTATGGCCGCTATCAGATCGCGCGTCGCCAGATGAATGTGTTTGAAAACGGGCTGATGCGCGATGCGGAATCTGCGCTAAAGGTGGCAGAAGCCGCTTATCGATACGGTGAGCGCGGCATTCTCGATTATCTGGATGCGCAGCGGGTGCATCGCAGCACACGCTTGGATTATCTTAACGCACGCTATGAACTGCAATTTGCGCTGGTCGACATCGAACGACTGCGCGCCGGAGAACCAAAATGATTTTATCAAAACGCTATGTGTTGCCTGTGTTGGTTTTAGCTGTATTGCTGGGCGCCTGCCAGAAAAAGCAGGAAACCCCCGAAGCGGTTTTGGTCGATGACCCCGCATTAGTCAGCGCTACGCCGCTGTTGCTCAAGCGGTTAACGATTCAAGCGGTGGGAGTGGGCGAAATGGCCGACACCGTCCGGGTGCCAGCACGCATTGAAGTGGATGAGCAGCGAGTCGCGCGCATCGGCGCTGCCGTGACCGGTCGTCTGACCGAAATTCATGCTGAATTGGGCCAGCGGGTGCGCCGGGGCGAGGTGTTGGCCATCTTGCATAGCGCGGAGCTCTCTACTTCGCAGCTGGCCTATCTCAAGGCGGTATCTCAGGAAGGCCTGCAGGTGCGGGCAGTGGCGCGTGCCAAGCTTTTGTTCGAGTCGGATGTGATCAGTTCGGCCGAACTGCAAAAGAGAGAGAGCGAACTTTTGCAGGCAGAGGCCGAGCGTCAGACCTCGCATGACCAGTTGCACGTGCTGGGGATGACCGAAGCTGACATCAAACAATTGGCCGCGACGCGCTCGGTACATTCGGTATCCTCCGTTATCTCGACGCTGGACGGAGTGGTGATTGAACGCAAGATCACGCAAGGACAGGTCGTGCAACCGGCCGATGCGTTGTTTACCGTGGCTGACCTGTCTCATGTCTGGCTGGTTGCCGAAATACCGGAACAACAGGCAGGGCTGGTCAGAGCAGGCGGCGCGACCGAAGCCGAAATTCCTGCGCTGGCGGACCAGACGCTCAACGGCAAACTGATTTTTGTCTCGGATACGGTTAAGCCCGATACGCGCACCGTCACCGCTCGCATGGAAGTGGCAAATGCGGATCGATTGATTAAGCCTGGCATGCTCGCCTCCATGCTGATCCGAGGTGTCGTGCACAAACGGCTGATGGTGCCGGTGGTGGCGGTGGTGCGGGATGGAAATCAGGACTATGTCTTTGTTCAGAAGGACGCACAGCATTTCGAATTGCGTCAAGTCAAACTGGGGCAGGAAAGCGCAGGGGCAGCCCCTGTTATTTCGGGTTTAGCCGCAGGCGAGAAGATTGTCACAGAAGGCGCGTTTCATCTCAATAATGAGCGCCGCCGCAAGGAACTTGAAGGCTAAGTCACTTAACTGCACTCCGTGATCAACAAAGTCATATAAAGGCTCATTATGCTGGAATCATTAATACGCGCAGCGCTCAAGCAGCGACTCGTGCTGGTCGTGGTGGCCGTCTGTCTGGTCGTGTTCGGGCTGGATGCGACGCGAAAATTGTCGGTCGATGCATTTCCCGATGTGACCAACGTGCAGGTGCAGATTGCAACGGTGGCACAGGGACGTTCGCCTGAAGAGGTCGCACGTTTCGTCACCGTACCGATGGAAATGGCGATGACCGGCCTGCCGGGCCTGGAAGAAATGCGCTCGCTCAATAAACCGGGCTTGTCTCTGATCACGCTGGTATTCACCGATGCCACCGATGTGTATTTCGCGCGTCAACTGGTTATGGAGCGATTGATCGAGGCTGCCGGTCGCATGCCGCAGGGCGTATCGCCAACGCTGGGGCCACTCTCTACCGGCTTGGGTGAGGTCTATCAGTACACACTGGATTTGCCGGACGATGGTGATAAGGCGCTGTCCGTTGAGGAACTGACCCGCCGCCGGATTGCGCAGGACTGGGTGGTCAGGCCGCTGTTGCGCGGCATTCCCGGTGTGGCGGAAATTAACTCCCAGGGCGGCTATGTCAAACAATATCAGGCGCTGGTGAATCCTGACCGGATGCGTCACTACAAGGTGACGTTGACCGACGTTTATCAGGCGCTGGCGCGCAACAACGCTAACGCGGGCGGCGGGGTGCTGCCTCACTATGCCGAGCAGTATCTGATACGCGGCATCGGGCTGATTAAGGATCTTGACGATATTCGCAGCATCGTGCTCAAAGAGCAGGACGGCGTGCCGGTGTTTGTGAAAGATGTGGCCGATGTCTCCATCGGGCATGAAGTTCGTTATGGTGCGCTGCTCAAAAACGGCGTTACCGAATCGGTAGGCGGCATCGTCATGATGATGCGTGCCGGCAACGCCAAGGAAGTGGTGTCGCGCGTCAAAGAGCGGGTCAAGGAAATCAACGACAAGGGCATGCTGCCCGATGGCTTGAAGATCGTGCCTTATTACGACCGCAGCGAACTGGTGGATGCTGCGCTGGGAACGGTGGTCAAGGTGCTGATCGAAGGCGTAGTGCTGGTCATCATCGTGTTATTTCTGTTTTTAGGCGATGTGCGCTCTTCCTTAGTTGTTGTGGCAAGTCTGGTGTTAACGCCGCTGGTCACCTTCATGGTGATGAACCATTACGGTTTATCGGCCAATTTGATGTCGCTCGGCGGTCTTGCGATTGCCACCGGCCTGATCGTGGATGGCTCGGTCGTGGTGGTCGAAAATGCCTTTCAGCGCTTGGCTGAAAACAAGGGGCGGGGGCTTAGCCGGGTGCGGGTGGTGCTCGATGCCGCCACTGAAGTGGGGACGCCGGTGATCTTCGGGGTATCCATCATTATTTTGGTGTTCCTGCCGTTGATGACGCTGCAAGGCATGGAGGGCAAGATGTTTGCGCCGCTGGCCTTTACCATCGCCATCGCCTTGTTTGTCTCACTGATTCTGGCACTCACCCTCACGCCGGTGCTCTGTTCCTATTTGCTGGTCGGCAAAGACGAGCACGATACTCGATTGGTGGCACTGGCCAAAAAGCCCTATTTGCGCCTGCTTGACTGGACCATGGAGAATGGCCGGAAAACGATCGTGGCGGCATCGGCGCTGTTTGTTGTGGCCGTGTTGATGTTGCCCCTGCTGGGCACCGCTTTTATCCCTGAGATGAAGGAAGGGTCTATCGTGCCGGGGATTAACCGCGTGCCGAATATTTCGCTTGAGGAATCCATCAAGCTCGAAATGGAGGCGATGCGGCTGGTGATGCAGGTGCCGGGCGTGAAGTCTGCGGTTTCAGGCGTCGGGCGCGGTGAGAGTCCAGCCGATTCGCAAGGCCAGAATGAGTCCACCCCGATCGTCAGTCTCAAGCCGCGCAGCGAATGGCCCAAAGGCTGGAATCAGGACGATATTGCCGCTGCAATACGGGAAAAGCTGATGACCTTGCCGGGCGTGCAGATCGTCATGGCGCAGCCGATTTCAGACCGGGTGGACGAGATGGTCACCGGCGTGCGCTCTGACGTGGCGATCAAACTGTTCGGCGACGATATGGACGTGTTGAAACAAAAAGCCGATGCCATCGCCAAAGTGGCAGGATCCGTCAAAGGCGCACAGGAACTCAAAGTGGAGCGGGTGACGGGACAGCAGTATTTATCGATTGAGATCGATCGTCAGGCCATCGCCCGTCACGGCATCAACGTGTCCGATATCAACGATGTGATCGAATCGGCGATCGGGGGACGGGTTGCGACCGAGATTTACGAGGGCGAGCGCCGCTTTGGTGCCGCGGTCCGTCTGCCGGAAGCCTTTCGCGGCGATGTCGCCACCATCCGCAGTTTGCTGGTGATGTCTCCGAACGGCGCGATGGTGGCGCTGGAGAATCTGGCGATGATCAGCGTGGCCGATGGCCCGGCACAGATTAGTCGCGAAAAAGGCAAACGTCGCATCGTGATCGGAGTCAATGTGAAGGATCGCGATCTGGGCAGTTTCGTCACCGATTTGCAACTGGCGGTGGATAGTAAGATCAAATTACCAGACGGTTATTATCTTGAATGGGGCGGGCAATTTCAGAATATGGAGCGCGCCATGGGCCATCTGAAAATTATCGTCCCCGTGACCGTCGCCGCGATCTTCTTCCTGTTGTTTTTGCTGTTTGGTTCACTGCGTTATGCCGCATTGATTATACTGGTGCTGCCCTTCGCTTCGATCGGCGGGGTGGTGGCCTTATTTGTCACAGGCGAATACCTGTCAGTGCCAGCCTCGGTCGGTTTCATCGCACTGTGGGGAATTGCGGTATTGAACGGGGTGGTGCTGGTATCCTACATTCGCAGCCTGCGCGAGGAAGGTATGAGTCAGGCGGCGGCGGTTGTGCAGGGTTGTCGCCAGCGTTTTCGTCCGGTCCTGATGACGGCAACCGTGGCGATGCTGGGTCTGATTCCCATGTTGTTTGCCAACGGGCCGGGTTCTGAAGTGCAGCGTCCTTTGGCGATTGTCGTGATCGGCGGACTGATTACCTCCACCTTGCTGACACTGGTGGTGCTGCCCACGCTGTATAAATGGTTTGAAGAAAAATCTGTCGAAGCTTAGGAGATAAAAATGAAAGAAATCAAAGCAATCGTGCGGCCGGCAAAACTGCATAAAATTCGCGATGCCTTCCGGCTGTTGCCGGGTTTTCCCGGTATGAATATTTCGCATGTGGAAGGATGCAGCGCGCATACGGGCATCGAGCAGAATGACTCGTTGAAAGACGAGTTGACTGATTTTTCCAAAAAACTTCGGATCGAAATCATTGCACCCGATGACATGCTCGAAGACATCCTCTCTATTCTTCACCGCACGGCGCATACGGGACAGACCGGGGATGGCGTGTTGTGGGTGACTGATGTTCAGGCGTTTACGCGATTGTGTACGTTGCCTGTTCGAGCGTAACATGGTCAAAAAGTCGGCTGCTAACAGGTACAGCCTTGCCAAATACTGCAGGCCTCATGATGAACAGGAATTCATGTTATGAACGCGCTTAAAACTGAATGGCCGATCGCTATTGCAACGCTGATGCTGGGCTTAGGCTTTGCGTTTGAACACGCCGCAGTTGAACAGGGCGGTGTGCTGTTGTGGGGTGCATTAGCGGCCATCTTAGCCGTGATCATCGGCGTCGCGTTTCGCATTGCTCATCATGCGGAAGTGCTGGCACTACGCTTTGGTGAACCGTATGGAACGCTGATACTGACCCTTGCCGCTGTCTCGGTAGAAGTGGTGATCCTGATCGTTTTGCTGCAAGGGGCACCGAATCCGACCTTGACGCGCGATACGGTATTTGCCGCGATCATGTTCGACATCAACGGCATATTGGGGCTGGCCGCGATTGTCGGCGGTCTGAAACACGGCAGCGCCCGCTACAATGTGGACTCAGCCAATTCCTTCATCGCCATGCTGCTGGTGGCGATCGGTATAGGCATGTTTATCCCTGATTTTGTGCCGGAAGCGAAGTGGGCGTTTTACTCGGCTTTTTCAATCGTCATGATGGTTGTGATGTATACAGCCTTTTTGCGCCTGCAGACGGTTGAACACCGCCGATTTTTCGAATATTCGCCGCAGCTCGAAGAAGAGGCGCAGGACGTGCTCAAAAGTCCGAATAGTCTGCATGTCGCGGTGATGCTGGGGGCGATCGTGCTGGTGGGGCTGCTCTCAGAGGTCTTGTCGGTACTGCTGGATGCAGGACTCGCTGGCAGCAGCCTGCCTCGTGCGATCCCCGCCGTGCTGGTCGCATTGATTTCGGCCAGCCCGGAAATATTGACCGCTCTGAAGGCCGCGCAGCAAAACAGGATGCAGACCACAGTCAATATTGCACTGGGCGCCTCTTTGGCAACGGTGCTGTTGACGTTGCCAGTGATTGAGGGCATTGCGCTGTTAAACGGTGAGCGGATCGATTTGGCGCTGACGCCGGTTCAGGGTGGTATGCTGCTGCTGACCTTTCTTACGGTCATGAACAACCTGCACGATGGTGAAACCAATGCTATCGAAGGTATCAGTCACTTTGCCTTGTTTGGTGCTTTCATTGCACTGGTGATAATGGGCGTACTCTGACGTAACTTTAAAATAAATAATACAATTTTTTATGCATTTACTCCTTGTTGAAGATGATCCTGTATTGGCCAATGGTCTTACGCATTCCCTGCAGTTGGCCAGTTTTACGGTCACTCATGAGGCTAATGGAAAACGCGCAGATCACTTGTT
This sequence comes from Nitrosomonadales bacterium, assembly GCA_037137715.1. GTDB lineage: Bacteria > Pseudomonadota > Gammaproteobacteria > Burkholderiales > Gallionellaceae > Gallionella. The sequence continues at coordinate 33,229 of JBAXJT010000002.1, forward strand.
GACTGTGCAGCAATTTGATCTGCTGATTCTGGATCTGGGTTTGCCGGATATGGATGGCTCTGAAATCCTTTCCCGATTACGCCAGCGCGGCAACTTAATGCCGGTGCTGCTTTTAACGGCTCGCAACACCCTGACGGATCGCGTTCACGGACTCGATGGCGGTGCGGATGATTATCTGGCCAAACCCTTCGACTTGAGGGAGTTAGAAGCGCGGATCAGGGCATTGTTACGGCGCGGGCAGCCGGCGGGAGATGCCCGACTGGAAGTGGGGGGGTTATCGCTTGATTTGGAGGGGCAATGCGCAACGCTTAATCATGAGCCGCTTGATTTGCTCGCACGTGAACTGAACTTGTTGAAAATATTGATGCAGCATGCAGGTCGCGTGATCAGCAAGGATGCTTTGTGTGAACAGCTCTCAAGTTTGGGGGAGGACGTTAGCAGCAATGCGGTTGAAGTGTATGTGCATCGCCTGCGCAAAAAAATTGAGTTCGGCGGCATGAATATTCTCACCTTGCGCGGTCTGGGCTATATGCTGGAGTTGCCGTGAACTGGTATCACAATTGGATTAAAACAGTCAGTTTGCGCCATCGCTTGTTGTGGAGTGTGCTGCTGCCGATGCTGGTACTACTGGTCATCAATGTCGCGGTGGTCAGTAAAATGGGATACGACAGCGCAACGCGCAGGCACGACAGTTTTTTGCGAGATGTCAGTGTCAAATTGCTGGAGCAATTAACTGTCCATCAGGGGGTAGCGGAATTTAGCGACAGCGGTTTAAGCATCCTGAAGGAAGATACAAAGGATGAGGTGCATTATTTTTTTCGCGGTGTACAGAAAAGCTTTCGCTTCGGTTATACCGATTTGCCGGTACCTACCGACATGATCAGTGAAGTCCCCAATTTTTATTTTGAGACATACCGGGATAAGCCGGTACGCATGATGGCCGTAATTATGCCGCAGGCGGATGAACATGCCGAGCCTGTCATGATGATCGTGGCTAAAACGCTGGTGCTACATCATGAACGTGCACAGGAATGGATTTGGCGCGTGCTACCAGCCCATTTTATTTTGATGGGGCTCTCCGCCTTGCTGGTCTGGTGGGGCGTAGGGCGGGGCTTGCGACCCTTGCTGAGTTTGCGAGATGAAGTGATTAGTCGCTCTTCATTGGATTTACATCCCTTGCCTGAGCAGGAAAATATTCCTGAAGTCAGACCCTTAATACATAGTTTTAATGAATTGATGGCACAGATGGAAATTTCTCTGGCCGCACAGCAGCGCTTCATTACCAATGCGGCGCATCAGTTGCGCACACCGCTGAGTGGATTTAAGACACAGGCCGAATTGATTATGCGCATGGATAATGTCGATGAGATCCATTACAAGATGCAGCAGTTGCATATTGCGGCCGATCAGGCCGGACGCATGATCAGTCAATTACTGGTGCTGGCCAGCTCAGAACCGGGCGCGCAAACACTTGAGCGTTTTTCGACATTGAATCTGGTGGCCATGGCGAGAGGCATCACCGAATCCTGGGTGCCGCATGCGCGCAAGCGTCAGATCGATTTGGGCTTTGAGAGCGATGAGAGCATCGTTGAGGTGACAGGGAATGCTTTGTTGATGGGCGAGATGCTCGGTAACCTGATCGATAACGCGTTGCGTTATAGCCACTACAGCGGGCGTGTGACCGTGCGCATCAGTCACAAAGAACAGCTGGTTTATCTGGCTGTGGAAGACAATGGTCCCGGTATTACAGAATGTGAGCGTGAACGTATATTTGAGCGCTTTTATCGTGTGCCGGGCACACTACAGGATGGTTGCGGATTGGGATTGGCCATCGTGCGTGAAATTGCGCATCGACACCAGGCTGAAGTTGAGGCACTGCCAGCGCTCAATGGCCAGGGGACGTTGATGAGGATCACCTTCTCACTCAACGGCGCGCAAGGGCTAAACGCCGGTCAGACTTGAAGGTCAGTCTGTCCGCGAGTTGTTTTTGAGCAGAATGATGACAGCACCCTCACCACCTAGATTCGGCGGTGCCAGACAATACGCCAAGACATGAGGATGCTGCGTCAGCCAGTTGCGGGTCAGGGCGCGCAGCACCGCTTCACCTCCCGGACTGTTGGTGCCTTTGCCGTGGATGATTAGAACATGGCGAAACTGCTGCTGTGTCGCCGAAAAAATAAAGTGCTGCAACAGAATTCGCGCCCCATCAATCGGGCTGCCGTGCAGATCCAGACTATCCTCGATGCTGCTGCGCCGCAGTTTGCGCAACGTCATACGTGATAAGCCATTGGCAAGGTACGACTCTGTTGCCGGCTGAGTTTCATAGTCGGACAGGGTGTCCGCAATGCCCGGCAGGCTGCGTGTACTGCGCACCCGAGTTGGTATGGCGGGTTTGGCTTGGGCGATGCGATTTTGCTCAGCCAGCGGCGTCACATGGCCTACGACCGAGCGGAACAAAATGGCATCCTCAAGGGTTGCGCTCATGACGCCAGCGTGGTGTTACAGCTTGCCGATAGACGCTAAGTACTTGTCCGCATCGAGCGCCGCCATGCAGCCGGTCGCTGCACTCGTCACCGCCTGACGATAGATTTGATCCTGCACATCACCTGCCGCAAACACGCCTGAAATGCTGGCTGCTGTGGCGTTGCCAGTTGAGCCGCCGCGCGTGCTGATGTAGCCGTTATTCATTTCCAGTTGACCTGCGAAGATCTCAGTGTTGGGTTTGTGGCCGATCGCAATGAACACACCGGTCAACTCGATATCCTGTTTGTCGCCGCTTTGCACATCTTTCAAACGCATGCCGGTAACGCCTGAGGCATCGCCCAACACTTCATCGAGCGTGCTGTTCAATTGCAGCGTAATCTTTCCTTCAGCCACTTTCTCCATCAGATGATCAATCATGATGCGTTCGGCGCGGAAGGTATCGCGACGGTGAACCAATGTGACGTGTTTCGCGATGTTTGCAAGGTACAGTGCTTCTTCCACAGCGGTATTCCCGCCGCCGATGACGGCCACATTCTGGCCTCGATAGAAAAATCCGTCGCAGGTCGCGCAACCTGACACGCCGCGCCCCATGAAGGCTTCTTCGGAGGGCAGCCCCAGATACTGCGCAGATGCGCCGGTACAGATGATCAGTGCATCGCAGGTATAGCTGCCCGCATCGCCTTCGAGCAGGAACGGTTTTTGTTGCAGTCGGGCGGTGTGGATGTGATCGGAAATCATTTGCGTATTGAAGCGCTCAGCGTGCTGCTGCAGCCTTGCCATCAATTCAGGGCCTTGAACGCCAGAGACATCGCCCGGCCAGTTATCCACTTCCGTGGTTGTCATCAACTGTCCGCCCTGCGCCATGCCGGTGATCAGTACGGGACCGAGGTTCGCGCGCGCAGCATAAACGGCTGCGGTATAGCCGGCAGGTCCTGAACCCAGAATGATGAGACGGTGATGTTGAGTGGTCATGTGAGGTCTTTCAGTTGTAGTTGTGCTGGGGTCATCGTTCAGCGATAGGCGAAATTTACCAGTAATGGCAGCAATCTGTCGAGCATAGGTTAAAATCAGCGTTATGAAATTTACCTTATATTGCGTTTACACCCTGTTGGGCTGCCTGCTCGCCGCGCCCGTTCTGTCAGCCACCTTGCCGGGGATTCCTGAGTTTATTGATGACATGGTCACACGGCATCAATTCGATCGCGATGAATTGACGGCTGTTTTTGAACGGGTGAATCACAGGCCTCAGGTAATCGAGCTGATCTCGCGTCCGTCAACCATCAAACCGTGGCTGGAATATCGCGCCGCGTTCGTCAATGCACGGCGCGTCAAGCTGGGAGTCCAATTCTGGGCTAAGCATCAGACAGCCTTGCGTCGTGCTGAAAAGCAATACGGCGTGCCACAGGAGATGATCGTCGCGCTGATCGGTGTAGAGACGATTTATGGTCAGAATAGCGGCAATTTTCGCACCCTTGATGCCTTGACGACGCTGGCGTTTGATTACCCGCGCCGCGCGGCCTTTTTTCGTGATGAACTGGAAAATTATCTGCTGCTGGCCAAAGAGCAGCAGTTCGATTTATTCGAGGTAAAAAGCTCTTATGCCGGCGCGTTGGGTATTCCTCAGTTTATGCCCAGCAGTTATCGCAAGTATGCGGTCGATTTTAACGGCAATCATAAAATTGATCTGTTGAACGAGCCTGTCGACGCGATCGGTAGCGTGGCGAATTATCTGAAAGGCTATGGATGGATTGAAGGCGGGCCGGTTGCGGTGCGCGCGCACGTAAACGAAGGGTGTTGCACTGAGATTACTAAAATTCCGCGCAGCCTAGCTGACTGGCAGGCATCTGATGTGGTTGCCGGTGACACGATCAGCCCGTCGGAAAACGCACGTTTAATCGACTACACCGTGACCGTCGGAAAAGAATACTGGCTGGGTTTTAACAACTTCGAAGTCATCACGCGCTACAACAACAGCGATTTTTATGCGATGACCGTGTATCAGTTGGCTGAGGCACTTAAAGCGGCCCGTCAGGAAAATTAATGAGGCTATGTAGCAATTAACTGTTGAAACACAGTCAGAGGAAAATTCAAAACCTTACTCACGCGGATAACCAGCAACTTAGCGGACGCTCTTCCGGCTTAGTCGAATGGCTAGTTGCTTTATCAGGCGCGGAGAACGCGGAGAAAACCAAATCAAAAACCAGAACGACCGCCAGCAACCAAAACGACATATACCGATCAATGACTTGTTTTTCTCAAGTTTGGTTTAGCTTTTCTCCGCGACCTCCGCGTCTCCGCGTGAAATCGCTTTTTTATGTGATTAGTGTATCAACAGCCAACTACGACAGAGCTTTAATTATTGACGGCGAATTGTTTGTTCGGCGTGATGCGGCGGGCACCGTTGTATCTGGCATGCCAGTACTTTTCATTCAGACTGGTAATCATGATCGCCTTACCGGTTTTGGGTGAATGAACGAAGCGGTTTTCGCCGATAAAGATGCCGACATGTGAATTCATGCTGCGAGTGGTATTGAAAAAAACCAGATCGCCCGGTCTTAATTGGGCGGCGTCCATCGGCGTGCCGATGCGACCCATTTCAGCGCTGGTGCGCGGCAGATTCAGCCCGAGGGAATTTTGAAAGACGAATTGCACAAAGCCGCTGCAATCGAAACCGTTACTGCGCGAAGCACCGCCGTACTGGTAGGGCGTATCGTGCAGACTCATCGCATAGATTGCCAGATTGCTCATCTGCGCTTCATCATCTTGCGGTGCCACATAGGTCGTTTGTGGCGCGACTGTTTGCACAGGTGCCGTGCCGCATGCGCTCAGCAGCAATACCGCAAAAAGTGTGACTGAATATTTCATGGATGACAATTTACGGTAGAGTGGCCGAACTTGTAAAGGGGAAATAATGAAAAGAGTGATTATGCTGTTGTTAGCCGTGCTGTTTGCGGTGTCAGTGCACGCCAGCGAGTTGGAAATCATCAATCTCAAACACCGCACTGCGGAAGAGTTGATACCGGTGATCCGGCCTTTGCTCGACAAGGATGAAATGGTCAGTGGCATGAACTACCAGATTATTTTGCGCGCCTCTCCGCATAATATTACGCAAATTAAACGCCTGCTCAACGGACTTGACACGATGCCGCGGCGCTTGAAAATCACCGTGATGCAGAATGTCGACAGCGATACGGCATCCCGCTTGATGGCGCTGTCGGGCAGCGTGGGCGGGCGCATCAGTCTGGGTCAGGAAGGCACTGCCAGAATCATCAGCACACGCTCGCTTGAAGATGATAAGAAGACGCAGCAGCTACAGGTGCTAGAGGGAAATCGTGCTCTGGTGCGTAGCGGCCAGAGTGTGCCGGTTCCTCAGCGACAGCTCGTACAAACCCCCTGGGGTACGCAGATGACAGAAACGACGCAGTACCGGGAGGTCGCCAGCGGATTTTATGTCCTGCCGCGCATACAGGGAGACCGTGTGACGCTGGAAATCAGCACGCAGAATGACGCGTTAGCGCCGAATCAGAATACTGCCAATGTTACCCGCATACAAAATACCAATAGCACTGTGTCAGGGCGCTTAGGGGAATGGATCAGCCTGGGGGGGGTGGAACAGCAACACAGCACGGATGACTCAACGATCACCTCGCGCAGTACCTCCCGACTCAATGAGGCGCGCACCGTGCTGATCAAGGTCGAAGAAGTCGATTAGTCGGGATATTTTGCGCCACGTCGCTCACTCATCTGTCGACCGATCGACATGATCTGTTGAGGGCTTAACAGGCGCGCTGCCATCGGCAACAGTTGCGCATTTTCAATCGCAATATGCCCGGTATGGCGGACGATAAAATCTTCGATCAGCATGCTATTGAGCACTACCTCGTGGCACGCGGCAAGCTGCGCCAGCGCCGGTCGCAGCGCAGTCCACGCGCTGAGCATCCCCTCATGTTCTGCAAGCAGGCGGGTGAGCAAGCCGGTATCGGTATCAGGGCAGTCGAGCAGCGCGGGGAACAGATTTTCTTCCTCATCCTGATGATGGAACTTTCCAGCGGTATCAAAGTAGCGCAGTATCCCCGATGCGGCCTGTTGAGCCTGTGTGTCACAACCTTTGCCCTCGATGTGTGCGGCCAGTTTGGTGAGCGTGGCGCATTGTTGCAATATCTTGCCGTGGCAGGCACGCAACATCTGGAGCGGATCATCGAACCCGGCTGCAGTATTCAAGGCGTTCAAACTTATCATGCTGTATCCCTTTTATAAACGCGCTTTGGTTTTCCCCGATAGCCGAAGTCTAAACGACTAGTACGTTACAGGCTGATTTTACAGTGTCAAGAATTTGAATGTCTGACTAGTTTTTCAGGCGATCACTTTTGATCAACATTCTGAATAAGTAAGTAAATTAGAGGAGTGGCTGCGACAAAATGCCGCAGGCTAGTGCGACAAAATGCCGCAGAGGAGTCGAAAGGTAATTTAGTAAAATTGCGTATACATTAACTTTGCCCCGGAAAAGATATATGCAATTGAAACGAATCACCCTTTGTGTCGCACTGGCCTTTGCCCCTTCTGCATTTGCAGCAGAATCAACCGAATTGCCTGATGTCGTTGTGACTGCTGAAAAGCTGCAACCGCTGCCTGCATCCTCAAGCACGGGACTGAATAAAAAGGAATTACTGCGTCTGCGTACAAGTACGAGCGACACCGCCAGATTGCTGGATGGTCAGCCGGGCGTTAGTCTGTATAGCGCGGGCGGTGTATCGAGTCTGCCTGTCATTCACGGCATGGCTGATGATCGTGTTCGCGTCAAAGTGGATGGCATGGATCTGATTTCCGCCTGCGCCAATCACATGAATTCACCGCTGTCGTATATTGATCCTGCCAATGTCGGCAGCGTAAAGGTATTTGCAGGCATTACCCCGGTCAGTATCGGCGGGGATAGTATAGGCGGCACGATCCAAGTGGATTCCGCTGCCCCTGAATTCGCCACAGCTGGCGAGGGCACCTTGCTCAAAGGTCAGGTGGGTGCGTTCTATCGCAGTAACAGCGCGGCGCAGGGCGGCAATATTTCCGCAACGATTGCCGGTGAAGATTTATATGTGCGCTATACCGGCTCGACTGTGACTGCTAAAAATTACACGGCGGGTGCGGCGTTTAAAGCGGCTGGCGTATCGGTAAATTCGCTGTCCAATCTGTATGTGGCAGGCAATGAAGTGGCTTCAACACAATATAAGTCGACCAATCAGGCACTGGCCTTCGGTGTGCGTCGCGACAATCATCTGCTTGAACTTAAACTTGGTTTTCAAAGCATTCCGTATCAGGGATTTGCCAATCAATACATGGATATGCTGAAAAATGACAGCCAGCAGATCAATTTGAATTACACCGGGCAGTACGGCTGGGGTGCGTTGCAGGCGCGCGCGTACAGTGAGCACACCCGGCATTACATGAATAAGCTGGAGGCAACACTTACCAAAACTCAGGTGTTGGGTATGCCGATGGATACCGATGGAAAAAATAGCGGATTTTCCGTTAAAGGCGATGTGTTCTTAAACGAGCGTGATCTGCTGCGTGTTGGAACGGAGTATCAGCATTATGTCCTTAATGACTGGTGGAGTTCGGCACCGCCTTCGATGATGATGTCACCGAATACCTTCTGGAATATCAACAATGGTCAGCGTGATCGCTTGGCGGTGTTTGGTGAAATGGAAAGTCGCTGGAGTCAGCAGTGGTTGTCTCAATTGGGCATACGTTACGAGTCCGTAAAGATGAACACTGGCACGGTGCAGGGCTACAGCACGATGTCGTATGGCAATCCTTTGTTGGCAACGTCTGTGCCGGGTGCATTTAACGCGGCAGATCGGCAAAAAACTGACAACAACCTTGATCTGACGGCCTTGGCGCGCTACACGCCGGATGAGAAAAAAACCTTTGAACTCGGCTTTGCACAGAAGACGCGGTCCCCCAATCTGTATGAACGTTACACCTGGTCAACCGCTAATGCCATGGCGATGCATATGACCAACTGGTTTGGCGATGGCAACGGTTATGTCGGCAATCTCAATTTGAAACCGGAAGTCGCGCGCACCGTGAGTGCATCGGCAAATTGGCAGGATGAGAGCGGCTTTTCAGTCAAGTTAGCACCATATTACACACACGTGCAGAACTACATCGACGCGGCGCGTTGCGCGGTTACAGCTGCTGCTGGCGGGGCTGCCTGTACCGCTGTAAATCAGACCGCGACTACGGGTTTTGTTAATCTGCAGTTCGTTAATCAAACGGCACGACTGTATGGTGCGGATCTTTCGGCACGGCAGCCGATTTCCGAGGCAACGGGCTATGGCAGTTTTGCCGCAACCGGGGTGTTCAGCTATGTGAACGGCAAGAACCTGACTACAGGAGACAACCTGTATCACATCATGCCGCTGAATGCAAAACTGGCAATCGAGCAGCGTTGGGATAATTGGACTAACTCTGTTGAGGCGCAACTGGTCAGTGCCAAGACCAATGTTCAGGCGGTTCGCAACGAGCTTAAAACCAGTGGTTATAGCCTGCTTAATTTACGCAGCAGTTATGAATGGAAGCAAGTGCGTTTCGATTTAGGGATTGAGAACGTGTTTAATAAATTTTATGCCAATCCGTTGGGCGGCAGTTATATGGGGCAATTGTCATCTGCATACGGTACCAGCATGCCTGGTATGGGCCGTTCGATCAACGCCGGTATGTCTGTGAAGTTTTAAGGCGACTCGTCACGTTGTTAAAAACCGCCTTCGGGCGGTTTTTTATTGGGCAGCGCGGGTAAACCGCTTACGCTTTATACAAAATAAAGCACGACAGGTTAACAGCGCTGTAAAATTCGCAGTTCATTTCATGAGTAACTTTGCATGCCGCCATTCATCCATGTCTTGCCCGAGATACGCTACGCTGAACGTATTAGCATCATCGCGCTGGTTGTGGTGATTCATGCTGGCGTTATAGGTATCTGGCTGATGCAGCCTGTGCCCCCCAAGGTTGTGGTGAGTGTGATGTCGGTGTCTGTGCAGGCTCAGCTACTGGCTCAACCGCAACCCGTCATGCCGTCATTGCCTACCAGAACGGAGCGAGCCAAGACTGAATCTGTCAGGGCTGAACCGGTCCGTGCACCGGTCGTTACAAAAACGCTGCCTGCCGAGCCGGTTGCCGCCGCTGTAGCGGCATCGGTTGTCTCAAACCAGGTGACACAGTTGGTTGCTGCACCTGTCATAGATACCGAGCCTGATTACAAGGCATCCTATCTCAATAATCCACGGCCGAATTATCCTAGCGTGGCGCAACGCATGGGTTGGCAGGGGCGGGTACTGCTCCATGTTGAGGTGCTGAGTGAGGGCGCTTGCGGAATGGTCAGCATACTGCGCAGTAGCGGACATGAGGTGTTAGATAATGCGGCGATGAATACCGTCAAGAGCTGGCGTTTTTTGCCGGCTCGTCATGGCGGGCAAGCGGTCACGCAGTGGTTTAGCGTGCCTATTGTTTTTGCGCTGGAGAACGGCGGGGAATAGCTTTGATGCATCAATAAGTTTTTTCAGGCAAAAAAAAAGCACGCGTTAAGCGTGCTTTTTTATTTACTAAACTGCGATATTACTTGTTGCCGCCGCGATTACCGAAGCTAGGACGGTTGTTGCCGCCAAAGCTTGGACGATCACCGCCGTCACGACGAGGAGCACCATTACCGCCGAATGCCGGACGATCGCCACGCGGTGCGCCAGTGTTAGCGCGAGGTGCATTGCCGAAGCTACGCTCCTGGCTGCGTGGTTGTTGAGACTGGCCGCCGAAAGCAGGACGGGCCTGACCGCCGAAACCTGCGCCGCCTTCATTGCGAGCTGGATGGCTATGACGGCTATCCGGTGCGCTGTGATGGAAACCTGCGCCGCCGTTGTTACCGTTGCCGGCAAATGCCGAGCTGCGATTACCGCCGCCGAAACCACCACCATTGCCGCCACCGAAACCGCCGCCGTTACCACGATTGCCATTGTAGCCACCGCCGTTACCGCCGCCAAAACCACCACCATTGCCGCCACCGAAACCACCGCTGCGTGGACCGCCATTGCCGCGTGGACGATCTGATGAAGGACCGCCGGTGCGCAGCTTGTACTTAGGCTCCAGGCCTTCGATGGTGTGCATCTTGATGCTTTGTTCTGTGTAACGCTCGATACGCTTCAACAATTGCGCATCGCGGTTAGACGCGAAAGAGATCGCGATACCTGATGAACCACCGCGACCGGTACGACCGATACGGTGAACATAGTCTTCAGCGAACTTAGGCAAATCGAAGTTGATCACGTGTGAAATACCACGAACGTCCAGACCGCGAGCAGCTACGTCAGTTGCAACCAAAATACGCACGTTACCGTTACGCATATTCAGCAACGTACGATTACGTTCGCGCTGGCTCATGTCGCCATGCAAAGCGGCAACAGAATGACCTTGAGCTGACAGTTGATCAGCCAGGCCGTCCGCATCGCGCTTGGTAGCGGTAAATACCAGAGCCTGATTGACTTCAGTATCTGTCAGCAGGTGGCTCAACATCTTGTTCTTGTGTGCAACGTCATCAGCGAACATCATGCGTTGTTCGATGTTTTCGTGCTTATCTTTAGCAGCAGAGACATTGATGCGCTTAGGTGTCTTGAGCAAACGTGAAGCCAGATTACCAACAACACCTTCCAGCGTTGCTGAGAACAGCAAAGTTTGGCGAGTAGCCGGAGTAGCTGCAGCGATGCGTTCTACGTCGTCCACGAAACCCATGTCCAGCATGCGATCCGCTTCGTCCAAAATCAGCATTTCCAGACGCGAGAAGTCAATACGACCGCGTTCCAGATGGTCAATCAGGCGACCCGGTGTTGCGACCAGAATGTCAACTTGACCTGAGAGCAAGCGGTTTTGTACTGGATAAGGCATGCCGCCCAAGATGCTGATGATCTTGAAACGCATGTTTTTGCCGTACTTAGTTGCTGCGTCGCATACTTGTTGTGCCAGTTCGCGAGTTGGTGTCAAAACCAGTACGCGAGGGCCTTTGCCGGGCATTGTTGACGGTGTGGCCAAACGATTCAGTGCTGGCAGGATAAAGGCTGCAGTCTTGCCGCTACCTGTTTGAGCCGATGCCATCAGATCGTGACCTGCGATAACTTCAGGAATCGCTTGCTCCTGGATAGGTGTCGGTTCCGTGTAACCGGTTTCGGCAATCGCTTTAAGGATAAGTGGGTTTAAATTCAGTTCTTCAAATGTCATGTTGCTTCCTTTTTAAAATCAAAGGGAACCTCCATCGTCATTCGGGCATAACAGGGCACCCGGTAAAATAACCGGACGCCGAATTAAACTCCGGCATGGCGAACGTAGAGTCGTTCCCTAAAGTAAGCGCAGGTGATAGAGCTACCCGTGATACGGGTAGAGGGTTAACCGGCGCAAGAAACATCGTTGCTAACCGGGAAACCCTGAAAATCCGTTGAGTCAACGAATTCTTAATAGAGTTCTTTAGACAGGCACGCTTTGTTAGCGCACGAGAGATAGGTCGGAAACGATGAAATAAAGCCGCATAGACTGCGGCAAGACGCGAATTATACGCATCTTGAAAATAAACACCAGCTAATTTAGTGTTTATTTTCAGTCTGGCGGGAAATTGGAAGAATCTAAGGAAGCGCTGACGAATACATCATTACCTGCCTATATATTTTAAGGCCCGACGGTGATTATTTGCACAGGCGTGAAATCCCCGTTGGCGTGATTTTTATCCCACCAGCACAGTCGGTATTCGCGCACTTCAGGGATTCCCTTGGTCAGCATTGAGCGATCGTCATACCACGGTTTCGTGGTTGCAATCCCCATCGACTCCCATTCGCCGCCATTGCGACGACTTTCGATCGAAACGCCCTCATGTTCATATTTGGTAAAGAGCATCTTGACGCGCTCTTTACCTGAGCTGTGATCGTAGATAACCGAAAATTCAGGCATTACGTGGACGACGCTAATATTGCTGTTGATGATGCCCAGATCCTGACCGACAGCATCGCTGTAGCCTTTGCTCAGTTTTATACGCTGAATCAAATTGCTCAGGCGAATCAACACGCCGTTCGGACGCTCTTCAGGCGCATTTTCAAAAATAACCGGGCCCGGACGGGGGTGTAACGCCTGATCGCTGCCGGACATGACTAAATTCTTGTAAACAGTGGATTCCATCGCGCTTTGCTGCACGGTTGGATACCACGTCTGCAAGACCCACTGACAATACATGATGTCTAACAGTGTTGCGATGAGCTCATCGTTTGTGATCCCCAGCGCTTCGGCGTGAGCGGAAAGCCTTGCGGCCAGATGACTGAGGAAGACAATTAGCTCAGATTCACTTGCGGGTAAATAGGCGCGATGTGCCATGATTCATCTCCTGATTGATAGTCGTAAAGCGGTTTAACTGCACAAATGACGATCGTGTATTGCGGTGGCTTCGGATGAGTGGCACTTTAAACAACGTCGCTACACATTGCTATATCCCATTGTATATAGACCTAAATATATAGACAGCGACTGATTTGACACAGGCGGCCTTGCACGTAAACGCGGCGGCCCGAAAAAAGATCGTCCGCGTGTCATTTCAGCGAGTGCGACGCAAAATTTGGATTCCCGGTGCGCTCTGGCGAGTTTTCAGTGCGCTATGTCGGAGTCTCAGTGCAAAAGTTTTGCCCTCCCGCACGATCCCGCAGGGTGTGCCCGCCAGAGTCTAGAATCGCGGTGCGCCTGGCGAGGATACGAAGTAACCTTCTCAGATGCTTAACGCCCGCCCGGGGTATTTCACCATGCACACCGGGAATCCGGCAACGCAGACGGGGAGAGTGACAGAGCGCACCACGAATATCGTACTCTGCACTGTCCATGTGATTCAGTTCACCGGGGGTATAAAGCGGGGCGGCGGGAATGAAAATATCCACACCCAGAGTAATAAACGGGGCGTCGGGAGTGGAAAAATTGGCCGCGAGGGGGTGAAGGGTGGCAGGCTGGTGTATGCGTTTAGCCCATGCTTTGCGAACAGCCGCATTGCAACTTTCCTGCTTAACCTGCTTACCGGGGCGGTCACGAATAAATCAGTGCCTTATTGCGCTGCTTATTATGCTTTATACTACCAAAGCGATACGGTTTCCTTAAATCGAGACCGTATTTTGCGCTGGGAAGTTCACTGAAGCGCTGTTCGAACGTGTACGAGTGTCACGTTGCAATAAGACTATACCTATTCTCAGTCGCGATCTGGTACGGATGAATTGCATCCGCTTCGGGTAGATTCGGCCGTTTAACCGGTCATGAGCATAAGAAATTGATTTTGCATTATCAATGCTTAAAGTGATGCACGTAATACCGCGCAAACAAGGTGTGTCAGGATTATCGCTGGTATCATTTTTCATGGAGGTGTGTTGAACCTCAAAATCCTGAGATAAGCCAGGATGACACATGAAATTTTTTAAATCAGCGGCAGTCGGATTAAAAATCTTTGACTAATAGCCGTGATATTTTATGTTTTTAGCAATCATTTGAAATCAAAGTTTAAAGGAGAAAACAAATGAACTTCGGAAGAATGCAAAAAATTAAATTTGGCACGCTGAAAGGAACCTATTCAAGCGTCACGGACAGGGAATATCGTGATTCTCAGCTTACCCTTACCGATTATGAAGCTGAACTGGCCGTTTCATATTTCGGCAAAAATAATATTAACGACGGCAATGTTAAATCAGATCCGATAGGAGCGGCTAAAAACTTCAGGCTTTTCCCGGGTGGTGAAACTGTCACGCTTAATCTGGTATTTCCTAAGCCGAAGAAAAATGAACTGCGCTTGTATATTTCAAAAGGTGCCGGATTCATGCCTGAGGCTGGAAGTATCTGGTTCATGTTCCTTGAGAATAGTGAGCTATGGATAGGAGCCATGAATGAATCAAGCTGGAGAAGTGGATCATCAAATTTTAAGCTCGATGAAAGTGATGAGTATTACCAGGAAGCGATCAATGACAGCGACAGCATCCGGATTACACAATTAAAGGCCCGTGATATATATCGCCGTGACAGGAACCTTGCCCTCGAACGTATGGAGCTATCCGGATTTAGATGCGAATTTAATAACAAACATCAACTGTTTATATCCAGATTCAGTAAAAAGCCCTATCTGGAAGCACATCATCTAATACCGCTCGGGCTGCAAAGTGATTTTATAAAGCCGCTTGATACAATACATAATCTGTTCTGTCTTTGCCCTTATTGTCACCGTGCAGTACATAACGCGAAAGAGCCGATAGCGAGAAAAATACTGGAACATCTGGCTGCAAAGAACCGCGTACTGGATGATTTCTCACTGACGGTGCCGGAGTTGTTTGGATTGTATGCAGTCGAAAAAATAGATTGAATGGCAGATAAGCTGACAAAAGAGCGACGAAGCTGGAATATGAGCCGGGTTCGCAGTAAGAATACCGGGCCGGAGCTGATCGTCAGAAGTCTTTTGCACAAACAGGGGTTCCGATTCAGGCTACATCGTAAGGGATTACCAGGTAAGCCCGATATTGTTCTGCCGAAATATAAAACCGTGATATTCGTACACGGGTGTTTCTGGCACAGTCATGCTCTTTGCGCTGATGCGACGGTTCCGAAAAGTCGCACGGAATTCTGGGTGAAGAAATTTGCCGACACGGTGAAACGGGATGAAAATAATCAGGCCGCATTATTAATGTTGGGTTGGAAAGTTGTTGTGATATGGGAGTGCGAGACAGGCAAATATGATCAATTGAAAAATATTCTTGCTAATGTCCTGGTTAAAATATGAAACACGTGCGGCTGTAACGTACAAAATTGCAGTATTGACACAATTTAAGAAACACATTGAATAGGCAAGGTATATTTTGAATTTTTTTGAACAAATTGAAGTGGTATTGCTTCCACTCGCAACACAATACACCCCCGAAGGCTCCGAGCCGAAAGCCGTTGTGCATCAATGGATCCATGCGATTGCAAACGGTGCAACGCCATTTGCAGCTGAGCGCGGTGCGAGCACAAAAAAACTAACAGCCGCATTGAAAATGGCGCAGCTTTACACGGATGTGGAATCGTTCAAAAGTCAACTGCCAGAGACACCAATCAAACCCGCAGAAAAACACACATTTACTTTTATCGATTTGTTTGCAGGGATTGGTGGCATGCGCATTGGTTTTCAAGAAGCGGGCGGAGTGTGCGTATTTTCATCAGAGTTTGAAAAGAATGCTCAAGCTACCTATTGTGAAAATCATGGTGATTACCCTTTTGGTGATATTACTAAAATTCCAGTTGCAGACATTCCTGACCACGATGTGTTGATTGCGGGATTTCCTTGTCAGCCATTCTCACATGCTGGATTAAAGAAGGGGATTGATGATACACGCGGAACCTTGTTTTATAACATTGCGAATATTCTTAAAGAAAAGAAACCAAAGATCGCATTACTGGAAAATGTAAAAGGCTTGATCAGTAATGATAAGGGTAATACCCTTCAAGTCGTCTTAAAGACATTGATAGAAATCGGCTATAGCTGCAATATTGACCGCGAAATTATTATCAACGGGACGCCAAAACAACTGCAGGCAGAAGCAAAGAAAATGGTGCTTAGATCAGTTGATTTTGGTGTGCCGCAGAACAGGCAAAGAATATATATTGTGCTCTGGATAGGCGAGTTAGCGAAACAATTTATCTATCCAGTCGCAACACATGAAAATACTCGGGTTGGCTCAATTTTGGAAGAAAATCCGGATCCAAAATACACTATATCTACCCGTCTTTGGAAAGGCCATCAACGTCGAAAAGTCAATAACGTAATCAACGGGAAAGGCTTTGGATTCAGTATGGTAAATGAGGATTCTCCTTATACAAGTACAATATCCGCTAGATATTACAAAGATGGGAGTGAAATCCTTATTGAACAAAAAGGACCTAATCCACGGAAGTTGACACCTCGTGAGGCTGCTCGCTTACAGGGATTCCCAGACTGTTTTAAATACAACAAATCAGAGGTTCAGGCATACAAGCAATTTGGGAATAGTGTATCTGTCCCAGTAGTGATTGCGATTGCAAACGAAATTTCAAGCCAATTTCTGAAAGGTTAAGTATGAGTCTTCACGATAGTTTTACTGGATTCTTGGATGAACTAAAGGATAAAGAATTTATTGCTGAATTAGGAGGTAAAGGCGGTTATCTAACATTCTCAAATTCTGGAATACGCGGCAGTGTTAAAAAATTCACCATTTCATTAGAGGCATTTTTATCTGGGTTTGTTGATATACAAAATAATCTCGATAAATTTACTTTACACCAACGCTATGTGGAGGGTGAATGGCGTGAGTTGGGCGGGTGTTTTCAAGACTTAACACTTAAGTCAATTGCACAGGTTCAGACAAAACCAACATTTTCAACAATGTCAAAAATCATTGCGTGGGCAAATGACAAAGCCCCCAATATGTATAGTGACAATGCCATTGAAATAAATGTAGATAGCATCGCTAAAACGATAGAACAACTGTCGATATTGGTTGATTGCTATACCCCTAAAGAAAGAAAAATAATATCGGTGTTAATCAATACCAATGTGTGCAGCATCCCTAAGCCCTTCCTTCTCCTCGCGGGTATCTCTGGTACCGGGAAAACCCGCTTCGTGCGCGAGCAGGCAAAGGCATCGCGTCGTGAAGGAAACCCCGATAACTACTGTCTGATCCCTGTTCGTCCGGACTGGCATGAACCATCGGACTTGTTGGGCTATGTGTCACGTATTGGTGCCAACGGTTCAGCACGTTATGTGGTGACTGACCTGCTGCGCTTCGTGGTGCGTGCCTGGCTGGATGCTGCGGCCCCTGCCGGAGCTTCTACTATTGTTCTGCCGTGCAAATCGCCGGACGAGATGACGCCGTACTGGTTGTGTCTGGATGAGATGAACCTGGCCCCTGTGGAGCAGTATTTTGCAGATTATTTGTCGGTGGTGGAAACGCGTAAGTGGGATGCAGGATATTACACCTGCGACCCTCTGTTAAAGGGCGCTACGATTAAGCAGTTAGGCGATGAAGGCCGTAAAGCGCTACGCGAAGAATTGAAATTGGACGATCCGCAATACGATGGGCTATGGGGCTATTTCCTGGAGAAGGGCATTCCATTGCCACCCAATCTGATAGTGGCCGGAACGGTGAACATGGATGAGACCACACATGGCTTTTCACGCAAGGTGATCGACCGCGCTTTTACCATCGATTTTGGTGTTTTCTATCCTAATGATTTTACTGAGTTTTTTGATGAAGATAAAATAAGCCTGCCTAAAACACTGAGTTTTCCGCTGATATCAAAAGTCACACGGGCTGATTTGGTAGATGTTGAGGGGGATAAAGGTGGTGAGAACAGCATTCAATTTCTGGTTGCGATCAATAAGGTGTTAAGCGGCTCGCCGTTTGAACTTGCCTATCGTGCCCTGAATGAGTTGCTGCTGGCGGTGGTGTGCTTCAACCCGAAAGATGACGCCGGGTTGTATGCGGTGTGGGATGATTTTTTAATGAGCAAGGTGTTGCCGCGTATTGATGGCGATGCGGAAAAATTAAATTCAGACGGCACTATCAGTTTGCTCACGCGACTGCAGGAAGAAATTTTCATTCAATTCAAAGATAAGAAAGCTGATCGCCCCGATTTGCTGCGCGAAAATTCCAGCGGCGAGTGCAGGGTGGTCTGGCGTGCAGAGCAGAAGCTGAAATGGATGCAGACGCGCTTAACTGACAACGGTTTTACGACTTTCTGGCCGTGACCTGTGCCTGATCTTCTGACCATCAAAACGCCGCATTTTGATTTGACGGTGTGGGCCAAAGAAGTAGAGAGGCCGCAAAAACTGCTGGCTAAGACACATGCTGCACGCAATATCGTGGTTCAGCCCTGTTCACTGCGCTTTAGTCCTGCACTGATCGTGCTCGATATGGTGCCAGCAGGTACTCCGGCTGAAATACCGGTCACTCAGCTCCCCTTGTATGACGCGATATTTTTTGAGAATAAGCAGTACGAGTTTGATTTCTTGTTTTCCAGTCGTATCACTCAAGCGGGCGAGCCTAAGATCGTGCATCGCCTGACCGGCATTGAAGAAAGCTTCCATTACAAAAGTGGATCGTTGCGGGGCGGCATCAATTTTGGTAACGATATCGGCTGGTTTAGACTGGGGGTAAGTTTTATTCTGGACGGTAAGCAGGTCGAGCAATATATCTCTTTTGAGGTGTTGCCCACCAAAATGGTGATGGCCACTGATCTGCAGCAAATCTATAAAGATATCGATGCCCTCTACCCTCTATGGCGTTATTCTTTCGCACAAAAGACAGAGCAGCAGTTAGCTAAATCGCGCCAGCCGCATGAACGTTTCGATCTGTTGTGGCTTGCGCATTTCGAGCATCTTCGTAAAGATATGGAAGAGGGCGTGAAGCTGATATGTCGCGCGCCTCACAGCCGTTTGCTGCCTTATACACATGCCGTGCGTGCGGACCGTTTGCGCGGACGTCTGCCATCTAAACTTGAAGAGCGCGTCACCACGCATATTCAGAACGGTGAACATCATCACCGGTATCAGATTTCATCAAAGCGTTTGTCCTTTGACACACCGGAAAATCAGTTTATAAAAATGGTGCTGATCCGTTGCAGTCAGGACATTACGCGTTTTATCGAGCGTGCGAGGGCGGGTAATCAGGCGCCGGATCGCGAGCGTCTCTCCGCTTCATTTTTTAATGAACTGGAAAGATGGAAGACTCCTTTGGATCAATTACTGAACCGGCCTTTCTTTGCTGAAGTGGGTAAGTTTGAAGGCATTGAGGCGGAATCTCTGGTATTGCATCAGCGCGCAGGGTACGCCGGTGTCTATCGTATCTGGCAGGAGCTAAAGCTCTATCTGGATTTGTTCGGCGATGATGCCTCGATCTCGATGAAGTCTGTCGCTGAACTGTATGAGGTATGGTGTTTGCTGGAAGTTCGGAGAATTTTGATCGGCGAATTAGGCTTTGAGGAAAAACGCAGCAATAAAGCCGTTCTGAAAAATGCGGGGATGGAAAAAAGTTTACATGAGGGCTTCAATGCCGCGTTTCATTTAGAGCGGGCGGATGGCATTAAAATCCGGCTGGCTCATGAGCCTGTCTTCTTATCTCCTGCCAATAACAAGCTGAATTTCAATAAGATTTACTCGTGGAACAATACACAGAAACCGGACATTCTGCTCGAGGCCACTTTTGAAAACGGTGAAAAAATCCACTGGATTTTTGATGCCAAGTACCGCATCGCAGAGGATAAAAACGGTGTGGATTGCGCGCCTGAAGATGCGATTAACCAGATGCACCGATATCGTGACGCGTTGATTCACATTCACGAGGCCAATGATGGCGGCCATGAGAAAAGCCGTCCGGTGCTGGGTGCATATGTGTTGTATCCGGGCAGCTTCGACGAAGTACAGTCCGTTAATTCTTATGAAGATGCCATTGAAGCGGTCGGCATCGGCGCCTTTCCGCTTCTGCCCGGCAAGTCTAATCAATGGCTGAAGAATTTTTTAGTAACGTGCTTCGGCTGGCTGAAATACGAGAACTATGTCTCGACTCAATTAACTTATTTCATCCCTCATCCGGACCGGATTTTTGCAGAAGACGCTGTTCGAATTTCGCAAACGGGTACTCAACTTGCCCGTTATGCGGATTTAACCCTGGTTGCGTCCTTAGGTTATAACCGTAGTGACGCCTATATAGAGCAATATCGCACGGGAAGTGCCCGCTGGTATCACATACCTCTTAGCACAACCAATAAAGTTTCAGTTGAGCGTAATGCAATGCGTGAAGTCCGTTATTGTGCGATCGCGCACGGTGATGCTGACGGGAGGCACATTACTCACCTGTATCAGGTCAAGTCGGTCAAACTTAAAAACCGGAATGAGCTTGCGTTTGAGCAGACCGGCAGAGATGAGCGGGAACAGAATACAAAATACTGGTTGTTTGAATTGGACTATGCGCGTCCTTTGTTGCATCCGTTAAATTTCCCCTTGTCGCCGGGGTTTATATTCAGACTGATCAATGCGGCAGACTTGCTTGCCACCAAAAAATGGGAAGCACTGCCGGGGCATTATGCGATGATGCAGTAGTGAGTATCGGTCCCTGCGATATCGCAGGGCCTTATTCTAAAGATCAGTCGCGGTTGGTTACGAATCACCTGAAAAAGCTTTTTCTCCGCGTCTTCGCCTGAGTAGGGTTTGGGGGTTTTCTCTGAGTGAGTTTCAACAGTAAATTGCTACATCGCCTACTTCAAATTCCTTATTGCCCCCGCATAAACATCTTGTCGAGTTCGTTCATCGTCAGTGCAAACCAGGTCGGGCGGCCATGGTTGCACTGACCGGAGCGTTCGGTCTGTTCCATTTCGCGTAGCAGCGCGTTCATTTCGGGTACGCTCAAAATCCGGTTGGCTCGCACCGCGCCATGACAGGCCAAACTTGCCAGCAGCTCGTTGCGGCGCTCGGTGAGCATACGGCTTCCGCCGTATTCACGCAATTCGCTCAGAACTTCACGCGCCGCCGCCTCCGCTTCCGCCTGTTTGAGCAGCACCGGCATGGCCCTTATCGCAAGCTGGGTAGGTGAGAGCGGTTTAATGTCAAATCCCAGCTTATGCAGTGCGTCCTGCTCATTTTCTACAGTCGCGACATCATGCGCGTCCGTTTGAAAACTCACCGGAATCAGCAAAGGCTGCGTGGCAATGGCTTCATGATCCATAGAGGTTTTTAGTTTTTCATAGACGATACGCTCATGCGCGGCGTGCATGTCCACGACAATCAGCCCCTGCTCGTTTTGCGCAAGGATATAGACGCCGGACAACTGGGCTAAGGCAAAACCCAATGCATGGTCAGTGGAGAGTGGAGAGTGGGGAGTGGGGAATGAGGTGGGCTCAGCGGGAGCGGTTTGCCCGCTATCCACTTTCCACTCACCACTTGCCGCTTCTCCACTCTCTACTCCCCACTTTCCACTCCCCGTTTGTGCTTCCCACACCTGATACGTCGCATTGAGTTGCGCAGCACCTAGCGGTATGCGTTGCTGAGTCGGAATGGGCGCTTTAAACGCCTTATCTTGCGTCTCTGTACTCGACAGAGCAGGGGCGGCAAGCGCCTGTTGCAAGGTATGAAAAATGAACTGGTGGATGCCTTGCCCCTCGCGAAAGCGCACCTCAGACTTGGCAGGATGCACGTTTACATCCACTTGCTCCGCCGGCAGTTCAAGAAACAAGACGAAGGCGGGGTGTCGCTGGTGATGCAGGATGTCCTGATAGGCCTGACGCAGTGCGTGGCTGGCCACTTTGTCGCGCACGAACCGGCCGTTAACGAAAAAATATTGCGCATCGCGACTGCCCCGTGAATAGGCGGGCAGAGCGGCAAGTCCGTGCAAAGTCAGGTTGGCGGCGCTGCGGGATACGGGGACGGCCGCATTGCCGAATTCGGCACCGAGCAGGGCTGCGACGCGCTTTAATGCGGCATCCTGCAGCCAGGTATCGAGCAGGCGCGGCGGTGTGGCCAATTGCCAGACGGTGCGGCCATTATGTTGCAGCGAAAATCCAACATCAGGGCGCGAGAGTGCGATGCGCTTGAAGGCTTCTTCGCAGTGGGCGAATTCGGTCGCCTCGGATTTTAAAAATTTACGCCGCGCCGGGGTGTTGAAATACAACTCGCGCAGCTCGATCGTGGTGCCCGGCGGATGGCTTGCGGGCGCAGGCTCGCTGATGCTTCCATCAATCGCCTCGACCATCCAGCCATGGGCGTCCTTTTCAGTTTTGCTAGACAAGGTCAGCTGTGCGACAGCCGCCATACTGGCCAGCGCCTCACCGCGAAATCCCATACTCTCAACGCTTTGCAGATCGTCCAGGGACGCGATCTTGCTCGTGGCGTGGCGCATCAGTGCGAGGGCGAGTTCGTCGCGCACGATGCCGCGTCCGTTGTCGCGTATACGCAATAGTTTGATACCGCCATTGTCCAGTTGCACCGTGATGTCGGTGGCGCCTGCATCCAGGCTGTTTTCCAGCAGTTCCTTGAGGGCTGCGGCCGGGCGTTCAATCACCTCGCCTGCGGCGATCTGGTTGATCAGGAGTTCGGGCAAGACCCGTATGTATGAAGGCATGAAAGCGTAGGGCGTAGATAAAATCGACAAGCCGGGATTATACGTGGGGTTTTATGTTCCGCGAGAATCGGTATAATCGCGGGCTTAATCACAAGTGCATTGATGCACGACTTACACCAGAGGAGAATCAGATGCGTATAGGCATTCCTGCGGAAACGCTTGCAGGCGAGAAGCGCGTCGCGACAGTACCTGAGATCGTCGAGAAGCTCATCAAGCTGGGTTTCAATGTCGCGGTCGAATCGGGTGCCGGTGACGGGGCAAATTTTAACGACGAAACTTACCGCTCTGCCGGGGCTGAAATTGTTAATAATGCGTCGGCGCTGTGGGCGGAATCGGACATCGTGTTTAAGGTCACGGTTCCGACTAGTGCTGAAGTCGACCTGATGCGTGAAGGGATCACCCTGATCGGCTTTATCTGGCCTGCGCAAAATCCCGAATTGATGCAGCAACTAGCGGCGAAAAAAATGACCGTGCTGGCGATCGATGCACTGCCGCGCCAACTGTCCCGCGCACAAAAGATGGACGCGCTGACGTCCCAAGCTGGCGTTGCCGGTTACCGCGCAGTTATTGAGGCTGCCAATGTGTTCGGACGTTTCTTTAACGGTCAGATTACGGCGGCCGGCAAAGTCCCCCCCGCTAAAGTCTTTATCGCCGGTGCCGGCGTCGCAGGCTTAGCCGCGATTGGTACGGCAGCAGGCTTAGGCGCTGTGGTGCGCGCCAACGATACCCGTGCGGAAGTCGCCGATCAGGTTAAATCACTGGGCGGAGAATTCGTTAAAGTCGAGTATGAAGAAGAGGGCGGCGGTGGCGGCGGTTACGCTAAAGTCATGTCTGAAGGCTTCCTACAGGCTCAACGCGAGATGTACGCCAAACAGGCTCGTGAAGTGGATATCATTATCACTACGGCCTTGATCCCCGGTCGTCCGGCACCCATGCTGATCACCGCCGAGATGGTGAAGTCGATGCGCCCCGGTAGTGTCATCGTTGACATGGCAGGCGAGCGCGGCGGCAATTGCGAATTGACTGAAGCGGGAAAAGCGGTGGTAAAGCACGGTGTGACCATCGTAGGTTACACCGATCTTAACAGTCGCCTGGCACGCCAGTCCTCTACGCTGTATGCAACCAATCTGTTCCGCCTGACCGAGGAGTTGTGCAAAACGAAGGACGGCATCATCAACGTCAATATGGAAGACGATGCCATTCGCGGGCTGACGGTCATTAAAGAAGGGGAGATCACCTGGCCGGCTCCTGCGCTGAAAATGCCAGCGCCCAAACCCCCTGTTGCCGCCAAACCGGCACCTGCCGCGCATGGCAGTAGCGGCGCACCCGCCTCGGCAGGTAAAACAGCTGCCATTTTTGCTGCTGCCGCACTGCTGTTTCTGCTCATCGGTGCTTACGCACCCGCTGCGTTCTTAGGGCACTTTACCGTGTTCGTGCTCGCGTGTTTCGTAGGTTACATGGTGGTATGGAATGTCACACCCGCCTTGCACACCCCGTTGATGAGTGTGACTAACGCGATTTCCAGCATCATTGCAATCGGTGCCTTGGTGCAGGTTTCACCGCCGATGATGCCGGGGATGGATCGCCCGGATGACTGGATACGCTGGTTGGCGGTGGCGGGGATTGCGCTCACGGCAGTCAATATGTTCGGTGGCTTCGCGGTGACACGCCGCATGCTGGCGATGTTCCGCAAATAAGGATAAACCTAAAAACCTTTTTTCATCCACGAAAAACACGAAAGTCACGAAACTAATCAATCAATTACATAAAGTCAGTGAGTCACCTGTCCGGTGATAGTATCAACAACGATATGTATTGGAATTTGTTCGTGTTTTTTCGTGTGGTTCGTGGACAACAGTTTTTTCCAGGATAAATTATGATGTCTGCAAACTTGGCAACCGTTTCATATATAGGCGCGATCATTCTCTTCATCTTAAGTTTGGGCGGCCTGTCCAATCCGGAATCATCAAGGCGCGGTAATCTCTACGGCATGATCGGCATGGCGATTGCCGTGCTGGCCACCGTGTTCGGCCCGCGTGTCACGATGGCAGGTCTCCCCTGGATCATCGGTGCGATGGTCGCGGGCGGGAGTATCGGTCTTTACGCTGCGCGCAAAGTACAAATGACGCAGATGCCGGAACTCGTCGCGTTGATGCACAGCATGGTAGGTCTTGCCGCGATGCTGGTGGGTTTTGCTAACTACATCGACCCGATGGCGGCCTTAAATCTGTCCGGTGCCGAGAAATCCATCCATGAAGTCGAAGTCTATCTGGGGATTTTGATTGGTGCTGTCACCCTCGCAGGTTCTTTGGTTGCGTTTGGCAAACTGTCCGGCAAGATTGGCGGCAAGCCGCTGCTGCTGCCGGGCCGTCACTTTATGAATCTGGCGGGACTGCTGGTTGTCATTGGCTTCGGCTGGCAGTTCATGCATGCTGAAACAGTGAGTTCAGGCATGACCGCTTTGACCGTGATGACCGTCATCTCGCTGCTGTTCGGTATCCACATGGTGATGGCGATCGGTGGCGCGGATATGCCGGTGGTGGTGTCGATGCTCAACAGTTATTCAGGCTGGGCTGCAGCAGCTACCGGTTTTATGTTGAACAACGACTTGTTGATTGTCGTCGGTGCGCTGGTGGGATCTTCCGGTGCGATTCTGTCCTACATCATGTGCCGCGCAATGAACCGCAACTTCATCAGCGTGATCGCGGGTGGATTCGGCGGCGGCAAGCCTGTGAAGAAGGCGGAAGGCGAGGCACAACCGGTAGGCGAAGTGATCTCTATTACTGCCGTCGAAACGGCTGAATTACTCAAAGACGCCAAGAGCGTGATCATTGTGCCGGGATATGGCATGGCGGTGGCGCAAGCACAGCACACGGTCAACGAAATCAGCAAGTTGCTGCGCGAAAAGGGCGTCAACGTGCGTTTCGGTATTCATCCGGTTGCCGGCCGCATGCCCGGTCACATGAACGTGCTGCTGGCTGAAGCCCGTGTGCCTTATGACATCGTGATGGAAATGGATGAACTCAATGCGGACTTCCCCGATACGGATGTGGCGATGGTGATCGGTGCCAACGACATCGTCAATCCGGCAGCCCAGGATGATCCCTCCAGCCCGATTGCCGGTATGCCGGTGCTGGAAGTCTGGCGTGCGAAGACCTCTATCGTGATGAAGCGCAGTATGGCTTCAGGCTACGCCGGCGTTGACAATCCTTTGTTCTATAAAGACAACAACCGCATGCTGTTCGGCGATGCCAAGAAAATGCTCGAGGAAGTGCTCACTGCGTTGAAAGCATAAAACGTCTCGCTGTGCTTCGTATGCAGGGGCAAGTTTCACGGCACGTGTTGCGCCCTTAAAATACAGCCGTTTCCTTAATCCGGAGCGGCTGTTTTTTATCCGAGTACCCAAACCTTTTTAGATACCGGTCAAACATGAATACACCAGCCCCTCAAACGATCTATCTGGCCGACTACACACCGCCCGCATTCTTGATCGACACGGTGGATGTCGATATCAATTTTCAGCCGGATTACGCTGAAGTTACCGCCCGCCTTGCGGTGCGTCGCAATCCGGCCGTGCCCGCGGCATCGCTGGTGCTCGACGGAGAGGAGCTGGAATTGATGTCGGTCAGTCTCGATGGCGTACTTACCGATTGCTACACGCTGGGGGACAATACGCTTGTGTTGAGTGAGCTACCCGATGCATTTTGTTTGAGTACCGTGGTGCGCATCAAGCCCGATCACAATACGCGCCTGTCCGGCCTGTACCGTTCGGCCAACGGCTACTTTACTCAGTGCGAAGCCGAAGGGTTTCGCCGCATCAGCTGGTTTACCGATCGTCCTGACGTGATGTCCCGCTACAGCGTGACGCTGCACGCCGACCAGGCGTTGCTGCCTTGCCTGTTATCCAACGGCAATCCGGTCGCGAGCGGGGTAGAGGCGAATGGACGTCACTGGGCGAGCTGGCAGGATCCGCATCCCAAACCGTGTTATTTGTTTGCCGTGGTCGCCGCTAAACTCGATGTCTTGCGTGACACCTACCGCACCACGTCGGGTCGTGAGGTGCAGTTAGGTATTTATGTTGAACCCGGCAGACTGGATCAATGCGATCACGCGATGGCGGCACTGAAAAAATCGATGCATTGGGATGAACAGACCTATGGTCTGGAATGCGATCTGGATCACTATATGATCGTCGCAGTGGGCGACTTCAACATGGGGGCGATGGAAAACAAGGGCCTCAACATCTTCAATACCAAATATGTGCTGGCCCGCGCGGATATTGCCACTGATCTTGATTTTGAAAATATCGACCGCGTTGTCGCGCACGAGTATTTCCACAACTGGACCGGTAATCGCGTGACCTGTCGTGACTGGTTTCAACTCTCGCTGAAGGAAGGGTTGACGGTATTTCGCGATCAGGAATTCGGCGCTGATGTGCACAACCGGCAGGTTGCCCGCATACACGAAGTCAGGGGGCTGCGCGCCGGCCAGTTCCCTGAGGATGCAGGCCCGATGGCGCATCCGGTGCGCCCCGCGTCCTATATTGAAATCAATAACTTTTATACGGCGACCATCTATAACAAAGGCGCGGAAGTCGTGCGCATGATACAGACGCTGATAGGTCGCGCGGCGTTCAGGCGCGGCATGGATCTGTATTTCGAACGTCACGACGGTCAGGCGGTGACCTGCGATGAGTTTGTCGCTGCGATGGCCGATGCCTCAGGCCATGATCTGACGCAGTTTATGCGCTGGTATCAGCAATCCGGCACGCCGCATGTCAAGGCATCAGGCGTTTACGATCAGGCAGCACAGCGCTATGTGCTCACGCTTGCCCAGTCAGCCGGTGTATGCGGCAATTTGCTGATTCCTGTGACGGTTGCGCTGATCGGCCCTGACGGGCGACCCTTGCCGTTCGAGGGCGCGATAGATTCTCAGCGCGTGTTGTCGCTGTCTGAATCGTCGCAACAATTTACCTTTGAAAATATAGCAGTTGCTCCCACGCCGTCGCTGTTGCGCGATTTTTCAGCGCCTGTCGTGCTTGAGTTCGATTACAGCGATGAGGCGTTAGCGCACCTGTTAGCGCATGACACCGATCCTTTTAACCGATGGGAAGCGGGGCAGCGTCTGGCAGGGCGCCTGATACTTCATGCAATAGAGGCGATCAGTACAGGTTTTGAACCTGTCTGGCCTGAGCGTTTAGTCGCCATTGTATCGGGCATGCTCGCCTGCACAGATCAGGCGGCCGCTTTTGCCGCCGAGATATTGTCTTTGCCGGGCGAGGCGACACTGGCCGAGCAACTGGAGGTGGTCGATCCGGATGCGCTGCACGCGGCACGCAACAGTCTGCGCCGCTATTTGGCCTGTCAGCTGGAGGCGGAGTTTCGCGCCTGTTACGAAAGACTTGCGCCACTGGGGGCTTATGCGCCTGACTCAATTTCTACCGGCCGTCGCGCTCTGCGCACGGTCTGCTTAGGATACTTGTGTGAAATTGATACTGTGTCATATCGCGCGGCCGCTTTGCAGCAGTTTGAACATGCGGACAACATGACCGATCAATTCGCCGCCTTAGCTGTGCTCGCGCAAGGATCGAGCAATGAATCCCGTCTTGCACTGGCAGAATTTTACCGGCGCTGGCACGATGAACCGCTGGTGGTCGATAAATGGCTGCAAGTACAGGCCGCCAGTCGGAGTGTCGACACGCTGGCCCGCGTTGAAGCGCTGACCCGTCATGCGGCATTCGAGTTGCGCAATCCGAATAAGGTGTATGCGCTGCTGCGCACCTTCGGCGGCAATCACGTGCGTTTTCATGCAGCGGACGGCAGCGGCTACCGCTTCCTGGCCGCACAAATCTGCGCCCTTGATGCAATCAATCCGCAGGTCGCCTCGCGTCTGGCGCGCTGTTTCGATCGCTGGCGCAAATTCGATGCTGTGCGCCAGGCTCATGCCCGCGCAGCGCTTCAAATGATCCATGATCATGCGGCCCTGTCCCGCGATGTGCTGGAAATTGTGGCGCGCTCACTGGGCTAAGTGATGCGCATGGCCGGCGCAATAGGCTATCATGCCGCCGGGATTGAATCATTGCTTTGAAAATGGAGAAGTGTGAGTGAGTACTACGTACGACGAGTCGTCATTCAAGGTATTGCGAGGGTTGGAACCGGTGCGGCAACGCCCCGGCATGTACACCACGCTGGATAATCCGAATCACATCATCACTGAAGTGGTGGATAACGCGTGCGATGAAGCGCTGGCAGGCTATAGCAAAAACATCAACGTCACCGCGCACAGTGATGGCTCCGTGTCGGTACAGGACGAAGGGCGCGGCATTCCAGTCGGCATCCATCCGGAAGAGGGCGTGTCGGTTGTCGAAGTCGCGTTTACCGTACTGCATTCGGGCGGTAAATTCGATAAGGAATCGGGCGGCGGTGCTTACCGTTTCGCAGGCGGTTTGCATGGCGTGGGGGTCGCGGTCACCAATGCGTTGTCGACGGCGGTTGAAGTCACGGTGTTTCGCGACGGCGGTGAGCATCGCCTGCGCTTTGAAAACGGTGTAGCAACTGAGCCCCTGGCACAGGTGGCAACCTGCGCTAAACGCAAGACGGGCACCACGGTGCGTGCCTGGCCTGATGTGAAATATTTTGATAGCCCCGCCGTTAATCTTCCGCAACTGGAACGCGCACTGCGCGCTAAGGCGGTCTTGCTGCCGGGCGTCACCATTACGCTCACGATCGAAAAGACCCGCGAGACCAAGTCCTGGTCGTATCCTGACGGCTTGCGCGGCTATTTAATGGAAGCATTAGCGGATGTGGAACTGGCTGCCCCCGTGTTTACCGGCGAGCGCTATATCGCAAAGGGGGGGGATGAGACATTTGTGGAAGGGGAAGGCGCCGCGTGGGCTTTCGCCTGGGCTGAAGAAGGCCAGATTACCCGTGAATCCTATGTCAATTTGATTCCGACCTGGTCGGGCGGTACGCACGACGCGGGGATGCGCGACGGGATATTTAACGCAGTCAAGAGTTTCATCGACCTGCACGGCATGCTGCCTAAGGGCGTCAAACTTGCCTCCGACGATGTGTTCTGCCGCGTGAGTTTCGTGTTATCCGCCAAACTGCTCGATCCGTCTTTTCAAGGGCAGACCAAGGAAAAACTGGTGTCTCGCAATGCGCTCAAACTGGTGTCTACCATGGTCAGCGACCCGTTGCTGCTGTGGCTGAACGAGCATACTGAGTACGGCAAAAAAATTGCAGAAATCTCCATCCGTCAGGCGCAAAGCCGGATGAAGTCAACGCAGAAAATTGAGAAGAAAAAGGGCTCATCGGTCGCGGTGTTGCCCGGAAAATTGACTGATGCGGCCGAATACAATCCGGCGCGTAACGAGCTGTTTCTGGTCGAGGGCGATTCGGCCGGCGGTTCGGCCAAGCAGGGGCGCAACAAGGAATTCCAGGCGATTTTGCCGCTGCGCGGCAAGGTGCTCAACACGTTTGAAGTCGATCGCGACCGGCTGTTTTCTAACGCCGAGGTGCATGATATTGCGGTAGCAATCGGTGTTGATCCGCACAGCATGAACGATAACGCCGATCTGTCCGGACTGCGCTATCACAGCATTTACATCATGGCCGATGCGGACGTGGATGGCTCGCATATCGCAACCTTACTGCTGACTTTGTTTTTCAGGCATTTCCCGAAGCTGATTGCGGCCGGGCATATTTATCTGGCGCAACCGCCGCTATTTCGCATCGATGTGCCGGCTCAGGGTAAAAAGCCGCTGCGCAAGCTGTACGCGCTCAATGCAGACGAATTAACTTCGATCGAGGATAGGCTCGGCAAGGAAAAAGTCAGGGCAGGTTCATGGAATATTTCACGCTTCAAAGGACTGGGGGAGATGAATCCGCTGCAACTGTGGGAGACCACGATGTGCCCGGATACCAGGCGTGCGCTATGTGTCCAACTGGATGCCGCATCCTTTGATTCGGCAGAGCAAACCATGAATATGCTGATGGCAAAAAAGGAATCAGGTTCCAGACGCGAATGGCTGGAATATCACGGTAATGAGGTAACGGGCGATGTCTGAGATTCAGGAAGAGTTATTTGATGCAGGCGTACCGGTTGAGCCGGTAGAAAAAGCACCCGTACCGGTCGCCGCGGTCAAAATGGCGCGCGAATTTTCCCCGTTGCCCGCGCTGCCGGATGGCGACACGGTGCCGCTCGCGCAGTATGCCGAGCGCGCCTATCTGGAATATGCGGTCTCGGTCGTCAAGGGGCGGGCGCTGCCGGATGTGTGCGACGGACAAAAACCGGTGCAGCGGCGCATCTTGTATGCAATGCGCGAAATGGGACTGACGCACAACAGCACCTTCGTCAAATCCGCCCGCGTGGTCGGCGAAGTGCTGGGTAAATTCCATCCGCACGGCGATTCCTCCGCCTATGACGCAATGGTGCGTCTGGCGCAAAACTTTTCCTTGCGCTACCCGCTGGTCGATGGTCAGGGAAATTTCGGTTCGCGGGATGGCGATAACTCGGCCGCCATGCGCTATACGGAAGCGCGTTTAACGCCGATCGCGGCGGTGCTGCTCTCCGAACTGGATATGGGCACGGTCGATTTGATCCCCAATTACGACGGACATTTTCAGGAGCCTGCCATGCTACCGGCACGGCTGCCGATGGTGCTGCTCAACGGCGCATCAGGCATTGCCGTCGGCATGGCGACCGAAATTCCGTCGCATAATCTGCGCGAAATAGGCGGCGCTGCCGCCTTGTGCGTGCGCAATCCGGACTGTACCGATGAAGAAATATTAAGCGGGATTACAGGACCTGACTTACCCAGTGGCGCGCAGATTATTTCCTCTCCCGCAGAAATTCGCGAATGTTACCGAACCGGACGCGGGTCTTTGAAGATGCGCGCGCGCTGGAGTGTCGAAGAACTGGCGCGCGGCCAGTGGCGTGTGGCGGTGTTCGAACTGCCGCACGGCGTTTCCTCCAAGAAAATCATGGAGGAAATTGAAGAACTAACCAATCCTAAATTCAGGCTGGGGAAAAAGACCCTGACAACGGAACAGATCCACAATAAACAGTTGATCTTGTCTGTGCTGGACAAGGTCGCCGATGAATCTGACAAGGATCAGGCGGTGCGTCTGGTATTTGAACCGAAATCGGGCCGCCAGTCGGTCGAGGAATTGATGGCGATTTTACTGGCGCATACCAGTTTGGAGTGCGGCCTGTCTATCAACATGGTGATGATCGGTATCGACGGCCGGCCTAAGCAAAAAGGCATCACCGATATCATTCGCGAATGGGGGCAATTCAGGCTGGCGACGGTGCGTCGCCGCTGCACCTATCGTCTGTCTCAGATCAACGATCGCATTCATGTGCTCGAAGGGCGCATGACAGTGTTCCTCAATCTGGACGAGGTGATTCGCATCATCCGTGAGTCGGACGATCCTAAGGTGGCGTTGATTGCCCGCTTTGAGCTGTCCGACCGTCAAGCCGAAGATATTCTGGAAATCCGCTTGCGCCAACTGGCCAGAATGGAAGGCATCAAGATTGAACGCGAGTTAAAAGGCTTGCAGGAGGAAGGCGCGGATCTGAACAAGATGCTCGCCTCGGAATCCCTGATGCGCCGCCGGGTCGCCCGTGAAATTGATGAAGATATCAAGGCCTATGGCGATGACAGGCGCACACTGATTGAACAGGCCGAACGGGTGTCGCTCACCGCGACGGTGGTCGATGAGCCGGTCACGGTGGTTATATCGCAAAAGTACTGGGGACGCACTCGCATCGGTCACGGGCTGGATTTGGCGGCGGTTGCTTTTAAGGAGGGCGACAGTTTGCTCGCTGCATTCGAGTGTCGCAGCACCGATCAATGCATCGTCATCTCCAGCAATGGCCGGGTGTGCAGTATTCCCGTATCGGTTTTGCCGGGCGGGCGCGGCGACGGGGTGCCGCTGACCACGCTGGTTGAACTGGCTGCGGGCGCTAAAATTGTCCGTGTGATTTGCGGTGCGGCTGAGCAGAACGTGCTGCTGGCGACCTCGGCCAGTTACGGTTTTGTCTGCAAACTGTCCGATATGATAGGACGCAATAAGGCCGGTAAGCAATTCATCACGATAGAAGGCGACGAGCTGATACTCCCGCCGGTGCTGTACACCCCGAGTGAGCAGGCGCAGGTGATTTCTGTGAGCCGTTCAGGCCGCCTGCTGTCTTTTGCTTTGCCTGAAATGAAACGGCTCAGCTCAGGCGGTCGTGGACTGATCCTGATGGGCCTGGAAGAGGGCGATGTGCTGGCCTCGCTGATCGTGGCGGAAAAATCAAAAATCACCGTGCTGGCGCAAACGGGTACCGGCCGCGAGCAGGCGATCCGCTTATCGGAAACCGAATTGTTGGCGCATTACGGCAAACGCGCTCGTATGGGCCGGATGCTGCCGGTAAAGGCGAAATCCTTTATTACGCAGGTCAAACTCAGCGACTAACGCGATTACGTGAGCCGGTGGTATTTTTACCTATAGTCAGGATGGCATGAATTCTCAACTGTATCTTTTGGTGGCGTTTTTAATCGGGCTCGTGATCGGGCTTGTCTTCATCGGGCTGATTTTCCGTGAAAAACTCGCCGCAGCCAGGCAAAGCGGCAACGGCGAAACACAGGTTGAATTAGCAAGGCTGAATGAACGCTTGAGTGCGGCACACGAGGAAATGTGTCGACTACAAACGGCCTGTAGCAGTGCACGCAGCAGCAATCAGCAGCTCGAGCAGGAACTGGGCGATTTACGCGAAAAGACCGGTGCGGCTGACGCCACTATCGGCGGCCAGCGTGAGCAACTGAGCGTATTGCAACGCGAAAAGGATGAACTGGCGGCGTTGCGCGACCAGTTGACGGGTGCGCAGCAGCGGCTGAGCAATCAGGTGACTGAGCTTAACACCCAGCTTCTCGCCGAACGCGAGAAGGCTGGCGAGAATCTGGCGATTTTAAACAGCGCACGCGAGGAACTGGCTAACCAGTTCAAGTTGCTGGCCAATGAGATCCTCGAAGATAAAACCAAACGCTTTACCGAGCAGAACCAGACCAATCTGAATCAGTTGCTCGAGCCGTTAAAGGTCAAGATCACTGAGTTTCAAGGGCAGGTGCAGCAGGTCTATGTTCAGGAGGGCAAGGATCGCTCGGCGCTGGCAGAGCAAGTTAAACAACTAATGTCGCTCAACAGTCAGTTGTCAAAGGATGCGCATAACTTAACCTCTGCGCTCAAAGGGCAGGCGAAGACGCAAGGAAACTGGGGCGAGCTGATCCTCGAAAAAGTCTTGGAAGCCTCAGGCTTGCGCCGTGGGCATGAGTATGATGTGCAGGAGAGTCATACCCGCAGCGACGGCACCCGAGCACAGCCTGATGTGGTGGTACATCTGCCGGAAGACAAGCATCTGATCGTCGATGCTAAAGTTTCGCTCAATGCGTATGAAGAATACGCCAATGCCGAGACCGAACTGCTGCGCGATGCGGCGATGAAGCGCCATCTGGATTCAGTTAAGACGCACATCAAAGAATTGTCCGAGAAAAATTACCAGCAACTATACGGCTTGAAATCTCTCGATTTTGTGCTGATGTTCATCCCGGTGGAACCGGCCTTCATGCTGGCGATCGCCCATGACAGCGAGTTGTGGCATGAGGCGTGGCGGCGCAACGTGTTGCTGGTCAGCCCCAGCACTTTGCTGTTCGTGGTGCGTACCGTCGCGCATTTGTGGCGTCAGGAGCAGCAGAACCGCAATGCGCAGGAGATTGCCAGTCGGGGCGCTGAGCTGTATGACAAACTGGCAGGCTTCGTCGAGGATTTGGACGGTTTAGGTGCCAGGCTGCAACAGGCACAAAAAGCCTATGACGGCGCGTACAGTAAATTTACCGGCGGGCGCGGCAACGTGATCCGTCAGGCACAAATGCTTAAAGAACTTGGGGTCAAACCCACCAAACAATTGCCGCAGAAGTTGCTTGATGCAGCGCTCGACGAAATTGAGGACAAGACATCATGATTAAGGTATTAAGCGGGGATATCGGCGGCACTAAGACACGACTGGCGATTGTCAGCGTGGCGGGCACTCGGGTACATATTGAGCACGAAGCGAGTTTCCCCAGCCAGTCGTACGATAAATTCGATGCGCTGCTGGGAGAATTTTTGACGGATTTAGAGGTGCCGGAATTGTCGGCCTTCGGTGTGGCGGGACCCGTTCAGGGTCGGGTTGTGCAGACGACCAATCTGCCCTGGTTTATCGATGCAGACGCCCTGCAACGCCGTTTTGGCTTGATGCACTGCGCCTTGCTCAACGATCTTGAGGCGACTGCCTGCGGCTTGCCGGCCTTGGGCGAGGAGGACTTGCTGACTTTGCAGGCCGGATCGCCCGATTCAGCGGGTAACAGGGCGGTGATCGCGGCGGGGACGGGCTTAGGGGAGGCGGGTTTATTCTGGAATGGCAAGCTTCATCAGCCGTTCGCCACGGAAGGCGGGCATGCGAGCTTCGCGCCATCAAATACGCTGGAATTTGCGCTGCTGCGCTATTTTCAGCCGCGGTATCAGCACGTCAGTTGGGAGCGCATCGTATCGGGGATGGGAATTGTCGATCTGCATGCGTTTTTGCGTCAGTATCGCGGGGTGCCGGTGCCTGGCTGGTTGCAAGCGGACATCGATGCGGGGGATGAGGCGGCCGTCATATCAAGCGCATATCTGAAAGATGATATCTGCGCTGAGACCATGCAATTGTTCGTGCGTCTGTACGGCGCTGAAACCGGTAATCTGGCGCTCAAGGTCATGAGTCGCGGCGGGATCTACATTGGCGGGGGCATTGCACCTAAAATTTTACCACTCCTGCAAAGCGGTGAATTTATGGAATCCTTTTTGAATAAAGGCCGTATGCGTCCGCTGCTGGACGCCATGCCGGTAAAAGTAATACTCAACGACAAGGCGGCACTATATGGGCCTGCCTTGCGTGCCGTAGCGGAAAAATAGCCCCCTGCGCATGGTGTAAATCAGCCATTACACCGTGTAGTGCTATAATGCCGCGCTATCTGGCGATGGAGTGTGATGATCTGGCGTGTTGTCATCAGTAATATCTTTGTCGCGAAACCTAATTCTTTATTAAATACAGGCGTTTGTTATGAGTTCTCCAAAAAAACCAAATTCAGCACAGCTTGATCGTTCCAATCCTGACGTTCTGCAAAGAATGTTGACCAATCATCTTATCTATACCGAAGGCAAGTCTGTCACGACGGCGACTGAACGTGACTGGTTTGAGGCGTCCGCCCATGCAGTGCGCGACCAATTGATCGAAAAGCACCTGAAAACCACCGAAGCATGCGTAGAACAAGATCCTAAACGTCTGTATTACCTGTCTTTGGAGTTTTTGATCGGTCGCACGCTGTCCAATGCGGCGCTCAATATGGGACTCGAGCCTGCATTACGCGACAGTCTGAAAACACTGGGGCGTGATCTGGAAGAAGTTGAAGAAACCGAAATCGATGCAGCGCTGGGTAACGGCGGCTTGGGTCGATTGGCAGCGTGTTTCCTTGATTCCATGGCGACGCTGGATCTGCCGGGTCAAGGCTACGGCATCCGCTATGAATACGGTATGTTCAATCAGCGCATCAAAAATGGCCAGCAGGTCGAGCGTCCGGATAACTGGTTGCGTTTTGGCAATCCCTGGGAATTTCAGCGTCCTGAACGCATGTATCCGGTCAAGTTCTTTGGTCGCGTCGTGCAATTTTCCGATGGCGATGGCGGCATTGAGCATCACTGGGTTGATGCTGAAACCGTCATGGCGATGGCCTACGATGTGCCTATCCCGGGTTACAACACCGGGACAGTGAACAATCTGCGTCTGTGGGCGGCCAAGGCTGCACGCGAATTCAATCTCGAATCGTTCAACGCCGGCGATTACCTGAGCGCGGTTCAGGACAAAAATATCTCCGAGAGCCTCTCTAAAGTGCTGTATCCAAATGACAGCTCTGCCGTGGGTAAGGAATTGCGCTTGAGACAGGAGTATTTCTTTGTCTCAGCTTCCATTCAGGATATCTTGTATCACTTCCTGCAAAAACACAGCGACTGGAATCAGTTGCCGGAAAAGGTGGCGATTCAGCTCAACGATACGCACCCTGCAGTTGGCGTTGCCGAACTGATGTATCAATTGATCGATGTGCATGGCCTCAAATGGGATCACGCATGGAGCCTGGTCACCAAGATTTTTGCTTACACGAATCACACTTTAATGCCAGAAGCGCTGGAAACTTGGGCGGTTGAGAAGTTCGAACGCGTATTGCCGCGTCATCTGGAAATCATCTACGAGATCAATCATCGCTTTTTAGCACAGGTGAACCACCTGTTCCCAGGCGACACCGAGTTGCTCAGCCGTGTTTCCATTATCAACGAGAACAGCGGTCGTCGTGTTCGCATGGCACATCTGGCCGTGGTGGGCAGTCATACCGTCAACGGCGTGGCCGCAATCCACAGCGGTTTGCTGCAAACCACGCTGTTTGCCGACTTCCACCGTATTTATCCGGAAAAATTCATCAACGTGACCAACGGCATCACGCCGCGTCGCTGGTTGAATCAGTGTAATCACAGTCTGGCGCAATTGATTTCATCGCGCATCGGCAATGGCTTTGTGCGCAATCTCGATCAGCTCAAAGGCCTGATTCCTCATGCCGAGGATGCAGAATTCCGCAAGCAATTCCGTGCCGTCAAGCAGGAGAATAAGGCGCGTCTGGCTGAATACATCAAAGACAAGGTTGGTATTACGGTTGATATCAATTCAATGTTTGACGTACAGATCAAGCGCATACACGAATACAAGCGTCAACTGCTCAATGTACTGCATGTGATTACGCTGTATAACCGCATCCGCAGCGGCAATGCACACACCATCACGCCTCGCACCATCATTTTTGCTGGTAAGGCGGCACCGGGCTACAAGCTTGCCAAGATGATCATTCGCCTGATCAACGACGTCGCAAGTATTGTCAATGAAGATCCTGCTGTACACGGGTTGCTCAAAGTGGTGTTCCTGCCTAATTACGATGTGTCATCGGCTGAAAAGCTGTTCCCGGCCAGTGATTTGTCCGAACAGATTTCCACTGCGGGTACGGAAGCTTCCGGTACCGGCAATATGAAGATGGCATTGAATGGTGCGCTGACTATCGGTACGCTCGATGGCGCTAACGTTGAAATCTTAGAAGAAGTGGGCGACAACAATATCTTCATCTTCGGTTTGACGACGCCGCAAGTGGCTGATCTGCGCGTGAATGGTTACAGCGCATGGGATCATTATTACGGTAATGACGAGTTAAGACAGGTGCTGGACATGATAGGCAATGGTTTCTTCTCAGTCGAAGAACCGGATCGCTATCGCCAGATTTTCGACAATCTGACACATCATGGTGACCATTACCTGTTGCTGGCCGATTACGCGAGTTACATTGCAACTCAGGATAAGGTGAGCCTGCTGTATCAGGACAAAGAAGAGTGGACGCGTCGCGCCATCCTCAATGTCGCTAATATGGGCAAGTTCTCCAGCGATCGTACGATCATGGAATATGCTGACAAGGTCTGGAATGTGAAGAGTGTTAATCAAAACTAAGCTGTCGCGTTTAATGACGGATTAGCGTAAATGGCCACCTGAACCCCAGGTGGCCATTTTTTATGGAAAATACACGCCGATAGTCTGTCCGTTGGTCAACACAGCTGGGCTATAATCCTGCAAGTTGTGCGCGCCGTTCTCATAAGTCGCATACGGTTGAGCCGGTTAACAGGCACCGGCGGTCAGATGTCAAACCGCATGAACACCATTGTATTAATTAAGTGCTATTCAGGTTAAAGAGGAATTCAAATGGCTGATATTAAAGTTTTGTTTGTAACATCCGAGATGGCGCCCCTAATTAAGACAGGCGGCTTGGCTGACGTCAGCGGCGCGCTGCCTGCGGCACTGCGAGAATTAAAGGTGGATGTACGCGTGCTGCTACCAGGTTACACCCAGGTAATGGCTAATATGGGTCCGAGTGAAGTGATCGCAACGTTCGAGGATTTGCCGGGATTCCCGACATCACGCTTGTTGTTTACCGTGATGAATAACGGTGTGCCATTACTGGTGCTCGATTGTCCTGCGTTGTATCGCCGTGATGGCGGGCCGTATATGGATCCGGTTACCGGCCATGACTGGGTCGACAATCCGATTCGTTTTGGTCTGCTATCTAAAATTGCAGCGATATTAGGTAGCGCCGACAATCCGCTGTCCTGGCATCCTGATCTGGTACACGGCAACGACTGGCAAACCGGCCTGACAGGCGTTTATTTGAGCGAATCGCTAGGTGCCGTACCCAATATCATCACCATACACAATCTGGCATTCCAGGGTAATTTCCGTCCCAAGAAGGTGGAGTTGTTGCGTTTGCCGCCTGCCTGTTTCAATGTAAACGGCGTCGAGCTGTATGGCAACATGTCTTTTCTTAAAGGCGGTTTGTATTACGCCTATCACATCACGACGGTCAGTCCGAATTATGCGCAGGAAATTCAGGGGGATGAGCTGGGCTTCGGCCTGCAAGGCTTGTTGCGCTCACGCCGCAATGATGTGACCGGGATACTCAACGGCATTGATACGGACGAATGGAATCCTGAGACAGACCGACATCTGCCCAATCATTTTAGCGTGACGCGGATGGCTGGAAAAGGGCAAAACAAGGAAGCGCTGCAACGGCGCATGGGGCTGGAAGTCAATTCAGATGTGCCGCTCCTGGGGGTGGTGAGTCGTCTGACGCATCAAAAAGGGCTGGATTTACTGCTCGAAATTGCACCACGCCTGCTCGAATTGCCGGTGCAACTGGTGATCCTGGGCAGCGGCGAAGCCTCCATGCAAAAAATTGCCAGTGATCTGGCACACAGCTATCCGGGCAAGGTGGCGGTGATGATCGGCTTTGATGAGGCGCTGTCTCATCAAATTGAAGCCGGTATCGATATGTTTGTCATGCCGTCGCGTTTCGAGCCTTGCGGCCTGAATCAGTTTTACAGCCAGCGCTATGGCACGCCGCCGATAGTTCATCGCACAGGCGGGCTTGCCGACTCCGTAATTGACTGCAACGCCGAAACACTCAAAGAGGGTACGGCCAGCGGCTTCGTGTTCAGCGGGATGACGACAGAAAATCTATTTTCCACCATACAACGCGCGATTGAGGTTTACCGCGATGAGCGAAAATGGAAAGCGCTGCGTAAAAACTGCATGAGCAAAGACTTTACCTGGCATACCAGTGCGAAATCCTATCGTGACGTCTATCGAAAAGTACTGGGGCGCGCTTGATCGCACGCAGCATCGTTCGCTTGCTGCGCACAGGTAGGCGATGATTCCCTACACGCTGATCGACACGGCCGTTGAGGACGGTGCCACGCTGCGGCTATATCAGCGGGGTGATGAATTTTCTATTCGCGTCGATAAAGCCGGTGAGCTGATGAACAGTCGAGCACATCACTCAGAGGATGTG
This sequence comes from Nitrosomonadales bacterium, assembly GCA_037137715.1. Lineage (GTDB taxonomy): Bacteria > Pseudomonadota > Gammaproteobacteria > Burkholderiales > Gallionellaceae > Gallionella. The sequence goes on from JBAXJT010000002.1 coordinate 73,363, forward strand.
TTAGCTGAAGTGGCGTGCCGGATGATAGCTAAACGAAAAACGCCTCATCTCTTGGTGGGCGGACTGGGCATGGGATTTACGCTGGCAGCAGTGCTAGCCCATACGGGGGTGGATGCACGCGTGACGGTGGCCGAGTTAATTCCTGCCGTGGTGCGCTGGAACCGGGATTTTATCGGACAGCTGGCCGGCTCTCCACTGTCCGACCCACGTGTCAATGTGCTGGAACTCGATGTCGCTCAGGTGATGCAGGAGGGCAGAAATAGTTTCGATGCCATCATGCTCGATGTCGACAATGGCCCGAGTTCCTTCACCCATGAGGATAACGATGCGCTCTACAGTATGCGCGGATTAAAGCGTGCGTATGAGGCGTTAAAAATCAGCGGCGTACTCACGGTCTGGTCGGCGTGCACGGATGCCGCATTTACTCAGCGTATGATCAGGACAGGTTTTAATGTCAGTGAGCAGCGTGTCGGATCTCACGCGTCTAAACGCGGTAATCGACACAATATCTGGATAGGCGTTAAGGCCTGAAGGCTAAGCAATTGTTGGCGATAAAAATTGAGCGCCCCGTGATAAAACGGGGCGCTCAATTCATTCCTTAACCCACAGGCTGACGGTCGTTTTACGCAAATAAATGTTTCACCAGTTCGCGTTCTTCCATCAATTCACGGTGAGAGTCCAGCATATGCTTGCGTCCTAACTCGCTGATCGGCAAATCCTGCACGATCTTAAAGTGGCCGTTTTTGCAGGTAACTGGGAAGCCATACAGTACGCCTTCCGGAATGCCGTAGCTGCCGTCTGAGGGAACGCTCATGGTGACCCAGTCGTTGTGATGTGAGCTTAACATCCAGTCGTGGATGTGAGCGACCGCCGCATTGGCCGCACTCGCAGCGCTAGAGAGTCCACGCGCCTCAATGACAGCTGCACCACGTTTTTGCACCGAAGGAATAAACTCGTTTTCAACCCAATCCTGATCCGGCAGAATATCGCGTACCAGACGGCCGCGAATTTCGGCGTGATCCAGATCCGGATACTGTGTGCCGGAGTGATTACCCCAGATGATCATTTTCTTGACGTCGCGTATCGGCTGGAATAATTTTTGGGAAACCTGAGCAATCGCGCGGTTGTGATCCAATCTCATCATCGCGGAAAAGTTGCGCGGATCCAAGTCCGGCGCATTTTTCATGGCAATTAGGGCATTGGTATTGGCAGGATTGCCCACCACCAGTACTTTGACGTGACGAGCGGCATATTCGTTGAGCAATTTTCCTTGTGCTGAAAATATCGCGCCGTTGGCTTCGAGCAGGTCTTTGCGTTCCATGCCTTTGCTGCGCGGACGCGCACCTATCAACAGCGCGATTTCGGTATCCTTAAAGGCGATCTTGGGATCATCGGTGATGATGACCTGTTGCAACAGGGGAAACGCACAGTCTTCCAACTCCATCATGACACCGCGCAGTGCGCCTTGTGCTTGCGGGAGATCCAGCAATTGCAGGATGACCGGTTGTTCGCGCCCCAGCATATCGCCATTTGCGATGCGAAACAGTGCTGCATAACCGATTTGTCCGGCGGCGCCGGTGATGGTGACACGTACAGGTGCTTTCATGGAGTGGGTCCTTGTGAGATGAAGTGTGCACATCATAGAACTTTTAGTGTTCTCATGCCATGCAAAAGGTGTAACATCACATCCGGAATTTTCATCACGCAAAAGGTTGGCAATGCTAAAAAAACGTCCGAAACATCTTGCACTGCACCTCATCAAATTACCGCTGCCGGGTTTTGTGTCCATACTTCACCGAGTAAGCGGTTTGGCACTCTTTCTGGCACTCCCGCTACTCCTGCTGATGTTGCAATACAGCTTGCGCTCGGTTGAGACCTATACGTCGCTGATGGACGTACTGTCTCACCCGTTAGCCAAACTCGTCTTGCTAGGCTTGCTGTGGTCATTTCTGCATCACTTTTGTGCAGGAATCCGCTATCTGGCAATTGACCTGCACTACATCAGCAATCTTGCCGGGGCACGCAGCAGCAGCAAGCTCGTGATGGTGGCAAGCTTGCTGTTAACTGTTTTGATCGGAGTGACATTATGGTAAATCGCGTGGTGGTAGGTGCACACTACGGTCTGCGTGACTGGTTGTTTCAGCGCGTCACGGCCGTCGTGATGGCCGTGAGCAGCGTCTTACTGGCAGCGTATTTATTATTGCATCCGGATATGGGCTATGACCGCTGGACTGGGCTGTTTTCCAGCCAACCGGTGCGCGCCTTTGCGCTGCTGTTTCTGTTCAGCCTGTTTTTTCATGCCTGGGTAGGTATCCGAGATATTGTGATGGATTATGTGAAGCCCGCCGCTGTGCGACTGGCGATACACATTGTGGTCGTTTTAGCGCTGATTATGTATTCAATCTGGTCCGTGCAAATTTTGTGGGGTATGTAAAAAATGGCAATTGCAAAACGAACCTTTGACGTAGTGGTGATTGGTGCAGGTGGTTCAGGTATGCGCGCCGCATTACAACTGGCTGAAGCTGGATTAAAAGTCGCCGTACTCTCCAAGGTGTTTCCGACCCGCTCTCATACAGTCGCGGCACAAGGCGGCATTGCTGCATCCCTTGGTAACGTCAATGAGGACAACTGGCACTGGCATATGTATGACACTGTCAAAGGTTCTGACTATCTGGGGGATCAGGATGCGATCGAGTTCATGTGTCGTGCTGCGCCTGAAGTAGTCTATGAACTCGAACATTACGGCATGCCGTTCGACAGGTTGGATTCTGGCAAAATTTATCAGCGTCCCTTCGGCGGTCACATGCAGGATTACGGCAAAAACCCGGTGCAGCGTGCTTGTGCTGCGGCCGATCGTACCGGACACGCACTGTTGCACACGTTGTATCAGCAAAACGTCAAGGCAAACACCAACTTTTTCATCGAATGGATGGCGCTGGATTTAATCCGAGATGAAGATGGTGATGTGCTGGGCGTGACGGCGATGGAAATCGAGACCGGAGAAGTCATGATGTTTCAGGCGCGCGCAACCTTGTTCGCAACCGGCGGTGCAGGTCGTATCTTTCATTCCAGCACCAATGCCTTTATCAATACCGGCGACGGTCTTGGGATGGCGGCACGTGCAGGTATCCCATTGGAAGATATGGAGTTTTTCCAGTTTCATCCGACCGGCGTATATGGCGCAGGCGTGCTGATCACCGAAGGAGTCAGAGGTGAGGGCGGCTATCTGGTGAATAAGGATGGCGAACGCTTCATGCCAAAATATGCGCCGAATGCCAAGGATCTGGCCAGTCGCGACGTGGTGTCGCGCGCCATGACCATCGAAATTAACGAGGGTCGCGGTTGCGGCCCGCATGGCGATCACGTCATGTTGAAGCTCGATCATCTGGGCGATGATGTGATCAAACAGCGCCTGCCGGGCATACGCGAAATCGCACTGAAATTTGCTCATGTCGATCCTGCCAAGAGCCCGATTCCTGTCGTGCCGACCGCACACTATATGATGGGCGGCATTCCGACTAATTATCACGGGCAGGTGGTTGCGCCTTATAAGACCGGGCCTGACGAAGTGGTGCACGGCCTGTATGCGGTAGGTGAGTGCGCCTGTGTATCTGTACATGGCGCAAACCGTTTAGGTTGCAATTCGCTGCTGGATTTGCTGGTATTCGGCCGTGAAGCCGGTCGCCAGATCATTGAGGATTTAAAAAGCAATCCGCATCCGAAACCGTTGCCCAGCGACGCGGCCGATCGCCCGTTGGCGCGCTTGGATCGCCTGGAAAATCAAAAGAATGGCGAGCGCGTCGCCGAAGTAGGCGATGCGATGCGCAGAAACATGCAGAAGCATTGCGGCGTGTTCCGTTTTCCTGAATTGCTTAAAGCGGGCGTGGTCAATATCAAGGAAATCGCCGAACGCGTGGCGCACACCGAGATCGGCGATAAGAGTCGCGTATTCAATACCGCGCGCATCGAGGCGCTGGAACTGGATAATCTGATCGAAGTGGCGCAGGCAACGATGATTGCGGCAGAGGCCCGTAAAGAGAGCCGTGGCGCACATGCCCGCGATGACTTCCAGGAACGTGACGATGTGAACTGGTTAAAACACAGCCTGTATTTTTCCGAAGGAAACCGCCTCGATTACAAGCCGGTGCGCTTAAAACCACTGACCGTGGAGTCCTTTCCGCTAAAACCGCGAGTTTACTAAGCGCTTCGCTTAAGGAACGTTATGAAATTCAAAATCTATCGTTACAACCCCGAAACGGATGCTGCGCCGCGCATGCAGACCTATGACTTAAACATTGAATCGGGTGGCAAGATGCTGCTCGATGCGCTGGTGCTGTTGAAAGAACAGGACGACAGTTTATCTTTGCGCAAATCCTGCCGGGAGGGCGTATGCGGTTCGGATGCGATGAACATCAATGGCCGTAATGGTCTGGCCTGTATCACGCCGCTGTCCTCGCTCAAAGAACCGGTGGAGTTGCGCCCGCTCCCGGGTCTGCCGGTGATACGCGATCTGATCGTTGATATGACTCAGTTTTTCAAACAGTATCATTCGATCAAGCCCTACTTGATCAATAACGATCCGCCGCCTGAAACCGAGCGACTGCAATCACCCGCCCAGCGCGAACATCTGAACGGATTGTATGAGTGTATCTTGTGCGGCTGCTGCACCACGGCCTGTCCGTCGTTCTGGTGGAATCCTGATAAATTTGTCGGTCCCGCCGGTTTATTGCAGGCGTACCGTTTCATCGCCGATACACGTGATCATGCAACCAGCGAACGGCTGGATGATCTGGAAGATCCGTATCGACTGTTCCGTTGCCACACTATCATGAATTGCGTGGACGTCTGCCCGAAAGAATTGAATCCGACCGAGGCCATCGGTCATATCAAGGATTTGATGATTAAACGCATGGTATGACGATGCAATATTCGGAATGCAATACTGAAGATGCCGCTTTATTGCAGCGAGTGCGCTGGCGCTGTCGGCGCGGCCTGCTTGAATTGGATATCATATTCGGACGTTTTGTCGACGCGCACTATGGTGAGTTAACCGAATCCGAGCGGCAGACCTTCGATGAATTTTTGGATATGCCAGACAATCCGCTGTGGGATATGATCTCGGGCAGAAAAGAAACTGAAACAGAATCACAAACCGCCTTGCTTGCAAAAATTAAATCGGTGTAATTTTTAAGATCGGAAATCGGATGGAAAAAGTACTTGGCCAGGAAGTTAGTATGAAAAAACGTGTTGCAACTCTAACACTGGATGACGGTCGCCAGATCGAGCTGCCAATTATGTCGGGCACATTAGGACCCGATGTGATTGATATTCACAATCTCGTTAAGTTGGGTATTTTCACCTACGACCCGGCCTTCTTTTCCACTGCGAGTTGCACCTCGGAAATCACTTATATCGACGGCGATTTAGGCCTGCTGTATTACCGGGGTTATCCGATTGAGCAGCTGGCTGAGAAATCCGATTTCCTTGAAGTATGCTATTTGCTGCTCAACGGGGCGTTGCCCGATGCCGCGCAAAAAGCCGAATTCGTGCACAAAGTGACCACACACACCATTGTGCATGATCAGTTGATGAAATTTTTCAACGGCTTCCGTCGCGATGCGCACCCGATGGCGGTGATGGTCGGGGTCGTCGGTGCTTTGTCCGCTTTTTATCACGATTCGCTCGACATCAACAATCCGGAACACCGGGATCTGGCCGCCATGCGCCTGTTGGGCAAAGTGCCCACCATCGCGGCCATGGCGTACAAATATCATAACGGCTATCCGTTTATGTACCCGAAGAACAAGTACAGCTATGTTGAAAACTTTCTGTACATGATGTTCGCGACGCCTGCCGAAGAGTATGTGCCCAATCCAGTACTGGTCAAAGCGCTCGAACGCATCTTCATCTTGCATGCGGATCACGAACAGAATGCATCGACGTCAACAGTACGGCTGGCAGGCTCAAGCGGTGCTAATCCGTTTGCCTGTATGGCATCAGGTATCGCAGCGCTCTGGGGGCCTGCACACGGTGGGGCTAACGAAGCTGCACTGACCATGCTCGAAGAAATTGGCGATACCTCACGGGTGGCCCAGTTTGTTCAGGATGTAAAAGACAAGAAGCGCCTGTTGATGGGTTTTGGTCATCGCGTCTACAAGAACATGGATCCGCGCGCCTCGGTAATGCGTGAAACCTGCTACGAGGTGTTAAAAGAACAAGGTCTGGAAAACGATAAATTATTCAAGCTCGCGATGGAATTGGAGAAGATTGCACTGAGCGATCCTTATTTTATCGAACGCAAGCTGTATCCGAACGTCGACTTCTATTCGGGCATCGTACTGCGCGCGCTGGGCATTCCGACCAATATGTTTACCGTGATTTTTGCAGTAGGCAGAACCATCGGCTGGGTGTCGCAATGGAACGAAATGATGGCCGCCAGTGATCGCAAGATCGGCCGCCCCCGTCAACTCTATATCGGCGCGACACGGCGCGATTTTTTATCAGTGGATGAACGGTGAGTACAAATTTTAAACAGATGATGCAGGACAGCTCGCTGCTTTTTGCAGCGCCTTTTGTCGAAGAGTTGTATGAGCAGTACCTGATCGATCCTGATAGCGTAACGGATGAGTGGCGCGGCTACTTTGACGCGCTGCCGCCCTGGAACAAGACGGGGAACGAGCAGCCGCACAGCCCTGTGCAGAATGCATTTGAGCTGATGCACACCTCGGTCGCCGCAGCGCCCGATATGGAGCACGAGCGCAAGCAAGTTAAGGTGCTGCAACTGATCAACGCGCATCGCTTTTTGGGGCTGCGCGTCGCCAATCTGGATCCGCTCGCGCGTCATGCCAAGCCTGTCGTACCCGAACTTGATCCTGCGCATTACGGTCTGCTCGATTCCGACATGGCCACCATTTTCGAGACCGGTTCGCTGGTCGCGGCCGCACGTCTGACGTTGCGGGAAATATTGCAACTGTTGCGCCAGACTTACTGCGGCAGCATTGGCGCTGAATACATGTATATCAGCGATGTGCCGCAAAAGCGCTGGATACAGAATCGTCTGGAAGGCGTACGCGGACTGGCCGGCTTCGACGCTGCGCAACGCCGCCGGATTTTGGGGCGACTTACTGCGGCCGAGACGCTGGAGCGTTATCTACACACCAAATTTGTCGGACAAAAGCGCTTTTCGCTCGAAGGCGGCGATACGCTGGTGCCGCTGCTCGACCATCTGCTGCAAAGGGCAGGCGGTCAGGGCGTCAAGGAAGCCGTCATCGGGATGGCGCATCGCGGACGACTCAATGTACTGGTGAATATTTTGGGCAAGCAGCCCTCGATGCTGTTTGCAGAATTTGAAGGCATCCACGCAGAACATCTGACGTCAGGCGATGTGAAATACCATCAGGGGTTTTCAGCCGACATCGAAACTGCAGGCGGGAAACTGCATGTGGCGCTGGCCTTTAACCCGTCGCACCTTGAAATCGTCAATCCGGTTGTGGAAGGTTCAGTCCGCGCCCGCCAGCATCGCCTAAAGGATCTTCAAGGCAAAAAGGTCATCCCGATTTTACTGCACGGAGACGCCGCATTTGCAGGACAAGGCGTGGTGATGGAAACGCTGGCCATGTCGCAGACACGCGGTTATCGCACCGGCGGCACGGTACACATCATCATCAACAACCAGATCGGCTTTACGGCGTCCGATTCGCGCGATGTGCGCTCGAGCCAGTATTGCAGCGATGTGGCGAAGATGATTGATGCACCGATCTTCCATGTCAACGCAGATGATCCTGATGCGGTCATGCTGATTACCGAAATTGCCTTCGATTACCGCATGCAGTTTGGTCGTGACGTCGTGATCGACATGGTATGTTTCCGTAAACTGGGGCACAACGAGCAGGACGAACCACTGGTCACACAACCCTTTATGTATCGCTTTATCCGCCAGCATCCGGGCACCCGTGCGGTGTATGCCGAACGTCTGGTCAAGGAAGGCGTGATTGCTGCCGGCGAAGGTGAGGCGATGATCGCGAGCTATCGTCAGGCGATGGATGAAGGTCGCAACTCGATCCAGCCTGCAATTGAAAAGGCTGACAAGCCCGTATCCAGTTGGTCGGGACTTAAAACCGGTACAAATTGGAATGCCCCGGTCGATACCACCGTATCCTTAGCACGACTGCAACAACTGGGCCGTGTACTGACGACCATACCGGATAAATTTACCCTGCAATCCCGTGTACAGAAAATCGTCGAAGATCGCACTTTAATGGCGCGAGGCGAATTGTCACTCGACTGGGGTATGGCGGAAAATTTAGCTTACGCGACCTTGCTTACCGAAGGCTATCCGGTGCGCCTGTCAGGCCAGGATTCAGGTCGCGGCACCTTCTTCCACCGTCATGCGACCTGGCACGACCAGAATCGCATCGTCTGGCATGAAGGGATACACATTCCCTTGCAGCATCTGGCACCGGATCAGTCCGATTTTGTCGTGATTGATTCACTGTTGTCCGAAGAGGCGGTACTCGGTTTCGAATACGGCTATGCGACGGCCGAGCCCAATACGCTGGTGTTGTGGGAAGCGCAGTTCGGCGATTTTGCCAATGGTGCGCAGGTGGTCATTGATCAGTTTATCGCCTCAGGTGAAGTTAAATGGGGACGTTTGTGCGGGTTGGTGATGCTGCTGCCGCATGGCTATGAAGGGCAGGGGGCCGAACATTCATCGGGCCGCATCGAACGCTATTTGCAGATGTGCGCCGATTACAATATTCAGGTGTGTGTGCCCTCGACACCGGCGCAGATGTTCCATTTGCTGCGTCGTCAGATGTTACGTCCGACGCGCCGGCCGCTGATTGTGTTTACCCCCAAGAGTTTGCTGCGCAGCAAGGATGCGGCGTCCCCCCTGACCGATTTCACGGACGGCAGTTTCCGTGCCGTAATTGCTGAAGTCGAAACGCTCGGCGTCGACAAGGTGCGCCGCATTATCGCGTGCAGTGGCAAAGTCTATTACGATCTGGTCAATGCTCGACGCGTCAAGGGCATAGAGGATATGGCGATCATCCGTATTGAGCAGCTCTATCCCTTCCCGCACGAAGCGTTCGCAGCGCAGGTCGCAGCCTATCCGAATGCCACCGAAATGGTCTGGTGTCAGGAAGAGCCGGGCAATCAGGGTGCATGGCATCGCATTCAACACTATTTGTCGCGTCACTTACGTCACGGCATGCGACTCGAATACGCGCTGCGTCCGTCTTCTGCAGCACCGGCCGCAGGGTATCTCGCGGTACACAACGAACAGCAGAAAGCGGTGATTGAAGCCGCCTTCCGTCCCGATCTCGATATTAAAAATATTCCAGGAGCAGGTCATGAGCATCATTGAAGTTAAAGTACCGCAATTATCCGAATCCGTTTCTGAAGCGACGCTGCTGACCTGGCACAAGAAGGTAGGCGATACGGTTCTCGAGGGTGAAAATCTGATCGACGTTGAAACCGACAAAGTGGTGATGGAACTGCCGGCCTCTAAGAGTGGCGTACTGACAAAAATCATGAGGGCGGATGGCGATAAGGTCAGCAGTGAAGAGCTGATTGCGCTAATCGATACGACTGCGGTCGCTGCCGCTGCCGCCCCCGCCGCCGCAAAAATAGATGCGCCTGTGCCGCCCTCGGTACGCAAATTAGCCCATGAACTCGACATCGATGCAGCAAGCTTAGAGGGCAGCGGGCGCGCAGGTCGTGTAACCAAAGCGGATGTACTGAGTGCAGCAGCGCCGAAAACAGCGCCCGTTCAAGCTGCAGTTGCAGCGCCAGCCGGCAGCCGTCCTGAGCAGCGCGTGCCGATGACACGTATCCGTCAGCGCATCGCTGAACGTTTAGTTCAATCGCAGCAGACTGCCGCGATCCTCAGCACCTTTAACGAGGTGAATATGCAGCCGGTGATCGATCTGCGTACAAAATACAAAGATGCGTTCGAAAAGAAGCACGGCGTAAAGCTCGGCTTCTCGAGTTTCTTTGCCAAGGCTGCCGTATATGCGCTGCAAAAGTTCCCTATCGTCAATGCATCGGTCGACGGCACAGACATCATCTATCACGGATATTTCGACATTGGTATCGCGATCGGCAGCGAGCGCGGGCTCACGGTGCCTATCCTGCGCGATGTGGACAAACTGAGTTTTGCCGATATTGAAAAGCAAATTGTGGATTTTGGCGCACGGGCTAAAACCGGCAAACTCACGATGGAAGAGTTAACCGGCGGCACGTTCTCCATTTCCAACGGCGGCACCTTCGGTTCGATGCTGTCCACGCCGATCATCAATCCGCCACAGGCAGCGATTTTGGGTATTCACGCGACCAAAGACCGAGTGGTGGTGGAAAACGGTCAGATGGTGATTCGTCCGATTAACTATCTGGCTGTGTCCTACGATCATCGCATCATCGATGGCCGTGAAGCGGTGCAGTTCCTGGTCGCCATCAAGGAAGCGCTCGAATCCCCTGAACGCATGCTGCTGGATCTGTAATGAGTTTTCGGGCCTACCGCATTTTTGAGGAAAACGGCGTATCTGCCGGGCGATTCGTCGATTTGACGCTGGATGATCTCGATCCCGGCGAGGTGGTGATCCGCTCGCATTACTCGAGCGTGAATTACAAGGATGCACTGGCGGCAACCGGCACGGGTAAAGTCATCCGCCGCTTTCCCTGTGTGGGTGGCATCGATGTGTCAGGTGTGGTTGAAAGCTCATCGGATGCACGCTTTAAGGCAGGCGATGAGGTGCTGGTCACAGGCTACAACCTAGGCGTGTCGCATGACGGCGGTTTTTCTGAAACGGTGCGCGTACCGGCCGACTGGGTCGTGCCGCTGCCTGCGGGCCTGAGTTTGTTTGATGCGATGGCGCTGGGAACGGCAGGCTATACCGCTGGGTTAGCCATACACAGGATGGAGCAAAACGGCCTGAGTCCCGAACAGGGGCGCGTGATGGTGACGGGGGCGACAGGCGGGGTAGCGAGTCTGTCCATCGTGATGCTCGCGCAACTGGGCTATCAGGTTGCCGCGCTAACCGGCAAGGCGGGCGAGCACGACTATTTGAGTTCACTGGGTGCTAGCGAAATTATCTCGCGTCACGAGCTAGTGATGGGCACGCGTCCGATGGAAAAAGCACTGTGGGCTGGCGCTGTCGATTCAGTCGGCGGCGAAACACTCGCGTGGCTCACCCGCACCATGGCGCAAAACGGCGTCATCGCAAGCTTTGGCAATGCTGGCGGTGTCGAACTTCATACCACCGTATTGCCCTTCATCTTGCGCGGCGTCAGCTTGATCGGTGTCGATTCTGCCGCGACACCGATGCCACTGCGTCAACGTGTCTGGCAGCGTCTGGCAAGCGATCTCTATCCTAAACAACTCGCGCAAGTGGCGCACACGCTGCCCTTCGAGCGCTTAGCGGAGGTTTTTGATCCCCTGCTGCAAGGCAAAGCGGTCGGGCGTACGGTGATTCAATTTTCGAATGCCTTGAAATAACGCATCAAGCACAGGGGATGCTGGGGCCAGCTTAAAAATTGTCCCGCCACTGCCTGAGCGCTGCGAAAACCTCAGATTCAGACGTATCAGTCAAACCCCGTTGTTGCAGCGATCGTATGATTGCCGTTTCCGTGCAGCGCAAAAACGGATTGGTGGCTTTTTCGAGTGCGAGGGTGAATGGCACGCTAGATAAATTCGCAGCACGCAGTCTGGTTGTATCGGCGACGCGACTTTTTAAGGCGGCATTGTCCGGTTCGCACGCAACGGCGAAGCGCAGATTGGACGCGGTGTATTCGTGTGCACAGTACGCAAGCGTCTCATCTGACAGCATGGATATGCGTTGCAGCGAATGGTGAAGTTGGGCAACGCTGCCTTCGAAGCTTTTACCGCAACCGCCACCGAACAGGACATCGCCACAAAACAGGATGGGTGGCGTCGCGTTTTTGGCATAAAACGCGATATGATCGTCCAGATGACCCGGGATTTCCATGATGTCAAACACCAGACCAAAGGCATCCAGACTAACCTGTTCCCCTTCCAGAAGTGCATGGGTGATATGAGGGTTTTTTTCATGTCGACGACCATAGACCGCCACGTTGTATACTGCGCGCAATTTTTCGATACCGCCGACATGATCGTGATGGCGATGGGTGCAGAAAATCGCAGCAAGCTTGAGATGATTTGCTGCTAAAAATTCCAGTACTGGTGCGGCATCACCGGGATCGACCACAACCGCCTCGCTGTCGTTGTGGATCGCCCAGATATAATTGTCCTGAAAAGCGGGGATAGCGGTGATTTTGAACATGGCTAGATTGAAAGTTGAGAGATGACAGATTGTAAGTCAACTGCGCGAAGTTTGAGCGAGTGGTTTGCCACCACGCCGGGCGGCTATGTGCTCGAACATGAACAGGCCTGGTTTGACCGCGCTGTAAACGATATCTTCGGCTATAACGCGCTGCAACTGGGGTTGTCCTCGCAGGATTTTTTGCGCAACAGTCGCATCCCTTTGCGCTTTAGCGGCGAAGACAAAACAGGTGCTGCTCTCAGACTGTGCGCTGATGAACTGCCGATCGCCTGTGGGAGTCTCGATCTGGTGCTGATGCCGCACCTGCTGGAGTTTTCAGCACAGCCCCATGTCGTTTTGCGCGAGGTTGAGCGGGTGTTAAGAGCCGAGGGCAGTCTGATTATCAGTGGTTTTAATCCGCACAGTTTATGGGGGCTGCACCGCACGATGGTCAGGCGGCGGGGTTATCCGTGGTGCGGTCATTTTATCGCGCTGCACAGGCTGCGCGACTGGCTGTCCCTGCTGGGCTTTGAAGTGGCGGAAATCAGCTTCGATGCCTATGCGCCGCCGTTTCAGCAATGGCTCTCGCGTACGGATTTGATCGAGTCGGCAGGCAAGCGCTGGTGGCCGGCAAGCGGCGGGGTGTATTTTGTGCATGCCATCAAACGCGTGCCGGGCATGCGTCTGCTCAAGCCTAGCTGGAATGCAGGATTGGTTAAAAAACTGCTGCCGGTGGCACCCAAACTGAATAATCCGCAGCGCGGCGACACGACCAGCTGCGACAATAATGTGAACAGGTTAGATCATGAATAGTGAAATTGTAGAAATTTTTACCGACGGGGCCTGCAAGGGGAATCCGGGCGTCGGCGGCTGGGGCGCACTGCTGCGCAGCAAAGGCGTGCAGCGAGAACTGTTTGGCGGCGAAGCCCATACCACCAACAACCGGATGGAATTGATGGGCGCCATCTCGGCGCTCGAAGCGTTGACGCGGCGCTGTCAGGTGAAGCTGCATACTGATTCCAAATACGTGCTGCAGGGCATTACAACCTGGCTGGCCGGCTGGAAGCGCGCAGGGTGGAAGACCTCCAGCCGGCAACCTGTCAAAAATGAAGATTTGTGGCGTCGACTGGATGCGCTGGTGATACAGCACGAGATCGAGTGGGTGTGGGTCAAGGGGCATTCCGGTCATGCAGGGAACGAACACGCGGATGAACTGGCTAATCGCGGGGTTGCGATGATACAAGAACAATCGAACGGAAAAATCTGATGCGCAAAATAGTACTGGATACCGAGACCACCGGACTTGACCCTAGAAAAGGTCATAGAATCATAGAAATAGCTGCGATTGCTCTGGAAGGACGTAAAGTCTCCAAGCAGCATTTTCACCATTATCTGGACCCTGAACGCGAAGTCGACGAGGATGCGGCGCGCGTGCACGGCTTCACCTGGGACATGCTCAAAGGTCGCGCTAAATTTGCCGACATCGCAGCCAGCTTTTTAGAATTTGTCGACGGCGCCGAACTGATGGCGCATAACGCGCCGTTCGATATGAGCTTCATCAACAACGAACTGCGTCTGCTCGGCTTGCCGCCGCTGACGAATCCGGTTGTCGACACCCTGAAAATGGCCCGCGAAATGCATCCGGGCAAGAAGAACGGTCTGGATGCCTTGTGCAGCCGCTACGAGATCGACAATACCCATCGCACCTTGCACGGCGCGCTACTCGACACGGAATTGCTGGCCGAAGTGTATTTCGCAATGACGCGCGGTCAGGAGAGCCTGTTAGGTGAGGATGAACCGCCGGCTGCGCGAGAAATTGCCGTGTTAAGTACCGATGCCTCGCGGCCGACCGTACGGGTGCTGTTGCCAAGCGCCGAGGAATTGGCTAACCATGCCCAGCAACTGCTCGACATCGACAAAGCCAGCAAAGGCGCCTGCCTTTGGACGAAGCTGGAGAGCGCGGCATGAAGCGGCGTTTAACGGGTTTTGCTGCGTTGCTAGCCTTGCTGTATATGGGAGCTTGCTTCTATATGTGGTCGACCCAGATGCAACAGGTCTTCGAACCGACAGTGGAGTGGCAGACGACGCCGGCTCGTATGGGGATGAACTACGAGGCACTGCGCATTCCGGTGGGTTCGGGTGCTGATAAGGGAGAACTGGACGCCTGGTGGGTACCGAGTGAATTGCCCGATGCGCCCACGCTGGTCTATTTTCACGGCAATTACCGCAACATCGGCAACAACCTTGAACATACCCGGCACTTGCATCAGCTGGGTTACAACGTGCTGCTGGCGGACTATCGGGGGTTTGGCAATAGCAGCGGCGGCAAGCCCAGCGAAGCCAAGGTCTTTGAAGATGCCGAGGCCGTTTGGCAATATGCCATCGGGCAGCGTGGTCGACGGCCTGCACAAACAGTGATTTACGGTCATTCTTTAGGTGGCGCGATTGCCATCGATCTGGCGGTCCACCATCCGGAGGCGGCGGGGCTGATCACCGAGGGCACGTTTACCTCGATGCAGGCGATGGGACAGATCAACTATGGTTTTCTGCCGATCGGCTTATTGCTGAATCAGCGTTTTACCTCGCTTGAAAAAGTGCCTGCTTTAAAAATTCCCGTGTTGTTTATTCACGGCACCTGGGACAAAAAAGTGCCGGTTGAAATGGCTAAGCAGTTGTATGCCGCAGCGCCTGAACCCAAGAAATTGGTTCAGATTGAAGGCGGCGAACACAACAACAGCGCGACGATAGGCTGGCTAGAATACCGCGATGCGGTGACCGCTTTCGTCAGGAAAAATACGCATTAGTTAAAAACACCATATAATCCGTACATTACGCAGGATAAAACGCTGCGTGGCACGCTAACTTAACACTTTACAATCCCGTTTCAGGGATTTCGGAACAAATATGAAATCAGATGTCATCATTATCGGTTCAGGCGCAGCAGGCCTGATGTGCGCACTCCAGGCCGGGCTGCGCGGTCGTTCCGTGGTATTGCTCGATCACGCCAAGAAGCTGGCGGAAAAAATCCGCATTTCAGGCGGAGGGCATTGCAATTTCACCAATATTAACGCGAAACCTGAAAATTATATCTCCAGCAACCCGCATTTTTGCCGCTCCGCGCTCGCTCGCTACACGCCGAATGACTTTATCGAGTTGTTGCAAAAGCACAATATCAAATTCCATGAAAAGACGCTGGGCCAGCTGTTTTGCGATGACGAATCCGAAGTCATCATCGCCATGCTGCGCACGGAATGCGATGCGGCTGGCGTCAAGCGCTTTATGAACTGCGAAATCGAAGAGATCAAACATACGCCCTATGATGCGGATGCAGGTAATGGCAAAAAGGCCAAATACTATGTGTCAACCTCGCGCGGCGAATTCGAAGCGGTCTCGCTGGTGATCGCCACCGGCGGCCTGTCTATCCCGAAAACCGGTGCGACGCCCTATGGTTACCACGTCGCCGAGCAGTTTGGCGTGCCGATCACTAAATTGAGGGCAGGGCTGGTACCGCTCACGTTTGCACCGGATGAATGGAAACCTTATGCCGATCTGACGGGCGTCTCATTCCCGGCGATCGTCACCACCGCGAAACAGTCATTCCGCGAAGATTTGCTGGTCACGCATCGCGGTTTGAGCGGTCCGGTCATTTTGCAGGCTTCCTCTTACTGGCAGCCGGGTGAAGCATTGCACATCAACCTGTTGCCCGATCTGGACATGGAAAGCGTGTTAGATGAGCATAAAACCAGCAAGAAGCAGCTGGCCAACTTCCTGACACAATGGTTTCCCAAGAGTTTTTCAGATGTATGGTGCTCAGATAAAAAACCGTTCGAAAACAAGCCATTGAATCAGTATAATGACAAACAACGCAAAGTCATTGCCGCGCAGTTGCACGACTGGCAGGTGGTGCCTTCAGGCACACAGGGCTATGCAAAAGCGGAAGTCACCTGCGGCGGCATCGACACACAGGCGCTGTCGTCCAAGACGATGGAATGCAACGACGTCCCCGGCTTGTATTTCATTGGCGAAGTGGTGGACGTCACAGGACAACTGGGCGGCTACAACTTCCAGTGGGCCTGGGCATCCGGTTTCGCTGCAGGGCAGGCGGTCTAAATCTTGAAACAAGGCTCACTGATAAGCAAACTCGTCGCGCTGATCGCAACCGCGACGCTGCTTATCGTCGGGTGGATGTTCTTCGCCGTGTTGCTAGTGTTTCTTTTGAGCGCGGGACTGATTATCTTTGGCTGGATCTGGTGGAAAACACGCGCACTGCGCCGCCAGTTGCGTGAACACAAGCAATTCAGGGCGAGTGCGGCAAACGATGCTGAAGCCTTTCATGCGGATGAATTTACAGGCGACATCATCGAAGGCGAGGTGATTCGCAAAGTGGTCTCGATCGAAGAAATCAAACGCCGCCCGGATGACCTGTAACAGCCATGCTGCTCAATTGCGTCGCATATCGTCATGGCGTCAAAATTGCCGACCCCACCGTTGAGGAAATCAGCGATTATCTGGCGCATGCTGATTGCTTTGTCTGGGTCGCGCTTCGCGATGCGACTGAAGCCGAACTCAACACCATGCAGGAGGAGTTCGGCCTGCACGATCTGGCAGTCGAAGATGCGCGTCACGGCCATCAGCGTCCCAAGGTCGAGGAATATGGCGATACGCTGTTCGTTGCGATGCATTTGCCTGAATATATCGACGCTGAATTATCAGTAGGCGAGGTCAATGTCTTCGTCGGGCGAAATTTCATCCTCTCGATACGCAACCGAAGCGCCCAGAATTTCCTCGGCGTACGCGAACGCTGCGAGCGGGAGCCGGAACTGCTGAAACTGGGCTCAGGCTTTGTACTCTATGCGCTGATGGATGCAGTTGTCGATCGCTATTTTCCGCTGATCGATAAGCTTGAATTGCAGCTGGAAGCAATTGAAGAACATCTGTTCGATAAGGGATATTCGCTCGCGACCATCGCACAGCTCTACGGCCTGAAACGAAAAATTTCCGTGCTCAAACATGCCGTGATGCCGCTGATGGAGGCAACGAGCAAACTCTACGGTGGACGCGTGCCGCCGATTTGCGTCAACACGCAGGAATATTTGCGCGATGTGTACGATCACTTAACGCGCATCAATTCCACGATAGATATGATGCGCGACACCATCACCACAGCGATACTGGTCAGCCAGTCGACGGTTTCCATCGAGCAGAATGAAGTCAACAAACGTCTGGCGGCATGGGCGGCGATTTTTGCCGTTGCAACGGCTTTTGTCGGCGTCTGGGGTATGAATTTTCAGCATATGCCGGAGCTGAAACTCGAATATGGCTATCCACTGGCGCTGCTGGTGATCATCACCGTTTGCGGATTGCTGTTTTTCCGCTTCAAGCGTGCCGGCTGGCTGTAACGACAACGCGCAGTCTATTTTCCCTCGTTGATTTCGCTAAGCGTATGGATGAGTGCCTTGTTCAGCGCCTCCAGCGTTGCGAGCCTGTTGCCACCGTCATCGTTCGTTTTCTGGCCATATCTTAAGCTTACGAGCTGGCGTTTGAGCTCATCCATTTCAGCCTGCATATGGTTAATTCCCGCATCGACACCGGCAGAATAATCCGCAAAAGTAGGCGTGTGATGAAATGACGACATTGAAGCGCAGTAATGTTCAAACAGTGCACGCCGGTTAAGTGCATTCATGTCGGGGATCCATTTACGTTTAATGCGGAAGTCTAACTGATATGCATGCGCTCGGGGGGCTGTGGGCTTCTGTGCGGCACATTTCACACTGAATTTTAATTCGCATAATGCTTAGTTATGGAAACAGGCCGCCCCGAAATGGGCGGTTTTTTTTCGTCAAGAAAAAGCCCTGGGAAAAAGCCCTGGGAAAGTTACCAACAAAAACCGTGAACAAATTTGTGGACAAACAACCCAACCCACGAAAAACAAAGGCGGAAAATCCCGTGATTAAAAAACAGGCTGCGCGCTGCTTGGATAACCTTCGGCGGGGCGACCGCCGAACCCTTCGGGCTTCGGGTCACATCCAACAGAGGAACACCGCCTGAAACCCCGTTTCCCTATCGGGCAAACGGCAGGACGGTTAAGCATAGGCACTGAGGGTTTTTTGTTTACTTCCAGAAGGGTGAATCTAACACCGACCCGTTAGCAGTCTTTCGAGTGGTGAACTTGTGTACAGGCGAAAAAATCAGCCGCTGTCATGCGCTGCGCGTTACAGGCCGACAGCAGGACGCAGAGAATCAACCACCTCACACCGCGCACCGATCAAAAGCACCGCAAGCCTCAAAACGGCGGAAAAACTGCAAACGCTGTTCAGGACATGGCAAGGCAGAGATACGAGCCAGCAGGGGCGATTTATGCTTGAGCGGAATAGGCGAACCAGCACGGGCGTTAATAAAGTCCGTGTACCCCTGTTTAAATCGGTCTGAGAGCGGTATAGCTTGCGGCAGGTAACGCCCCTTTGTGTGCCATGCACTCAAGACCGAGTGAACCCCATGTGCATAATCAGGCGAGAAAATTTGTTTGGTGTCGTAAAGGTTATAAAATTCCGTGCCAAAGTAACTCCAAGTATCAATATGCAATGCTTGTTCGTTTTCGCCCAGATACACCCGCGCCCTGTGCATTCGGGGCAAATTGCCCTTGAGTCCTACGAACTTCAAAAACTTACCAGCAAACGGAATAGGCACACGATCAAGACGGCGACAGCAGACAAGATGTTCAGCCAGAATTGAGCGCAACTGACCATCGACCATGCTGATGTCTTGCACCAGTAACAGCACATCCCAACCACGTTTGCGCAGATACAGGAACCACGTCAAAAGCTTTTTTCGTTCCTTGTCCTGCCAGTCGCGAGCGTTAAACCACGAACCCAGCTCATCCAAGACAAGAAGGCCGTTTTTATCTTCGTTATAGGTATCGTTGGCAATACCGATATTCTCGAAATCCTCGACTGTTGGCTTGTCTGGAATCCGCATGACCGTTTTTTTGCTAGACGGTGAAAAATACCGGTCAGGGAACAAATCCATATTGGTGCAAACAGTATTACCTTTTTCGAGGTATTCAACCATTTTTGCAACGGCAACCAGCGATTTACCCGTGCCAAGCTTGCCCGTAATGAAAAAGGAAGCCATGCCGGTCAGGTTGCAGAGTTAACGAGTTTGAGCTTTTCAAGCGCCAGATCATAAGCCCACCGGCAAGCCTTAGCCGACCAGATGGACGCAAGAACAGCGGCGAAATCATACGGCAGAAACATACCAACGCCAGCGGAAACCCAAGACGGCAGAAGAGTTAAGCCGAGCAAATACAAAATCCCTTGTTTAAGACAGACAACGAGAGCAGCCGTCAGAAGCACAAAGCCAGCAATAGCAGTAACGGCAGTTGTCACTTTGCGCCCGAAATAGGCGACCGCCCAACCCGTGAGCGTAGAGGCCAGCCAAGTGAAGAAGGAAATAATAGCGGGCATGATTAGACCTTACGCAAAAGAGTTTCATAGATTGTGATCGCGCCAAAGATACTCACTACGCGGCTCGGTATTGGCATACAAAGGGCATCGAAGGCATCGAGGTGACAAAGTTTTGGCTAGGTGCAACAAATTTCAAGGATGCGATTGTCGAGTGTCACAATCTCGTTCACGGTCGCGGTGCATCAAATTTGAGTATCTGGGCGGCTGATGACTGGCAAAACATCTGGATCAGCGGGAGTGATTTATGTCCGTTCTGAAAAAATGTGTTATATATAACGATAATTTAGAACTGCCAGGTATTCCGCCTAAGCCTAAAAAGCGGGGGCGTCCTGTTACTGGTCATGCAAAATCGAATGCGCAACGTCAAGCAGATTATCGTAAACGCAAAGGCTTAGAATCTTTAACTGTTTTGTTGCCGGATGATATTTTGACTAGGCTTGAGGGGTTTATGCTGGCTCGAGATGAAACGAGATCTCAGGTTGTTGAGAGGGCGCTTAGGTTGTTTTTTCGTAAACGTTAGTTTTTTAAGGGGTTTGTATGTCGACAATGATTATTGAAGTCTATGACGCGTTTAAATCGGCTGGTGCCACTGAAGATAAGGCACAGGCGGCGGCTAAGGCCATCGCTGATTATGATAATCGGTTCAATAAGGTTGAAACTGAGCTTGGAACAATTCGCGGTGAACTTTCGGCGCTCAAAATGATGGTCGGCATTGTTATTGCTTTGAATATGGCGATCATTGGCTTGATCGTTAACACATTGATAAAGAATTGATTATTTTTGGAGTGGTTAAAAATGGATCTAGATTTTTATAAGGCTCGTGTATTAGAGCTTACCACTCGAGTGAATGAGCTTAATCAGGAAAATCAGGTTTTACGTGCATCTGCTGGATCAGCAAATTATTGGCTTAAGTTGTGGCGCAATCTGTATATTTTTAGCGCGCTTTCCGTTTGGGGCTGGCTTGGGATACTTTCAAACGCTTTTCATTTCTGATTTTTTCGTCAACGTTGTAGTTTTTTCGGTAGGTTTGGCGGCGTGATTCTGTGGCCGATAGGTTCGGTATTGTGTCCAGCCAGTCGGATACCTCTTTTTCTGTCACGGGGGTTTCGTCACTGAAAAGCAAGCCGGATTGCATCATTTTTTACGCTCTTTAAAAATTCGGTGTATTTACAGCATAAAGCCTTAATAATCAAAGCTTTGTTTTTTAAGTCAATGCGCATAATGTATATTATGTCAAATAAATATTGCACAGCAGATTGAATATGACAATCTCGCCACATCGGGTGATAATGAAAAACGCAATTTCTACGCTGCACCCGCGCGAAGCTAAAATACAACTGTAATACTAATCAGTTAAAACGACCCTATTCTCCCAACTCAACCTGACGCACCTAATCAAACGAGTGATCATCATGAACCCAAAAATAGCCCCCTTATCAGATCTCGAAGTAAACCATATCAATGCCTACTGGCGCGCCTGCAACTATCTGGCTGCCGGCATGATTTATCTGCGTGACAATCCGCTGCTCCGCGAACCGCTCAAGCTCGTACACATCAAAAATCGCCTGCTGGGACACTGGGGGTCTAGTCCGGGTCTGTCGTTCGGCTATATCCACATGAACCGCCTGATCGTCAAATACAATCTGAATGCAATCTTTATGGCAGGCCCGGGACATGGCGCACCCGGCGTACTGGGGCCTGTATATCTTGAAGGCCGCTACAGCGAGGTGTATCCGAACAAGGGCGAAAACATCGAAGGCATGCGCCAGTTTTTCAAAGAATTTTCCTTTCCGGGCGGCATCGGCAGTCACTGCACCCCTGAGACACCGGGTTCCATCCACGAAGGCGGCGAATTAGGCTACAGCGTCTCACACGCCTTTGGCGCCGCTTTTGACAATCCTGATCTGATCGTCACCGTGATGGTCGGCGACGGCGAATCCGAAACAGCCCCCTTGGCGACCTCCTGGCATTCGAACAAATTTCTCAATCCGATCCGTGACGGCGCCGTGCTGCCTATCCTGCATCTGAACGGCTACAAGATCAACAACCCGACCATCCTGTCGCGCATCTCGCACGAAGAACTGGAAAACCTGTTCAAGGGTTACGGTTGGACGCCCTACTTTGTCGAAGGCTCAGATCCTGAAACCATGCATCAGCGCATGGCCCAGGTGATGGAAGAATGCGTGCTGGAAATCCGCCGCATCCAGACTGAAGCACGCGAGAGCGGCATACCGGCACGTCCGCGCTGGCCGATGATCGTGTTGCGCTCCCCGAAAGGTTGGACAGGTCCTGCCGAGGTAGATGGCAAGAAGATGGAAGGATTCTGGCGCTCACATCAGGTGCCGATCGGCGACGTCAAGACGCCGGAGCATTTCGCCAAACTGGAAGAATGGCTAAACAGCTATAAGATCGATGAACTGTTCGACGAAAACGGCAAACTATTGCCGGAACTCAAAGCGCTGGCCCCCAAAGGCATCCGCCGCATGAGTGCCAACTTGCACGCGAATGGCGGCCTGCTGCGCCGCGCGCTGCATATGCCGAACTGCCGCGACTACGCCGTTGAAGTCAACAAGCCGGGCACCACGGTCGCGGAAAACACCCGTCCGCTGGGAAAATTCCTGCGCGACATCATGCAGGCCAATATGCAGAATTTCCGCGTGTTCGGCCCGGATGAAAACAGTTCGAACAAACTGGATAACATCTATGAAGTGAGCAAAAAAACCTGGCTTGCGGACTACCTGCCGGAAGATGCGGGTGGCGGCGAACTCTCACCGGATGGTCGCGTGATGGAAATGCTCTCCGAACATACGCTGGAAGGCTGGCTAGAAGGCTATCTGCTCTCGGGACGCCACGGCTTCTTCTCTACCTATGAGGCCTTCGTCCACGTCATCGACTCGATGTTTAATCAGCATGCCAAATGGCTGGCGATGTCAAAGGACGTGCCTTGGCGCGCGCCGGTGTCGTCACTGAATCTGCTGATCACCTCTACCGTATGGCGTCAGGATCACAACGGCTTTACCCATCAGGATCCGGGATTTTTGGATCTGGTGGTCAATAAGAGCCCGGAAGTCACCCGCATTTATCTGCCGCCCGATGTCAATTGCCTGTTATCGGTCGCCGACCATTGCCTGAAAAGCACCGACTACATCAACGTCATCGTCTGCGACAAGCAAAAGCATTTGCAGTTTCTCAACATGGAAGCGGCGATCCTGCATTGCACCAAGGGCATCGGCATTTGGGACTGGGCCTGTAACGATCAGGGGAGCGAACCGGATGTCGTGATGGCCTCAGCCGGTGATATTCCCACCAAGGAAGCGCTGGCCGCCGTGATGCTGCTGCGCGAGCATTTCCCGGATCTGAAGATTCGTTTTATCAATGTGGTCGATCTGTACAAACTGACGCCTTCCACCGAACACCCGCACGGCCTGAGCGATCGTGATTTCGACAGTCTGTTCACAAAAGACCGTCCGGTGATGTTCAACTTCCACGGCTACCCGTGGCTGATACACCGTCTGGCCTATCGCCGCCACAACCACCAGAACTTCCACGTACGCGGTTACAAGGAAAAAGGCAGCATCAATACACCACTGGAATTGGCCATTCAGAATCAGATCGACCGCTTCAGTCTGGTGATCGACATCATCGACCGTCTCCCTGCCCTGCAAGTTTCCGGTGCACACATCAAGGAGAAGATGCTTAACAAGCAGATCGAATGCCGCAACTATGCCTATGAGCACGGCATCGATCTGCCTGAAGTCGACAACTGGACCTGGACGCTTTGAAACAGTTGCTAGCGGCTAGTCACCACCCAACTACAAACTAGCGACTAACAACTTATGACTAGCATTCTGACCATCAACAGCGGCTCGTCGTCGATCAAGGCCAGCCTGTTCGACGCAACAGGGGGTCGGCGCAATTTCCGCTACGAGCACCTGAGAGATCATGCGCCGGCTTTCGACCTGTTAATGCAGGAACTCAAGCACGATGCGCCGGACATCATCGGCCATCGTTTCGTGCACGGCGGCGAGATCACCGATGCCGCGCGTCTGGTCGATCACACTGAACGGGAACGTCTGGAAAAAATCACCCACCTGGCACCCTTGCACCTGCCGGGCAACCTGATGGGACTGGATCTGTGCCGTCAGCGTTTCGATGTGCCGCAAGTCGCCTGTTTCGACACCGCGTTTCATGCGGGTATGCCGGAATTTTCGCGTCGCCTGCCGATTCCACAGGAATTAGGCCTACGCCGCTTTGGCTTTCACGGCTTGAATTATGCCTACATCGCAAGCCGTCTACCCGAACTGTTGGGCCAGACGGCACGTGGCAATATCGTCATCGCGCATCTGGGCAGCGGCGCGAGTCTCTGTATGCTCAAAGACCTGCACTCGGTCGACACCACGATGGGATACACGCCAGCCGGCGGCGTCGTGATGGGCACGCGCAGCGGCAATCTCGACCCTGGCGTCATGCTGGAACTCTCCCGCCGCTTCGATACCGCGCAATTGACGGATATCGTGTTCCACCAAATGGGTTTGCTGGCCCTGTCGGATGGTGAATCCAGCGAGATGAGCGAACTATTGGCCAGCAATACGGCCTCAGCGCGGTTTGCCGTCGAGTATTTCTGCCGCGAAGTCAGCGGGGCAATCGGCGCACTGGCGGCCAAAGCGGGCGGCATCGATGCGCTGGTATTTACAGGTGGCATCGGAGAACACGCAGCGAGCATCCGCCGGCAGATCTGCGCGCCGCTGGCCTTTTTAGGTTTTGCATTGCATGACGACGGCATGTCGATGAAAATCAGCACCGCTAACAGCCGCCCTGTGCTGGTGGTAGCCGCAGACGAGGAGGCGATGATCCAACGACTCTGCCTGACCTTATCGACAGACTGAATTGATCACCGTCACACCCTGTTACAAATTTAACAACCGCAGTCTGCACGAAGCGCCGTGCCAACCGTTACAATACACGCATAAAATTCGTCTCTATTCCCATGTCCGCTCACTTAAAACGTCAAGTTCCGGTGGAACTGTTCCGCATTATTAGGAACGCTGCGCTGATGCTGTGCATGCTGCTAGCCGGCACGCACACATTGGCCGACGTGATGACAGATCCCCTCTCGACAGAAGCCAGACTTTCGCCCCCCGCACCCTGTACGGAAAGCCTAACAGACCGCGCCTTTGATCTGATCGACATCGTCAATACCGCGCTGTGCAACAACCCGCAAACGCGCGAAGTGTGGGCCAATTCCAAGGCACAAGCCGCACAACTTGGCGTTGTCAGCGGAGGCTATCTACCCGGTGTTAGCGTCAGTGTCAGCGAAAATCAAAGCACGCCCGGCAATAAGCTGCGCAGTCTGGGCGTTAATATTTCCTATTTGTTGTACGACTTCGGTGCCCGATCGGCCAATCTGGAAAATGCCCGCCAATTGCTGATTTCGGTGAGTGCTACTCAGGACAATACCGTGCAAGCGGTGTTTCTCGCGGCGGTACAGGCCTATTACCAGACTCGCTCAACGCTCGCTGCATTTGACGCATCCGTGGTATCAGAACAGGCCGCGCAGGAAAGCTTGAAAGTGGCCGAAGCGCGCTATCAGTCGGGCAGCACCACCCCAGCCGACAAGCTCACCGCGCAAACCGCCTACTCACAGGCTACACTCAACCGCATCACCGCCCATGGCGCGATGAAAATCGCCCAGGGGAATCTGGCCAATATTATGGGTCTTGATGCAAATATGGGTGTCAAGCTCGCACCCGGCCATGCGCCGGTTGACATAGAGCAAAATAAATTCAATGAGATCGAGCAAAGCATCGTCGCGCTGATTGAGACAGCCAGACAAAACCGTCCAGACCTGCTGGCAGCGGAGGCCTCAGTCAAAGCCGCTCAAGCGGCCGCTGATGCGGCGCACGCGGCGGGCATGCCGACCCTGTCGATGACGGCGGCGGCCAATCAGAACAACAATGCCGGACTCAACACGCACGGTTCCTCTTTGGGGCTGGCGGTCAGCGTGCCGCTGTTCTCGGGTTTTTCACCGACCTACCGGATACGTGCTGCCGACGCACAAGTCGAAACTAAAAAAGCACAAATGGACCGTATTCGTTTGCAAGTCGCACTCGACGTCTGGAACGCGTATCAAAATCTGACCACCGCCTCGCAAAACAGGCGCACCACCCGCGATTTACTCAGTAGCGCTGAGCAATCCGAACGCGTTGCCTCGGGGCGTTACCGCGCGGGTGCCGGCACCATGCTCGATTTACTCAATGCGCAAAACATCCTGGCCGGTGCACGTCAGCAACGTATTCAGGCCGATCTGAACTGGAATATCAGCCGCGCCACACTGGCCCAAGCGATGGGCAGCCTGGATGCGCAATTATTAACGTCCTTACCCGACGTCACAACGTCCTTTAAGCCATGAAAAAACTTCTGCTCTCCCCTCTCTCACTCTTGCTAATCAGCGCAGCGCTTGCGATCGCGGGATGGACGACCTACCGGCAATTTAATCAGGCAACACCCGAACAGCAATACCGGATGCAGGCCGTGGAACAGGGCGACATCAGTCAGACCGTCTCGGCCAATGGCACGATCAACCCGGTGACGCTGGTCAATGTCGGCACTCAGGTATCGGGTACGGTCAAAAAGCTCTACGTTGACTTCAACAATGCGGTTGAAAAAGGACAGGTGCTGCTCGAGCTGGATAATGCGCTGCTCTCAGCCCAGCTCAAACAGGATATGGCGAACGTGGAAATCGCACGCGCATCGGTCGAATTGGCGAGCGCAAATGAAGCGCGTACCCGCAGCCTGTTTAATCAGGAATACGCGTCCCGCCTGGAGCTCGATACGGTCATTCAGGCCAAAAAAGCAGCCCTGTCACAAATGAAGCTCACTGAAGCGACCGTCGAAAAGGATCGCGCCAATCTGGCCTACTCGGTCATCCGCTCCCCCGTATCGGGCGTCGTAGTCGATCGTTCGGTTGACGTCGGACAAACCGTCGCCGCCAGTTTACAGACACCGACCCTGTTCAAGATCGCACAGGATTTATCCAAGATGCAGATCGACAGCAGCTTCGCTGAAGCGGATATCGGAAAAATCCGCGTCGGCCAAACCGTGCGTTTCACGGTGGATGCGTATCCGAACCGGAATTTTCAGGGTACGGTGCGCCTGATCCGTTTGAATCCCACCACCGTGCAAAATGTGGTCACGTATGATGTGGTTATCAACGTCGCCAATCCGGAACAGATTTTAATGCCCGGCATGACCGCCTACGTGAGCATCGCGGTGACTGAACGCCGCAATGTGCTGTTCGTGCCCAACGTCGCCCTGCGCTTCAAACCCGTTGAAAAAGCGGGCGCACCGGTAAAACCCCGCAGCGAGACGGGCAAACCCAAAGAGGACAAGCGCGACGGATTTTCCGGCCGGTTGTATGTCTTGAGAAACGGCCAGCTCGTCGCAGTGCCAGTCAAACTTGGCATCACCGACAACCGTAACACCGAAATATTGTCAGGCGACATTAAGGCGGGCGACCAGATCGTCACAGGCGACGCACAGGGCGGCAACACGGCGCAATCAGGTAGCCAACCGATGCGCATGAGAATGTTCTAATGAGCGATGCTGTCATCCGCATTGTGGATTTGAGTAAATCCTATGCGACTTCCGCAGGCTTGTTTCCGGCGCTTAAAAATGTCAGCCTGACGATTAACCGCGGTGAGTTTGTCGCCATCATGGGTCCGTCAGGCTCGGGCAAGTCGACCTTTATGAATATTTTGGGCTGTCTTGACGAACCCACCGACGGCCAGTATCAACTCAACAACCGACAAGTCTCAGAACTGGGGCGCGACGAACTGGCGCTGTTGCGCAACCAAACGATAGGCTTCGTGTTTCAGGGGTTTAATTTATTGCAGCGCATGACGCTGCTCGACAACGTCGCCCTGCCGCTAATCTACGCGGGTGTCGAGCATGCCGAACGGTCACAGCGTGCGAATGAATTACTCACGCGTGTTGGACTTGCCGACAAAGCGAATTCACTGCCCAATCAGATTTCCGGCGGACAACAACAACGGGTTGCCATCGCCCGCGCCCTGATCAACCGCCCGCGCCTGCTGCTGGCGGATGAGCCGACCGGCAATCTGGACAGCCACACCAGCGTCGAAATCATGGCGCTGTTCAGCGAATTGAATCTCGAAGGTATCACGATTGTGCTGGTCACCCATGAAGCCGACATCGCCAGCCACGCCAAACGCCAGGTGCGCTTTTACGATGGCAGCATCATCAGTGATCAGGCAACGGAGCCTCAATCATGACGCTGGCGATGCTGGGCGAAGCGTGGCGCGCAATGGGGGCAAACCGGATGCGCACGGTGCTGACCATGTTGGGGATGGTCATCGGCGTTGCGGCTGTCGTGCTGATGATGTCGATCGGACAGGGTGCGCAATATGCCATCAAACAATCGATTAGCGCGATGGGCAGCAATCTATTCATTCTGCTCTCCGGCAGCACTCAGACCGGCGGCGTACGTACCGGCAGCGGCGGCGCGCTGACGTTGACGGTGAACGATGCGGCCGCCATTGCCGAATTGCCCGGCGTGCAGGCGGTCGCCCCGATCAATCCGGGCGATGCGCAGGTCGTTTACGGACCGGCCAACTGGAATACCGCCATTATCGGCACGACCCCCGCTTATTTGGATGTACGCGCCTGGCAGGTCGTCAGCGGTGCGGCGTTTACCGCCTCCGATGTGCGCTCGGCCACCCGTGTGGCGCTGATAGGCCAAACTGCTGCACAAAACCTGTTCGGCGATGACAATCCGCTCGGCAAAACGATCCGGATCAAGCAAAGCCCTTTCATCATTTTAGGGGTGTTGGCGAGCAAGGGTCAGGGCATGGATGGCCGCGATCAGGATGACACCATTATCATTCCCTTAACCACCGCCCAGCGCAGCGTGTTCGGCATCCGCTTTCCCGGTACCGTGCGCATGATCATGGTGCAATCGACGGGGCTGGATGTGATGCCGGAAGTGGAAGCTGCCATGACAGGCTTGCTGCGTCAGCGCCACCGCATACGTGAAAATACCGAGAACGATTTTTCGCTGCGCAACCTGACAGCGGTTGCCAATTCAGCCGAAGAGAGCACCCGCATCATGTCTATGCTGCTGGGCGCGATCGCCTCGGTCTCGCTCCTGGTCGGCGGCATCGGCATCATGAACATCATGCTCGTGTCAGTGACCGAGCGCACCCGCGAAATCGGCATCCGCATGGCCATCGGCGCGCGCGAGCGCGACATCCTGCTGCAGTTTCTGCTCGAAGCCATCATTATTTCAGTGGCAGGCTGCCTGATTGGTCTGCTAATCGGTGTGGGCGGCGCACTGCTGACCGAGGCGCTGACCGGAACGCTTGTGATCATCTCGGGCAGTTCTGTGCTGGTCGCCTTTGGCGTGGCGGCAACGGTCGGAATTTTCTTCGGTTTTTACCCCGCCAGAAAAGCCGCCCGTATGGACCCGATCGAAGCGTTGCGTTACCAATAGCTACGCACTTGTGTCGAATTTTTAACGGTTGATACCCCATGGATATCCTCGCTGTACTGCTCCTCTTCGCCTTTGTTGCCTGGTATTGGTTCGACAGTATGGGCGCACTGGATGCGGCCAGAAATTATGGCAGACAAGTCTGTCGGGATGCCGACCTGCAGTTTCTCGATGATACGGTCGAAAATGTTAAAACGCGACTCGCGCGCGACCAACAGGGCAGACGCGTTTTGCAGCGCACCTACCGGTTTGAATTTAGCGAAACAGGCAACAGTCGCCTGGAAGGACAATTGATCCTGTGCGGCACTACATTAGCGTCGGTCACACTGGATCCTTACCGCATCGACTAAACAGAGGACTAATGCCCGCTACCTGCCGGCAGTAACGCAATACCCTGTTCATTAAACCGCGCTCTTACACAGTTCCACACCGCTTCGCGTGCCAATGATTTATGCTCAAAACTGTCCACACGATAACGTGCGGTAAAACTCGCCACCCAGGTCTCCCCTGTCGTGACCACCCCGTTGTAATACACATGGGGTTTGTACATCAGCACGGGGTTATCCTTGCACATCACATATTCAGATTGCATCAGCGCATCGGTGATGATCCGGTGAACCACCTGGCTATCGGCATCCGGCGCTGTATAGAACAGCGTTTCGTCTACCATGCCGCAAGGCGCAGTACTGTAATTTTCCATAAAAGCTTCCGACACCTGTGAATTGGCCAGACTCATCATGGGGCCATCATAGGACTCAAGACGGATGGTGCGCCAGGCAATGTCATCCACCCGGCCGACGACATCGTTCACCCGAATGAAGTCACCAACCCGAAATGGTCGCTCAATATTTAAAATAATGCCGGAAAATACGTTGGATATATTAGACTGGACCGCCAGCCCCACGATCATCGCCAGCACGCCAGAGGTCGCCAGCAGGCTGGTGAGTGACTGACTGAACACCACCGCCACAATTCCGGCCATTGCCAGCGAGAACACCAGCAGCGTGACAATACCCTTCATCACGTTGGGCACCTTGCGTCCTGTACTCTCTTCGAGCGGCAGCCAGACAAAACGGCGCAGTGCCATGTCGATCAAGCGTGCGCTCAGCAGCCACCAGAGACTTTCATAGGCGAACACCAGATTGCGCGTGATGGACGGTCCCCAGTTGGCAAATGACCAGTCGATAATCAGATTACCGAGTGCCAGCAGCAGGATCGGCCAGAAGATCAGGCGCAGCAGCCAGGACTGTAGCGCAATGTAACGCCCCAATTTTCGCATATCGAGCACCACGGCGGCCAGCGTACCCAGCAGACCGAAGATCGCGATGTATATGAAATATTCACTCGCGATAAGATCGTGTGCGGCAAGAGCTTCTGGGGTGAGCAACAGCCCTAGTGTGATGCTCGAAAACAGCGGTTGTTCGCCTGTCATCCCCACATACTGCGGTGCACCATCCCCGCGCTCGCGCACCAGATCCTGAGAAATCCAAGCATTATCAATTTTCCAGCCGGTTTCCGCCTTAACGATATTGCGTTTTTGCAGATCCTCCTGCAAGGCATTGCCGGTCGGCATACCCAACACGTCCACGACATACATCAGGTTATTGCTATTTAACAGCCGATGGCGAAACTCGATACCGGCCACATTTTGATTGTAGGCGTGTTTATCTTTGCGAAAATTGAGTTTGAATTTCTGCTTGATACGATAGCGACGATATTGCACTTCCTCGCTGTCCTTAATCTCCTCGGGCTTGTCGAACACGACCGGTTCAACGGCATTGACGATTTGCATGTCCTGCGGATCAAACTTGCCGCGATAGCGGAACCAGATCGACATATCCAGTGTGGCAATTTCCGCCTGCGGATCGATATCACTGACTTCGTTAATCGTCGCGCCCACGTAAACCACATTGGTCTTGAACATGAAACGGTTATTCACATACAGCACACGCCCCTGACGCAGCGCCTCGATGTAATTGAAGTTCGCCCCCTTGGCGATGGGAGAGAGTTGTATCGGTGCGGAGATCAGGTCCAGACCGTTATACACACCCATCTGGATGGGCAATTGTGCACGCCCCTCAACAAAATCGAGTGTGCCCGAGATTCCCTGCAGGCTCTCAGTACCGGGCTTGACCGCCAGCGCCACCTGCGCTGCGTCATACGCGGAGACGGCCAGCCAGTCAGGGTTGGACTTGAACTTTTGCTGATAGCGTATTTGAAAGCGTTGCGCCTCATCATTTGCGGTATCAAACAAAACCGGCGTGGCCGCAATGATGCCATGACTCTGGGTGGCCGCCTCCTTGCCTGAGCGCGACTTGAGCTCCTGACTGAATAAGCCGCTGGAGAGCTCAGACGGCCCGAATACTTCGAGCAAATTACCGGTACTGCGGATGTCGTGCACGATATGGGCGGCAAGCACGGAATTCGTCGCGATGTAGATCGCACCGACGTCGATCTGACGAATTTCAGCCAAAATCAATTTTAACTGAGTATCGGTATCCTGCCCTGCCTTGATCGTCCAAACTTTCTGTACCGGCGTCTCGAATCGCTTATAGACATCCATAAAGGGTTCAACCCGCGCATCGTATTCTGGGCCCGCCTCACGCACCACATACATCACGCGCTGCAACTGAATGTTGCGTGCATAATTGGCCGTAAAACTGGCCTCATCGGCAGGATTCAACCCCAGCGAGAGTACTCCCGGCGTGCTGGTTGCGAGTGTGGTCACCAGCGGCAGTTTTGTCTGCGAAAAAACTGGGGCGGCAGCCTGTAAAATTGCCGCATCAAGATAGCCCAGCACGCCGACAACCCGCTTGTCCGCCACGATGCCGGCGGCCGCTTGCGGCGTTTCATCCACACTGAGTAATTCCAGCGGCCGGCCCAGATAGCCCCCGTCAGCGTTAATCTTTTCGATATAGAGCGCAGCGCCCTGCATGAGTGCCACCCCTGCAGGACTCTTGATGGGGCCTACGACAGCCAATCGGGGACGGGTATTGATATCATCGTGTAACAGAGTCACCCTAGTAATCAAGGACAGCAAGGTGCCAACGATCACGATCAACACCAGCATGACACCGAAAATTTTCCATTTAGGCGTACGTTGTATTCGTTGTATCAAGGTATTCAAATCCATGTGATCACCGTTCTATCCAATTATTGTGTTAATGAGCAGAGGGCGGCGGTTGCACCACCCCGTCTGCGAGTTCAAGCCTGTATTGCGTCTGTCCGACTTTGATCATCACCGGCATAGGCCATGCGCCATCAGGCACATCGAGGGAGGAAAACTCACGAGTTTTGGCGTTATAGCTCAGCCACGAGGGCAGTGCTTTGCCGTCGAGCATCGATATTTTTATATTTTTACCCGACAGTTTTCCGGCCAGTGATGCAGGCAGAGCATACTTGAACGCATTGGCCTGTTCGGCACGTCTGGCCAGGTCGAGTGCACGTGCTGAGGTCATGCCCCGCGCCAGTGCTTTGCCCAGCACCTGTCTGAAGATGCGACTCGTACCCGAGCCTTTTAATACGGCTTCTACCCCCCGACCCGTTGCCAGTGCGCTGTCGATGGAGGATGCGTCACGCGTCATCGTGACACGTCGTGCTGTCGTCATCGCCTGCTCAGGAGTTTCACCGCGTGCCAGTGCGTTGCCCAGCGCCTTCTCAAAAGCCGCACTACTATAGTTGGGCAAGGCGCGCCCGCTGGAAAATATTGCGTCAGGATTGAGCGCATCGGCCGCAATGGCGCGTTGTTCATCCGCTTGTATCTGCCGTGAACGTTTCATTGCCTGAGCAAAGGGCACCCCGCGCGCCAGCGCTAAACCCAGCACATCACCCGCCCCCTCTAGCTGCTCAGCAATGACGTTTGAGTTACCGCCCGCTAATACCGTGTTCGGATTGCGCGCGTCAGCACGCGTCGTTGTAGCCTCATCCCTAGCCAACACCCCCGCGCGCTTCATCGCCTCTGCGATCGAATAGCCTCTCGACAATAAGTCACTCAAGGCCTTCTGAAAAGCAGGCGAGCTCTCGGCAAGTTTGTCGGGCGTATTGGCCAACATACTTTGCGGCGTGCTATCTGCCTGCGTCATCAAATCAGCCTGAAGCACAGCGGCCTGAGCCAGTTTAATCGCATCATCAAACGTCATCCCACGAGCTAAGGCCGTCGCCAATGCACGATCAAACGCAGCGGTACCCGCTGCTGTCTTTGCACTGGCTAGTGCGCCGAGTTGCGCGGCTACATCACTCCCGCCCGCTGACAGATTTTGTGCGGCGGCCACCTTGGCCGAGACTGTAAACCCTGTCTCTGCCTTAAAGGCCTGATCGGCGCGTGCCATCGCCTCGCTCATCGGCAAGCCTCTGGCCAATTGCTGCGCTAGCGCTGCGCTATACACATTTCCGGCACGCGCTGCCTGAGCTGCCGTCATACCTAGCGCCAGCGCAGTCGTGACGTGATCACCCGCCAGCGTATCCACTGCACTCGCCGGATTGCTAGCCAGCGCCTGTGTAGTCACGGCGGTCGTAGCAGCGGGCACCGGTGTTGCTGCGGGTTCCGACGCTGGAGCTGGAGCTGGAGCTGGAGCTGGTGCTGGTGCGGGTGCTGGAGCTGGAGCTGGAGCTGGTGCGGGTGCGGGTGCGGGTGCGGGTGCGGGTGCTGGTGCGGGTGCGGGTGCTGGAGCTGGAGCTGGAGCTGGAGCTGGTGCTGGTGCTGGTGCTGGAGCTGGAGCTGGAGCTGGTACTGGTACTGGAGCTGGAGGGAGCGGTAAAATGATAGGCAATGCATTGATTCCCAGCGTGCCACTCAAATAGCTCACGGTGTAGTTTCCACTCGTATAGCCACCCGGCGTAATCAGGTAGTTCCCCGCATTGATCGCGCCTTGTGAATTTCCGCCATAAGTCAGCACCCCGCCCAGCACCGCTGCACTCTCGCCGTTGACCAGACCGGTATACGTCACGCCATTGCCACCCGAATAGGTCTGGCCGTCATAGATTTTTGCAACGCCCAAGGCTGCGACCGTTAGAGGCGCACGCGTAATATCAGCCGCTGTGACGGCGCCCGTATTGTAGGTATAGTTTCCCGCCGCCACACCACCTAGCGAAATACCGGTCACAGTGACTGTTTTGCTTAACCCCGCATTTTGATCGGCGAAACTCGCCCCATAGTTAAGCGATAAGTTGGCAATATCCCATGCAAAGCGGTTATCAGACAGACTAACCGTCGCCGCAAGAGTCCCGTCGTAAACTTTATTATTCCCCGTCGCACTCACGGTCAATGCAAACGGCGATACCGTCAAACTGCCGTTCACATAACTGGTTGCAGCGTATCCGACAGGCGCTACCAGTGTGCCTGACGTAACGCTCACAACATAGGGTGATGCCGCGACACCGGCTGTCTGTACAAAACCTGCCGAGGCGAGGCTGGCAGCACCCGTGATGGCATCCTGACTGAATACATTACCATAGCGCGCCGCATCAATCAGCCCGGAAACAATTGCCGCCTGGGGCGTCGCGGACAAATCAGTGCCATACACCTTGCTAAAACTTGCGCTGACCGACAGCACTGGCGTCTGGCTGAACAGGTAGCGGTTTCCGGTTTCAATCACACTGGCCGGCGCATAGCTGGCGGCGTTCACCCCCCATAGGGCGAGGTTGCCGCTTGCCAATCCGCCAAAACGATCCAGCTCGGGCGCTGCCGAATACACCAGCCAACGCCCCCCGCCAGTATTGCTTAATGCCGAAATACCGGCATTGTTGATAAAACTCCCCGGACCCGCATCCAACACAATGGCATCGCCTGCCGAACTGGCAGTCAACGAGGCCATCGAATCAAGCGTAATGCCTAGACCCTTTACATTGATTGAAGCTGCACTGATGGTATTAGCGATACTGACCGCGTTACTCGCCAGTAAGGAAACACCTGTGGCCGCCGTGATGCTATTTCCACCGGTACCGGCCAGCGTTTCAAGATAGTTTCCCGTAACCACATCATAGCTGAAAGTGGTTGATGCCAGATTATTCAGGCTCGCAGCTGCATTGTGCGCGGACAGCGTGTAATGCAGGCCGTCAGCCTTGGACACACCGATAATTGCGCTGTAGCTGGGGGTTGTTACTGGCGCTGCGCCGTAGTTGAACGAGATATTGCCCTGTTGTGACAGTACTGCCTCAAAGTTGGCTGTATTACTGTAATTCCCGATGCTGGTTGCATCCCACCTAACGGCAAGGGACGTCGCACTGGGCTGGTGAATGTACACGTCATTACTGGCAGTAACATTAGTTAGCCAGTCACACCATGCCGGAGAAATAGTCGGCATAGCCTGAACACCCGCGATCAGTCCTGCCGTGCTGCTTGAGAACGCAGTTGCCCCCCCCGCGAAGCTGATCACGCCATTGGAGCTAACATACATCGTGGTATAGGGTACGCCATAGAAGGAAAAACCGAACGGCAGGGTATAGGCAAAAAAGGCATCGTCCACCTTGAAGTTTTGCGCTGCGCCACCGCCAATCAGGCCGGCACGGGTGATCTTGATATCGTGACTGGCGTTGAGCTGCGCTGCATTGATCGAGGATACGCTCCCCACTTGAACATCATAGGCGTTGATCGTGATGTTGCCGGTTGTCGTGGTCGACAGGACGCCTTTACTCTGTACAAAATTGCTGCCCGTCCCCCCGTTCGCCGTCAGGGTGATATTGCCAGCCGCCGTGATATTCCCAGCCTGAGTGATGCTGCCTGCGGCGACAAGCGATAAATCACCGCGGCCAGAAGTCAGTATATCGTTCACGGCAATCGAGCTACCGCTCACTAGCGCTAAGCTGTCGCCGGCAATCGTCGCGCCCCCCACCGTGATTGCACCTGCCGTCGCATCACCCACCGTGATGCCCGAAAAACCAGTCACAAAATTGCTGGCGAAATTCGCCGCCGTCAATTGCAAGGTGCCCACGCCACCGCTGATACCGATGGTGGTGCCCGCCGTGCGCGGCTTGATCGTCAGCGCGCCGCCTGCGGCTTGCAGCGCATTTGTAATGAGTAATTTATCCGTGGCCAGAAAAATACGGCCGTTCGCCCCCGCATCAATTCCCCCTGTTCCTGCCAAATAAATCCCGTTCGTCGAGCTATCTGCCAAATTGACCAAACCACCGTTAGAACTAATGCGACCGTTCATCAGCACATTGCCCCAGTCCTGACTGGCCGCAATAAAGTTCAAGGCGCCCCCGCCGACCGCAGTACTTTGCACCACCCCGCCACTATTGATGCCGATGCCCCATCCCGAATTGCCCAAAACAGTGGCCGTACCGTTAAGGATTAAAGCGCCGGTCCCTGTTGTTTCTATCGTCGCGGCATCCACGCAGATACCTTGCGATTCGAGTCCGCCGCTCGAAAATCCGGTGATTGTGACCTGTCCCGTGGCCGTTGTTAAACGCGTACCGGCATTCTGAAACAGGACACCCGCCATGAAATTCGCTGGCAAATTACCCCCCGGGCCCGCCATGGAAGTCATCCCGTTAAGGGTGACAATCCCCTCGCTGGACAGCGTCCCGCCAGCAAAGGTAATCCCGTTACCCAACGCACTTTGTCCGTGCAGGGTCACATTACCCATGCCGGCAGTGATATTTCCCAGCACATGAATACCGCTGTTGCCGGTAGCTATTGTGCCTGCCGCGTACCCCGTCAGCGGGTCAACTCCTCCGCCCATGACGATGTTGCCGCCGTTACTGACAATACTCGAACCGGTATTCAGCAGTATCCCACCCGCACCTGACGCGTCGCTGTCACTGTTGAGTGTGACATTCAATATTCCCACCGTGGACGTAATTCCCACGCCGGCCGCGAGCGTAATGTCATTCGCCGCCTGCAACGTCAGCGTGGCCACAGCCCCCGCCGTTTTGGCAATACTGGCATTGACGTTGATGTTGCCCGCCTCGGCTAATACGCCCGTTGTCGTAATGGTCACGCTGGTGCCGGCGTTGAGCGCGGTTTGTATCGTCGTGTTGCTGATATTCGAACCTGTCGCGCCCGGCGTCCAGAGCGCAGGCGCAATACCGGCCATTGAGCCCCCTGCATCCATACCCGCCGTGATGGTCACGTTGATCGGATCGAGCAGCCAGCGACCCGCGTTCCCGTAAGCAGAAGAAGCATCGACTAGAATGCCTGCCACATCCAGCCAGTGACCGGAAGTTTCGATCTGGCCGCCGTTGCCGCCGTTCACCCCACCTTTGGCTAGCAGCGTGCCGTAAACACGGGTTTGAGAATTGCTGTTATGTACATCAGACCACGCAACGACCACGCCGCCGTTGCCGGTATCGGTCGCTGAGGCATCCAGTGTCACTGAAGCTGCAATCGTCACCGTCGTAGCTTGCGGCATCGCACCGTTCCCCTGCCAGCCGCCGCCAACATTGATCGTGCCGCCCCCGTAAGTGCCCGATGCGTCAATGCGGGTATTGTCCAGCAGCATGATATTTTCGCCGCTGACGGTGACGCCGCCACCGCGACGACCGCTGGCATTCAGCACGGTATTGCCTAAAAACAGCACGTTCGGATAATTGACCGGCGGCAACAACGGCAGATTATTGCCGCCTTCGATGCGGATCGTTCCGCCACCCGACGCATCCAGCAGCGCATTTTCCAGCCTGACCTGACCTGATGTCTGTATCGAAATCGCACCATTGGATGGCAGTACCGTATCAATGTTCGAGGCGGCAAGCATACGGCCGCTCACATTCACATACTGAGTGGCGGCGAGCGTAATCGTGCCTGCCTCCCCCGTTGTATGACTGACGTCCATGAGGGCGGCGGCCGTCTGGCTGATGCCGGCCGCTTGCAACAGTATCGTTCCGGCGTTAACCGCAGGCAGAGAGGCACGGGCGGTTATCTCGCCGCTGTTGATGATTTCGGGCGCACGCAGCGTGATACTTCCGGCCGATCCGTCGGTGCCGGCATTCGCATTGATACTGCCGCTATTGTCTATCCGGCTACTCGCCTCCAGCACGATCTTGCCGCCGCGCATCGACATACCGGTGGCTTCCAGACGACCGGCATTATTGACCACGCCCCCTTGCAGGCTGCTGGCTGCGATGGCTGACAAAATAATCAGCCCGCCGGGCGCTAACACCGCCTGCCTGTTTTCGACCAGCGCCTTGAT
This sequence comes from Nitrosomonadales bacterium, assembly GCA_037137715.1. GTDB lineage: Bacteria > Pseudomonadota > Gammaproteobacteria > Burkholderiales > Gallionellaceae > Gallionella. The sequence goes on from JBAXJT010000002.1 coordinate 111,737, forward strand.
CTGTGAGGGCGTGACGGTGATACCTGCTAAGGTATTGTTACTATCAAAATTTAGGGAAATCGACTCCCCTGCGGCCATCACAACCGTACCCAGTTGCGCGATGATCACGCCGTTGTTTCTCACCTCAGGCGCCAGGAGCGCGATATAACCGCCGAGAGCGGCCTTGAGATTCCCCTCGTTGATCACGCTGCCCGTCGCACCGTTGCGCGCGAAAGTGCTTTTCCCCGCCATGAAGTCGGCATCGCTGATGCTGTGCGTGGTGGCGACCAGACCGCCTACATCAGCCGAGGAAGCCGGGCTGAAATACACGCCGTTAGGATTAGTCAGAAATACCTGGCCATTGGCGGTGATGCGGCCAAATATCTGACTGGGATTGCTGTCCAGAACACGGTTTAAGGTGACACTGGCGGCCGAAGGTTGCTTAAAATTAACTTGCGCTGCCGCACCCACGTTAAGGTGTTCCAGTTGATCACGCCGCGCGGTGTCGTCTGCGTGATGTCCATGATGGCACCGCTCTGGCTGATTGCGACCTGCCCTGCTGCGACCTGCCCGCCGGTTGGCAGTTGTGCAGGCGCCGGGGGTGCTGCGAGAGCCGGTATGCTGAACATCACGCTCGCGCACAGTAAGGCACTCGTAGCGGTTTGTGACCGTTTGCCGCGGCCTCGCGTATTTTCGGCCGCAGCCACCCAGGTGTTAAGCCGCAAACTCCAGATCAGCCGGTAAATATGGTTCATATAACTATAACGGCAACGAGGCCAGCAACCAGAAACGGTTCCTGATCAGGGTGCCGTCCTGATCAGTGCCTGTCAGCGTGGGATTGGGATTAGCTCCGATGCGTCTGGCCCAGGTGGTTTTTAGATTCAAGCCAAAATCACTGAGCCACCCGGCTGAGACACCGAAGCCTTGCAAGCTATAATTGTTGAGCGCGGGCGCGCCGGCAAAATTATTATTGTGATTAACGGTGACCTGTCCCCAGTCATAAAAACCCGTCAAACTGAAATGATGCGGCAGGCTGCCGCGCAATTCGGCAGTGAACATCTGCCCACCCGCCCCGCCCCCTTCACTAGCGGGATAAGCGCGTACGCCATTGGCCCCACCCAGATAAAATTTCTCCGCAGAATCAAGATTTTTACCTGCCAGCTGCCCCGAAATCGACAGATAGGCGGCCACGGACTCTGTCAAGGTTTGCAGGCGGCTAGCCGAATAGCGGAACTTGTTAAATTGCCCGTCCGTGCGGGTCGTTGCAGTATCGGCCAGCTGATTCGGTGAGCCGTTTAAGTTCACACGGCCCGTTAGCCAACTCAATCCCATCGTGTTCACGCCGCCACCGAACCCGCTATCCTGTATCGTGCTGTTCAGTGCCGCCGTCAAGGTGTTCAGCGCATAACGGGTCGTCGTGGCAAAATTTGCCTCATTATTGAAATACTTGTGGTCATAGTTGAAGGCCAGATTCAGGTTATTCAGTTTTGAGCGTATCAACGGATAGCTGGCATCAAGGCCGTAACTGACCGACGAACCCTGAACATGCAGCGTCAAAAATTCAGGCGCAACCAGTTTATAAGCCATGTAGGAAGCACTGGTGCCGACACGCCAGCCGTCATACCCGACGGGGGCGCTGAACGCCAGCCGTCCATAGCTGCTGCCACTTGACGCCATCAGGTTCGCACCCAGTTGATCTCCTAATGCCAGCGGGCTATTGAGATTGAAGTTTGCTGAAAGATGCTGGTTTCCCGTCGCGCGGGAGCCTGCGTTGTCCATGCCGGCATTTCCTGAAAACAATGGTTGATCAACGGTATTCAGTATCAGATCGGTTTGTCCCAATGCCTGACCTTCACTTAGACTACCCGTGACACTGACGCCGGGAATATCACTCAACAGCAAGAGTATTCGATCGATCGCGTGAGCGCTCAGCAGGGTTCCTGCGGGCTGGGCGGCATTGACATACCGGCTGATTGTCTCGCTGGACAAACGGGTGGCAGGTACGCCTTCAAAGCGGGCACCGCCAAATACGGCCTCGATAATATCTATACTGACGACACCCTCTTCGATTTCCTGCTGGGGCAGATAGGCACGAACAATCCATCCGGCGTCACGATAGGCTGCAGCGACCGCAGCGACCGCATCCTGCAACTGAGTAAAATCCAGCGGATGATTCAAATAAGGCGCAATGATTTTTTGCAATGCGGCTTCAGACAGCAGCGTGTTGCCGGAAAACTTAAACGTTTTGACCGTCACGGTGGCACCGATTAGCGCGTTCATGGTTTCTTTGCGGACTGTCAGTCTGGGCTCAGGTTTGACAGGCCTGAGATTGCTTTCAATTTGCTGCAACAACACGCCGGCATCCGGGGGCGTCTGAGCGCAAACAGTCGTCGCATGAAAAATGAGCGGAAGTAACCATACTCCTACTTGTCGGTGGTATCGTATTTGCATTAAATTAAAACGGAACAATAAAAATCATGCAGGGTAGCGGGGAATTTTGCAGCAGAAGTATGACGTTCAGGCGCTTTCATCCATAACCAATTACACGAATTGCAAAATAACATAAAAATGGGTGGATTGTATTACGTATACAACATAAATCCATCATCCCCACACCGTCTTCCTAAATTGATTGGCCGTTGCTGTTCATGGTATTTTGTCCCCTTGCTGAATAATCAAATCCTCAGCGTCGATTGAAGTTGAATTTAACGCGCCTTATGTGACAGTTCGACCACGCGCCCCTTCACCAGCGCGAACAGTACCGGTATGACCAGCAACGTCAGAATAGCAGATGACATCATGCCGCCGACCATCGGTGCTGCGATGCGCCGCATTACTTCAGAACCCGTACCCGTACTCCACAGGATGGGCAACAGGCCTGCCATGATCGCGACCACCGTCATCATCTTGGGGCGCACCCGCTCGACCGCGCCGTGCATGATCGCATCATGTAAATCCTGAGCCGTGGCTGCGCACCCTTCATTCTGGCAGCGCGCCTGTGCCGCCTGCCACGACTGTTCCAGATAAATCAGCATCACGACCCCTGTTTCAGCCGCCACGCCTGAGAGCGCGATGAACCCCACCGCAACGGCAACCGATACGTTGTAATCGAGCAGCCACAGCAGCCATAAACCGCCGACCAGCGCGAAGGGCACCGACAGCATCACGATCAGGCTATCCGTCACGCGTTTGAAATTGAGATACAGCAACAGGAAGATCAGCAGCAAGGTGATCGGAATCACGATCTTCATGCGCGCATAGGCCCGTTCCATATATTCAAACTGACCGCTCCAGGTCGCATAGTAGCCCGCTGGAAATTTAACCTTTTCATTGACCGCACGGCGCGCATCGGTGACAAATGAGCCGATGTCGCGGTCTCTGATGTCCACATAAATATAGGCCGAGAGCAGCGCATTTTCGGTGCGGATCGACGGCGCACCGCGACGAATGACAACGCGTGCCACCTGCCCTAACGGTATCATCGCGCCGTCCTGAGTCGCTATGAGCACCTCGCGGGCAATATCCTCCGGCGTGCCGCGCAAATCCCTCGGATAGCGCACGTTAACCCCGAAGCGCTCGCGTCCTTCCACGGTGGTGGTGACCGTCTCGCCGCCTAAGGCGGTCGCAATCACGTCCTGTACATCGCCGACAGTCAGGCCGTAACGCGCCAGCGCCATACGGTCGGGCTCAATGTCGAGATAAGCGCCGCCCGTCAAACGTTCCGCATAGGCGCTGGATGTGCCAGGAACCTCGCGCACCACGCTTTCGATCTGCTTGGCAAGCTGTTCCATTTCCTCAAGATTCTTGCCGAACACCTTGATTCCTATCGGTGTTCTAATTCCTGTCGAGAGCATATCGATGCGTGCTTTGATCGGCATGGTCCAGGAATTGGCAACGCCGGGAAATTGCAGTGCCTGATCCATCTGGGCGATCAGCTTGTCTGTCGTCATGCCGGCGCGCCACTGATCCTGAGGTTTGAGATTGATGACCGTCTCGAACATTTCCAGTGGCGCAGGATCAGTTGCCGTCTGTGCCCTGCCCGCTTTACCGAATACGGAGGCCACTTCCGGAAACGACTTGATGATCTTGTCCTGTGTTTGCAGCAACTCGGCCGCACGGGTGACCGACATACCGGGCAATGAGGCCGGCATATACAGCAATGAGCCTTCATTCAAGGTCGGCATGAACTCGCTGCCCAGCCGCATCGCAGGATAGACGGACAGAGCCAACACCAGCAGCGCGATCGCTACGGTGGTTTTCTTCCTAGACAGAGCGGCGGCAATCAGCGGCCGGTAGAGACTAATCATCCAGCGATTGAGCGGATTTTTCTGCTCAGGCAGAATCGGCCCGCGAATAAACAGCAGCATCAGCACCGGCACCAGCGTCACCGACAACAACGCCGCGCCCGCCATCGAAAACGTCTTGGTATAGGCAAGCGGCGAGAACAGGCGGCCCTCTTGAGATTCGAGCGTGAATACCGGCAAAAATGACACCGTAATAATCAATAGGGAGAAAAACAGCGACGGTCCGACCTCGCGGCAGGCGGCAATAATCGCATCACGACGCGACTCGCCCTCCCCCAGTCGTTCGATGTGTTTATGCGCATTCTCGATCATCACGATCGCCGCATCCACCATGGCACCGATTGCAATGGCAATCCCCCCCAGACTCATGATGTTCGAGTTCATCCCCAGGGCATGCATGGCGATAAACGCGATCAGCACGCCCGCCGGCAGCATTAAGATCGCCACCAACGCGCTTCTGACATGCAGTAAAAACACCATACAGACTAAGGCGACGATCAGGCCTTCTTCGAGCAGGGTGTGTTTTAGGGTATCGATCGCACGCTTGATTAGTTCTGAGCGGTCGTACACGGCACGGAGCGTCACGCCCTCGGGCAGTCCTGCCGAGACTTCCGTGAGCTTATGCTTGATGTTTTCAATGACCTCCAGCGCATTTTCGCCGAACCGCGCCATCGCAATTCCCGCCACGACTTCGCCCTCGCCATCGAGTTCTGTGAGGCCGCGCCGCTCGTCGGGCCCGAGTTCAACGCGCGCGATATCGCGTAGCAGCACCGGCGTGCCACGATCCACTTTCACCACCAGCGTTTCGATATCCGACTTGCCGCGCAGATAGCCGCGCCCTCTGACCATATATTCGGTCTCGCCCATCTCCACGACACGCCCGCCGACATCGCGGTTTGAATCCCGGATGACCTGAGATACGGTCTTGAGTGCAATGCCGTAGGCGCGCAGTTTGACAGGATCAACGCTCACCTGATACTGCGGCACAAAGCCGCCTATCGAGGCGACTTCCGAGACGCCATGCGCCTTGGTCAACTGATAGCGCAAATACCAGTCCTGCATGGTGCGCAACTGGGCCAGATTGTGCTTTTCACTGAGCACCGCATACTGATACACCCAGCCCACCCCTGTCGCATCCGGCCCCAGTTGCGGCGAGACGCCGGCCGGCATCCGTCCGGCAATGCTGCCCAGCGACTCCAGCACGCGGGATCTTGCCCAATAAATGTCGGTGCCGTCCTCAAAAATCACATACACAAAGGAGGCGCCAAAGAAGGAAAATCCCCGCACCACCCGGGATTTGGGCACCGCCAGCATCGCCGTGGTCAGCGGATAGGTCACCTGATCCTCGACCACCTGCGGCGCCTGACCTGAATATTCAGTATAAACAATAACCTGCACATCTGATAAATCCGGCAAGGCATCCAGCGGCGTTTTGAACATCGCATAAACGCCGGCCAGAACGATGAATAAGGTTGCCAACAACACTAGAAACCGGTTGCGTGCCGACCAGACGATAATATTTTGTAGCATCTCAGTGCCCCTCGTGGGAGACGTCAGCCTTGACGTGAAGACGGGTAATCACCCATTCGTCGGGTTTGCGCTCGACGATCTCGAAGCGAATTGCGCTCCCCTGCTTGATGCCGCTTGAAAGCGAGGCATTGGCGAGTGCAAAATCCATCGTCATACCGGGCCAGCCCAGCGATTTAATCGCCTCGTGGGTGATGCTCACCGAGCCGTCCGGATTGATCGAATTAAAGACGCCAACCGCCTGATGACCAACCGTCTTGGCAACAGGTCGTTTAACCGCGGCGGGCACAACAGGCTTGGCGCTAACAGGCTGCGGGGCATCCTCTGCCAGCACAGGTTCAGCGCTTGCGCTATCCGCCCCGCCGAGTCCGCTCAGTGCGGCTTTAAGATTGCTTTCCGCATCGATCAGGAACAGCGCTGAGGTGACGACCTGTTCGCCCGCCGCAAGTCCCGCCCGTATCTCGACGTACTCATCCCCGCGCTGACCGACAATCACAGTGCGTGGCGCAAACAGCCCGGGGGCGCGTTCAACGATCACGATCGTGCGCTTGCCGCTGTCGATCACGGCTGACACAGGCACGCTCAGCACCTCAGTATGGTGAGCCGCCTGCAAGGTGACGCTGGCATACATCGCGGGCTTGAGTTTTCCTGCCTGATTGTCCAGTTCCACACGCACCTGAACCGTGCGACTCGCGGCATTGAGGGTCGGATAGATGAACGCGATTTTTCCCTCGAAAGTTTGATCGGGATAAGCCGCGATACGAATCTGTGCCACGGCACCTACGCTGATCTGTCCGATATCCTGCTCATTGATCTCGGCAATCACCCACACACGGGACAAATCGGCGATCTGATACAAGGTCTCACCCGGCAAAAATCGCATCCCCTGCACCGCTTTTTTCTCCATCACGATGCCGGTGGCCGGTGCGTAATAGGTCAGTGTGCGGCGGGAGTTGCCCGACTGGCTGATTTGACCGTCTGCGATATCCCAGTTTTTAAGCCGTGCGCGCGCGCCTTCAGCCAGTTGTCCCATACCGAGCGAGGCCTCGGAACCTGCATTCTTTAACGTCTCCTCACCTTGTCTGGCAAGACGGTATTCACGCTGAGCGGATACCAGTTCCGGACTGTACACATCGAATAGAGGCTCGCCGCGCTTCACGCTCTGCCCTGTGCTGCTGACATACAGATGCTCGACCCAGCCTTCAAATTTTGGTGCAATCGCATAGGTGCGACGCTCATCGATTTCAATCCGTCCACTGACATTCAGCGTTTTATTCACATCGCGCAGGACAGCCGCTTCGCGCTTAACGCCTAATTTCTGCACCTTTTCGACGCTGATACTGACCAAACCCTCCTCTGTGGCCTCGCCTTGATACACCGCCACGTAGTCCATGCCCATGCTGTCCTTTTTAGGCGTGGGGGACGTATCCGGCAATCCCATCGGATTACGGTAATACAAAATTTTGCGCGGCTCGCCGGGCTTCGATCCTGTATCCTGCATCCTCAAGCCTGCCTCCTGCCTCCCGGACCCTGCATGACTGCCCAGCCAGTAGCCGCCTGACGCAACGATAGAAATTACTGCAACATACATCGCTATTAATTTGATTTTATTCATGATTATTCTCCAGCTAGGCGTTCAATTTCAGCCAACCTCAGTTGCGCCTCATACTGCGCCTTGATCTGTTGCGAACGCGCTTTAAGAATGGATCGCTGCGCATCGAGCAAGGTTGCAAAATCAACTTTTCCATTCTCATAACCGTTCAGCGCCGATTGAAATGACAGCGCCGCCTGCGGCAGCAACTGCGTTGCAATTATTGATTCGGTGCGCTGCGCGCTCTGTAGCCCCGACACGCTCTGCGATAAAGCTGACAGAACGCTATTGAGCAGCGCCTCCTGCCGGGCCGTTGCGGCCGCAACACGCGCTTCTGCCTCACGCTCTTGCGAACGGCGCGATTCCTGCTGCAGAGGGATATTGAATTCAACCATCAAATCCCAGCTTTTGACCGTGTTGCCGCTCTGGGTGGGGGCAACCCCCAGTGTGAAACCGGGATAACGGTTTTTATAGCTCAGCTCGCGGTTGATTCTCGCCTCTTCCACACCGGATGAGGCGATCTGCAACTGGGGGTTATTGGCGCGCACCAACGCATCGAGCGCACCCAGCGTTGCCGCATCCGGCAGGGGGCGCAATTTTTCAGGATCGGCAAGCGGGGCATCGGACGGGCGCGATAACAGATTATTCAGTTGTGTGTGCGCATGATGTTGTTCGTTCGCCAACTCAATCAGCGTGCTCTGCAAATCCGTCTGCTCCAGTTGTGCGCGGATCACTTCCTGCTGCGTCCCCTGCCCGTTGGCATAACGGGTTTGCGCCAGTTTTTCGAGGCGCTGCGTCAGATCAGCCATTTCACGCGTGAACCTGATGCTGCCCGTCAGGTAGTAATGCATCGCATAGGCTGATTTAATTTTGCTGCTCAAATCTGCCCAAAGTGCCGCCGTTTGTCCGCGCGCACCGCTCTCCTGTGCCCGGGCGACATCGCTTTGCAGCTCACGACGACCATACCAGGGCACGCTTTGCGTGAGCAAATATCGCGTCGCCCCCACATTGCCCGGCAGCAGGCTGGCCGGTCGATTGTTGCCCTGATTGGTAAAATCCATCAGCTCGGTGCGCAGCACAGGGTCAGGCAAGCTGCCGGCCGGCAATACCCGCAGGGAGGCCGCATCTGCGTCAAAGCTCAGGGCCGCCAGTTCCTGATTGTGATCCTTTGCATAAGCGATCAGGCTTGCCACATCACTACCCAAGGGTTGTGCCGCGGCAGGCATAAGCCAGCCGGCAAGAAAAATATAAATGATTCGTTTCATGTTGCCAATCCTCGTGCATAATCAGATAGATAGCGTAATCGCTACCCTGTTTCAGGACGGGATAAATCGATACCGACAGGCGGACTCGTCCTGTATTAGACGAGCGCTAAGGGCGGAGGCAGCAAGGGAATGCTGGTGATGGAGTCAAACGAGAATAAATAAGGGGTGACCGTCGCAACGGCGGGTAGCGCATCCGGATGAGATATCGCCTGCACGGCAAGATAACTGCCGCAGGCCAGATGGCAGACATCACAGGTATCGCACTGCGTAGACGCGGGCGCCATGTCATGCTCGTCCATGCCCATCTCCTGACAGGCGTCAGGCTGCATCTGCATCATCACGCTGGCGGCCAAGGCACTACCGCTAAATAACGGCAACCAGATGGCAAGCAAAACAGCGATCAATTTTCGGGTGCGGTAGGACATGGGCGCAGCTTCGCAAAATTCCACCGCGTTGTCAATTTTAATCCATAAAAAAACCGCCAGAATGATCTGGCGGCTTTTTATAAACGATGCTGACTAATTACAGGCCGCGCACGTTACGCTTGCGTTCATTTTCGGTCAGGAAGCGTTTACGCACACGAATTGAAACCGGTGTGATTTCAACCAGTTCATCGTCATCGATAAACTCAACGGCTGATTCCAGCGTCAGGCGGACAGGCGGGGTCAGACGAACCGCTTCATCGGTACCGGAGGAGCGCACGTTGGTCAGTTGCTTACCCTTGATTGGGTTGACGATCAGATCGTTGTCACGGCTGTGAATACCGATGATCATACCTTCGTACAGCTTGTCGCCAGGAACCACGATCATGCGACCGCGATCTTCCAGTTTCCACAGTGCGTAAGCAACTGCATCGCCTTGTTCGGATGAAACCAATACACCGTTACGACGACCTGGCATATCGGCTTTAACCGGTGCGTAGTCATCAAACACGTGCGCCATAATGCCGGTGCCGCGTGTCAAGGTCATGAATTCTGACTGGAAGCCGATCAGGCCGCGCGCAGGAATACGGTATTCCAGACGCACACGACCGTGACCATCCGGTTGCATGTCTTGCAAGTCACCACGGCGACGACCCAATTCTTCCATCACTGCGCCCTGGTTGGCGTCTTCGACGTCCACGGTCAGCATTTCAAACGGTTCGCATTTTTCGCCGTTGATTTCACGGTACACAACACGCGGCTTACCCACGCCCATCTCAAAACCTTCACGGCGCATGGTTTCCAGCAAAATCGTCAGGTGCAATTCACCGCGACCTGACAACAGGAACACGTCGGTGTTGTCGGTTTCTTCGACACGCAAGGCTACGTTGACCAGCAATTCTTTGTTCAGACGATCACGAATCTGACGACTGGTGATCATTTTGCCTTCTTGGCCGCACAAAGGTGAGGTATTCACCATCAGGTTCATGCTCAAGGTCGGTTCATCGATCTTAGGCAAGGGCAGCGCTTCAGGTTTACTCATATCAGCAATGGTCACGCCAATACCGATCTCATCAATCCCGTTGATCAACACGATGTCGCCCGCCATCGCTTCTTCGAGCAATACGCGTTCGATACCACGAAAACCCAGCACCTGATTCACACGTGCACGCTTGGATGACTTGTCGCCATTCATGACCATGACTTCCTGGCCAGGACGGATCTTGCCGCGCGTCACACGACCTACGCCGATACGACCGACGAAGCTCGAATAATCCAGGGCGGAAATTTGCAATTGCAACGGCTCTTCAGTCGCAGCAACACTTGGTGCCGGGACATGATCCAAGACCACATCCAGCAGCGGGAACATGTTGTCAGTAACCGCATCAAGATCAGTTTTTGCGTAACCGTTCAATGCAGACGCATAAATAACCGGAAAATCCAATTGCTCGTCGGTCGCGCCCAGCTTATCGAACAAATCGAAAGTCTGATCCACAACCCAATCAGGACGTGCGCCCGGACGGTCAACCTTGTTGATCACGACGATAGGACGCAAGCCTAATGCCAGTGCCTTTTTGGTCACAAAACGTGTTTGCGGCATTGGGCCGTCAACCGCATCGACCAAAAGCAAAACGCCGTCAACCATACCCAGCACGCGCTCAACTTCACCGCCGAAGTCGGCGTGGCCCGGTGTATCAACGATGTTGATATGTACGCCCTTGAATTCGACTGCGCAATTCTTCGCCAGAATGGTGATCCCGCGTTCCTTTTCCAGATCGTTGTTGTCCATAACACGTTCAGCAACGTGTTGGTGAGCTGAAAAAGAACCTGCCTGAGACAGCAGTTTATCAACCAGAGTAGTTTTACCGTGATCGACGTGAGCGATAATGGCGATATTGCGAAGTTGGCGTGACATAGATGCAGCCTTGCTAAATGTATGGGGGGCGCATTCTAACACAATCAGCGGCACAAATTTTAACTAACGAAAAATGCCCCCTCTCCCGCACTCCGTTTATCCAACCCGCCACTCAGCGACGAATCAGATAACGGATATTGGCCCCTTCCGTCGCCACTTCCAGCACCTGATAGCCGTGATTTATTGCATCCGGCGGCACGTTGTTGATCGATTGCGAACAACTGGTCACCACTTCCAGAATTTCACCGGATTTGAGTTGCGCCATGGCGTCCAGCGTTGCGATCGCAACATAGGGACAGGTCTCCCCCATCAGATCCAGATGATAGTCAGGGATAATTTTTTGCTCGGTCATACAACCTCCTGCACGAGCGTTTTTCTAGCGAAAAAGCGTTTTTCCCACCACAGCACGGCCAGCATGGCCAGTGCGAGCATCGCATAAGTGACCATAAGTCCTCCGGGCTTGCCGAACACCACCAAAAGATCGACCTTATCGTAACGGGTAGCCAGCACAGGCGCGATGTCATCCCAGCACAGCGCAAGCAAGGTAGCCCCGATGATATTGCCCAGCCCCACCCACCAGTAATGGACCTGACCTTCGACGGCGCGGTACATCCAACCCGTCTCGCAACTGCCGGCCAACACGATACCGAAACCGAACAGCAGCCCGCCGATCACGGCGTTGGGGCCGGCCCACATGATTTTAGCCGGTACGCCAAGCTGGATATAACTGTAAACACCAATCGTGCTGACCGCCATGCCGAGGATGATCGCCTTGGCCATCTGCGTACGCCCGGTTAGCCACAGGTCGCGGAATGCCGAAGTAAAGCACACCTGTCCCCGCTCGATGAGGATACCGAAAGCCAGCCCGAACAGCGCCGCTAAGCCTAGCTTTGGCGCATCGAATGTTTTGGCAATCGCCCACAGCAAAAATCCTGCAAACACAAGTATGCCCAGACGAAAACGGCGCGCCGCCCGCTCAGGCGTTTGAACCAGCGGTTGAGCGGCCGAGACTTTTTTCACGTTCACGGCAACCCTGAATATCGGCAACATTACAAACCGCGCGCCAAACCAGGTGCCTGCAACCGTCGACAACGCAAAAAACCAGGCGTGCAGGGAAAATTGCGGGATGCCGGTAAAAAACGCCGCTAAATTACACCCCATAGCCAGACGGGCGCCGAAGCCGGCGATAATTCCCCCGGCCAGCGCCTGAATGATGCGAATGCGATGTTGCGGCTGGCGCAGCCTGACGTTATTGGCCCACAGTGCGGCCGACAGGCAACCTGCAAACATCCCGATGATCATCACGCCATCCACCCGGCTAAGGGGCGTTCCTTCCAGATGAATTACCTTGAAATAGCCCCAGGTCTCCGGTTGAAAACCGAACCATTGCAAAAGGTGCCCACCCCAACGGGTAAATTCCCCGGTGACGGCCCAAAAGGTGCCGGTAATGCCAAAATAATAGGCGGAAAGTACCCCCGCTGCGATCACGGAGGGGATGGGCGACCAGAACTGCACCAGATAGTCGCGTTTAAAGTTAAGCCAATTCATTGAGTAGCCTTTTCTAAAATTATGCAGCCAGACTGCAAAAGCGGCAGGATGATACGGCGATCTGACGCGGGGGGTGTGATATTTTAATTCAGACATAAAAAAACCGGCGTTTTAGCGCCGGTAATTTCACGATTGCATCCCACTCAGTTTATGCTGAAACACCACGCTGATACCATGCCCGAGAACGGTTTGCAACGGCCACCACCATCAGCATCACCGGCACTTCGATGAGCACACCGACGACGGTAGCTAACGCGGCCCCCGATTGAAACCCGAATAAACTGATCGCGGTGGCGACCGCCAGCTCGAAAAAATTGCTCGCACCGATCAAGGCGGACGGTGCTGCAACGCTGTGCGCCACACCCAGCTTGTAATTGAGCCAGTAGGCCAGACTCGAATTGAATAACACCTGTATCAGGATCGGCACAGCCAGCATCGCGATCACCCAGGGTTGCGCCACAATGGCCGTTCCCTGCAGGGCAAACAGCAGCACCAGCGTCAACAGCAAGGCCGCAATCGAAAACGGGCCAAGCTGTGCGAGCACACGATTGAATGATTCATCACCACGCGCGCGCAACCGACTACGCAACCATTGCGACAGCATCACCGGAATCACGATGTAAAAAATCACCGACATCAGCAAGGTTGCCCACGGCACGACGATACTGCTTATACCGAGCAGCAAACCCACCAGCGGCGCGAAGGCGAAGATCATAATGGCGTCATTAAGGGCGACTTGCGAGAGTGTAAAATACGGATCGCCCTTGACCAGATTACTCCAAACAAACACCATCGCCGTGCAGGGCGCTGCGGCCAGCAGGATCAATCCTGCGACATAACTGTCGAGTTGAGCGGCAGGCAGATAGTCGACAAACACATACCGGATAAACAGCCAGGCTAACAATGCCATCGAAAAGGGTTTAACCGCCCAGTTGATAAACAGCGTCACCCCGATGCCGCGCAACTGCTGTTTCACCTGATGCAGCGCGCCAAAATCAATTTTGAGCAGCATCGGTATGACCATCACCCAGACGAGCACACCGACCGGTAAATTAACGTTCGCCACTTCAACGAGGGCAAGCGCTTGAAACAGTCCCGGAAAAAACTGACCGAGCAGTATGCCGGCGGCAATACAGAGCACGACCCACACGGTCAAATAGCGTTCAAACAGATTCATTTTTATCCCTTTATGTCGCCTGCGCCAATGCGAGCAATGCCGCGACGCCAACGGGTTCTTCAGCCTGAATCGGCACAAAAGCGGCGCGTTCCGCATAGCGCTGCCGGACAAGGTCGATTTGCGCCCACTCGTGTTCGGCACGTAATTTTAAAAGCGCCGAGTCCGGGTGGCTTGCAGCCAGACTTTGATTGACGATCCACGCCCAAGGCGCTATTCCCGCGCGGCGCAAGTCGTCCTGCAAATTCGCCGCTTCCAGCACCGGGGTCGTTTCAGCGAGGGTCACAATCAGAATGCGGGTGTAATTCGCATCCTGCAGTCGCATCATCGGCGTGGTGAAATGCGCCGCCGTACTCAAATTGCGTGCCACTTCCCGGTGATAGGCGCCGGTGGCATCGAGCAACAGCAAGGTATGTCCGGTGGGCGCGGTATCCATCACCACAAAGCTGTGATCCGCTTCCCGTATCGCTCGCGAAAAAGCCTGAAAAACAGCGATTTCCTCGGTACAGGGTGAGCGCAAATCCTCAGCCAGCAAGGCGCGCCCCGCCTCATCCAAATCACGCCCCTTCGTTTCGAGTACATGCTGACGATAGCGCGCGGTCTCCGCCACAGGATCAATACGACTCACCTGCAAATTAGGCAGCCCGCCCCGCAGCGTATCGGATAAATGCGCGGCAGGATCAGAGGTCGTCAGAAGAACCGGATGTCCGCGAGACGCCAGGGCCACGGCTACGGCTGCCGCAAGGGTGGTCTTGCCCACCCCGCCCTTGCCCATCAACATGATCAAGCCGTGCCCTGACAGCGCGATTTCATCAATCAGTCCAGACAAGCCGGGCAAAGCGCCTTCCCGCTGCACACTGGCCGCGTTGACTAACACCGGCTGAACAGAGAGTAAAGCACGCAGCGCATCGATACCAACCAGATTAAAGGGCAGCAAATCCAGCCTGTCGGTCGGCAAGCGACGCAAGGACGGTGGCATTAAAACGGCCTGCTCGCGCAGGTAAATGGCTTTTGCCACAGAATCCGTACATTCGCGCTCGGGCATACACCCGTTAATCACCAGATACTGATGGGTAAAACCGATATGCGCCAATTCTTCACTGGTACGCGCCGCTTCCTGCAAGGTCGAATGCTGCGCACGGGCCACCAGGATCAGCCTGGTTTGAGTTGCATCCGCTAGCACCGCGACCGCTTCGCTGTAACGGTGCCGCTGCTTATCGAGTCCTGCTAAAGGGCCGAGGCAGGAGGCCCCATCGGGATTATTGTCTAAAAATCCGCTCCAGGCGCCCGGCAGTTGCAACAATCGTATCGTGTGGCCGGTCGGTGCGGTATCGAAAACAACATGATCGTACTGCGCCAGTATCGCCTGATCGGTCAACAATTCGGTGAATTCATCGAACGCCGCGATTTCGGTGGTACACGCGCCGGAGAGTTGCTCCTCGATCCCCTTCACGACCGCGTCCGGCAATACGCCGCGCACCGGCCCCACGATCCGGTCGCGATAGACTTGTGCTGCCGCCTGCGGGTCAATCTCCAGCGCTGACAAGCCCGCCACAGCGTCAATCGGCGTGATGGCATTGCCAATGTGAACACCAAATACCTGAGCGACGTTGGAGGCGGGATCCGTGCTCACCAGCAATACCCGTCGCCCCTCATCGGCCAGTTTCACGGCGGCAGCACAGGCAAGCGAGGTTTTACCCACGCCGCCCTTGCCGGTAAAGAAAAGAAATTTAGGTAACTGTTTGAAGAGGTTCATGATCAGGATATTTAAAGCCGTTTAACAAGCGCCACCGCAACAGGCGGTTGCCGACTCGACGAACGACTCGTCTATCCCTGCGAAACGCGCCAATTCCTTGCGAGTCGGATAGCGCCCCGCCAGCGCAATCTCGCCGCCTAGTAACACCAGCGGCAACCCTTCCGCCCCCGAACGCTCAAGATACGCCCTGACGACGGCATTCTGAGCGAACGCCATCGGCTGCTGGGCGAGATTAAAGCGTTCTAGCGTGCCGCCGGCGCGTTTGAGCCAGTCCGCGTCGGCACTAAAACCCACCAGCGCCTGATCAATGTCCGTACCACACACGCCGGTGCTGCAACACAATGCGGGATCAAAAATTTGCAGATGCGCCATGACAGCCTCCTTAATCTTGAATACGGCCAATTTCAGCCATTTTTTCTTTCAGGGTGAGCTTGTCCAGTGACTCGATCGGCAAACTCATAAACAACTGGATGCGGCGGGCTAATTGCTCGGATGCACGCTTAAAAGCGGCACGGCGCGCGTCATCACCTTCGATATGCGCAGGATCAGGGATACCCCAATGCGCGGTCGCCGGTTTTCCGGGCCAAATCGGGCAGGCTTCACCGGCGGCATTGTCGCAAACGGTAATGATGAAATCAATTTCCGGCGCATCCGGTGCTGCGAATTCATCCCAGCTTTTGCTGCGCAAGCCGTCAATACTGTGCCCTTGCAGCGAGAGTAATTCCAGCGCACCCGGATTTACTTTTCCGGCCGGACGACTGCCTGCACTATAGGCCTTGAACTTACCCTTGCCTAGGTGATTGAACAGCACCTCACCTAAAATGCTACGGGCCGAATTACCGGTACACAACACCAGCACGTTATATTGCTTTGTATCCATTTTGATTCCTTTAAGGTGATTTACAATCCGGCGCACGCACCGGGGTTCCCATCGCAGCAATTTTCAGTTAAGTACGCCAGCATGCCGTTCATCACCGTGAAATTCGCCGAGTAATAGACGAACCGGCCGTCCTGACGACTGAGGATTAACGCCGCATGACTGAGCGTTTTAAAATGATGCGACATATTGGCCGGCGACACGCCTAACTTTTCGGCAAGCTGCCCGGCGGCCATGCCATCGGGCCCGCTCACCACCAAAAGACGGTAAATCGCCAATCGGGTTGGTTGAGCCAGTGCCTGCAACGCTTTGACCACGTGAACTGATTCCATTTTATATTTCAATTATTAAACAATTATTAAAATGACAGGCTGAATTTGAACAGAATGTAGCCGCCAATTCAACAAAAATTGTCGTGAGGGGCAAAAAATGGCCAGCGAGCGATAAAAAATGAATTTATATCAAGAAAAATTGAACAGAATCACGCCAAGATGTTCAGTTTGTCTCAGGACAGTGTTAGACTTTGTCCGCAGCAATGCGCAGCCCTTACATTCACTAAGCTACTCACGGAGAGATACACATGAACAGAAAAGAACTTATCGATGCTTTGGCCACTAAAACCGGAAGCACCAAAATTGTTGCAGAACAAAATATCGCTGCACTGATTGAAGTGATTGGTGAAACACTGGCAAACGGCGACAGCATTTCTCTGGTCGGTTTTGGTACTTTTGAAGTGCGCGAACGCGCTGCACGCACCGGTCGTAACCCTAAGACTGGCGCTGAATTGAAAATCGCCGCGTCCAAAGTACCTGCTTTCAAGCCAGGTGCAACACTGAAGTCAGCTGTAAACAAATAAGCAATTACTAAATACGCCAGTCCTCACTGAGAACTGGCGTATGTCTTAGCCTAACGCATCAACGCATTCACACGCGGCATCAATACACGGTAGCGTCCGCTTATTGCAGGCCGTAATGTTGGCAAATTTGATCGTCTGCCATGGCTGTACCTGCTCCCATGTAAAACGCCACTCCCAATTGCCCTCCGCACGTCCCGGATAGTTCATTCGATGCTCGCCTGACAGGCAAAGCACATCCTGCATAGGGAAGATCACCGTATTAGCAACCGAAGCCGACAGCGCGCTGATCATATCCCACGGCACATCAACCGATTCTTTGGCAAAATATTCCTGAGCAAAGTGATGCTCGTGCTCGGTGGCGGTATTCCACCAACCCAGCGTCGTGTCATTATCATGCGTACCGGTATAGGCAATCGTATTGGCAATATAGTTATGCGGCAAAAAGGCATTGCTGCGGTCATCACCGAAAGCAAATTGCAAAATACGCATGCCGGGCAAATTAAACTGGTCGCGCAACTGGGCGACATCCGGCGTAATCACGCCCAGATCCTCAGCAATAATCGGCAATTCTGCAAAAGCGCTGGCAAAGGCTTCAAACAGTTTGGCGCCGGGTCCCGGCATCCAACGGCCATTGATTGCGGTGGATTCATCCGCCGGCACTTCCCAGTAAGCCGCAAAGCCCCTGAAGTGATCAATGCGCACCTGATCAAAATTGGCTAGCGCAGAAGCCAGACGCCTGATCCACCAGGCGTAACCCGTGCTTTCATGCGCCTCCCAGCGATACAAGGGATTGCCCCACAACTGCCCGGTCTCGCTAAAATAATCAGGCGGCACCCCCGCGACAACAGAAGGACACCCTGCCTCGTCGAGCTCAAACAGGTCAGGATGCGCCCAGACGTCGGCACTTTGAAACGCCACAAAAATCGGCACATCGCCCACCAGCTTCACGCCGCGCGCATTCGCGTAGGTTTTTAACTGAGTCCACTGGCGATAAAAACACCACTGACAGAATTTCCAGAAACTGATCTTGACTTGAGATACCTCATCCAGCACCGCCAGCGCCTGCGGCGAACGACGTGCATACACTTCCGGCCATTGATTCCATCCGCGACCTTCCTGTTGCTCCAGGATCGTCATGAAGCGCGCATAGTCTTCCAGCCACTCGCACTCTGTCAGGCAAAAGTGGGCATAGGCCTCGTGCGCACTCCCGTGGCTACTGGCAAAAAATTGTCGTGCGGCACGGCGTAAGCGCGCTAGCCTGAAAGGCCCCTGCAACGAGAAATCGACGCGATCGGCCGAAAAACCGGGATCAGCAATCAGGTCCTCCGCGCTCAGCCATCCTCGCGTTGCCAAATCCTGCAAATCAATCAGCAGCACATTGCCCGCAAACGCGGAGCTGCTCATATAAGGCGAATTGCCGGGACCAATTTCCCCCAGCGGCAAAACCTGCCAATACGTTTGTCCGGCACCTTTTAACCAGTCGATAAAAAGGTAGGCATTGGCGCCCAGGTCGCCGGCACCAAAGGGCCCCGGCAGCGAAGTGGGATGCAGCAAAATACCGCTGGCACGATCAGTTATCATATGCAATTCATTTTCTGAAACAGTCTAAAGGCAGGTTTGATCTACTCAGTTGCGCGACGCATCGCTCCGTCAACCTCTGTATCCCCAAGGCAGCCGCGACTGACGGGATCGACCAGACTGAGCGGCGCTGACAATTTGAGCAGTCGATACAATTCAGTCAAATTATGCCGGTACAGGCGGTCGAAACTGGCCACCGAGTTGGCCGGATTGTAGTCGCCGAACCACCAGAACCAGTCCGAACTCTCACAGGAACACAATTGCTTGTCGGCCGCTACTTGTTCTGCCTTGCTCAGTCGTCCGCTGGACATGACCATATCAAAACTTTGCTTCGCCGCACACAGCAAATCCCAGGCACGGTTCTTATCTTCGCAGCCGATCCAGGTCGAGAAATTCCCATACACCCAACTACCGGCTGAAATGGTCGGCAAACTGACCGCACGTGCGCAATCGGTACGGATTGCGCTGAGCTTAATGAAATTTTCGTAGGTCGTGGTGCGAATTTTGGCGTGCGTTTCCAGTTGTGCATACAACTCATCGAGGAAGTAAAATCCGTTGTACGGGTAATATTCCCAGGCATTTTCACCATCGAGGATCACGCTGACAATTGGCGTCTCATCTTCTGTCGCATGACGCGCGATATTTTCCAATTGGTCGATGAAATGCGTGGCCGCATCCTTGCCGTGCCAGCGCGAATATTCAAAACCAATCAAATCTGACAGATGGTCATCGCGGAAGAAACACTGTACGCCCTCAGCGCCCTTGTCCAGCGTATAGGGGCGATACAGGTACTGATTGCGTTCAGGCACTGCCTGATTCGAACGGCGTATGCTGTTAACCAGCACGCCCTCACCACTGGCCGCCCAGCCGCAACCCTCTTCGGCAAACACTTCCAGCGTTTCCACAGAAATCGAACCTTCCGCCGGCCACATCCCGGCAGGCTCAGAACCAAAGCGCGCTTTGTGACTCGCTTTAGCCAGTTGAATATGTTTGGAGACGCGCAAACGACCCTTGGGATAATGCTGCGCCTTGGGCATCGGTGCATCGGGCATGGCTTCCTTGGCACTGGCAAAATCAATCAGCAAAGGCGCGAGCGGATGATAATGCGGCGTCGCTGAAATCTCGATTTGACCTGATTCGGCCAGCTTGCGATAGCGAGGAATAATATCGCTGGTCAGTTGACCGATCAGATCGAACAACTGAGTGCGATCTTCGAGCGTAAACCCCTCGGCTTTGGTCATCAAACGCGCAACCAGCTCGCTCTCGCGACGCACACTCTCGCCGCACCAGGCTAAGTGATACCAAACCAAAAGATCGTCCATATACTGACAGGACAAGTAGGACAAAGCGTTCTCGCCATCTGATTGCAACATCTGGAAGACATCCCACAGACGCTTATAAACCGGATACGGCGCAATCATCTTAGTGTGACTGCTACGGAAACAGGAATCGAGTACCAGTTGACGCTCTGCTAAGGAGAGCGGGCCTTTGTGAATAATGAGGCGCAGCAGCGGATCGCGGATCTTGCCGGTAGCAAACTGGTCAGTGTAATCTTCCAGTTGATCGAGCAAAATGGGCACAAAATTGAGTATCACATGCATCCCGGGATGACGCTCCAGGTGATAAGCCATGTCGGTGTAATCTTTGATGGCGTGCAAATAGACCCACGGCAAGACGAAATCGCCGCTGGCATAATCACGGTAATCCGGCTGATGCATGTGCCAGAGAAATACTAAGTCTAGGGATTTTTTCATAGCTGAAAGCCCCGCTGTTTAGCAGCGGGGTTGATTGAGTTGAGCCTTAACGGATGCTGTGTACGATCTGCCCCAGCATTTCCGGGGTGATCAGGGTGATACCATTTTCACTGACATGAAAACGCTTGCGATCTTCTTCGATATTGACGCCCACTTCCATGCCATCCGGAATCTTGCAGTTTTTATCGACGATGACGCGCTTCAAGACCACGTGACGACCGACATCGACGTTCGGCAACAACACCGAATCCTCAATCGAAGAATAGCTGTTCACGCGCACATCAGAGAACAACAGCGAGCGTTTAACTGCTGAACCGCTGACGATACAGCCGCCTGAGACCAGCGAATCCACCGCATAACCGCGTCGTTCCTCTTCATCGAAAACGAATTTGGCCGGTGGCAATTGCTCCTGATAAGTCCAGATCGGCCACTCCTGATCGTACATATTCAGATCCGGAATCACCTTGGTCATTTCCATACTGGCTTCCCAGTAGGAATCGATGGTACCGACATCGCGCCAGTAAGGCACATTGTCATCGCCCATCCCGACGCAGCTTTGCTCGAAACTCTGAGCAAACACACGGTATTTTTCGACCATATGTGGAATCAGATCTTTACCAAAATCATGCGTCGAATTTGGGCTGTCCGCATCACGGATCAATTGCTCAATCAAAAACTGCGTATTGAACACATAGATACCCATGCTCGCCAGCGATTTTTCAGGATTACCCGGTATGGACGGCGGATTGGCCGGTTTTTCGACAAACTCGACCACACGGGAGTTTTCGTCGATGCCCATCACGCCGAAGGCATACGCTTCTGCAATCGGCACTTCCAGACACGCGACCGTCATGTCGGCTTTCTTTTCGACATGGAAGGCCAGCAATTTGCCGTAGTCCATCTTGTAGATATGATCGCCTGCCAAAATCACGATAAATTCGCATTTTGAGGCGCGAATAATATCCAGATTTTGAAATACGGCATCGGCCGTACCCTGATACCACTGATCTTCACTGATGCGCTGCTGCGCGGGGAGTAGATCGAGATATTCGCCAAACTGACCATTCAAAAATGACCAACCGCGCTGAATATGCTGAATCAGGCTGTGTGACTTGTATTGTGTGGCAACGCCGATACGACGAATGCCAGAGTTAACACAGTTAGAGAGAACAAAATCGATGATGCGGAATTTTCCGCCAAAAGGAACGGCAGGCTTGGCACGCCAGTTGGTCAACTCATGCAATCGACTGCCTCGGCCGCCCGCCAAGACCATCGCATAAGTGTTTTTAGTGAGACGACTAACAAAACGTGGTTCAGGATCGCCAGAGGCTGCGTGGTAATTTTTTTTCAGATAACCCAACTCAACATTCATCTTTACCTCCTTATAGTCATATTTACCTTAATTGACATGGTCATTATCGTTTACAATTACCACACGACACAAGAACTAATGAGGAAATATAGTGAATATGCTAATCGAATCTTTGTTACAAGCACGGCTCCACGATCCTTTTGCTTTACTTGGTCTGCACCGCGACGGCGTTGATTGGGTTATTCGCTACTATGAACCTCATGCCACGCAAGTCACCCTGAGCTACACACAAGAAGAATTTACCAAAATCCATCCCGACGGCCTGTTCGAATGGCGCGGCGTCTGTGAACCCAAACTCCCCTACCGCTTGAAAGTCAGCGAAGGACTGGTGTCCCGCGAGATCTACGACCCCTATCAATTCCCGTCCAATCTCTCAACGCAGGATTTGCATCTATTCGGTGAGGGCACGTTGCGTCAGGGCTATCGCATGCTGGGCTCTCATCAGGTACAAATCAGCGGCATCACAGGAGTGCGCTTCTCCGTCTGGGCGCCGAATGCGGAACGCGTGAGTGTGGTGGGAGAATTCAACAACTGGGACGGCCGCATGTATCCGATGCGCTTGCACGGCTCCTCCGGTGTTTGGGAAATCTTTATCCCTGAAATTAAGCAGCATGCGCTGTATCGCTATGAAATTCGCAATCGTGATTCAGGCAATGTTCTGACCAAGACCGACCCCTATGCGCAAGGATTCGAATTGCGTCCGGGAACCGCCTCCTTAGCGGCACCTGCGAATTCGCATGTCTGGCAGGATGATGCCTGGATGAAAAAACGCGGCAGCTGGGACTGGCTACACGCGGCGGTCAATATTTATGAAGTGCATCCGGGATCCTGGAAACGCCATCCGGACGGCCGCTTCTATAGCTATAGTGAACTGGCGCGCGATCTGGTGCCCTATGTCAAAAGCATGGGCTACACGCACATCGAATTTATGCCGATCACCGAACATCCGCTCGATGAATCCTGGGGTTATCAATGCACCGGTTATTTCGCGCCCTCGAGTCGCTTCGGCTCGCCTGACGAATTGCGTCAACTGATTGATGCCTGTCATCATGCCGACATCGGCGTGATACTCGACTGGGTACCCGCGCACTTCCCGCAGGACAGTTGGGCACTCGCTCGCTTTGACGGCACCGCCTTGTTCGAACACGAAGATCCGCGACTGGGTTTTCATCAGGACTGGGGTACCCATATTTTCAATTTCGGCCGCAATGAAGTAAAAACCTTTTTACTCTCCAGCGCACATTACTGGTTATCCGAGTTTCACTTTGACGGACTGCGCGTCGATGCGGTCGCGTCCATGCTGTACTTAGATTACTCGCGCAAAGCCGGCGAATGGATTCCGAACAAGTACGGCGGCCGTGAAAACCTCGATGCAGTTGAATTCTTGCGCGAGATGAACATCATGGTGCACGAGGAATTCCCCGGCGCACTGACGATGGCCGAAGAATCCACCGCGTGGCCTGGCGTCTCCCGCCCCGTTTATCTGGGCGGCTTAGGCTTCTCGATGAAGTGGAACATGGGCTGGATGAACGACACCCTGGGCTATTTCGAATACGAACCGGTGCATCGCAGATACCATCACAATCAGCTGACCTTCGGCCAGATCTACGCTTACAGCGAAAACTTCATCATGCCGTTCTCGCACGATGAAGTCGTACACGGCAAAGGCTCGCTGCTCTCCAAAATGCCGGGCGATGCGTGGCAGAAATTCGCTAACCTGCGCCTGCTGCTCACTTACCAGATGACGAGTCCGGGCAAAAAGCTCAACTTTATGGGTAATGAAATCGCACAGGGGCGCGAATGGCAGTCAAAGTGGGAACTCGAATGGTGGCAACTGGGCGAAGAGTTGCACCGTGGTATGCAGAACCTCACGCATGACTTGAACATTCTGTACAGCTCACTTCCCGCACTGCATGAACTGGAATTCGACTCATCAGGCTTTTCCTGGATAGACTGCAATGATGCCGAAAAATCCGTGCTGTCATTTCAGCGTCGTGCACGCAATGGCGCTAGCGTCATTGTCACACTGAATCTGACCCCGTTGCCACGCCAGCACTATCGGATCGGCCTGCCGGAATTGACCCAGTATCGTGAAGCATTGAACAGCGATTCGTCGTATTACGCGGGGAGCAATCTGGGTAATGCGGGCCTGATCACGGCAGAGGCGATTCCCTGGATGGGACTGCCCTATTCAGCGGAAATCTCGCTGCCGCCGTTAGCCGGTGTGATTCTGGTACCTGAGGCATAAACTAAAAACTTTTTTTATCCACGAAATGCACGAACGACACGAAGACTTCAATTCAGCATCGCATCAGCAAAGCAAAAATGCGGGTATCTATCTGAATTTTCGTGTTTATTCGTGTTTTTAGTGGACAAATGATTTTCCCAGGCTAAATTTGATTTGAGATATTGACCATGTCAAAACTTACACTATCCACTGCATGGCAAGCGCTGAGTGCACATTATGCGAGCATTGAACCGCTGCATATGCGTGAGCTGTTTGCCGCCGACCCGTCGCGCTTTGATAACCTGTCGCTTAAATTTGGCAGTGTGCTGCTGGACTATTCAAAAAACCGCATCACCGAACAAACACGAAAACTGCTGATTGATCTTGCCATTCAGGCCGACCTGCCCGCCAGTATAGAACGCCAGTTTAACGGTGAGAAAATCAACAATACCGAGCAGCGCGCTGTGCTGCACACGGCGCTGCGCAACCGCTCAGATCGCCCTGTACTGTTCAACGGGGTTGATGTCATGCCCGATGTGCGCCGCGTGCTATCGCTGATGCGGGCGTTTTCCGACAAGGTTCGCAGTGGGGCGCATACCGGCTATACGGGACGCGTAATCACCGATATCGTCAACATCGGTATCGGCGGCTCGGATTTGGGTCCCTTGATGGTCTGCGAAGCCTTGAAGTGTTACGCAAGCCCTGCGCTGCGCGCGCATTTCGTCTCCAACGTCGATGCCAGCCAACTGGTCGAGACGCTGAAAAAATTAAACGCCGAAACAACCCTGTTCATCGTCAGCTCCAAAACCTTTACCACGCAGGAAACGTTAACCAACGCCCGCTCGGCACGCGCCTGGCTGGTTGAAAAACTGGCTTCGGAGGATGCCGTGGCCAGCCACTTCGCCGCGGTCTCGACCAATCTTTCGGCGACCGCCGCGTTCGGCATCAATCCGGACAACGTGTTCGAATTCTGGGACTGGGTGGGCGGACGTTACTCGCTGTGGTCGGCAATCGGCCTGCCCATCGCGTTGTTCATCGGCATGGACAGGTTTGAAGAATTGCTCTCAGGCGCACATGAGATGGATGAACATTTCCGCACCGCGCCGTTTGAAGAGAACATGCCGGTCTTGATGGGCATGCTGGGCATCTGGTATGGCAACTTTTTTGCATCCAGTTCGAATGCCGTGCTGCCCTATGATCAGTACCTGCACCGCTTTGCCGCATACCTGCAGCAACTGGATATGGAGAGTAACGGCAAGGGCGTGGACCGTGACGGGCAAGCGGTCGATTACGATACCGGCATGGCGGTATGGGGCGAGGCCGGCACCAACGGTCAGCACGCCTTCTACCAGTTAATCCATCAAGGAACCCGCATGATACCGGCGGACTTTTTAGCGCCGCTGCACAGCCAAAATCCGTTAGGCGAGCATCACGCCATTTTGCTGGCCAATTGCTTTGCGCAAACCGAAGCGCTGATGATAGGCAAAACATCCGACGAGGCACGCGCCGAACTGGTTGCACAGGGACTCTCAGGTGCAGAACTGGAAGCGTTACTGCCGCATAAGGTCTTTGCCGGCAACAAACCGACCAATACCCTGTTGTTCGATCGTCTTGATCCGCACACGCTGGGGATGCTGATTGCGCTCTACGAACAAAAGGTCTTTGTGCAGGGCATCGTGTGGAACATCAACTCCTTCGACCAGTGGGGCGTGGAACTGGGCAAACAACTGGCCAGTAAAATATTGCCTGAACTGCAGGATGGGAAAATCGGCGCGCAGCACGATGAGTCGACCCGCCACTTGATTGAGTATTACCGTCAGCAACACTAACGACCTATTTTCATCCGAGCCGTTTCGTTCACCATAAAACCCCGTCCGGCGATTGGACGGGGTTTTTGTAGCCTGCGTTTTGCGGGAAGCGTCACCTCCTAAACTGCAAATCTCAACAAATAAACCGCTGTCCGCACTTCTTGTCACGGACAATGGATGTATCATAAGCATCTCTAGCCAGCATGCAACCTAGCTGCGACATAAACTGCACCAGCGATCTGAGTCGATCGCGCAACCCGCCACCGGAAAATCGTCCGCAAAATTCTGCCCAAAGCAGCATGTATCAATCGAAGCGCACGTGATCTCATCGGCATATACCGCCCCCTAGGGTGTGTCTGCGTTAAGGCTGCAATCGTCAATTCTGCACCCCGTTAAACACAAAGGATCCTCATGCTAATCTATAAAAAAGTGCACATAGATACCTATAGAGCGTTGTTGGCATCAGAAAAAAGACTTATTACGGCCAACATAACCCTAGCCATAAAAAGTGAAGAGAAAGAAAAACGCGCGGCAGAACTTGTCATCGCCAACGTCGAGCTGGTCTTTCAGAACGAAGAAAAAGAAAAACGCGCCGCAGAACTTGTCATTGCTAACGTCGAGCTCGTCTTCCAGAACGAAGAAAAGGAAAAACGCGCAGCAGAACTTGTCATTGCCAACGTCGAGCTGGTCTATCAGAACGAAGAAAAGGAAAAACGCGCCGCAGAACTTGTCATTGCCAACGTCGAACTTGTCTATCAGA
>JBAXJT010000003.1:0-105265 GCA_037137715.1 Nitrosomonadales bacterium
TACGCTACACCAAGCAACCAGCGGCTGTTGCACTTCGAACTTGAATGCGCGGTTTAAAATTATCGATCACTGGTTTATAAATGCATTTTTCAGGCAAAACTGCTACATATACAAAAAATTCCGAAAAATAGTACACAGGCTTAGCGCCTCAGTCCATAAATATAAATATTTATATTCCTAGCCATAATCCTTGGTTTATGTTACTTGCACGAAACTTACATTGGTTATCGACTCCTTCCGCCCCCCGTGTTCCATTTGAGGATGCCGCATAATGAACGGGCTAAGAAGTACGGAATACAGGGGCAAGGTCAGAATTTGGTAATAGAGAGATACGGCGTGAGGCATTAACTGAAGAACAGCAGCGGGATTATCTTCAAGGCATCATCCAACGCATCACGGTTAAATGGCAACCGGAAACAGCCAGTCACGACGTGAAGGTGGAGTTTAGCTTTGAGGTAGGTGAAGCAGAGAACGCGGTGGGCTGAGGTGTGGTTCGTGGAGGTATTGATTAGGTTCGGGACTGGGCTGGGCTGGGCTGACAGTGAAAATATCAGCCCATATTTCTCAATGAGTTATCCGCCCCCGAACTAAATTTATTCCACCGTAACCGATTTAGCCAAATTTCTCGGCTTATCCACATCGGTCCCCTTTTGCAACGCGACGTAATAGGCCAGTAATTGCAACGGGATCGTGTGCAAAATCGGGCTCAAATAGCCTGCGTGTTCGGGCATTTGCATAATGTGCACGCCGTCTTCTTCACGGATGTGCGTGTCAGCATCGGCAAACACGTACAGCTCGCCGCCGCGGGCCCTGACTTCATGCAGATTGGATTTAAGTTTTTCCAGCAGCACATCGTTAGGCGCGACCGAGATGACCGGCATGTCCTTATCAACCAGCGCCAGCGGGCCGTGCTTGAGTTCACCGGCGGGATAGGCCTCGGCGTGAATATAGGAGATTTCTTTCAGTTTCAACGCACCTTCCAGTGCAATCGGGTAATGCAGCCCACGCCCTAAGAACAAAGCGTGATGCTTATTGGCAAACTGTTCAGCAAGCTTGGCAATTTTAGGTTCCAGATTGAGTACCTTTTGCGTCGCGGCCGGCAGATGGCGCAATGCATGCAAATGTTCCTGCTCAGCCTCCGGCGTCAGGCGATTGCGCTGCTTAGCCAATACCAGCGTCAGCAGGAATAGGGCCACCAGTTGCGTGATAAACGCTTTGGTCGATGCGACACCAATTTCAGGCCCCGCGCGAGTCAAGAAGCGCAGCTTGGCCAATCTAACCAGCGCGCTTTCCGGCACGTTACAAATGGCCAGCGTGTGTAGATGTCCCAGTGCGATCGCGTGATTCAAAGCCGCTTGCGTGTCTGCTGTCTCGCCCGATTGGGAGAGGACCACGACCAGTGTTTTTGGATTAGGGACGCTGGTGCGGTAACGATATTCGCTGGCGATTTCGACGGTACACTGAATACCGGCAATCTCCTCCAGCCAGTAACGCGCGACGAGCCCCGCGTGATAGCTGGTGCCACAGGCGAGAATCAAAATGCTGTCGATTTGGGCAAATGAAGCTGCGGCTTCCGCACCAAAGATGCCAGGCACAATAGACTGGCTGTTGCAGACGGACTCGAGCGTATCCGCGATGGCCTGCGGCTGTTCGTGAATTTCCTTCTGCATGTAGTGGCGATAGTTGCCCAGTGAGACACTTTCGTTGCTGATCTCGCTGATCTGTACAGGACGCTCGGTAAGCGCGCCAGCCGCGTTATATATCCGGTAGCTCAGCCGTTCAATTTCGACGACGTCACCTTCTTCAAGATAAATCACCTTGCTCGTCACCGGCAAGAGTGCTGAGACATCCGATGCGATGAAATTCTCGCCTATGCCTATCCCCATCAGCAGCGGGCTGCCGCGACGGGAGCAGATCAACTGGTCCGGATTATCAGCTGCCACCACGCCGATCGCATAGGCACCCACCAGTTCCGTCAGCGATGCGCGCACAGCTTCCAGCAGCGACAGGCCTGTCACATAGTGACTATGCACCAGATGCGCGATGACTTCTGTATCGGTATCCGAGGTAAATTCGTAACCTGCCGCCGTCAGACGGGTTCTCAGTGATTCGTAATTTTCGATGATACCGTTGTGAACCACGCCGATCAGACTCTTACTGACATGCGGATGCGCGTTACGCTCGCTCGGTACGCCATGCGTGGCCCAACGCGTATGTGCAATACCCAGCGTTCCCGTCGTATTGACACTGCGCTCGGTGAGTTCTGCGACACGACCTGTGCTGCGGACGCGTTCCAGCTCGCCATCCCGGACAACGACTAAGCCTGCGGAGTCGTACCCGCGATATTCAAGCCGTTGCAGTCCTTCGAGCAGGATGGGAACAACATTGCGTTGTGCTACTGCGCCTACGATTCCACACATAAATTTAACCCAGTTGTTAGTTGTTAGTTGTTAGTCGTAAGTTAAAAAGTCAGCAGCTTAGCGCTAGCTACTTACAACTTGCGTCTGTTTTATTTGTTCTTGACCGGACGCGTCCAGCCCGGGATGGTTAATTGTTTGCTGCGCGACAGGGTCAGTTCACCCGCCGGCGTATTTCTCGTGATGGTCGATCCGGCGCCAATCGTAGAGCCTTTTGCGATCGTGACCGGCGCGACTAATTGCGTATCCGAGCCAATGAACACATCGTCTTCGATAATCGTGCGGAATTTATTCGCGCCATCGTAATTACAGGTAATTGTGCCCGCGCCAATGTTTACTCTGCGACCTATGCTGGTGTCGCCGATATAGCTTAAATGATTCGCCTTGCTGCCCTTGTCGATTGCGCTGTTTTTAATCTCGACAAAATTGCCAACGTGAACATCCGCCTCAAGCGTCGAACCTGGGCGAATTCGCGCATAGGGACCGATACGGCAGTCTGCGCCAACCGTGCTTGAATCGATATGACTATAGGGGGCGACCTGTGTGCCGTCAGCGATCGTGGCATTTTTAATGATGCAATAGGCGCCAATGTGGACGTTGCTCCCCAAATTGACGGCACCTTCAAATATGCAGCCGACATCAATTTCGACGTCGCGCCCGCAGACCAGCGAACCACGCACATCAAGTCGAGCAGGGTCAGCCAGCGTAACCCCGAGGGCTAGCAAACGCTGTGCTTCAACCTGCTGCCAGGTACGCTCGAGAACAGCTAACTGCGACTTACTGTTGATGCCCTGAACTTCCCAGTCAAAGCCGGGTTGTGACGTGTGTACGGCAACGCCATCCGCAACGGCCATCCCCACGATATCGGTCAGATAGTATTCGCCCTGCGCATTATTCGTGCGAAGCGCAGCTAACCACCGGCGCAAATCTTGAGTGGGTGCCAGCAAGATGCCGGTATTTACTTCGCAGATCGAAAGCTGATCGTCTGTTGCATCCTTTTGTTCTACGATCGCGGTGACATCCCCCTGTTCGTTGCGAACAATGCGACCGTAACCTGTGGGGTTATCCATATTGACCGTCAACAAGGTCAATCCCGTTCCCGCCTGACGCATTTGATGCAAGGTTGAATGCTGAATTAACGGCACATCGCCATATAGCACCAGCGTTTGGCTATCATCCTGCAACGACGGCATCGCCTGTTGCACGGCGTGCCCTGTCCCCAACTGAGGCTCCTGAATCACGAAGCTTGCCCCCGCATCTTTTAGCGCAGCAGGTACCGCCTCACCGCCATGGCCATACACCACGATAATCTGCTGAGGCTTCAGCGTTTGTGCGCATTCGAGTACGCGACCAACGAGCGATTTACCGGCAAGCGCATGCAACACCTTAGGCTTGTCCGAATACATGCGGGTGCCTTTACCGGCTGCGAGAATGACGACATTGAGTAAATTCATAAGGGAGCCTTGATGGTTTTTCAGATTATACCAAACGGATGTCGTGATTCGAGCATAAGAATTTCGGAAGCCGCAACCAGAATTTTCTTATAAATTGCGGGCATAAAAAAAGCAGCCGAAGCTGCTTTTTCTAATGAGACTTGATGCTAATGTCCGACTTGCTTGCGAATTTGCTGAATCATCCGCAACTGAGCAATCGCTTGCGCCAGTTCAGATTCAGCTTGTGCGTAATCAAGATCCGAAGAGCGATTTCTCATCGATTCTTCAGCCGCCTGCTTCGCTTCCAATGCGCGCGCTTCATCCAGATCTTTGCCACGAATGGCGGTGTCTGAAAGTATGGTCACAACATCAGGTTGAACTTCAAGCATCCCACCGGACACGTAGATCAACTCTTCTTCAGCCTGGTCAGGGCGACGAATTCTTACAGAACCAGGCTTAATACGAGTCAACAGAGGGGTGTGGCGAGGATAAATCCCCAACTCACCCATTTCTCCGGGTACGATGACTATTTCAGCAAGCCCGGAGAAGATCAACTCCTCCGCGCTTACAACGTCGACGTGTACTGTCATTGCCATGGCTGTCACCTATATTTAGAGTGTCTTGGCTTTTTCGACTGCTTCTTCGATGCCGCCAACCATATAGAACGCTTGTTCAGGCAGGTGATCATACTCACCATCAACAATACCCTTGAAGCCCTTGATCGTTTCTTTCAGTGTCACATACTTGCCAGGGCTGCCGGTAAATACTTCGGCAACGTGGAAAGGTTGGGACAAGAAACGCTGGATCTTACGAGCGCGAGCCACAGCCAACTTATCTTCAGGCGCCAATTCATCCATACCCAAAATTGCGATAATGTCGCGCAATTCTTTGTAGCGTTGCAGATTTTGCTGAACACGACGAGCCACTGAATAATGCTCTTCACCCACAACCAATGGATCCAGTTGACGTGAAGAAGAATCCAGCGGATCAACAGCCGGGTAGATACCAAGGGAAGCGATGTCGCGAGACAGAACAACGGTTGAATCCAGATGCAAGAAGGTCGTCGCAGGAGCTGGATCGGTCAAGTCATCCGCTGGAACGTATACGGCTTGAACAGAAGTGATTGAACCCACTTTAGTTGAAGTAATACGTTCTTGCAAACGGCCCATTTCTTCAGCCAGTGTAGGTTGATAACCCACAGCAGAAGGCATACGACCCAACAGCGCTGATACTTCCGTACCGGCCAGTGTGTAGCGATAAATATTGTCAACGAAGAACAGAATGTCGCGGCCTTCATCACGGAACTTTTCAGCCATAGTCAAACCAGTCAGCGCTACGCGCAGACGGTTGCCAGGTGGTTCGTTCATCTGACCAAACACCATGGATACTTTGTCCAGAACGTTTGAATCTTTCATTTCGTGGTAGAAATCGTTACCTTCACGAGTACGCTCACCCACACCTGCAAACACTGACAAACCGCTATGCTGCTTAGCGATGTTGTTGATCAGTTCCATCATGTTTACGGTCTTACCAACACCCGCACCACCGAACAGACCAACCTTACCACCCTTAGCAAACGGGCAAACCAGATCGATAACCTTGATACCGGTTTCCAGCAGATCAATTGAAGGTGACAATTCGTCGAATTTCGGTGCTTTAGCATGAATAGGACGACGTTCTTCGCATGCAATAGGACCCGCGTCATCGATAGGACGACCCAGTACATCCATGATACGACCCAATGTGCCTGAGCCAACGGGCACGGAAATCGGCGCGTTGGTGTTAACAACAGGCATACCGCGCTGCAAACCATCAGACGAGCCCATAGCGATCGTACGAACGACGCCATCACCCAATTGTTGCTGAACTTCGAAAGTCAAACCGGCTTCTACGATAGAACCTGCAGCTGCTTGCAGCGTCAGCGCATCGTAAACTTTAGGCATTTGGTCGCGCGGAAATTCAATATCAACCACCGCACCAATACACTGAACAATCTTACCTTGAGTCATTTGGATTTCCCCATCTAAATTAATTTTGGTGTTATCGCTGTATAAAACTACAGTCCTACAATTAGCCTACTGCCGCCGCTCCGCTGCAAATCTCGGAAATCTCACGGGTAATTGCAGCCTGACGTGCCTTGTTGTAGACCAGTTTAAGGTCAGCGATGACGCTTTTAGCATTGTCAGATGCGGATTTCATTGCAACCATACGCGAACTCTGTTCAGAAGCCATGTTTTCCACGACGCCCTGATAAACCAGAGATTCGACGTAGCGCAACAACAACTCGTCGATTACGACTTTCGCGTCAGGTTCGTAAATATAATCCCAACTGCCTTGCGGTGCGCCCAACTGTTCGCCACTCAACGGCAACAACTGCTCGACGCAAGGTTCTTGCTTCATGGTATTGACGAAATGGTTGTAGCAAATGTGAATCGCATCGATCTCACCTGCAACATAGGCATCCAGCATCACTTTGACTGCACCGATCAGACTAGCCAGATGCGGTGCATCGCCCAAACCGATCAAGTTAGACTTGATTTCAGCGCCCATGCGATTCATGAAGCCCAGACCCTTATTGCCGATGGCGCAAACTGCAATTTTCTTGCCTTCTGAGTCCCAGGTCTTCATTTGACCGACCACGAGACGCAGCAAATTGCTGTTCAAACCGCCGCACAATCCCTTGTCCGAGGTAAT
Organism: Nitrosomonadales bacterium; assembly: GCA_037137715.1. GTDB lineage: Bacteria > Pseudomonadota > Gammaproteobacteria > Burkholderiales > Gallionellaceae > Gallionella. Next base: position 6,545 of record JBAXJT010000003.1, read on the forward strand.
CAGAATCACGCCAACCTTTTTGATGCTTTCACGTTTTACCAGGAAGGCATGCTTGTATTCAGGATTGGCGCGGGACAAGTGAGCCGCCACTGCGCGGATCTTTTCTGCATAAGGACGAGCAGCGCGCATGCGCTCCTGTGCCTTGCGCATCTTGGCAGCGGCAACCATTTCCATGGCGCGTGTAATCTTTCGTGTATTTTCTACACTCTTGATTTTCGTGCGGATTTCTTTACTGCCAGCCATTTCTCACTCCACCTTGTAACCTGCCTGCCGGCAACTGATTACAGTTGCAGGAGGGCACGGCTAGTTGTTTTATCAGTAAACTGCAGTTGCTTTGAATTCCTCAATCGCAGCAGCCAACAGCTTTTCATTGTCCGCACTCAGGTCTTTTTTGGATTCAATCGTATCCATCAATTCCTTGTTTTTGGACTTCAGATAAGCATGTACAGCTGATTCGAATGCGAGCGCTTTAGGCACAGCAACGTCATCAAAGTATCCCTTGTTCACACAGAACAAAGTAACCGACATTTCAGCAACCGACAGCGGGCAGTATTGCAACTGCTTCATCAGTTCAGTTACCAGCTTACCGCGTTCGAGTTGCTTGCGTGTCGCTTCATCCAGATCAGAGGCGAATTGCGCAAAAGCAGCCAATTCACGGTACTGAGCCAGTGCCAGACGCACACCGCCACCCAGCTTCTTGATGACTTTGGTTTGAGCTGCACCACCGACGCGAGACACCGAGATACCGGCGTTAATCGCAGGACGGATACCAGCGTTGAACAAGTCTGTTTCCAGGAAGATCTGACCGTCGGTAATCGAAATTACGTTGGTTGGAACGAAAGCTGATACGTCACCCGCCTGAGTTTCAATGATAGGCAATGCGGTCAATGAACCTGTTTTACCGGTCACTGCACCCTTGGTGAACTTTTCAACGTATTCAACGTTGACACGCGCTGCGCGTTCCAGCAAACGGGAATGCAGGTAGAAAACGTCGCCAGGGTAAGCTTCGCGACCTGGTGGACGGCGCAGCAACAGCGAGATTTGACGGTATGCCCAAGCTTGCTTGGTCAAGTCATCGTAAACGATCAGTGCATCTTCACCGCGATCGCGGAAGTATTCGCCCATGGTACAACCGGCGTACGGTGCCAGGAACTGCATCGCAGCAGAATCAGACGCTGTCGCTGCAACCACAATCGTGTAACCCAGCGCGCCATGCTCTTCGAGCTTGCGAACCACGTTCACAACGGTCGATGCTTTTTGACCGATCGCAACGTAGATACAGGTAATGCCCTGACCCTTTTGGTTGATGATCGCATCAATCGCTACCGCAGTCTTACCGGTTTGACGATCGCCGATGATCAATTCGCGTTGTCCGCGACCGACTGGCACCATCGCATCGATAGACTTCAAACCGGTTTGTACTGGCTGATCAACAGATTGACGTTCGATAACGCCAGGCGCTACCTTTTCAATCTTGTCGGTCATCTTTGCGTTGATAGGACCCTTGCCGTCGATAGGTTGACCGAGCGCGTTAACAACGCGACCGCACAACTCAGGACCAACCGGGACTTCAAGAATACGTCCGGTGCACTTAACAGTGTCGCCTTCGGTGATGTGTTCGTATTCGCCGAGAATAACAGCACCGACGGAATCACGCTCCAGGTTCAGCGCGAGGCCGAAAGTATTGCCCGGGAACTCCAACATTTCGCCTTGCATAACATCAGACAAACCGTATACGCGAACGATACCGTCAGTCACACTGACAACCGTACCTTCGGTGCGAGCCTGAGTCAGCGCTTCGAAATTTTCAATGCGGCTGCGAATCAAATTACTTATTTCAGAAGGGTCAAGCTTCATCTGGATTTCCTTATCTTGATAAATCTATTATCAGGCCAGGGCGGTTGCCATTTCGACCAGCCGTGTGCGCACAGAACCATCTATGACGCTGTCGCCGGTACGAATTACCACACCACCTAGCAAATCTTTATTGATACTACAGACCAACTTTATGTCACGTCCGAGGCGCTTCTTCATCGAGGCGCTGATCGTGTCCTGTTGCTTAGCCGTCAAGTCAAATGCCGATTCCACAACAACGTGAGCCGTCTTTTCTGCCTCTGCACGCAGCGCTTCAAAAATTTCCGAAATTTCCGGCAATTCACGCACACGGCGCTTTTCGACCAGAATACGAATAAAGTTGATTTGCTGCGGCTTCGCTTTATCACCCAGCAAAGCGAGTACTAAACTCTCGACTTTTGCTTTGGCGACTCTTGGACTGGCGATGACGGCTTGCACATCCGGATGGCTGATAGATCCCGCCAAAGACGAAATTACATCGGACCATCCCTTTAAATCCGACAGGCTCTGCGCGACATCAAAGGCGGCTTGAGCGTAGGGTCGTGCTGTTGTTATGGCTTCAGACATGATGATTACATTTCCGCAACAAGTTTATCGAGCAAATCGTTGTGAGCCTTAGAATCAACTTCACGACCCAGAATCTTAGCGGCTCCCGCAAGGGCAATCGTTGATACCTGTGAACGCAATTGTTCTTTAGCACGAAACGCTTCTTGTTCGATTTCAGCCGTAGCACCAGCGATGATGCGATCAGCTTCAACTTTAGCCTGAAGCTTTGCAGCTTCAATGATTTCAGTCGCACGCTTATCTCCGCTTGCGAGGATGTCAGCCGCTTTTTCTTTAGCTTCACGCAACAACTCAGCAGAACGCTTAGCAGCCAGATCAAGATCATGCTTCCCACGCTCTGCAGCAGCCAGACCGTCAGCTATCGTTTTTTGCCGGCTTTCAATCGCCGACATCAATGGCGGCCAGATGAACTTGGCTGTAAACCATATCAGAATGGCAAACGTCAAAGCCTGCGCAATCAGTGTAAAAGTAATATCCATTTCAGCTCCTAACAATGGCCTGAACAGCGCAGGCCAGGCCCAAACTAGTGAATGACGCTTAACAGTGGGTTAGCAAATGCGAACATCATTGCCAGACCAACACCGATAATGAAAGATGCGTCGATCAGACCGAGCAACAGGAATACCTTACCTTGCAAAACTGGAATCATTTCTGGTTGACGAGCTGCACCATCCAGGAAACTGCTACACATAATACCAATACCGATACAAGCACCCAATGCGCCCAAACCGATGATCAGACCGATACCAACGCCTGTGTATGCTTGAATCAGTGCCAAAAATTGCATGTTGTCCATAGTGTTTCCTTTCGATTTACTAAGTTATAAAAATACTACTTACTACTACTTTTGCGACTACTAGTGACTCTCATGTGCCATTGCAAGATACACAACAGTCAGCATCATGAAAATAAAGGCTTGCAATACAACGATCAAGATATGGAACACCGCCCATCCTGCACCCAACAGCGCGCCGAATATCGTGCCCACCAAACCCGTGGCAGCCCACATTCCCAACAACAGGAAGATGATTTCGCCGGCGTACATGTTACCGAACAGTCGCAGTGCATGCGAGAGTGGCTTGGAGACATATTCAATCAGGTTAAACAGGAAGTTTGCAGGCCAGATCAGCGGGTTAGAACCGAAAGGTGAGCAGAACAATTCATGTATCCAACCACCCAGCCCCTTAACCTTGATGCTGAAGAAAATCATCAGGAACCAAACTGACAGCGCGAGTGCGAAGGTCGTGTTGATGTCTGAAGTTGGAACCGCGCGCCAGTGTTCCTGGCCAAATACGTGCTCGTAGATCCATGCCATCACGTCGATAGGCAAGAAGTCCATCGCGTTCATCATTAACACCCAAACGAATACCGTCAACGCCAGTGGCGCGATGAATTTATTGCGGTCGCCGTGGAAGATGCCTTTTACTTGATCGTCGATAAATTCGACCAGTAATTCAATCGCCGCTTGACGCTTGTTCGGTACGCCCGCGGTTACGCCGCGAACGACCCAGTACAAAAAGCCAAAGGTCAGCAGGCCCAGCAAACCGGATACGATCAGCGTATCCATGTGCAATGACCAGAATCCGCCTGCGCCTATCGGCTGGGAATTGAAGGTTAAGTGGTGAGTGATGTAGCTAGATGGTGTTAGCGCGTGTTCGGTTGACATTCATCGATCCAGTTATTTTTTATTATTCCCTACGGCTCCCAGTCCTGCACCAGACACCAGTACAGAGGCTGCCAGCCCACCTATTAGAGCCAATGGTACCAGCCCGTTATAAAGCTTGAAAATCACCAGCAACAGCACGGAGATCACCATTATTTTGGTAGCCTCAGCTTTGAGCAATGCGACTAAGACACCGCCAGCCGATTGATCGACTTTTCTTCGCGTCATCAAAACACCAGCGTAACCGCCTGCCAGTGCCGCAGCGCCCCCCAAAAATGAAGAAATGGCCGCATTAACACTGCTAATCAGCAGATAGACGACGCAAAAGCTAAGCGTTACGATTATTTGCCAGCGAGCTGCCTTTTTGAAGGCTAGATTTATTGTTGTTTTTGTTTCATCCATACCGGAGATTTTAGCTACCTTTTCAATCTCTAGTTTTTCTGAATAGGCTGCATTGTCATTGATTCTCTCAGTCAAAGTCAAGCCCCTTTATTACAATTTTGCAAATAAGTAATCAGACTTTCCAGTTGCTCGTGATTGACGTAGTCAATTACCAATTGTCCGGTCCCTTTGCTTTTTTCCCTGATTGTCACGTTTGTACCGATGCGCTCTGACAAGGACTCCTGCAAACTCAGTACATCTCGACTAATTACACGAGCCGGTTTAGGCGCTACCGGATGCTGCCAGGCATTAATCAGCTTTTCTGTTTCGCGAACAGATAGATTATCCTGGCAAATTTTATTAGCCGCTGCGATTTGCTGCGCCCCGTCTAAAGCAAGGAGCGCCCGCGCATGCCCCATGTCCAGACGGTTGTCCATTAGCATCGCTTGTACCGGCGCAGCCAACTTTAACAACCTTAGCAAATTGCTCGCAGCACTACGCGAACGCCCGACAGCATCGGCTGCCGCCTGATGGGTCATGTCGAATTCATCAATCAGCCGCTGAATTCCAACCGCTTCTTCGAGCGGATTTAAATTTTCGCGCTGAATATTTTCAATCAGCGCCATCGCAAGTGCCGCTTTGTCCGGCACACTGCGCACCAGTACCGGCACGTGGCTCAATCCTGCAATTTGTGCGGCACGCCAGCGGCGCTCCCCTGCAATGATTTCATAACTCTCATCCGGCAATTGGCGCGCTAAGATGGGCTGTATGATGCCCTGCGCCTTGATCGAGGCCGCCAACTCCTGCAACGACACCTCGCCCATATTGCTGCGCGGCTGATATTTTCCTGGTTTGAGCAGCGTCACACTCAAGTCACGCAGCACATCATCTTTTTCGCTCTTACTACCTGACAGCAGCGCGTCTAGTCCGCGCCCCAAGCCTTTTTGTGTTTTTGTCATCATGGTTGTTCTATGCCGCCTTTGCTGAATTTGCTGCGATACTCAATAATTCACTGGCTAGTGCTAAATACGCCTGCGTTCCCTTGGATGCCTTGTCGTGATACAGCACCGGCACACCGTAACTCGGGGCTTCCGCCAGCCGGACATTGCGCGGAATGACCGTGCTGTAGACTTTTTTTCCGAAGTGCTCCAGCAACTGATCAGAGACCTGTTGCGCGAGCGTGTTGCGCGGATCAAACATCGTGCGCAGCAGCCCTTCAATTTCCAAAACCGGATTCAAACTCGCGCGCACACGGCGGATGGTGTTGACCAGATCGCTCAAGCCTTCCAGCGCATAGTATTCGCACTGCATCGGGATCATTACCGACCTAGCCGCACATAAACCGTTTAAAGTCAAAAGGTTAAGCGCAGGAGGACAGTCTATCAGCACATAATCATAATCATGTTCAACCGTTGAAATCGCATCGCGCAAGCGCGTTTCACGATTCAAAAAATCGATCAGTTCAATTTCGGCACCCGCTAAATCGCGGTTAGCGGGTAACACATCGTATTTCCCCGCGACGGAAGTTTTCCTCGACTCGGCAATGCTTTTTTTGCCCAGTAGCACGTGGTACACAGTCATTTCAAGATCGCGCTTTTCGATGCCGCTCCCCATGGTGGCATTGCCCTGCGGATCCAGATCAATCAGCAACACACGCTGACCGATAGCGGCAAGACTGGCAGCCAGATTCACGGTCGTGGTGGTTTTCCCCACGCCGCCCTTTTGATTTGCAATCGCCATAATTTTAGTCATGCCGCTCTCCCTGTTTTGCAATGACCAAACAACGTGCGGCATCGAGCCCCGGCACTTTCAATGGGATAATCGTAAGTACAGTACAGTCTTGCGGCACCCCCGGCAACTCCTTATCTGGCAAGCCTTTCATGGCCACCCAGCGCCCGTCATCCGCCATTAAATGGCGGGTCACACGCAAAAAATCGCCCAGTTCTGTGAAGGCACGGGAAATAATGCCGTTGTATTTCCGGCTGGCATCGACGTCCTCCACTCTGGCGCAAAGCACCTGCGCGTTGTGCAGCCCCAGTTCTATGATGGCTTGCTGTACAAATCCCGTTTTCTTGCTGTTACTGTCGAGCAGGGTAACAGACCAGTCCGGCTGGCAGATCGCCAGCACCAACCCGGGCAGTCCGGCACCGCATCCTACATCCAGCCAGCGGCCCGCGTGCAAATGGGGCAATACAGCGAGACTATCGAGCAGGTGATGGCTGACCATCTGTTGCGGGTCGCGGATTGCCGTCAGGTTATAGACCTTGTTCCACTTCACCAGCAACAACAGATAATTGATCAATTTCTGCTCTGTGTCGCCGTCCACACAAAGGCCCAGCTCTTCGATGCCGCGATGTAATGCCACGTGCAAAGCCGTTTGATTATTATTTGGCATCTTTGAATCCGCGCTTTAAATGCACCAGCAACAAAGAGATGGCCGCCGGCGTAATGCCGGAGATACGTGCCGCCTGCCCGACCGTCTCAGGTTTGTGCGTATTAAGCTTTTGCTGCACCTCGATCGATAAACCGCGCACTTCCCGGTAATCCAGATCGGAGGGCAGTCGCTGCACCTCGTTGCGCTCGGAGCTCTTAATCTCGGCATGCTGCCGGTCTATATAGCCCTGATATTTAGCCTGTATCTCCACCTGTTCAGACACCGAGGGATCAAGGGTCGCATCCCCCGCACCGGGCAGCGTCATCAAACTGGCGTAATTCACATCGGGTCGCAACAGCAGCTCATGCAGCGAATACTCGTGGTCGATATTTTTTCCCAGCACCCGCAGCGCATCATCGACAGGCAAATTACGCGGACTCATCCAGGTGCCGCGCAAGCGCTGCTGCTCAAGCGCGATAGCCTCGCGTTTAATTTCAAATGCCTGCCAGCGCGCATCATCGACGATGCCAAACTTCCGGCCAATCTCTGTCAGTCGCAAGTCCGCATTGTCCTCACGCAGTTGCAAGCGATATTCGGCACGGCTGGTAAACATACGGTACGGTTCAGTCACCCCCTGCGTGATCAAATCGTCGACCATCACGCCCAGATAGGCTTCATCGCGACGCGGACACCAGGCATCCATTTCACGCACCTGTAAAGACGCATTCAAGCCCGCAAGCAACCCTTGGGCTGCGGCTTCTTCATAGCCTGTCGTGCCGTTAATTTGTCCGGCGAAGAACAATCCCTTAATCGCCTTGGTTTCCAGCGAGCTTTTCAGACCGCAAGGATTAAAGTAATCATATTCAATCGCATAGCCGGGACGCAAAATGTGCGCGTTTTCCATGCCCTTAATTGAGCGTACCAGTGCCAGCTGCACATCGAAGGGCAAGCTGGTCGAAATCCCGTTCGGATAGATTTCGTGCGTCGTCAGGCCTTCGGGCTCTAGAAAAATCTGATGCGAGGTTTTGCCGGAGAATCGGGTAATTTTATCCTCGATGGACGGGCAATAGCGCGGCCCTACGCCTTCGATCGCGCCGGTAAACAGGGGCGAGCGGTCCAGTCCACCCCGTATGATGTCATGGGTCCGCTCAGATGTTTCAGTAATCCAGCATGGCATCTGACGCGGATGCATCGCCTTGTTTCCCATGAAGGAAAACACCGGCACCGGATCGTCTCCGGGCTGCTCCTGTAATACGGAATAATCGATGCTACGGCCGTCGATACGCGGCGGTGTGCCGGTTTTTAAGCGCCCCACCGGCAAGCTCAATTCACGCAATCGATGCGACAAACTCAAGGATGGCGGATCGCCCGCACGGCCCGCCTGATAGTTGGCCTGCCCCACGTGGATCAGTCCGCCCAGAAAGGTACCCGCCGTGAGTACCACGGTTTTCGCGCTAAAACGCAGCCCCAGTTGAGTGACGACACCGGTGACTTTATCCTGCTCCACCAGCAAATCGTCAACCGCCTGCTGAAACAGCCACAGATTCGGCTGATTTTCCAGCAGGGTACGGATGGCCTGCTTGTACAGCATGCGATCGGCCTGTGCGCGGGTTGCGCGCACCGCGTACCCTTTGCTCGAATTTAAGATGCGAAACTGGATGCCGCCGATATCCGTCGCCAGCGCCATCGCGCCGCCCAGCGCATCTACCTCTTTCACGAGATGACCTTTGCCTATTCCGCCAATAGAGGGGTTGCACGACATTTGTCCCAGCGTCTCGATATTGTGACTCAGCAGCAACGTTTTACAGCCCGAGCGCGCGCTGACGAGCGCAGCCTCAGTTCCGGCATGTCCGCCACCCACCACAATCACATCGAATACATCAGGAAATTTCATGTCGCTACAGATTTTAAAAAGTGCCGCATCATACACTGGCCTTAATATGAAATGAACTGTTCCACGTGGAACCGTTATTTACCGATACAGAAGCGGCTGAAAATTTCGCCCAGCAAGTCATCCGCAGAAAATTTACCGGTAATGCTGCTCAGCGCCTGTTGCGTCAGGCGTAATTCTTCGGCGAACAGTTCGGGATGATCTAACAGTCCATCAGCCTGTTCAAGATGGCTGTGTGCCAGATTCAATGCGATCAGATGGCGTTCACGCGCGATAAATGTGCCGCCTTCCTGATTGTGCCAGCCGATCAGTTTGAGTATCTGCTCGCGCAACGTGTCTATCCCCAGTCCTGACTTGGCTGAGATGTAAATCCCCGCGTCACTTGAGATAGCGCCCTGCAGCAGGTCGGCCTTGTTATAAACTAGCAGCCGAGGGATTTCAGCGGGAAAACCGGCGATGATGGCCGAATCTTCCTCACTACAGCCCTGCGCCGCATCGAGCAGCATCAAAATCAGATCCGCACGACCGACCGTCTGGTGTGTGCGCGCCATCCCCATATTTTCAACTTCGTCTCCCGATTCACGCAGTCCTGCCGTATCCATGATGTGCAGAGGAACGCCGCGGATCTGAATCGCCTGACGGATGACATCGCGGGTCGTTCCCGGTACATCGCTGACCAGCGCCACCTCTTCTCCAGCGAGCCGGTTGAGCAGACTAGACTTTCCTACATTGGGGCGACCGACGAGAGCGACATGCGCGCCTTCGCGCAGCAAACTCCCTTGCTTGGCCGTCGCCAGAGTCTGCGCTAATTTGGTTTTAATTGCTTCCAGCAGGCGATCGCGGTGACTGGTATCAACGACCTCGAGATCTTCTTCAGGAAAATCCAGCATCGCTTCGACCAGCATACGCAGCAGCGTCAGCTGTTCTACCAGTCCGTTGATTGCCGCAGAAAAATCCCCATGCAAGGAGCGCATGGCACTGCGCGCCGCCTCTGTAGTGGTCGCTTCGATGAGATCGGCCACACTCTCGGCCTGCGCCAGATCGATCTTGTCATTCAGAAAAGCACGACGGGTAAATTCACCGGCTTCAGCCAGACGAACCCCCAGCCCCAGACAGCGTTGCAGCAACAGGTGCAGGACGGCAGAACCGCCGTGTCCTTGCAATTCGAGGACGTCTTCACCGGTGTAGGAATGCGGAGCAGGGAAATACAGGGCAATCCCCTGATCAATGACTTCTCCTGCTTCATCCCTGAAGTCGGTGTAAGTGGCGTGGCGCGCGACAGGCAATCTGCCCAGTATCGCCTCGGCAATAGAGCCGAGTCCGCTGCCTGAAATACGTACCACCCCCACCCCACCGCGACCCTGCGCAGTGGCAATCGCGGCGATCGTATCAGTGCTTGGCAGCACCCGCTACCTCAATGCCGCGAGTGATATACCATTGCTGGGCGATGGACAAGGCGTTGTTGACGATCGAATACAACACCAATCCTGCCGGAAACCAGAAGAACACCACGCTGAACGCAATCGGCATAATCTTCATGATTTGAGCCTGCATCGGATCCGGCGGAACCGGATTCAATTTGGACTGCAGGAACATGCTGGCGCCCATCAGTACGGGCAGCACGAAAAATGGATCGGCTGCTGACAGATCGGTAATCCAGCCGAAGAACGGTGCATTACGCATCTCAACGCTGGCCAGAATCGACCAATACAGCGCGATAAAGACCGGAATCTGAATGATGACAGGCAGACATCCGCCCAACGGGTTAATTTTTTCTGTCTTATACAGATCCATCATCGCGCGATTGAGTTTTTCACGGTCATCAGCATGCTGCAATTTGATTTTTTCCAGCTTAGGCGCAACCAGACGCATTTTTGCCATTGAACGGTAACTTGCTGCAGACAAAGGGAAAAACAACAGCTTTATCAACACGGTGAGCAGGATGATTGCCACGCCCCAATTTTGCACGATGCCCTGAATAAAAGTCAGCGTCCAGAAAATTGGCGTTGCAACGATGGTCAACCAGCCGTAATCCACCGTCAATCCTAAGCCCGGTGCAATGCTGTCGAGTGTCGATTGTGCAGGCCCTGCATAGAGCGGCACCGATACGACTGACTTTTGTCCCGGCGCGATTGCAGCGACCGGCACGATTACCCCTGCGGAATACGCATCACCTTCCAGTTTACGGGTAAAAAATTCGCGATTGGTCTTATCTTGAGGCAACCAGGCTGCAACGAAATAGTGCTGTAACATGCCTATCCAGCCGTTATCGCCTTCTTTGGGATAATTGATTTTTCCCTTTTCAACATCTGAAAAAGCCACTTTCTGGAATTTTTCTTTGTCCGTGTACACAGCCATACCGGTAAAAGTCGGCACCATCTTGGAGCCGCCCGCCGGGTCAATGCTGTCACGGATAAACTGGAAGTAGGCCGAAGGCGTTATCGGTGCAGCGGTGGTATTTTCAATTTCATACGCCACATCAACCACATAGCTGCTCTTATGAAAGGTCAGCAATTTAACAACTTTAATACCGTTTTCAGCGACGGCTGATAACTTCACTTCCAGCTTATCACCCGTCAGTTCGTAGTTATCCTGTTCGGTGCTAAATACCGTCGTGTGATTGGGCATACCTGCACCCAACAGACCCGACTGCGCGACGTAATTGTGTGTGCCAGCACCCTTTTCAAACAAAACGAATTGCTTGGTTTTGTCCTGACCGTCCAGATGTTTGATGAAATCCAGACGCTGAATATCGCCACCGACACTGCTGATATCCGCTTCCAGAAAGTCCGTTTTGACCTTAATAATTTTTCCGGCATCAATTTTTGTCGCCTGCTGAATGCTCGCTGCTTGTGCTGCCAGATCAGCTGGTTTTGTCGTGGCTGCAGGTAAATCAGACTTAGTCGTTGCGGCTTGCTGTACGACGGGTGGATTCTGATAGCGCTGCCAGCCATCCCAGACCATCATCAGCGAGAAGGAGAAAATTAAAAACAGGAAAAGTCTCTGAAAGTCCATGATGGTATTTTTAAATTAATTTAGGGTGCTGGGTCGTAACCACCTGGATTCCAGGGATTACAGCGTGCGATACGCTTGATGCTCAACCAGGAGCCTGCAATCAGGCCATGTCGTGCCAAAGCATCACAGGCGTAATGAGAGCAGCTTGGGATAAAACGGCAAGTAGGCGGACGCATCGGACTGATCAGATACTGGTAGCCATGAATAACTTTAATCAGGATTCTGCGCATCTTATTGCCACCCGATTGAAAAGTTGATTCAAACCATCGCTGCCTGTCAGCCTGTCCGGGCGTTCACCATTCCGGGCCATCACAACCAGATCAATGCCGCATCTCTTGATTTGATGAACTCTGAATAATTCCCGAATTTCACGCTTCACCTTGTTTCGATTGACCGAATTCGGAATATACCTTTTCGCGACAACGATACCCAGGCGCGCTTTTTTTGAGTTATTAGGCAGAAAAAAAAGCTTGTAATACTTGTCTGAAAGCACATGTGATTTCAGACATTGTCCATAGCCTTCACTGCGCGGAATCCGTTGCGCAGCTGCAAAGCTATTGGGATGCTTACACAGCGAGTCTTGCACGGCCCTTAGCGCGACGAGCACGGATAACTGCGCGACCACCACGTGTTTTCATGCGAACTAAAAAGCCGTGAGTGCGTTTTCTTTTGGTAACTGATGGTTGGTATGTGCGTTTCATTCTGAATTATCCTTGGGAAGTCATAAAACGCAATATTACAATGTGTTAAGCGCTTCATGTCAAGACAAATTTACTTTTCCGCCTGTGAATTAACTGTTGATTGCCTGTGGATAAGTTTTGTCCGTATCTGTAGAATAGCGCTCTCCTGTTGCTAATTTACACGTCCATTTAAGTATCTATGCAAGAAAAAGCCTTTTGGGATGCTTGTCTCACCTCTTTTGAAAAGAGCCTGCCGCCCCAGCAATTCAATTCGTGGATTAAGCCGCTTAAGCTGACCTGCGAGCGCGACTGTCTGATTTTGACAGCGCCCAGCACGTTTGCCCTTAAAATTTTGCAGGATCGGTTTTTCCTCGATATCACGCGCCAGGCGAAGTTAACCTATCCCGTTGTTCCGCAATTTGAATTTCGCGTCGTCGAATCGACCTCAACAAATTCAGCGCCGGTCGCGCCGCCGCCTGAAAGAAAAATACCAGCGGTTGAACTCAAGCCAAAAATTGAAACCTCGTTTCGGGGCTATGGCAAACTCAATCAAAGTCTCACTTTTGATAATTTTGTTATCGGTAAAGCCAACCAGTTGGCCTTCGCTGCTGCGACGCAAGTGGCTGAATTACCCGGTGTTTCCTATAATCCGCTGTTTATCTATGGCGGTGTGGGTCTGGGTAAAACCCATTTGACTCAAGCCATCGGCAATCAAATTCTCCTCAATCGCCCTCAGGCCAAGGTGTGCTACATGCATGCCGAGCGCTACGTCGCCGACGTGGTTCGCGCCTATCAAGCGAATAAGTTTGAAGAATTCAAACAGTATTACCATTCACTTGATGTGCTGCTCATTGATGACATTCAATTTTTCGCAGGTAAAAACAAGACTCAGGAGGAGTTTTTTTATGCCTTCAACGCACTGGTTGACTCGCACAAGCAGGTTATCTTAACCAGCGATACCTTCCCCAAAGAGCTCACGGGTCTTGAGAGCCGTCTTGTATCCCGCTTCGGTTGGGGTTTAACGATTGCGATCGAACCGCCTGAACTGGAAATGCGGGTTGCCATTTTGCTTAAAAAAGCAGCGATTAGCGGTTACACCCTGGATGACGCGGTTGCTTTTTTTATTGCCAAGCACGTCAATTCCAACGTGCGTGAACTCGAAGGCGCACTTAAGCGTGTTGAGGCTTATACCAAATTTCACAAGCGTATTATTTCTGTCGAGACCGCAAAAGAAGCACTCAAGGATATTCTGGTCGCACAAAGCCGTCAGATATCGATCGATAACATCCAAAAGACCGTTGCAGATTATTTCCGCATCAAGATTATCGATATGTTATCTAAAAAACGTACCCGTAACTTAACACGCCCCAGACAGATCGCCATGAGTCTTGCGCGTGAGCTGACAACCATGAGTCTGCCGGAAATTGGCAATGCTTTCGGTGGAAAAGACCATTCGACCGTGATTCACGCCTGCCAGACCATTGCATCGCTGAGAGCCGGCGACACGACGATCGATGCGGATTATAAAATTTTGCTCCAGACACTCACAGGATAATAAAGCTGTGCCTTTGCTGTGGATAACATGTGGATTTTTTGCTTGCCACAAGACAATGCTAAACTTATCCACATTGAACCGTGGTTGAATACACAATTAGGCGACATCCTTTATGTGAGCGTAATATGTTGTTTTTAAATATTGATTTAGTCTTATACACAGAAGTTTTCGTCTTTATTATGATTATTATGTTTATATATTACATTCTTAACATAAACAACTAATGCCATGAGTAGCAATTTTGCGAGTTTCAGTGTGAAATATCCAAGTTGAATAATTTTTGGCCCACAGGTAGTTTTTTTAACCGTTACAAAATTTTGTTGTTAAATTTTTGTGTTTTAACAACTCTGTGGCTTTGGTGTAGATAAAATGTGTATATCTCTGAGTTAACTTATTTCTCCAAAGTTATCCACAAATTTTACACATCGCATAAACAGTTATATAACAGCTATTTATTGAATATAAGTCATTGTATATTTGAATATATTTGACTTATCCACTAGAATTGAAGCGCTTTATTATTCTTATTAGGTATATATATTATGTTTATTGAAAAGATAGAAAAGGAAACCCTACTCAAACCTTTACAGGTTGTAATCGGCATCGTTGAACGTAAGCAGACGATGCCTATATTATCTAACGTACTGATTGAAAAAGAATTAGGTAAGATTCGTTTCACAGCAACTGATTTGGAAATCCAAATTACCACGACGATTGATACGGATTCTGACGATCAATCCGATGCGGCAATCACCGTGGGCGGTAAAAAGTTGCAGGAAATTTTGCGTATCCTTCCTGATCAAAGCAAAGTTTCAATTGAAGTAAAAGAAAACAAAGCGCAGATCAAATCCAATAAAAGTAAATTTAACCTGCAGTCTTTACCTGCGCAGGATTTTCCTACTTTGAGCAATCAACTGGCTGATTCTATTAGAATTAACTTAACACAAAGCGCATTGAAATCCTTGTTCAGTTCTGTTCAATTCGCAATGGCTCAGCAGGATGTGCGTTATTATTTGAATGGTGTGTTGTTCGTCATTCAAGACAATATATTCCGGGCAGTGGCAACCGATGGTCATCGACTGGCTTATAACGCCATGCCCATTGATTGCAATGCAGATAAGATGGAAATCATCATTCCCCGCAAAGCCATTGTTGAGCTTGCCAAATTATTGAGTGATGATGACCAGTTGATTGAGCTTGAATTTTCAACTCAGCAATTGAAGGCGACGTTTTCAGGTATCGAACTCACCACGAAGCTGATTGAAGGTAAATTTCCTGATTATCAAAGAGTTATACCAAATTACACCAATCACCTGAGCATCAACAGGACGCTGGTACAACAGGCTCTACAAAGGGCTGCCATTCTTTCTAACGAAAAATTTCGCGGTGTGCGATTTGTTCTGACAGAGAAAAATCTTTGCATCATCAGCAGCAATAGTGAGCAGGAAGAAGCTCAAGTTGAAATCGAAACTGATTATCATGGTGAGGCGATCGATATTGGTTTCAATGTCAATTATCTGATGGATGGCTTGAGCAGCATACACAGCGAAATGGCTATTTTTTCTTTCGGAAATCCGAACAGCAGTATTTTGATTACATCGCCTGATAATTTAGAGTTCAGATACGTTGTGATGCCGATGCGAATTTAGTTGTAAAATGAACAGCATCTGAAGATTTTGTAATGTTTCACGTGAAACAACCTAACAGCAGGAAAGAAACCCATGAGTGAATACGATTCAACCAGTATCAAGGTGCTTAAAGGCCTGGAGGCCGTCCGTAAACGTCCCGGTATGTATATCGGCGATACGAATGATGGTACTGGTTTACACCATATGGTTTTTGAAGCGGTCGATAATGCGGTTGACGAAGCGCTGGCTGGGCATTGCAACGAGATCAATGTGATTATTCACGCTGATAATTCAATCAGCGTCAGCGACAATGGTCGTGGAATTCCCACTGATATACACAAGGAAGAAGGTCGTTCCGCTGCGGAAGTCATCATGACCATCCTGCATGCAGGTGGTAAATTCGACAGTAACTCCTACAAGGTTTCCGGCGGTTTGCACGGCGTGGGTGTCTCTGTGGTCAACGCCTTGTCTGAATGGTTAAAACTAACCATCTATCGCGAAGGTAAAGAGCATTTCATGGAGTTTCGCCACGGTGATCCGGTAGCACCGCTTCGCGTGGTGGGGGATTCAACCAAAAAAGGCACATTGGTGCATTTTTTGGCTGCAACGGAAACGTTTGGTTTGATTGAATTCCATTTCGACATACTGGCCAAGCGTCTGCGCGAATTATCTTTCCTGAACAACGGCGTCAAAATTGCCTTGATTGATCATCGCAACGGCAAGGAAGAGAACTTTTCTTTCACCGGCGGTATCAAGGGGTTCGTTGATTACATGAACCGCAACAAGACCGCTTTGCATCCAACTGTGTTTCACGCAATCGGTGAAAAAGATGGCATGACGGCTGAAATTGCGATGCAATGGAATGATTCTTATCAGGAAAATGTGCAGTGTTTCACCAATAATATTCCGCAACGCGACGGGGGAACTCATTTGACGGCGATGCGCGCTGCGATGACTCGTACGTTGAACAACTACATCGAAACTGAACAACTGGCGAAAAAAGCCAAAGTTGAACCGACCGGCGACGACATGAGAGAAGGCCTGACGGCAGTATTGTCAGTGAAATTGCCGGATCCTAAGTTCTCCTCACAGACTAAAGACAAGCTGGTTTCGTCTGAAGTACGTCCGGTGATTGAAGAATTGATCGGCCAGCAGATGAGCGCATTTTTGCTGGAAAGACCGAATGATGCAAAAATTATAGTTAATAAAATTATTGAAGCCGCGCGAGCGCGTGAAGCGGCGCGTAAGGCTCGCGACCTGACACGTCGTAAAGGCGTTCTGGACGGAATGGGTTTGCCGGGTAAACTGGCCGATTGTCAGGAAAAAGATCCGGCTTTATCTGAACTGTATCTGGTCGAGGGTGATTCTGCGGGCGGTTCAGCCAAGCAAGGTCGCGATCGTAAGTTTCAGGCTATTTTGCCGCTCAAAGGTAAAATTCTGAATGTGGAAAAGGCGCGCTTCGAAAAGCTGATTAGTTCTCAGGAAATCGCGACGCTGATTACTGTGCTCGGTACGGGTATCGGCAAAGATGAATACAACCCCGACAAGCTGCGTTATCACCGCATCATCATCATGACCGATGCGGACGTGGACGGTTCACACATCCGCACCCTGCTGCTGACGTTCTTCTATCGTCAGATGCCGGAACTGGTTGAGCGCGGTCACATTTACATCGCACAACCGCCGTTGTACAAAATCAAGCAAGGTCGCGAAGAGCGTTATCTCAAGGATGATCTTGAGATGAAGAGCTATCTGCTGGGAAATGCGCTCAAAGATGCGTCTATTTTTCCGGCGCTGGATTCCGAGCCTATTCAGGGTGAAACTCTGGAGTTGATTGCCAAGCAATATTTCCTCGCCGAAGCCGTGATTGACCGTTTGTCGCATTACATTGCACCGGAAGCATCTCACGCTTTGCTGAGTTTGCCGACTTTGTCTCTGGATGATGACGAACAGGCTCAGAACAGCGCGAAATTGCTGGAAGCTGCCAGTGGCGGTGTGATTAAGGTGACGGTGGATCAGGATGCCGAGGGTGGTCCTCGCTTGCGTCTGGAAAAACTGTACTACGGAAACTATTCGCTCAGTTATCTGAACAAAGAATTTTTAAAAGGCGGCGATTATCGCCAAATCCGCCAAACAGCGGATTCCCTAAGCGGTTTGATTACGCCAACCGCGTATGTCATGCGTGGCGAGCAAAAACGCGGCGTTGCCAGTTTTAAGCAGGCGATCGAATGGTTGCTCGAAGAAGCTAAGCGCGGTCTGAGTATTCAACGTTACAAAGGTCTGGGTGAGATGAATCCGGAACAGTTGTGGGAAACCACCATGTTTGTGAAAAACCGTATTCTGCTCAAAGTGCGTATCGAAGACACGATTGCTGCAGATGAAGTATTCACTACCTTGATGGGTGATCTGGTTGAACCGCGCCGCGCATTTATTGAGAAAAACGCGCTGGGTGCTAAAAATCTAGATGTATAAGTCCGTTGTGATGACATTTTCCTAAAACTTGTTGCAATGTGGGTTATGTCTGACTGTTAGGAGTGTTTAAACGGCCTTAGAACCGATTGCAATGCGTTTTTGATGGGGTGGTTGCAAAGATTTGTTGCTGGAGGGGAATTGGCGGGTTTGAATCTTTATTGACGGCCTGCACACCATCGGTGTGTAGGCCGTTTGTCTAACTGAAAAACGCGTTTACTGCATTATCCGGAATTATCACACCTGTGACGCGGGCTTTTTGCAGCACTTCCCAAAAGTAACGGTAAGTCGCTCTGTCGTGCAGTTCGCCGTCATATTGAATCGGGCCCCATTCTGCCGCTTGCGCCGCCAGCAAAATGTTGGCTGAAATCGTCACTTCATCGTAATTTGGCTTCATGGCATCAACAATGGCCTGTATCTGGGTCGGATAAATACTCCACATACGCATGAATCCGAATTCGTTGCGGGCACGACTCGCATCGCTAAAGGTGGTTTCGGTGTTTTTAAGATCCAGCGTCACGTTGTGTGCTGGGACAACACCGTGCGCTAATGCGGCCGCGACGACTTCCGCCTTGGCGCGAGCCAGTAATCTGTGCTCGAACTGTCCGGGACTGCGCATGGCGGATGCCGGAATTGCACCGTAATGGCCGCTGACAAAGTCCATCAGGCCGAAATCCAGTACCTGCAGCCAGGGCAGACTGGCTAATTCATACGCATCGTGCAGTGCGCCGTGGGTCTCGATCAGAATATGGATGGGAATTTCACGTTCGATGCCGCAAGCGCTCGCAACAGACTGAATATAGGCTATCATTTCAGCGGCTTGTGACGCCTTAGTACATTTTGGAATGGTGATGTACGTCAGCAGTTGGCCTGCGCCGCCTACCAGAATATCCACATCCTGACGCCAGGCGGCATGGGTGTAATCGTGTATACGTGCGCCCGCCATCTTGTGTTTGTTAGCGTCCGAGTTCAGCACGCGCACGATCATCTCGGCGTGTGGGCGTTCCTGACCTGCTGCGGCGCCATCTTCGCAATCGCAGGTGATGTCGAAGATAGGCCCTAAGCTATCTTGTAGCGACATCGCTTTGAGGATCAGCTTTTCGCTGCCGGCAAAATGCTCGCAGCTTGGAATGACCGGGAAGGATTTTTCGCCGTTAAACAGCGCATCGTTTGGGTGTGTGACGAGTGACATAGTGATATTCCTTATCTGCGTGGCATTAAGACGGTGTAGTCGAGATCGAGCACGACATTCGGGTGATAGACCTGTCGGCCGTTGTGTTCTGTATGTGTGTTCGGCAATTCGCATGCCGGCATATTTTTGAGTCCCACCATGCGTAGACGCAGCGCACCTAAATCCTGTCTGCCAGGCAGTTCCCAACAATCGAGTACTTCAGTCCAGGTATAGACGGTGTCGCCGCCGAAACAGGGATTGGAATGGGTGCCCGCATTGATAGCCGCGATGCCGATAGCATTTTCCAGTCCGTCGTAAGACAGCGCCCTGCACAGTGAAATCACGTGCCCGCCGTACATCAGACGGCGTCCGAACTGGGTATCTTTCATCATCAGGGCATCAAAATGCAGTCGTGCGTTGTTTTGATACAGGCGCGTGGCCATGGTGTGATCGCTGTCATCCACCGTCATACCGGCCGGGTGATTGATCCGCTCACCGCGCTGATAATCATTCCATAGTTTTTCGCTGCCGGTTACCCTGGTTTCAAACTGGTTGAAATCTGCGAAATCGGGGACGGTCAGGTACTCCGGCGCTACAAAAGCATCCAGTTCTGGAATCACGGTCGCTGGCGCGGGCAGGCTAACATTCTGTTTGTGCACCATGACCCAGCGCACCCATTCGAGTACCGGTTGGCGGTTCTGGTTATGCGAGACGGAATGCACATAGACCACGCCATTTGCACCGTTGGAGTTTTGCTTGAGTCCAATCACGGTGGACGTTGTGCTCAACGTATCGCCCGGATACACAGGACGCATAAACTTTACGTTCGCATAGCCTAAATTGGCCACCGCGTTGACGGAGATGTCCGGCACCGTTTTGCCAAACGCGATGTGAAAAGCGAGTAAATCATCCACCGTGCGATCGCGATAGCCCAGCGCATGAGCGACGGGTTGGGCGCAGTGTATGGGCTGCCGGCTGCCGGTGAGTGCGATATAAAGTGCACAGTCGCCGTCTGTGATGGTGCGCGGCGTCGCGTGATGCATAACCTGACCGAAATGGAAGTCTTCAAAAAAATTACCGCGTCCGGGTTCTGTTTTAGCCGCAGTCTTATGCATGATGCTCCTCCAGCTTTGCAATCATTTCACTCAATTCGAGCAGCCTTTCAGCCGCCTCAATATTATGGCGCTCAACCAGTCTGTCATTAACCACCACGGTGCCGCGTCCTGCTGCGTTGGCTTCCGAGAGTGCGCTGATAATTTCGCGGGCGGTTTTAACTTCTGAGGGTTTGGGTGTAAAGGCATCGTTGGCATAGGTTAACTGCAGCGGATGGACCATCGATTTTCCATCAAAGCCCATATCGCGTCCAAGCCGGCAGGCATACTCAAAGGACTCGATGTCTTTAAAATGGCTGTTGATGCCATCGACCACTGCGCGGTTATAGGCGCGGGCGGCCAATATGACCATAGACAGACTGGTCAGTAGTGGAATGCGATCACGGGTAGTGTGCGCGTGTAACTGAGACGTTAAATCGGAAGTAGCCATCACCATGCAGGCGATGCGATCAGATGCGCTGGCGATTTCTTCTGCGCGGAGTACGGCCAGCGGGCTCTCTATCATCACCATCACCGGCATATTCTGCCCCCCGGCTTGATCTAATGCTTCCAGCGCGCACAGTAGACCTGCCCGGCTCTCAATATGGGAAAAAAGGATGGCATCGGCACCGATATTGGCGACAGCCTTGATGTCGTCATGCCCCCACGGCGAATCAAGGTCATTGACGCGTATCACCACTTCGCTTGCGCGATAGCCGCCTAGCTTGACCGCATCCACGACGTTTTGACGGGAGGTTTCCTTGGCGGATATCAGGATAGGATCGCCTAGATCAAGGATGACCGAATCTGCGGGCAAGCTGCGCGCTTTTTCCAGATAGCGGGTATTGCAACCCGGAACATAGAGCATAGAGCGGCGAGGTCGAAAATAGTTGTTCATGATGCTCCCTGTTTGAAGTGCCATGGTGCGCTAGGCGTTTAAGGTGACACGCAGCCGGATTCTATCGGGGTAAAAATTCAGTGTCAATAATATTCTTATGTCTTATATAAGATATAAAACACTAGACTTAAAAATAACGGCATGATTTAATCGCTTTAACGTAATTTTGGAGCACGAAAAATGAATCACTCGCTAGTTCATCCCAGTTTTCAGCCGCTGTACCGGCAGATTAAGGCGCTGCTGACGCAAAGTCTGATCACTGGAGAATGGTTGCCGGGCGCCGCTATCCCAAGCGAAAAAGATCTGGCGTTGCGCTTTGGTGTGAGTCAAGGCACGGTGCGCAAAGCGATTGATGAGTTGGCGGCCGAAAATATCGTGGTGAGACGGCAGGGTAAAGGCACATTTGTTGCAACGCACACCGAGGAATTCGTCAAGCTGCGTTTTTTGCGTCTGGTTGCCGCTGATGGCAGCAAAGAGTTGCTGGATAACAGGCTGTTGTCCTGCGAAAAGTCAAAGGCGACTGCTGCAATCGCAAGAGCGCTCAACATCAAGACAGGTAGTTCTGTCATTGAAATCAGGCGCTTATTGCTATTTTCGGGCAAACCGCTGATATTGGATCGCATCATCATCCCGGCCGCGCCATTCAAGGGCGTGACCACCGAGCGCATCGAAGCGTTTAACGGTTCGATGTACCGTTTATATGAAACGCAGCTAGGGATACGCATGGTGCGGGCCGAAGAAAAACTCACCGCGCTAGGGGCGGACGGTGACGTTGCAACTGCACTCGGCTTGCCGCAAGGCACGCCCTTGCTGAGCATAGAGCGGGTCTCCTATACCTATGGCGATAAACCGATGGAGTGGCGTCTGGGTCTTTGTTTGACGGACGATCACCATTATCTGAATCAGTTTGAATAAATCAGTGTGAAAGTCAGATTTTCGATTGAGTAATGTGACAACAAGCCGGGGGAAATATGAAAACGACAGGTAATCAAGGTGGCGCCGAAGAGGCAGGGGCTAACATGCTGGGGGGGTATTGGCCTGGTATTCAGTTGTATTATCCGCCGGTAAAATACTCCCCCGCCCTAGGCATTTATGAAGATCTGGAGGCGGCAGGACAGCGCATGAAAAAGTATGCGCACCAGACCCATGCGCATACGCTGATTTTCGATCTGGAAGACGGCTGTCGACAAAAGGAAATGAGCCGTACGCTGCTAAGACTGGAGTTGCCGCAGTTTAAACGCCGCAATGAAGTGGCCATCGCGATCCGCGTCAATCCATTCCGCACCGAAGAATATGAACACGACATGGCGCTGGTTCGCGATCTGGCAGAACACATCGATGTCGTGATGCTCGCTAAAGCTGGCGAAGCCTATGGCGCGGCGGAAGTGCGCGACCTATCCAGTTTTCTGGTCGGGCTCAATCATCCGATATCGATACAGCCCATAATCGAGCATCCTAAATCGCTCAAAATTGCCCCTGATTTGATGCAGTACAACACCGTCAAGCACGTGGTATTCGGTATTCACGATTTCTCCAAGGCGATGGGTATTCAAATAACCCCGGAAAACTGGACGGAAGAGCTCAAATATTTCCTCAATCAAATCATGTTCGAAGCGCGTATTGCCGGTAAGGGCGTGATCGGCGGCGTGGAAACCTTGATTGGTTCGAGCAGCATGCCGGAGAAATACATCGAGCCGCACGATGTGCGGCGCTGGCTTGATCTGCACGGCGAGAATGAATCGCGCATCGTCTATAAGCATGCCTGTCAGGAAGCCGCGATGGGGCTGACCGGTAAGCAGGTCATCCATCCGGGGCATATTCATCTGTGTAAGGTCGCTTATACCCCTTCGCCCACCGACATTGCACAAAAGGTTCGCATCTTGAAAGCGGCCATTGAAGCTGATGCGCTGCTGGGCGGTGCGATCCGTATCGATGGCGAAATGCTCGATCCGCCGATGTTCGGTAAGGCGCTGCAAACCCTGCTCAGGGCGCATTCGCTGCGCGCGCTCAACTCAAAAGACAGTGATTTCGCCATGACCGTGCTGCACCTGATGCCCACGCAGGTGGTTCGCGAAAACTGGCCGTACGGCGTCATTCTTTAGGAGGCACTATGTCAAACTTTGCACCGTTTAAACCCTGGGTCTGGCAAGTGCCGGAACATTTCAACATAGGCGTTGCCTGTACCGATGCGCATCTGGGTACGCCTGCGGCCGGCAACATCGCGATGATCGTCGAAGACGACAGCCTGGGCACCTCGCAAATCACCTTTGCGGAACTGGCCGAACGCACCAGCCGCTTCGCACAGTTACTGCGCAATCTCGATGTGGGTGACGGTGAGCGCATCTTGATCCGGCTGCCGAATTGCCTGGATTATCCGACCGCATTTTTGGGAGCGATGAAACGCGGTGCGATTGCCGTACCGACCTCAACGCTGCTCACCTCAGAGGAAGTCGCTTATCTGGCGCAGGATTCAGGGGCTTCTGTGCTGGTCACCGACAAGGCTGCATGGGCGACATTGAAAGACAGTCTGCACAGCGCGCCTAATTTGCGTCATGTGTTGCTGTCAGGTCCGGGGGCGGTGCTGGAAGTGGCAGGCCTTGATATTCTGGATCTTGATTCGGCGTTATCTGCGATCAACTCGTTTGAGGCACCCTACCCGTCTAAAGCGACCGATCCTGCCTATCTGGTGTACACCTCGGGCACGACCGGCTATCCCAAGGGGGTGCTGCATTCTCACCGTTCCATGATAGGTCGTACGCCGGCATCGACTTACTGGTTTGATTTTTCAGGTGAAAATGATCGCATCATGCATTCCGGAAAATTCAACTGGACCTATGTGCTGGGCTCCGGTCTGATGGACCCCTTGTATTTGGGCAAGACGGTGATCGTGCATGAAGGGCGCAATGACGCCAATACCTGGCCCCGCTTGATCAAGAAGCACAGCGCGACGATCTTCGTCGGCGTACCGACCATTTATCGCCAGATTGTGCAAAAAAGCGACTTTACCAAGACGGATGTCCCAAGCCTGCGATATTGCATGAGCGCAGGTGAGCACTTGTCAGATGAGGTGCTCTCGCAGTGGCGCGAGCGATTCGGGGTGGATATTTACGAGGCGGTCGGCATGTCCGAGTTCTCCTATTATCTGTGCCAGACCAAGTCGCGGCCTATCCGCCCGGGGTCGGCAGGTTTTGCGCAACCCGGTCACAATATACAGCTGCTCGATCCGGAAACGCTGCTGCCAGTGGCAGCCGGTGAAGAAGGTATGATCTGCGTACCCGATAATGACCCGGGGTTATTTCTGAGATACTGGAACATGGTTGAGGAAACGACTAAGCATGTGCATGACGGCTGGTTTTTTACAGGCGACTATGCGCGCTATGATGCGGACGGTTACATCTGGTTTCTCGGGCGCAAGGACGACATCATCAAGAGTTTCGGTTATCGCGTCTCGCCCTATGAAATTGAGCGGGTGCTGAAATCGCATCCGGCAGTTGCCGATTGCGCTTCGGTCGGTGAGGAGATCGAAAAGGATAAGGTGCTGGTGGTGGCCTATCTGATTTTGCATCCGGGTAGCACGACCACGGCCGATGAGTTGCTGGCATTCGGGCGGGAACATCTTGCCGCGTACAAGGCGCCTAAAACGATTTATATCGCAACCGATTTTCCGCGCACAAAAAATGGCAAAATTTTGCGACGTGAGGTCAATCCTTCCATCGCGATTGCCAGATCCGTCAGTCGCTAATATTTCAAGCCGGAAAAAATTAACAGCACCCCTACGGTGCTGTTTTTTTCGTCCTGTATAGTGCCAAATTATAAATTCTTAGGCCTCCTGCCCTGCAGCCCAATGAATACGTGGCCTACAGAGGTGGCTTCTCAAAAATCGCTACAAGCGCCTCCTGTTGAGCAGGCAAGGGGTAAGCCTGGGGCGTGGCGAGTAAATCGATTATACGGCGCCCGAAAAAATTACATTATGTAACTATCTGATAATAAACGTCTTTATAAAATAAAGACGAATCATGCTCAAGTTTGCTCGACCGGCGGCAGTATCAGTCTTGCGCGTATGTTCGCTTCAGTCAGTTTCGGCGAGCACAGTTCGATGAAGCGATAGGCGAAGCTGCGTAGATAGTGACCGCGCCGTAACGCGATGTAAGTCGTGTTGGCGCCGAACAGATGTTCGCATTTCAATAAGTGCAGGTCGGTGTCCTTGGCCGGATTAAATGCCATCGAAGCAATAATGCCGATACCCATGTCGAGTTCAACATAGGTCTTGATCACGTCAGCATCCAGCGCCGACATCACGATGTCAGGTGTGATACCCAGCTTGGCGAACGATTTGTCGATCTTGGTGCGACCCGTCAGTCCTTCGTGATAGGTAACAATCGGATAGTCGGCCAGCGCTTGCAAGGTCAGCGGCTCGACCTTTTCGAGCGGATGCCCTGCCGGCACGATCACCGCGTGATGCCATGAGTAATACGGGAATGAATCCAGTCGGGTCACGTCAGCCAGCGCCTCGGTTGCGACACCGATATCGGCTTCGCCGTTGAGCAGCATCGTAACGATTTCGTTGGGGCTCGCCTGATGCAGCTTCAGATGAACCTTGGGGAAGGCCTTTTTGAACCTGGTGATGACTTTCGGCAGAGAATAGCGTGCCTGCGTGTGGGTGGCGACAACGGTAAGCTGTCCCTCATCGCGCTTGCTGTATTGCTCAACCAGATTCTTGATGTTGTTGGCATCGAGCAAAATGCGCTCAACGATTTCCAGCAATTCCTGACCGGGTTCGGTGAGTCCTAACAAGCGCTTACCCTTGCGGATGAATAATTCCACGCCCAACTCATCTTCAAGATCCTTGATGTGCTTGGATACGCCTGACTGCGACGTGAACAGCGCATTGCCGACTTCGGTGAGATTGAAGTTGCAGCGCACGGCCTCGCGGATAATTTTAAGCTGCTGAAAGTTCATGTTGATCCCCTGTTTCGAACACGCGGAACTGGCGCGGACGGATGAATACCCGATCGCCGGCTGTCAGCGGTGCGCCTTCAAAGCGTTCACGGCTCAGCTCAATTTCGATGAATTCGCTGCTGTCTTCAGCAGAAACCTCAACCCGCACGATGGAACCGATGGCGCGCACCAGTTTAACCTGAACCGGTAGTGCCGTGTCATCTTGTGGCGTCACGCTGATGTCGATGTCGTGCGGACGAACGTAGGCGACCGCATCGCCGTGCTGCTGTGTCCACGGTGCATGCTCCCGGCTGTGGAACAGATTGACGTTGCCGATGAACTGATACACGAAGGGCGTCGCGGGGCTTGCATACACTTCGTCAGGGGTGCCGACCTGTTCGATCTTGCCCTTGTTCATCACGACAACGCGATCGGCGACTTCCAGCGCTTCTTCCTGATCGTGCGTGACGAAGATGCTGGTGATATGCAGTTCGTCGTGCAGACGTCTGAGCCAGCGACGCAATTCCTTGCGCACTTGCGCATCGAGCGCACCGAACGGTTCATCCAGCAGCAGGATTTTAGGCTCGACAGCGAGCGCACGTGCTAATGCGATGCGCTGCCGCTGACCGCCTGAGAGTTGCGAAGGATAGCGATCGGCCAGCCAGTCCAGTTGCACTAGATTGAGCAATTCATGCACCCGACGCTGGATTTCAGCTTCGTTGTGGCGCTCCTTTTTCGGCTTTACGCGCAGACCGAAGGCGACGTTCTCGAATACGGTCATGTGGCGGAACAGCGCATAGTGCTGGAATACGAAACCGACATTGCGCTCTCTTGCATCGCGCGCTTCGACATCCTCGCCGTGAAACAGCAACTTGCCCGAATCAGCCAGTTCCAGTCCGCCGATGATGCGCAGCAACGAGGTCTTGCCGCAACCGGAAGGCCCGAGCAGCGCGATCAGCTCCCCGCTGTTCACTTCGAGATTGATGTGGTCGAGCGCCTTGTATGCGCCGAAATTCTTGTTGATGTTCTCTATGGTTATGCTCATTTTTACGCTCCGTGATGCAAAGGTTCGCCGCTCTTGTTCGCCTGCCATTCGACCAGCGATTTGAGCATCAGTGTGACCACCGCCAGCAGTGCCAGCAGCGAGGCGACCGTGAAGGCCGCGACAAAGTTGTATTCGTTGTACAGTATCTCGACATGCAGCGGCATGGTGTTGGTCATGCCGCGGATGTGACCCGACACCACCGAAACGGCACCGAATTCCCCCATCGCCCGCGCATTACACAGAATCACGCCGTACAGCAGTCCCCATTTAATGTTGGGTAAGGTGACGCGGCTGAAGGTCTGCCAGCCCGATGCGCCTAGCGATACGGCAGCCTCTTCTTCTTCTTTTCCCTGTGACTGCATCAGAGGAATCAGTTCGCGGGCAATGAACGGGAATGTCACGAAGATGGTCGCCAGCACGATGCCCGGCACGGCGAAAATTAGCTTGACGTCATGCGCCTGCAACCACGGGCCGAACCAGCCCTGTGCGCCGAACAGCAGTACATACACCAGACCCGATACCACGGGGCTCACCGCAAACGGTAAATCGATCAGCGTGATCAGCAGGCTCTTGCCTTTGAATTCAAACTTGGCGATCGCCCAGGAGGCGGCGATGCCGAATACCAGATTGCACGGCACGGCGATTCCGGCTGCGATGAACGTCAGCTTAATGGCCGACCAGGCATCCGGTTCCTGCAACGCCGCCCAGTACAACTCCCAGCCTTTGCTCAGCGCGCCGTAGAATACGGCGAACAGCGGCAAGCCCAGAAACAGCAGCAGATAGCTCAGTGCCACCCCGATGAACAGTAGCGTCACTGTTTTGGATTCGTGGGTTGCGATGCGCGTATTAGGTTTGGTCATTATCGTGCTCCTCGTTGGCTGGTCCACCATTGCAGCGCGTTAATCCCCAGCAGCAGGACGAACGAGATTAGCAGCATGATCACCGCGATGGCGGTCGCGCCTGCATAATCGTATTGCTCCAGTTTTGCGACGATCAGCAAGGGTGCAATTTCGGATATGTAAGGCATGTTGCCCGCGATGAAGATCACCGAGCCGTATTCGCCGATGGCGCGGGCAAAGGCCAGCGAGAAGCCTGTCAGCAGGGCCGGATAGATGGCCGGAAAAATGACGCGGCGGAATACGTCCCATCGTCCGGCGCCCAGACTGGCGGCGGCTTCTTCAACGCCTGCCTCCACATCTTCGAGCACCGGTTGCACGGTGCGTACCACGAATGGCAGGCCGATGAAGGTGAGTGCGACGACGATCCCGAGCGGCGTGTAGGCGACTTTGATGTCATGGGCTGCGAAATACTGTCCTATCCAACCGTGGGGTGCATACAGCGTTGCCAGGGTAATGCCGGCGACGGCGGTCGGCAGTGCGAACGGCAAGTCCACCAGCGCATCGACGATACGTTTGCCGGGGAAGCGGTAGCGTACCAGCACCCAGGCGACCAGCAGGCCGAAAATGGCATTGATGACGGCGGCGGCCAGCGAAGTGAGAAAGGTCACTTTCAATGCGGCGAGCACACGGTCTCCTGTCACCACGTCGTAAAATCTGCCCCATCCCAGCGTCGCTGTCTTGAAGAATAACGCGGACAACGGGACTAAAACGATCAGCGACAGATACAGTAGCGTGAAACCCAGTGCTAAATTAAAGCCCGGCAGTACGCTGTGGGCTCGAAAATTCGCCATTATTCACTCCTAAATTCAGTTCAGGCGCGCAGTCTATAGCCACCAGAGGCGCGTGAAAAATCATAATTTCTGCTTTCCTTAGCAGAAAATTGAATAAGGGTTCGCAGCCTCGCCGGGGGGTTCCAAATTGTTTCACGTGAAACATTGGCGGCGGGCGATCCTGCCTGTAAATCAGTCAGCTCGATTAGCTTATGAAAAAATGCCTGCACGGCATCACCCCGCCGGTGCTAAAGTACGCCGCTTCAATCGGATAAAGGAATGACATGAAGCTGCTTGGTACTCACACCAGTCCCTATGTGCGCAAAGCGCGACTGGTTCTGTTGGAAAAGAACATCCCTCATGAATACGTGATCGACCCGCCAAGCGAACCGGGCAGCCTGGTGTTGCAGGTCAATCCACTGGGACGCATACCTGCACTGATACTCGATGATGGTTTCTGTGTATTCGATTCGTCCGTGATTGTTGACTATGTCGATACGCTGAATGATGCGCCCGTGCTGATCCCGCGCGCCGACCCTCTCGCCCGTCTGCGCGTAAAACGCTGGGAGGCGCTGGCCGATGGCATCATGGATTCGGCGATCGTAGCGCGCAATGAAAGCCTGCGAGCTGAGGACAAACAAAATCAGGCCGTCCTCGATATGCACAATCTGGCGGTCACGCATGCGCTGGACTATGCGGCCGGTTTGCTGGGAGATCGCGAGTGGTGCGAGGGTGAGGCCGTTACGCTGGCGGATCTTGCGCTGGTTAGCGCCCTGCTCTATCTGGATTTGCGTCAGGCCGGTCGCGATTGGCGCAGTGCACATGCCAATCTGGCGGCCTGGTTTTTACGCATCAGCGCGCGCCCCAGTGTGCTCGCATCGACGCAAGGCTAATATCGCAACGAAGAAAGGCCAGAATGCGTGAGCATCCCGGCCTCGGTATTAAAAATGATGCCGTTAGAAGCGCTGATTAATCCCGATCGTTGCGCCAAGATTGCTGGTCAGCTGCAGGCCGGTGACGTTCTGGTAAACCGGTACTTGCAGCAGCGCATAGATACGCGTGTCAGGCGTGACAGAAAAGCTGACCCCGGGGCTGAGCGCCAGCGTCTTCCCTCCCGTATTGGCAGGCACCCCCGCCTGGCCGCTTTCACTTCCACTGATATGCAAATTGGCCTGTGCGGTCAGCGCGACCTGGTGGCTTACCGGATAAGCAATACCCGTTGCCAGGGCGATGCTGTTACCGGGTTTATAGCTGCCTGTGCCGCTGCCATTGTCGCCGCTGGTATTTAAAGGCTCCTGCCATGTGCCGCTGGCAAACCAGCGCAGTGAGCCATCGGCAGGCGCACTGTTGTAGCTGATGCCCAGTATCCCGTCGGTGGTGCCGGTACCGGGCTGGAACATGCGTTCGGCGAAAGTTGCGCCATCGGTTGCCAGTTGACTGGTCTTGCCGGTAGGCAGCTTGAGGCCGAAACGGATGCTGAATCCATTGAGCGATTCGTTGCGATAACTTGCCATCAGTTTAACGTCGCCCAGCGTCGTAAAATCCCAGGTGCTGGGTAAGCCTGCTGTGCCTGAGCCGTGTTGATGATAGCGGGACAGCATCGGGACTTCGATGTCAGCCTGCCAGTTCGAATTAAAGGTGTAACCCGCATTCATCACGTAATTCTGGTTGGTCGTGGTGATTTCATCACCGGGAAGAGCGGTCGCAGCAGTGACATTGGCTGCCTTGGCCGTGCCGCTGCGCAGTTGGTTGCTCTTGATGTATTCGTAGCGCAATCCTAAGGATAAGCCTTCGCGAACATTGCTGCCTTGCGCATCCCAGCCGGTATCAGCCAGGCAAAAACCAGCGCCGCACGCAATTGCATCTGATGTAACTAGTATGGAAAAGAGCGCCAGCGCCACGCCTGTATAGTTTGTTTTCATTATTTTTATTCCCTGAAATTCGAGGGCATAACTATAGCCCAAGGCAATATCCCTCAGGTGCGACATATTGTCGCACCTCGGGGATCAACGGGGCGCACATGTTTATCTGAATTGGCGGAGATTAGGCAAAATCAGCGTAAAAGTTGACGGCGTTCGGGCCACGATCTTTTGCATGGTACATCGCGACATCCGCCATCTGAAGTATTTCGTCGGCCGTATGTAGCTTGCCATGGAACAGTGTCACGCCAATACATGCGGAGCAATGATGTTCGATGGTTTTGAGCGTACCATCGCTGTGCTTGACCGTGATTAAATACGGCTCTGCCAAAGCGTGGCGTATTTTCTCAGCGATAACCGTTGCAAGTTGAGTTGATTCAGCTTCGTCGGCATCCAGTTCCCCTAGCAAAACGACGAACTCATCACCGCCAAAGCGTGCTGCGGTATCCATAGCGCGAACTGAATTTTTAATGCGCCGTGCCACCTCTTCGAGCAGCGCATCGCCAACATGATGTCCGTGCATATCGTTGAGTGGTTTGAAATGATCCAAATCCAGAAACAGCAGCGCACCATAGCGTTGACTGCGTAAACCAGATTCCATGGCTTGCTCCAGGCGTTCATGCAGCAAGCGCCGGTTGGGTAACTTGGTTAAATTGTCATATAACGCCATGCCGAGCAATTTTTCTTCAGCAAGTTTGCGCTCGGTGATATCGGTTCGCATGGAGATATATTCTCTGGGCTTGCCGGCTTTATCCTGAAAAGGAACGATGGTCGTTTTTACCCAATACAGTTCGCCATTTTTGCGGCGGTTGCAAATCTCACCATGCCAGACGCGATTTTTGGTGATACAGCTATACAAATCTTTAAAAAACTCAGGAGAGTGTTTGCCCGAGTTAAGTATGCGGTGATTCTGCCCGATCAACTCTTCACGCGAATAGCCGCTGACCTGACAAAATATATCATTGGCGTAGGTGATGGTTCCTGTTACATCGGTAATGCCGACGATGGAGTGCTGGTCCATCGCAAAGTGCAAGTTTTGCACTTCATCAAGGGAGGCCTGCAACTGCGTGGATTTAACACTTAACGCCCGCTCGGCGTCGTGTCTTGCGCGATTGTCTTCTGCGGCGAGTCGCATCAACATAAAGTGCATCCAAAGGTAGGCAAACAGTTTGCCGCTATGCGCCATCATTGTGAATTTTTCATGCGGGGACGTCGAATACAGCATAAATAAGTCAGAGGTGATCAGCAGTGCACCCATGCCAATCAACCCTTCGAATAAGGGGTGCTCGTGGCGAATCTTCCAGCATTGCCAGATTACTAGCAGCCACAGAAAAAGCAGGGGCGCCTGAGTCGGTCGCTGTATGCCTAAAATACCCGTATCGAAATACTTTGGCAGCAGGTATGCCACGGTATAAGACAGGGTTGTCGCGACGATCAGTCCGGAGACGAACCAGCGGACGGGCAATTCGGATTGACGCTGTTTCAGCCAAAAAGCCCAGGCCAGCGCAAAAGGCAGCGCATAAGTGGAAGGGGGCCAGGTTGCGGGGCGCAATGTTTTCGAAGAGGTTTCGATCCAGGATAAAGAGCCTGTCCATTCAACCCCGACCAGGGCATGCAGAATCTCCGTAAACGAGGCGATCGAAAAACCAATTACCAAAAATATCCGCACATGCTTGGTAATGCTGTGCTGCTCGGCCATGAAGAAAAATGCCAGCAACAGCGACAGCAAACCGTTGCTGGTATCGAGCAGCAAGTGCAGGCTTTCAAACTTCGCGTCTCCCTGCCCGAGAAATACCCAGACCAGCAGTGTGTACGTCAGCACTATCCAGCCGAATACGGAACGATTCTGATTCTGTAAACGATTAATCATGGTCAGGCGCTGAATTACTGAACTTCAGGCAACGTGCTTGCAGCGATTCTGGATCGGGCTTTTAGCAGAGCGATTTCATCGCTGAGGATATGTGCCGCCTCGTTGAGCAATATGTCTTTGGCCTTCTTTCTGTTGTTTTCAAGTGCAATGTCCGCTTCAAGATTGCGTTCGTTGGCTTGCAGTCCGTCGTCCTGAAATCCTGTGCCTGCAGGTTCTGATTTATCGCCCCGGAATTTATCACGCAGTTTACTACGCGCTTCCTGCACTTCGCGCTCGTGACGTCGCTCGGCCTCATTGAGTGAAATCCGGTTTTCGCGGCGGCGGGTGTTGAACTCATTGATATCCTCTTGCAGGTACTTGAATTCCTGGTCAGTGGCGACACGCTGATCGTGTTTGCGGATCAATTGCGGGACGAAAGGTGTCAGATCGCCGGCTCTCGTGAATTCAGCCGCCTTGATTTGTGACCACGGCAGCGCATTGTCATAGCTGGACTCGCCAAACTCCTCTTCATCAATCATGCTGGGCAGCGTAATGTCGGGTATCACGCCGCGCAACTGTGTGGTGCCGCCATTGATGCGAAAGAACTGGGCGATGGTCATCTTGAGTTCGCCAAATTTAGGCTGCGGACTTTTAACCAGGCTGTCCAGATCGACGACTGATTGAACAGTGCCTTTGCCGAAGCTGGTTTCTCCGATCACGATCCCCCGGCCGTAATCCTGGATGGCTGCGGCAAAAATCTCCGAGGCGGATGCCGAGCCGCGATTGATCAGCACGCCCAGCGGACCCTGCCATGCCATGCCTGCATTCAGATCGCTGGACACGCTGATCTTGCCTTTGGAATCCCGCTGTTGCACCACAGGCCCCTTGTCGATGAACAGGCCGGTCAGTTCGATCGCTTCGTCCAGCGAGCCGCCGCCATTGTTGCGCAAGTCGATCAGCACGCTGTCGACCTTATCCTTTTTGAATTCCTTTAACAGCTGGGAGACATCGCGGGATGCGCTTTTAAAATTTTTGTCACCCCGCTGTCGCGCGGCGAAATCGAGATAAAAGCCCGGCAGGGTGATCACGCCGATGTGGCGGGTTGCGCCCGCTTCCGTGACCTCTAGGATAGATTTTTTAGCAGCTTGTTTATCCAGCGTGATTTTTTTACGAATCAGCGAGATGAGTTTGTGTTTTCCGTCAGGCGTTGCTTCCGCAGGCAGGATGTCCAGCCGTACGGTGGTATCTTCTGTGCCGCGTATCAGTGCAACGGTGTCATCGAGCCTTTGCCCCTGTACCTCGGTAATCGGGCTGTTGCCCTGCCCGACGCCCACGATACGGTCGCCCACCTTGAGTTTGCCGGATAAGGCCGCAGGCCCCCCGGCTACCAATTCACGGATGGTGGTGAAATCGTCTTTGTCCTGTAGGACTGCGCCGATACCGACCAGTGAGAGTCGCATCGAGATATCGAAGTCTTCTGATGCCCGTGCGCCTAAATAGTCTGTATGCGGATCTATTGTCATGGCATAGGCGCTCATGAAGCGCTGGAACACATCGTCGCTCTTGACCTTGGCCAGGCCGTTCAATGTTGTGTCATAGCGTTTGTTTAATGTCTCGCTGATGCTCTTGTCATCCTTACCAGTGAGCTTGAGACGCAGCCAGTCGTTCTTGATGCGGCGACGCCATAACTCGTTGAGCTCCTCTTCCGATTTTGGCCATGCCGCGTGCTTACGCAGATATTGGTAGCTATCCCGGCTTTCGAAATCGAAACCCCGGCCAAGCAGTGAACGTGCATAGACTATCCGTTCGGTGACGCGCTGCTGATAGAGATTGTAAATGGCAAAGGGCGTACTCAGGTTTTCTTTGAGTACAGCATCAACGAGCCGGGGACGCGCAGCTTCAAAGCGGTCTATGTCGGTTTGCAGGAAAAAAAACTTTTCACTGTCGAGACTTTTGAGATAGTTATCGAATACCTTCGCCGAAGTGGCTTCATCCAGTGGTACGGGTTTGTAGTGATAGCGGTTCAATACCTGGGCAGATAAAAGTGCTGTTTGCGGCTGTAACGGCAGCGGGGCCAATTCAGCGGCGGCCAGCGTGGTATTGAGCAGCGCCAGCGTGATCCAAAGTAATTTGATTTTCATTTGTTTATCCGGAAATCTTTGCAAAATTATACTGGGAATGCGGGACCTTGCGTGTGACACGCCGTTGGATCGTTTTTAAAGGAAATGTTCCGGGGGCGTGTATTCCAGATCAAAGGCACAGGCGACCGCAGGGTAGGTGATTTGGCCATCGATGATGTTAAGGCCCTGCCGCAGCGCGGTACTGTCGCGCAGTGCCTGCTGCCAGCCCTTGTTGGCCAGTTGCAGCACATAGGGGAACGTCGCATTGGTGAGCGCCAGCGTGGAGGTGCGCGGCACGCCCCCCGGCATATTGGCGACCGCATAATGAATTATGCCATCGACGAGATAGACCGGGTTTTCATGGGTGGTCGGGTGAGTGGTTTCAAAACAGCCGCCCTGATCAACTGCCACATCGACGATGACGGCACCCGGCTGCATCCGTTTTAAATCTTCAGCGCGTAGCAATTTGGGTGCGGCAGCGCCCGGGATCAGCACCCCGCCTATGACTAAATCCGCGCTGGCGAGTTGTTCGAGCAGATTGTGCCGGTTGGAGTACAGGGTCTGCACGTTGGCCGGCAGTGTCAGGGACAGTTGGCGCAGACGATCCAGCGACACATCCAGCAGCGTGACGCGAGCATCCAGTCCTGCGGCCATACGAGCGGCATTGCTGCCCACCACCCCGCCGCCCAGCACGACCACATGGGCCGGTGTGACGCCCGGTACGCCGCCCAGCAGCACACCGCGTCCGCCATACAGTTTTTCCAGATACTTGGCGCCTTCCTGGACCGCCATGCGCCCGGCCACCTCCGACATGGGCGTGAGCAGCGGCAATTCGCCCGATGGCTGCGCCACGGTCTCATAGGCGATGCAAATGGCGCCTGAGGCCAGATGCGCGTCGGTTAGTTCACGGCTGGCGGCAAAGTGAAAGTAGGTGAACAGGATTTGCCCCGGGCGTATCCGCGGCCATTCGGACTGTATCGGTTCCTTGACCTTGACGATCAGTTCAGCTTGCAACCAGAGTGTATCGGCATCAGGCGCGATTTCTGCACCGGCATCAAGGTAGAGCTGGTCGGGAAACCCGCTGCCCTCCCCAGCGCCTTGCTCGACCCACACCTGATGGCCTGCTGCAACGAGTGCGGCAGCCCCCGATGGCGCGAGCGCGATGCGGTTCTCATTGGTTTTGATTTCTTTAGGTACGCCGATTTTCATTGCCCATACTCCCGTGGGTTTAATTCACGCCGCGTCCAGAAAAGCGCCGGAGCGGAAAGTCAGCACCAGCGTGTCGCGGTATCCGCCGTCTGCGGTCGGCTGAATCGGGGTCGATTCGTGGATGACGCGCTGGTCGTCGAGTAAGAGCAGCGTCCAAGGTTCGCTCAGCGTAAAGCGCTGCCCGTTGGGGCCATCCGCTTCGAAAATCCGGCTCTCGCCGCCGCTGACGTTGTGGCGATTGACCAGCAAGATCGCCACAAAATCAACGCCATCCCGGTGTGCACCTTCAGGGGTGGGACGTCCGATGCCGTTGCTGGTGTCAATGCGAAACTGATGCGCTTCGATATACCAGGGGCGTGGGCCTTTAACCGTAGAACAGATGCCGGCCGCAGCGAGCAGCAGCGCGGGCCACAGCGGGCGTTGCAGGAGCTGAGTTGCCATCGGCTCGAACAGGCGATGCATGCCGCCATGCAGCGCGTTGTACGCCAGCGGCTGGTAGTGCGCCCTGTGCGGGGCTTGCAGCAGCGTATCGCCGCTTGCGATAAAGCAGGAATGTCGACGTCTGCGATAACGCCCGCCGTCTTTGAGGAAATTATCCGGCGGCAGATCGTTCCAGTCAGCCTGAATCTCATTCAGGTCGGATAAGGGGATGCCGGTCAGGCGGGATAATCCCTCCGCATTGAGAACGCCGTAGCCTTGTCGCTTCACGGCGTCAGCGAGCTGCTGTGGCGGGGTGAATGCGGGCGTGAGCATGGTGATGGTCATAGCAATTGTCTCGTGTATCGTTTGACGAGACATTCTACGCCTATGCACCGGATAACACTGGCGGCTGGAGGCATCAGGTGTTGATTATTTGGCCGGAGAGACGAAGACTATCTGTGTGTGGTCAATGAAAATTTTGTGCTGAATCGATAATTCCGTTCAAATCGCCCTTGTCCAGTAGCTTGAGGAATGCCTTCACCACCACGGGGTCAAATTGTGTTCCGGCACCTTCACGGATTAGCGTAGCGGCTTTTTCAACCGGCCAGGCATCCTTGTAGGGGCGACAGCATACCAGGGCGTCAAATACGTCCAGCACTGAAACGATCCGCGTTGCTAAAGGTAATTTGCTGGCTAAAATACCTTCTGGATATCCGCTGCCATCCCATCGTTCGTGGTGATGTAGTGCGATGTTGCAGGCGAGCGACAGATGTTTATCCTGACTTAATATTGTGCCGCCGATACGGGCGTGCGTCTTAATCACCTGATATTCCTCATCGGTCAGTTTGCCCGGCTTTTGCAGGATGTTGTCAGGAATGCCAACTTTGCCGATGTCATGCAGCCGGCTGGCTTTGCCGTACAGTTCCGCTTCGTCCTGTGACATGCCCATTTCGAGCGCAATGAGCCGGGTGTATGCATCCAAACGACGTACATGACCACCGGTCGTCTTATCCTTAAATTCGGCGACCTGTGCCAGCATCTCGATGGAGTTGTCGTATGCATCGGCTAGATTGCGGTGCAGGCGAAGATTTTCCAGCGCGCTCGCGCACTGATTCGCGGCAACCTGGATCAGGTGATGATCAGAGGCGGACATTTCCCGGGTGGGTTCGATGTAGATAAATCCAACGGGTTTTTCAGGCACGATGAGCGGGACGATAAAGGTGTCTTTGCGCAATATATCCGGGGCGTTGCCGTTGATCAGCATGTTGATGCAGCCATCGTGGATGACCTGCATACGTGCGGAATCGAGGTTCTCTCCGGTAGATGCCTGCACTACAATGTCGTTTCCCTCAACCGTTGCGATCATGCCCGGAATCGTTGAGATAAAGCTGCCTTCGCTGAGATTGCACAGGCCTATCACCTGAGTCAGCACCCCTTCAAAAAACTTTTGCAGAGATATATTGCCGATGTGGTAAATCTCGGGTGCAGCCTCCAGCACGCGCTCCAGCCCTAAGCGATTGAGGTCGATCGCTTTCAGATCCCGGTAGGCTTTGAGGGTTGAGCGCACCGTGGTGAATAGTCGGGTCGCTGTCATCTCGGTTTTGTCGCGGTAATCGTCGATGTCGTAGTTTTCAATCACAAAGCGTTCCGGCGCCAGGCCGGGTTGCCCCGTGCGGATCACCAGACGGATCATCGGGTTGTTCAATTCCTCGCGTATAAATTCGACCAGCTTTAGTCCTGCATCATCGGTTTCCATCACGACATCAATCAAGGCGACCGCGATATTTTTTTCCCTGCGTAAAATCTCTTTGGCTTCATAAGCCGAGGCGGCCTCAATAATTTCCAGATCGCGTTCATCAAAGCGGAAGCTGCGCAGATTCAGTCGCGTGACTTCCAGCACATCCGGTTCGTCATCGACAACCAGCAATTTCCAGGTGTGGCGCGGCCCTTCATTGGCGTTGTCAAGTTTGTGCGGTTCATTGCGGGTGCGGATGAGTTTCACGATTCGACCTTTAGTTGAAC
Organism: Nitrosomonadales bacterium; assembly: GCA_037137715.1. GTDB lineage: Bacteria > Pseudomonadota > Gammaproteobacteria > Burkholderiales > Gallionellaceae > Gallionella. The sequence continues at coordinate 44,970 of JBAXJT010000003.1, forward strand.
GGGGAAGTTAATGTTGAAACAGCAGCCTTCGGATGGCTCGCTGCTGATGGAAATCGCCCCGCCCAACTGGTTGGCGACGATGTTGTAACAAACATACAAACCCAGCCCTGAGCCGCCCTTGCCGCGTGCGGTCGTAAAAAACGGCTCAAACGCATTATTTTTGACTTCATTCGGCATCCCGACGCCATCATCGCAGTAGCATATGGCGATTTTATTATCGGGCTGTTGTTGGATCGTTATAGTGATAGCGCCCGCCCGCTGCCCTTGAGTAAATCCGTGTTGCAGGCTGTTCATCAGTAAATTGGTGAATAATTGTTCAAGCAGGCCGGGAATTCCGTAAATAACGATGTCTTTAGGGCAATTGAGTTCGATTTTAATCCGGGTGCGCTTGAACTGGCTGTGCAGCGTGGCGAGCACATCGTCTAGCAGTTCGCGCATATTGAACTTTCTGGCTTGGTCAGACGATTGGTCGATCGACGTGCGCTTAAAACTGCGCACTAAATCAGCGGCACGGCGCAGGTTTGATATGGCCAGTTTGTCTGCCTGACTCAACGTATCAAGGTGATGCTCAATATCCTCTTCTCTGACTTCATCCATTTTTAGCATGAGGTGTAACTGCGCGATGGTTTCGTCATTTTGCGAGATGGCGCTCAATGCGATGCCGACCGGCGTATTGATCTCATGGGCAAAGCCGGCCACCATGCGACCTAATGAGGCGTGTTTTTCGCTTTGCACGAGGTAGTCGCGGGTTTCTTCCAGCTCAGATACTTTCAATGCCAGTACATCAGCCGCTTGTCTGCGCTGATCGCGTGCCTGTTCGAGCGACAAAATCTGACGTCTGTTTTGCCATAAACTAAAAATTGAAATCAGCGAGAGCAAAACAAAGGCTGTAAAATGGATCAGTGAAATTGAAAGTTTTTGCGAATCTATGATATCGGTAATGTAGCTGGCGGGCTGCGAAACGCTTAAACCCCCGCGTACTTGTCCTAGCTTGTAGCCTTGTTTGGCATGACATTTTAGGCAAGACTGTTCGATAAATAAGGGCGCCATGTAACGGAAGACTGCCTGCTTTCCCTCGCCTTGCAATATCAGCTGTTCTTTTGCGCCGCCCTCAAAACTTTGCAGTGATTTATTTTCCCATGCATCGGCTGCATTGGCAGGGTTGATCGGCTTGAGGCTGGTGAGGTGGATTTTCAGATCGGTTTGCCGGCCCATCAGTTCATTGATTTGTCGGGTCATATAGGCAGGATTGATCAATGAAAGCGCTTTTCCTTTATCCGTTTGCGCAAATTTGTCAGGATGTTCTAGGTAGGGATTTGCAGGGCTCTCGGGTGTAATGGCGGCATAAACTCCGCCGTGAGTGGCATTCCAGGAACGGGTGATCTGTACCATAGAAAAAACCAGACGTCCGCGTAGCGTTGCCATTTCGATTGCATCCGCTTCGAGTCGAGAATATTGCCACCCATAGGAAAGGCTGGCGAGAATACCCCAGAACACGACGATGATTACCCACCCGCCCGGGCGGTAGGCAAGTTTTGTGAATATGTCCAGAAGGCGATGGTTCACTTTAGCGGCTCGTCAGCGCTGCTATGAATGCGAATGCAATTTCGTTCTGATTTCTTTGCCTGATACATGGCCTCATCCGCTCTTTGGTGTATTCGTCTGCGTTGACAAGAAAATTTCACGATTCAAACCTTATCGATCTCTGTGTTTAAAATAGCACGTCACCTGAATCCGTTTGCTTCAAGTCTGTTGAGTCTTCGAGGGTCGTATAGGTTGGGGGTACAGCGAACTTTTCAACGAGCCTGTTCAGCGCCACCGCAGCCCCGGCAACTTTTTCAATTTCGGAGGAAGTATTCTTAGAGCTGAATGCCGTCTGGTCCGCGACATGGCGGATATTGACGATCGTGTCGTTGATCTTCGTTGCAATCAGGCTCTGATTTTCCACTGAATCGGCAATTCGTAGATTAACTTCGCGAATTTTGGCGATGGAAAGAATGATTTCTTCCAGCGACAAATTGGTTTTGTTGATTTGACCCACGCTGTCATTTGCCCGGTTTGTTCCTGACTTCATGACGGAGGTGGCTGACTCGACACCAGCGAGCAGTGTTTCGATTTTCTTCTCGATTTCACGCGTGGCATCCTGGGTGCGCTGAGCAAGCTTGCGCACCTCATCGGCTACAACGGCAAATCCGCGCCCTTGCTCACCTGCACGTGCAGCTTCAATGGCGGCGTTGAGCGCCAGCAGATTGGTCTGGTTGGCAATATCGTTGATGATGTTCGTCACCCCGCGAATGTCGTCGCTCTCCTTATGCAGCGCCTGTATCACCTCGGTGGCCGCTTTGACCTCTTCGGCCAGCGTGTGTATGGTAACGATCGCATCCGATACGATGACTTTTGCCGCACCGGCTTGCCCAGCGATGGTCTCGGCAACAGAAACCGCATTTCTGGAACCGGTTACGGACTCGTTCAGCGAGTGGGCAATCTGCGTGACAGATTCGCTGGCGTGACTCGTCTCATCCTTTTGCGATTTAATGCCCTCGCTGGTCATATTTGAAACCATGGCGACGCGTTGCGCCGTGTCGGATAAATGATTTGCTGCCAGCTTGATGTTGCCGATGAGTTTTCCCAGTTCATCGTTCAGCAGGCGTGAAGACTTTGCAATGGCGGAAATTTCATCGTTGTTGGAGATGAGAATTTGGCCGGTAAAATCACCCGTACTCATTTTTTCCAGATGGAGTTGAATTTGTTGCGCCGGACGCAGTGTGCGGCGGATCAGCCAGCCTATGCCCAGATATAGAAAGAGCTGCACGATGAGTTGCATGCCCCACAAGATGTAATTGGCGCGGCGCATCAGCACCAGATCGTCGTTCAAATCGATCGTCATGCTCGCCGCGCCGTTGACTGTGCCGGCAGGGACGTTGTGGCAGGACAGGCACTTTGTGCCGCGAAACTCGTTTTGGGCAATAAAGGGAATTACAACACGCAGCGCGTGTTTGCCTTCGAATTCGAGCAAATTGCTTTGCAGTTTGCCGTCACGTAAAACGCGCTGGTCCATCTCGTCAACAGGTTGCTCCGACGGCAAGCCCGGACCAAACTGATTCTGGACCGGCTGGCCGCGAATAACGCGCAATTCCAGCACGCCTGCAGCGGCCCCCATTTTTTGTACGTACAGGGCGCGCTGCCCGGCGTCATGTATCGCGCCGTTGATCATCATCATGTTCAGGCCAACCAGTAATCCGTCTGCCGACAGCACAGCCTGATCCTTTGTGGCGTCCAGGATGGTTTTTTCGTAGGTGTCGAGCGCCATGCGCTGGGCTAACAGCATCACCACCAGCAAACAGAGCTGTATGGGGAGTTGTAGCTTGCTGGAAATGGAAAGTTTACCCCACCAGATGTTCATTTTTTTGCGTACCTGATTCATGAGGAACTAAAGCCGGTTGGCCGCTACGCCTAGGGGAAACCCTAAAAGACGCACAGTATATACATTTTTGAGGCAGCGCTACAAGGTAGATGGCACCATCACAGAAGCCTCTCGGTAATATAGGCGGATGGAGAGTCCGGCTATTGAGGATAGGCTTGAATCCCTTGCCTTGAGTGGCGGCACGGCGAGGTGGTAACAGGCGTTAAGCAGCTTCGCGCAGGGGTGCAGACCACGTTGCCGCCGCAGCGGGACTGCCGAGTAAGTAACCTTGAATCAAATGAATCCCCGAAAATCGCGCCAATTCAAGCTGTTCGCCGGTCTCGACGCCTTCTATGATGACTTGTGCGCCCAGATCGCGAATGATCTCTACCAGTTTGGGCAGGATGCGCTGCAAACGGGAATTTACCACCGCCTGCTGGATGATGCCGCCGTCCAGCTTGACGTATTCAGGCGATAGCGTCCAGAGTCGTTCCAGATTGGAGTGCTCTTTGCCGAAATCATCGATGGCAATCTTGTATCCACGATCCCGATAGTTGGCAATGGCCGTAGCAAGCAGCTTTTCTTCGCTGACCGCGCTCTCGTGAATCTCGATCACGACGTCATGGGTTGGCACCTGATGCTGATGCAACACATGTTCGAATACTTTTCCGTGTGCATTAACTGCAACCAGTAATTCCGGATGGACATTGAGAAACAGCAGTCCATTGCCGGTACCCATGTTGAGAAAATTGAGCGTGTGCAGGGTGCGGCACAGCCGGTCGAATTTAACGAGCCGCTCGGCTGATTCCGCCTGAAGAAAGGCTGCCGGCGGCGCAATGGCATTCCCCTTGTGATCGCGGGCGCGCAGCAGCGCTTCATAGCCTAAAGGGATGTTCTTTTGTAAATCGAAAATGGGCTGAAACACGCTGGCAAGCTGCAAGCCGATGAAATTGGCACGTATTTCTTCGCCACTGACTTCCAGTCGGTAGTCGTCAGTCAGGTTCAGCGAATCTCGCAACTCTTTTTGCAAGGCATTCAGGCGATGAAGCGTCGTCATCGCAATTACTTTCGGGTGTAGAGTTGGTCGAATACACCGCCGTCCTTGAAGTGTTCGGCTTGAGCCTGCTTTAAACTGCCGAAGATTTCAGCAACGGTAAACAATTTCAGAGGAGGCAACGTGCTGGCGTATTTTTTGGCAATTTTTTCGTCGCGAGGACGTAACTCGAATTGCGCGGCGATTTCCTGTGCTTGCGGTGTATACAGTTGTTGCAGATACGCTTCGGCGACTTTGCGGGTGCCGCGTTTATCCACGACCTTGTCGACAATGCTCACCGGCAGATCAGCCACGATGCTCACAGGCGGATAAATAAGGTCGAATTTGTCTGCGCCGTATTCCTGTTTGATCAGCCCCACTTCGTTTTCGAACGTCACCAGCACATCTCCGATTTCACGCTGCACGAAAGTCGTGGTCGCGCCCCGCCCGCCTGTTTCCAGCACCGGCACGTTGGCGAAAATTTTGCCGACCAGTTCGCGCGCCTGCGCGGGTTTTCCGCCTTGCTTGATGACAGACCCCCAGGCAGCCAAATAAGCATAGCGACCATTGCCCGAGGTTTTCGGATTGGCGATGATGGCCGATACGCCCGTTTTTGCAAGATCAGCCCAAGTCTTGATGCCCTTGGGATTGCCCTTGCGCACCAGAAACACGGAGGTTGAACTGAATGGTGCGCTGCCATTGGGCAGGCGTTCAGCCCAGTTGGCGGGGATTAATTGTTTCTCGGCCAGAAGGTCCACGTCGATGGACTGATTCATCGTGACGACATCGGCATCGAGCCCCTCCACTACGGCGCGGGCCTGTTTGCTTGAACCACCGTGTGACTGATTGACCGTCAGATTATCGCCGGATTTTTGTTTCCAGTATTTGACGAATACCGGGTTATAGCTCTTATAGAACTCGCGCGAGACATCGTATGACGCGTTCAAAATCGTTACGTCGGCGGCCAATGCCGTGCTTGAGAATGCAGCGATCAGACTTAGCAGCGCGATAGTTTTTTTCGGGAAGCTCATTGGGTTATTCCTTTTGCTGGATAGATGCAACGGACTCAATGTCTGTTGCTGATGTCCGGCATACTAGCGGTACGCACCGCAATCCCTTCGCGATTGAGAGCCTCACCGACTTCCGTAGTCTGGTAACCGGCCAGCACGAACGACAGCACGCTGGTTTTGTCCGGCGCAGTACCGATCAGGCGCAACCCTGGTATGGTTTTGAGCTCACCCATCGCATACACCAGCAACTCATGTTCATAGCGGTTGATGTTGTCGATGCCGAGCTTCTGCACATAGTCGATCGCCGCACCCAAGCCTACTGCATCCGCAATATTGCCCGTACCCGCTTCAAACTTGTTGGGTGCACAGGCACATTGCCGAACAGCTTGGCGACAAACGCTTGCGCTTTAGCCTGATCGTTGCCGTTTTGCTTTAAGCCGTACCCTAAGGCGGCCAGATAGTTCCAGCGTGCGCCGCCGGAAGTCTTTGGATTCGGCGTAATCACTGCAACGCCCGGTTTGACCAGATCGCTCCAGTCTTTGATATTTTTAGGGTTGCCTTTACGCACCAGCAATACAATGGTTGAGGTATAAGGCGAGCTGTTGAGTTTTAAGCGTTTTTGCCAGTCGGCTGGTACCAGATCCGCTTTGTCATGCAGCGCATCGATGTCGGCGGCCAGGGCGAGTGTTGCCACATCGGCTTCCAGTCCGTCGATGATGGAGCGCGCCTGTTTGCCTGAACCGCCGTGTGAGGCTTTAACAGTGACATTGTCGCCGGTCTTGCCCTTCCAGTATTTGGCAAAAGCGGTGTTGTACTCCTGATACAACTCGCGGGTCGGATCGTAGGATACGTTGAGCAGGCTAATGTCAGCGGCCAGTGCGTTTGCCGACAATGCCAGTGCGAATGAACCTGCAAACAGCGCAGTAGTGATTTTTGATAATTTCATGTTAGCTCCTGTTATTAAATTAAAAATTTTGTGTAGGTGAAAAACGGTAGCCGCGGGCGGGTGCTGTCTGTATCCAACGATCCATACCGAAGGGTTGCAACGACATTCGCAAACGGCGGATATGAACATCGATGGTGCGTTCACTGCTGCCGACCTCCTTGCCGCGTACTTTTTCCAGCAATTGGGCGCGGGTCTGAACCCGGCCTGACTGGTGCATCAGTTGTCCTAGCAAACGAAACTCGGCAGGACGCAGTAAAACGGGAATACCTGCTGCTGTTACCCGATACGTTTCATCCGACCAGTGCAAATCGCCTGCGATGAGGTTGTATGGTTCTGTTCCAGCGGTCTTGCGTAGTGCAGTCATTGTTTGAGTTCCTTGCATCGTGCAGATGGAGTGCATCCTAACGAGTTGGCCCTGTTGCGCGAACCAATTAAAATTTGATTGCTTAGCTGATTTTTGAATATGCGGCAGGCAGCGGGGCAATTTGCTGCACAAGGCGCTGTCCGGCTGTTCAGTCAGTTTGCCTGATGGTGTATGATGTTTTCTCGTTGGTTTTTACCAATATATGCTGGCGTGCAAAGCGTGCCGGATTCGCAGCGATTACCTACCGGAGCGTTTGAATTGGCGACTGTTAACAATGTTTCAGACAAGTGGGTACTGGTCATCGATGATATGGAAGGGATGCGTTCGCAGTTGCGCATGTCCCTGTCGAGTTCAGGTTTTGCCAAGCTGCATGTGGTGGGCAGCATCAAGGAGGCGCTGGAGCGTCTGGCCGCTAATCACTACGACGTGATCCTGTGCGATTATTCGCTGGGCGACAGTACCGATGGTCAGCAGTTTCTTGAATACCTGCGTACGAATGATCTGATCGGACGCAATACCATTTTCGTCATGATTACCGCCGAGCAGTCTTACGCGAAGGTGGTCGCCGCATCCGAATGCGCACCGGATGATTATCTGCTCAAGCCGTTTACGTCGGCGCAATTCACTACCCGTCTTGAGAAACTTCTGGAGCGTCAGGAGTATTTCCGCGCGATTGATCAGGCAGCCGACAAGAAAAACTGGTCGAAAATGATCGCAGAATGCGACAAGCTGTTAGCCGGTCGCGACAAGCATTACTTTGATTTGTGCAAGATCAAAGGGGTGGCGCTGGTGCGCAACGAGCAGGTACAGCAGGCAGCGGATCTGTACCGTGAAATTATTGCCCTGCGTCCCTTGGGCTGGGCGCGGCTGGGGCTGGCGCGTGCGCTGGCCAGATTAGGCAAGCAGGGAGAGGCGATCGACTTGCTGCGCGAAATTCTGGTTGAGACGCCGCAATTTATGGCGGCCTATGATTTTTTAGGCAAACTGATGGCCGAATCCGGCGACAAAAAGGGTGCACTGGACGTGTTGCAACAGGCAAGAAGCATTTCGCCCGGCACCATGAGCCGCATACGCGAGTTGAGTACGCTGGCGGTGAGCACCGGACAGCCCGAGATTGCCGAGCAAATCATGCGCGAGACGCTGATCAAGCATAAATATTCTCCGGTGCGTCAGGCCAATGATTATGTGGTGCTGTCGCGCGCGTTGACCGATCAGGGCAAGACGGCGGATGCGCTGAGCGTGGTGCAGGATGCCCGTAAAAGTTTTACGGACAGTCATAGCAATGTGGTGCTCTCTGTCACGGAAAGCTCGGTGCACCGCGCTGCCGGCAACGAGGAGCTCGCGCATGCCGCACTGGAGCAGGCGATGAACAGCGGCGAGCTGGGCAGTTTTTCTGCGGATGCTTTGGTTGCGCTGGCGGATGCCTGTTTCTCGCTGGGAAAATCTGAAGATGCCACCCGGTTGCTGCATCATGCGGTGCAAAATCATCACGAGAACGATGAAATCAAGGGCAAGGTGCACGCCGTGCTGGTGGCCGCCGGGAAAGACGCGTCGGAAGCCTCTGCGCTGATTGAAGCGAGCGCGGGTGAGGTGATTGCACTGAATAACGAGGGGGTGCGGCACGCACAGGCAGGCAAACTGGATGAGGCGATCTCCCTGCTCAGCGAAGCGGCTAACCGGCTGCCGAACAATTTGCAGATTCTGGGCAATGCGGCGCTGGTGATTGCACTCGATCTGGTTCGCAACGGGCGTGACCCTGCAAAACTGGCTATCTGTCTGGGTTATCGAGAAGCGCTGACTAAGAAGTCCCCCAATCATGCCAAGCTCGAGCAAATCGACGGTATGCTCAAACAACTGAAGTCCTGACGGAGTAAAAGATGAACGATCTGGCTGCGGCTGTAATGCATGACGTGAAAAATCAGCTGGCTGAGCTGGCGTTGCGTTTAAAAAAACGCGGCGATGCGCGTGCCGAGATGGACATTGCGATGAATGCCTCGCGTCGCCTGACCGAGATGCTACTGCTGGGGCGCGAACAGAGCAATCAATTGTGGGTGAATGCAGATACCGTCAATCCGGCCGATTTTCTGGAGGTGTTGGCGGCAGAGTATGTCGAGCTGTTTCCGGATATCGAAATTCAGGTCGACGTGGCGCGTGCGCCGGAGTGCGTGTTCTTTGACGATGCGCTGGTGCGTATGGCGCTGGGCAATGCGCTGCATAACGCCTGTCGCTATGCACGGACTAAGGTCACACTCGCAGCCTACCAGCAGGACGATCTGTTTTTGTTAGAGGTGCGCGATGACGGTGCGGGGTTTCCCGACAGCGTGCTAAGTTCTGGCGGCCAGTTGCCCGCTTCCGTTACGGGTTCCGGTACCGGCTTAGGACTGTATCTGGCGCAAAAAATTGCCGCCCTGCATAAACTGGGCGACCGGCACGGTTATATTGAGCTTTGCAACGGCGCACAGGGCGGAATCTTTCGCATCGTATTGCCGTAGCGGAAGTATTCGCTACGGCGTCGGCAGATCAGACTTTCTTTGCGGCAGCTTTAGGTTTTGCCGCAACTTTTGTGGCCGTTTTTGGCTTGGCCGCAGCTTTGGGAGCCGCTTTAGGTTTTGCTGCGGCTTTTGGTTTCGCCGCTGCTTTAGGCTTGGCTTCAGCTTTGGGTTTAGCTGCTGCTTTAGGCTTGGCTGCCGCTTTAGGTTTTGCCGCCGATTTTCTGGAAGGTTTGGTGTCACCCTTAGCCGCTTTCGCCGCAATCAATTCGAGCGCCTGCTCCAGCGTGATTTCATCCGGTGACACATCTTTGGGCAAGGTCGCATTGATTTTGCCGTGACGCGCGTAAGGACCATAGCGCCCGCTACAAATCTCAACCGTCGTCTTGTCGACCGGATGATCGCCCAGCGTGCGCAACACGGTATTGCCATCCTTGGCTTGCGCGAGCAACTCGACTGCACGGTCTAGGGTCACATCGAAGATGCTGTCGGTGCGTGGAATGGATTTGAACTTGCCGTCGTGGCCGATATAAGGCCCGAAACGGCCGATATTGACGATAACTTTTTTGTTCGTTTCAGGATGCAGCCCCAAGTCTTTCGGCAGCGAGAGCAGTTTCAGGGCGCTTTCCAGATCCGCCTGGTCGACCGCCATTTCCTTGGGCCATGAAACGCGCTTAGGTTTGGCTTTTTCGCCTTCGATGACTTCGCCTAACTGCACATAATGGCCGTAAGGGCCGCGCAACAGCAGCACGGCTTGCGCCGTCTCCGGATGTGCACCCAGTTCGACGCGGACCTCTTCCTGAGTCTCGCCGCCTACGCTGCGTTTGTATTTGCACTCAGGATAGTTGGTGCAGCTGATGAAGCTGCCGTAGCGGCTCAATTTTTTCGCCAGCGGCTTGCCGCACTCGGGGCAGGCCTCATCGAGCAATTCCTGCGGACGCTCGATGTTGGTTTTTTCTTTGATCAGCGCTGAAAAGCCCTTCCAGAACTCGTCCATCACGCCGACCCAGTCGCGTTTGCCATCTGAGACTTCATCGAGCTCATCTTCGAGCGAGGCGGTGAAGTTGTAATCGACGTAACGGGTGAAGTGATCGGTCAAAAAGCGCGTGACGACGCGACCCACATCGGTGGGCATGAAGCGCTTTTTGTCGAGAATGGCGTATTCGCGGGTTTGTAGCGTGGAGATAATGGTGGCATAGGTCGACGGACGACCGATGCCGTATTCTTCCAGCGATTTGACCAGACTCGCTTCGGTAAAGCGCGGCGGCGGCTGAGTGAAATGCTGTTCGCCGAACAATTTGTCCACCGATAAGACGTCGCCTTCAGCGAGCGGCGGCAGGCGACTGCCCTGTTCTTCTTCTGCATCGTCCACGTCTTCCATGTAGACGCTGATAAATCCAGGAAAAACAAGTACTTGTCCGTTAGCGCGGAACAGCGTGTCATCGCCGCCTAAGCGAATGTCGGCGCTCACGGTGTCATAGCGCGCCGGTGCCATTTGGCAGGCCAGAGTACGTTTCCAGATCATCTCGTACAATCTGGCCTGATCGACCGTCAGCCGGTCGCGCAGACTATCCGGGGTGCGGGTGATCGACGTCGGGCGTATCGCCTCGTGCGACTCCTGTGCATTTTTGGTCTTGCTCTTGTACGTCGGCGGCGTGCCGGGCAGATAGTCGCTGGAGAAATGCTCCTGAACATAGTCGCGGATTTCTTGTACCGCTTCTTTGGCCAGCGTCACCGAATCGGTACGCATATAGGAAATCAAACCGACCGTCTGGCCGCCGATATCCACGCCTTCATACAGCGACTGCGCGGTGCGCATGGTGCGTTCGGCTGACATACCCAGTTTGCGCACGGCTTCCTGTTGCAAGGTCGAGGTGGTGAAGGGCGCGGCGGCATAGCGCTGCTTGGCCTTCTTTTCAACTTTGACGACCTTAGGCGGCAGCTTGGCATCGTTCAGTTTGGCGTAAATCGCCTCGTATTCCGACTGGCTGGCGATCGACAGTTGTTCGAGCTTTTTGCCCTGATATTGAATCAGACGGGCGGAAAAGGGCTGGTGATCTTTGTGCGTGTCCAGATGCACCGACCAGTATTCTTGTGTTTTGAAAGCTTCGATTTGCAGTTCGCGCTCGACGATCAGGCGCAGCGCGGGACTTTGCACGCGTCCTGCCGACAAGCCGGGGCGGATTTTGCGCCACAACAGCGGCGACAGATTAAAGCCCACCAGATAATCGAGTGCGCGCCGCGCCTGCTGTGCATTGACCAGCGGCATGGCAATTTCACGAGGATGGGCCACCGCCGCCTGAACGGCCGATTGCGTGATTTCATAGAACACCACGCGCTTCATGTTCTTGCCCTTAAATCCCCTCTTGGCTTTGAGCAGTTCGGCGATATGCCAGGCAATCGCCTCCCCTTCGCGGTCGGGATCGGGTGCGAGCAGGATGTTCTCAGCGCTCGCTGCCGCCTTGGCAATCGCATCCATGTGTTTGCTGTTGCGCGCGATGACCTCGTAGTTCATCGCAAAGCCGTTTTCGGTATCGACGGCACCGGTCTTGGGAACCAGATCCCGGACGTGGCCGTAGGAGGCGAGCACTTCGTAATCATTGCCCAGATATTTCTTGAGCGTTTTGGCCTTGGCCGGAGATTCGACGATGAGAAGATTGATTGCCATGCGTGGTGTTTATTAGTGTAATTGAGTGGAAGTGATCGGGACGAGCAACTCTTCGACCAGCAGCGGGCTTAAATCATGATGACGATCCCACAGCACGATCAGCATGATCAGTTTGAGCTTGTCCAGCCCTAAGTCTTTTTGTTGCAGCGCCAGCGCGCGGTCTATGATGATCTCGCGTTCGATGGCCGTAATCATTTTTTGTTGTTCGGCAAACAACAGGAACTGGCGTGCCTGAGCGCTGATCAGCGCAAATTCAAGTTCGGCAAAAAACCGCATTCCGCTATGCGCCAGAACGGCAGGATAACTGTCTGAATTTTGCAGGCGGAGTGCGGACAGCCAGTTCAGCGCCTCATCGATGTCCTCGCCCTCGAAACCGGCGGCAGAAAGTTTGCGCGACAGTTTATCCGGCGCCGGGTAGCTGCCCGCGTCGATATAGCTTTCAAACAGGTACATCAGGATTTCGAACATAATTTTTAAGTCTTTAATGTATGCGTTGGAACAAACCGCCGGGAAGCGTTGCGATGCAACCTTCCAGTTCAAGCGTTAACAGCATGGCGGATAGCTGGCTAACCGTCAAGCCGCTGCGCAAACAAAGCCCGTCGATGCTGACCGGATCAAAGCCCATTTGTTCCAGCAAACCGGTGTGCGAGCCGGCAGCAGGTTTGGCTGCCTGAATCTGCGTGGGGGTGAACAAACCGGTTAATTCTTCCAGGATGTCCTGCGCTGTTTCAACTAACTTTGCACCCTGTTTGATCAGTTTGTGGCAGCCCCGGCTTTGCGGCGAATGGATAGAACCCGGGATCGCAAAGACATCCCGCCCCTGCTCCATCGCCTGACGCGCCGTGATCAGCGAGCCGCTCTGCAACGAGGCTTCAACAACCAGACAGCCAATACTCATGCCGCTGATCAGGCGGTTGCGTCTGGGGAAGTTGCCCGCCAGTGGCGGCGTGCCGAGCGGAAATTCTGAAATCAGCGCGCCGGCTTTGGCAAGACTATGCGCCAGCTCCCGGTTGGCCGCCGGATACACCTTGTCGAGTCCTGTGCCCACCACGGCGATGCTGCTGCCTTTTCCGCGCAGCGCACCTCTGTGGGCTGCGGCATCGATGCCGTGCGCCATGCCGCTGATGATGCACAGCCCTGCATCGCTCAACGAATTGGCGAATTGCTCGGCATTGTCGATGCCCTGAGGTGTGGCGTGGCGGCTGCCGACGATAGCGAGTGACTTTGCGTTTAATAAATCCCGTCGCCCTTTGACGTAGAGCAGCAGCGGCGGATCGTTGATGTTAAAGAGGGCTTGGGGATAGTCGCTATCCGCTAAGGTCACCAGGTGGTTTTGCGCTTCACTTAGCCAGACGAGTGCGGCGTTTAGCGCGACCTCATCCACCCCGTTGCGCACCGCTTGCGCGACGTTTGGTTTGACCACGGTTTTGAGACGGTCGAGCGGGGCTGATAAGACGGCTTCAGGAGAGCCAAATTCGCTCAGCAGATGACGCGCCCCCTCGCCACCCAGTCCTCGAATCAGGCCCAGTGTCAGCCAAGCCTTGATCGAGGTGTCGTCGGGCATGGCTATGGGGTTTGTGCGCTGTCCAGCAGTTGTACCGGTAGGCGTGTCTGCATGACCAGTGCATAGGAGACTTTTTCGAATACGCGGAAGACGAACAGCAGGCCAAAGCGCTCATCCGGCAGCGTCAGCGATTTACCTTCTCGTTGTACTGTGCGACCTTTGCTGCTCACTGCCAGTACATGGCCGCTTTGCACGCCGTCTCGCTCGCCCTTGTTGAGAGTGATGACGGTGTTCTGTCCCGCTTGCGTGACGCCGCCGTAGATGGAAATGACGCGGGCGTTGATCTGAGTCTCAGGCGCGCGGGGCAGGTAGGTATTGGCAATGGCCGCAGTGGCTGGAACCAGACGGTCGCCCAGATTGATTTCCTGTTTGGCCGCGGTGACAACAGCGATGCTGGTTGTGCCAAACTCTTTGACCTCGAGATTGCCCAGATGGATGGCTTCATGGCCCAGCACTTCACGCGTGTCAGGATCGATAAACGTTTTCCCCGGGCGGTAGATCTGCCAGCTTTTTGCATCATCCGCGCTCAAGCCTTTTACGTAGACCACATCCCCCGGACCTGCAATGACGCGCTCTTCAGGCAAGCCGATCAGCGTCGGCGCATCGTTCAGCAGTTTGTCGGAAACGACCAGTGGCTGACTTAAAAACGGTTCAATCACGCGGGATGGAATGCTGGGGATGGCATTTTGTGTGCTGTCCTCGGCGCGCATTTGCGGGGAGAGTTTCACTGTATCTCCGCTACCTGTGATGGCGGCCGATTTTTGCGTCAGGCTCAAGGTACCGTTGGTGCGATCAAGATAGAGCATCGCGCCCGGATAAATCCAGTGTGGATCCTTGATCGCATCTTTGTTCATCCCCCAGATAAAAGGCCATTTCCAGGGATCTTTGAAGAACTTGCCCGAGATCCCCCACAGGGTGTCTCCTTTGACTATCATGTACTGATCGGGCGCATCGCTGCGTATCTGTGGAGAGGCATCGGGTTGGCCGGCAAATGCCAAAACAGGCATTAAAAAGCAAATCAGCGATATAATCTTGCGCATGGGTAACCCCGAAAGAATCAGTGACAAAGGCGCACGGAGCACCGTGGCGCGTCAAATTCTGCATCCAGTCAATTAAATTAGCAAGCATTATGGCAATCTTACAAATATTGCAGTACCCCGATGAACGCCTGCACACAATCGCCAAAAAGGTTGCGCAGGTGACTGATGTCACCCGTAAGCTGGTGCAAGATATGGCCGAAACCATGTATGCTGCACCGGGCGTAGGTCTTGCCGCAACCCAGGTCAATGTGCACGAACAGATCATCGTTGTGGATGTGTCCGAGACGCACGACGAGTTGCTGGTGTTGATCAATCCGGAAATTTTGCATCGTTCAGGCGAGCAGGAAGGTGAGGAAGGCTGTCTGTCGGTGCCGGGTATTTATGAAAACGTGCGACGCGCCGATAAGATTTCGGTGCGGGCGCTCAACCAGCAGGGCGAGCCATTTACGCTGGATGTCGAGGGTTTTTTGGCGGTGTGCATCCAGCATGAAGTCGATCACCTGCAAGGTCGCGTATTCGTCGAATATCTGTCGCAACTCAAACAAAGCCGCTTGCGCGCTAAACTGAAAAAGCGCCGCCGCGAGGCGATGTAGGAATTTTAAGTGAAAATAATTTTTGCCGGTACGCCGCATTTTGCGGCAAGCGCACTCGAGGCGTTGCTCAAAGAACATCAGGTCGCAGCCGTGCTGACGCAGCCGGACAGACCTTCGGGGCGCGGCATGCAGTTGACCGCAAGTCCGGTAAAATTGCTCGCATTAGCGCACGGGATCCCCGTTTTACAGCCGGAATCATTAAAGAACGAACAGGCGCAGTCTGACATTAAAGCGCTGGACGCCGACGTGATGGTGGTCGCAGCCTACGGGCTGATCCTGCCCAAAGCGGTGCTGGAACTCCCGCGGCTGGGCTGCCTGAATATACACGCGTCCCTGTTGCCGCGCTGGCGCGGTGCGGCACCCATACAGCGGGCCATCCTCGCGGGGGATGCTGATACCGGCATTACCATCATGCAGATGGATGTGGGACTCGATACAGGCGACATGCTGCTCACCCGCCGCTGCCCGATTGAGGCACACGATAATGCTCAGACCCTGCACGATAAGCTCGCAGCGTTGGGCTCGGCCAGCATAGTCGAGGCGCTGAATTTGCTGAGTAATAATGCTTTGACGCCGGTGGTGCAAGACAATGAGGCGGCCTGCTATGCGGCCAAACTGCTCAAAGGCGAGGCTTTAATCGACTGGACGCAGGACGCGGTGCAGATTGAACGGGCCGTGCGGGCGTACAATCCGTTTCCGGTGTGCCAGGCCAAATTCAACGAGGTGGTGTTGAAGCTGTGGCAGGCCGAAGTTTGCGACACCATGTCCGGCAAGCCCGGCGAAGTTCTGGCTGTTGATAAGTCGGGAATTACCGTTGCCTGTGGACGGGGGGCGCTAAAGTTGCAGATGTTGCAACGTCCGGGCGGTAAGTCGCAACCCGCTGTGCAATTTTTGCAGGCGATGCCGGTTCATACCGGCGATAATTTTCAGGTTCACTAAATGCATAATATTCAACTCGCAGCTACTCAGATCGTCCAGCAAGTCATGGAGGACGGTCGCAACCTGAATCAGGTGCTCGATGAGTCACTGCGCAGAAAATCGGTATGGACGCCGGCTCAGCGCGCCGCCTTGCAGGATTTAAGTTACGGCACGCTGCGTTTTTACGGTCAGCTCAACGCGATACTCGAACTGCTCTTGCATAAGCACATGACCGATCATCGCATCTCGTATTTGCTGCTGGTGGCGTTGTATCAGCTGCAATACAGTCGTGCTGCTCAGCATGCGGTGGTGGATCATGCGGTGCGTTCGGCAGATATCCTGAATCCTAAAATTCGCGGGCTGGTTAACGCGATCTTGCGCAATTTTCTGCGCAATCAGGCGGATTTGCTCACGCAATCCGCGCTCAAAGACGAAGGCCGCTACAGTCATCCGCAATGGTGGATAGACGAGCTGCGCTCCCAGTACGGGGCGGCAGCTGAGGCGATCTTAATCGCGGGCAACGGGCATCCACCGATGACGCTGCGAGTGAATGCGCGGCGCGGCAGTACCTCGGAGTATCTGGCGCAACTGGCAGCACAAGACATCCCCGCCCGCTTGATCGGTAATGAGGCGTTGCAGCTGGAGAAACCTGTGTCGGTCGATAAATTGCCCGGCTTTTTTGACGGGCTGGTGTCGGTGCAGGATGCCGGTGCGCAGTATGCGGCACGCCTGCTGGATGCGACAGCGGGGATGCGCGTGCTCGATGCCTGTGCCGCGCCTGGCGGCAAGACCGCGCATATTCTGGAGCGCGCGGACGTTGAGTTGCTCGCGCTGGACAAGGATGCCGCGCGATTGTCGCGGGTCAGCGAAAATTTGCAGCGACTGACGCTGAATGCGGCGCTGTTGACAGGGGATGCCGCCAACCCCTCCGACTGGTGGGATGGCCGGCCGTTCGATCGTATTTTAGCCGACGTGCCCTGCTCCGCCACGGGCGTGGTGCGCCGCCATCCGGACATCAAATGGCTGCGCCGGAAAAAGGACATTGCCTCGTTTGCCGAACAACAGTTTGAAATACTGACTGCCTTGTGGCCGCTGCTGGCGCCGGATGGTTTGATGCTCTATGCGACCTGCTCGGTGTTCAAACAGGAAAATCAGCAGGTGGTGGACAAATTCCTGACGCACACACCGGCGGCACAACAGCGCGAGACCGGATTACCGGGCGGGATGTTGCTGCCAGATGATGAGCACGACGGGTTTTTCTATGCCTTGTTGCACAAAACTGCTTAAAGTCCTGCTGCTGCTGCTGACTTTGCCGGTGTGGCTATACGCTGCAGCGGTGAGGGCGGACGGCATCGAAGTGAACAAGGCGGAAATTCACGCCTCTGAAGACGGTTATCAGCTGTCAGCCGATTTCAATGTCAACCTCAATAATGTGGTGCAGCAGGCCCTGTCGCTCGGCGTGCCGCTGTATTTTGTCGGTGAATTTACCCTCACGCGTTCACGCTGGTATTGGCTCGATGAGCAGGTTTATCAAAACGAGCATTCGGTCAAATTGTCCTACAACGTATTGACCCGCCAGTATCGTATTTCCCGCGGTTCCCTGTTCCAGAATTTTGCCAGTCTGGAAGACATGATGAGAATACTTGCGCGGCAAAACTCGGGCTATATTCCAATCGACGTGATGAAAAAGGACGGCAACTACATCGCCTCGGTACGGTTGCGTCTGGATACCAAGCAATTGCCGAAATTGATGCAGGTCAATGTGCTGACGAGCCGCGACTGGGATTTTGATTCGGGCTGGTATCGCTGGCTGATTCGTCCTCAGGATGCCGCGCTGCGCGGAAAGACGGAGTCGCAGTGAAATACCTGATCATACTGAGTGTTGTGGCAGGTGCCGGCTTGTTGTATCTGCTCTCAAGCAGCAGCGTGAACACGGACGTGTTTTCGATCAACTATTATGGTTTGCTCGGATTGATGGGGTTGCTGGCCGCCGGATTGTTGGGGCTGGTGGTCTATCAGGTCTGGCGCTTGCGCGTGAAGCTGAAGAACAAGATTTTCGGCGCGAAACTCACCTTGCGGCTGGTGTTGTTTTTTACCCTGATTGCGGTGCTGCCGGGTGTGCTGGTGTATGCCGTTTCGGTAAATTTTTTATCCAAAAGTATCGAGTCCTGGTTCGACGTGCGCGTGGAAAAAGCGCTGGAGGGCGGCTTGAATTTGGGGCGCAGCGGGCTCGATAACAGTCTGAAGGAGTTGACCCAGAAAACGCAGTTTATCGCCTTGCTGCTGACTGAAAAAAATCCCGCTCAGTTTAAAAATACGCTCGATCAGTTGATCGATGAGGGCGTGGCTCAAGAGGCGGCCTTGTTCGGTGCGGAAGATAAAATGATCGCATTTTCTGCCAGCGACAGTGCCTTGTTGCCGGATATTCCCAGCGAGAAGTTGATGCGGCAGGTGCGGGACAAAGGCCTGTATTCGGCGATTGAGGCGACGCCTAACCGGGCGTTGAGTCTGAGGGTGCTGGCGTTGATCAGCGTCAATCGCTATTCGAAGGCCAGCTACGTGCTGCAATTTAACCAGGCTGTGCCCGCGCAAATCGCCGCCGATGCGGAAACGGTACAGGCGGTCTATCGCGACTATCAGGAGTTGACGCTGTCGCGGCTGGGGTTGAAACGGCTGTATGGCATCACGCTGACGCTGGCTTTGCTGGTGGTGTTGCTAACCGCGATTTCTGCGGCTTTTTTCATCAGCGAGCGTATCGGTTCCTCCCTTGAAGCGCTGGCCGTGGGGACGCGCGCGGTCGCGCAGGGAGACTTTACCGGTCAGCATCCGATACAAAGTAGCGACGAATTGGGTGCGTTAACGGGACTGTTCAATCAGATGACGCGACAACTGGCCGATGCGAGGCGAGCGAGCGAGCAGCAGCAACGCGAGGTTGAAAGTGCTAAAGGCTATCTGGAAAGCGTGCTGACCCATTTGTCCTCCGGTGTCCTGGCGCTCGACGACGAATTTCGGCTACGTTCGGTGAATACCAGCGCGGCACAGATTTTAGGTGCGCCCTTGCAGGAGTTGCAGCGCATGCCTTTGCAGCAGATCGCGGAAAAACACAATTTGTTGACTTCGTTTTGTCAGGCGATCACTGATGGTTTCGCGAAAAATGGCGAGTGGCAGTGTCAGATTGAGCGCTTGAGCCGTAATGGCACGCAAATTTTGTTGATGCGCGGTACCAGTTTGCCGCAGGGCTCGGATGCGGGTTACGTGGTGGTATTTGACGACATCAGTCATCTATTGCAAACGGAGCGTCAGGCAGCATGGGGCGAGGTGGCGCGGCGACTGGCCCATGAGATTAAGAATCCGCTCACGCCGATTCAGTTGTCGGCGGAGCGCTTGCAATACAAATTAAGCAGCAAGCTGGACGAGGCGGATGCGAAATTGTTGCAGCGCGCGACCCAAACCATCGTCAGTCAGGTGGGCGCGATGAAAAACATGGTGACTGATTTTGCAGATTACGCGCGTGGCCCGGTGCTGAAATTATCTCTTTTGGATGTGCACAAACTGATTAAAGAGGTGCTGGGATTGTATGAGGCGAATGCGGTGCCGATTTCGCTGGATTTGAGCGAGGCGCGTGCTGAGGTCAGTGGTGACGCCACGCGTTTGCGTCAGGTATTGCACAACCTGTTGCAAAACGCGCAAGATGCGCTGAGCGGCGTCGAGCAGCCGACTATCATCTTGAGCAGTCAGGTCATGCAGGGTGAAATTCACTTGCGCGTGCTGGACAACGGCACGGGTTTTTCTGAGAACGCGCTCTCGCGGGTGTTTGAGCCTTATATGACGACCAAAACCAAGGGAACCGGGCTTGGTTTGGCGATCGTCAAAAAAATCATTGAAGAGCACGGCGGCAGGATACGCGTCGAAAACAATGCAACCGGCGGCGCGTGCGTGAGTATCAGTCTGCCGCTGACACAGGAGGTACTAGTATGAGCAAACAGATTCTGGTTGTAGACGATGAGGTCGGCATCCGTGAATTGCTGGCGGAAATTCTATTTGACGAGGGGTATCAGATCCATCTGGCCGAAAATGCAGAGCAGGCGCGGGCATATCGTTATGAGCACGAACCTGATCTGGTGTTGCTGGACATTTGGATGCCGGACATGGATGGCGTGACGCTCTTAAAAGAGTGGGTCGAGCAGGATTTGCTGACGATGCCGGTTGTGATGATGTCGGGTCACGGTACGATAGAGACCGCTGTTGATGCGACGCGCATAGGTGCTGTGGATTTTCTTGAAAAGCCGATTTCGATGCAAAAATTGCTGAACACGGTGGCAAAGGCGATCAAGGAGGGCGCGCCTAAGCCGCCTGTTGCGATGGCGGTAACTGAGGCGCCGCAAAAGTTTACGGTAGGCATCGGTGGCACTAGCAAACAGTTCGCCTTGCCGCTTGATTTACCGCTGCGCGAAGCGCGCGAGCATTTCGACGCGATCTATTTTGACTATCATCTGCAAATGGAAGCGGGTAACGTGTCGCGCGTTGCTGAGAAAATCGGCGTGGAGCGTACGCATTTGCATCGCAAACTGAAACAGTTGGGTATAAAAGTCAGCAAAAAGAGCGGTGAAAGTGAATCGTAGGTGAGTTTTTTACGCGTTTGAGCGGTTTATCTGCAGAAGTAGGTGTATTAAGTTGGCAAGTTGGTTGATGTATTGCGGGGTGTGCGGCATAATTCCGACATTAAAAAAATTCATTCTCATTATAAATATTAGGCGTTAAACATAAACCCATCCCTTTGGGATGTTTCGGAGGAGTTAGTACATGACAGCAGATCGCAGCATTACCCCACCAAAATATAATGATATTACCGGCGCAATTCGTATGTTGGCCGTTGATGCAGTTCAAAAAGCAAATTCCGGTCATCCGGGTGCACCAATGGGCATGGCAGAAATCGCTGATGTGCTGTGGAATCACCATTTGCGTCACAATCCGGCCAATCCTAAGTGGCCAGGTCGCGATCGTTTCATGATGTCCAATGGTCATGGTTCGATGCTGGTTTACGCATTATTGCATCTGTCAGGTTACGACTTGCCGATTGATGAACTCAAACGCTTCCGTCAAATGCATTCCAAGACCCCGGGTCATCCTGAATACGGTTATACCGCTGGCGTGGAAACGACAGGCGGCCCGTTAGGTCAAGGTATCACCAACGCTGTCGGTATGGCGATGGCTGAAAAATTGCTGGCGGCAGAATTCAATAAGCCTGGCCATGAAATCGTTGATCACCGCACCTATGTATTCATGGGCGATGGTTGCATGATGGAAGGTATCTCACATGAAGCGTGCGCACTGGCCGGTACTTGGGGTCTGGGCAAGCTGACTGCATTCTGGGATGACAACGAAATCTCCATCGACGGCCATACTAACGGCTGGTTCACTGATGACACCGCAAAACGCTTTGAAGCATACGGCTGGCATGTCGTTGCGAATGTTGAGGGACACGTTCCTGAAGCGATTAACGCAGCGATCGAAGCAGCGAAAGCCGTTACCGACAAGCCTACCCTGATTTGCTGCAAGACCGTCATCGGTGCAGGCTCTCCTAACAAGGAAGGCACGCATGACGTTCACGGCGCAGCACTGGGCGATGCAGAAGTGGCCGCTACCCGCGCGCACATCAACTGGCCTTATGCACCGTTTGAAATCCCGCAGCACGTGTATGAAGCATGGGATGCGCGTACCAAGGGTGCAGGTCTGGAACAGTTGTGGAACAACAACTTTGCTGAATATGCAGCTAAGTTCCCTGCTGAAGCTGCAGAATTTACGCGTCGTACCAAGAGCGAATTGCCATCAGGTTGGGCCGCACATGCAGCAGCAGCAATCGCCGCGACCGATGCAAAAGCTGAAACCATTGCAACTCGCAAAGCGTCACAAAATGCGATCAATGCCTTGGCACCGGCATTGCCTGAGTTCCTGGGCGGTTCAGCCGATTTGACAGGGTCTAACCTGACCAACTGGGCCGGCTGCAAGCATGTACACGGCAAGTCAACTGGTAACTACATCAGCTACGGCGTGCGTGAATTCGGTATGTCGCACATCATGAACGGTATGGCATTGCATGGCGGTTTGCTGCCATTCGGCGGTACCTTCCTGATGTTCTCGGAATATGCACGTAATGCCTTGCGCATGGCTGCATTGATGAAGCAACGTGTGATTTTTGTTTACACCCATGACTCAATCGGTCTGGGCGAAGACGGTCCGACTCACCAGCCTGTTGAACAAACTGCCACGCTGCGTCATATTCCTAACATGGAAACATGGCGTCCTTGTGACACGGTTGAATCGATCGTGTGTTGGGTTGCTGCAGTAGAACGCAACGACGGTCCATCCAGTTTGATTTTCAGTCGTCAAAACTTGCAATTCCAAAAGCGTGATGCAGCACAGATCGCAAACATCCGTAAGGGTGCTTACATTCTGTCTGAAGCCGCAGGTGGCAAGCCGGTTGCTGTGATCATCGCGACAGGTTCTGAAGTTGATTTGGCGATCAAGGCACAAGCGGCTTTGGCTGCTGACGGCATCAATGTCCGCGTTGTATCCATGCCGTCAACCAATGTGTTTGATAAGCAAGATCAAGCTTACAAAGACAGCGTGTTGCCACGTGGCGTGAATCGCGTTGCTGTTGAAGCGGGCGTTACCGGCGGTTGGTACAAATATGTTGGTCTGGAAGGCGCAGTAGTCGGTATGGATTGCTTCGGCGAATCCGCTCCTGCACCTGAATTGTTTAAGCACTTCGGCTTTACTGTTGAAAACGTAGTATCGACAGTTAAAAAAGTTTTAGCATAAACAGAGCGAAACTGCGTTTCTGTGAGGCATTGCGCTAAGCAATGCCGAAACTAAAACGTCGTTAAGACCGTTAAGGGCGTTCTATAACTTAACGATGTTTCTGTGAGGCGCTGCGAGAGCAGCGTCGAAACTAAAGACTGTAAAAGGCGTACTGAGAGCCTGAAGCGGCGACAAAATTTTATAACTAAAACGGGAGATAAAAACATGGCAATTAAAGTTGGCATTAATGGGTTCGGTCGTATTGGTCGTATGGTATTTCGCGCAGCAACCAAAGATTTTCCTGAAATCGAAGTTGTCGCAATTAACGATTTGCTGGAGCCTGACTACCTGGCATACATGTTGAAGTATGACTCTGTGCATGGCCGTTTCAATGGCGATGTAGCAGTGAGCGGTAGCAATCTGGTTGTGAATGGCAAAGAAATTCGTCTGACAGCTGAACGTGATCCTGCAAACTTGAAGTGGAATGAAGCAGGCGTGGACATCGTTATCGAATGTACCGGCTTCTTCCTCGACCAGGAAACCTGCCAGAAGCATATTCAAGCTGGCGCGAAAAAAGTGGTTATGTCGGCTCCTTGCAAAGACACCTCACCGATGTTTGTTTATGGCGTAAACCACGACAAGTACAACGGTGAAGCGATTGTATCAGCAGCTTCTTGCACAACCAACGCATTGGCACCGGTTGCTAAAGTACTGAACGACACGTTCGGTATCAAGCGTGGTCTGATGACAACGGTGCATGCGGCTACGGCTACTCAAAAGACAGTTGACGGTCCGTCTAACAAAGACTGGCGCGGCGGTCGCGGTATTCTGGAAAACATCATTCCTTCATCAACAGGCGCTGCCAAGGCGGTGGGCGTTGTATTGCCTGAGCTGAAGGGCAAGTTGACGGGTATGGCTTTCCGCGTACCAACTTCTGACGTGTCTGTTGTTGACTTGACGGTTGAACTGAACAATCCAGCTACTTACGCTGAGATCGTTGCTGCGATGAAGGCTGCATCTGAAAGCGGTCCATTGAAGGGCGTGTTGGGTTTCACCACAGAAAAAGTGGTTTCCACTGATTTCCGTGGCTATACCTGCCCGTCCGTGTTCGATGCTGAAGCCGGTATTGCACTGGATCCTACCTTCGTTAAGGTGGTTGCCTGGTACGACAATGAGTATGGTTACACTTGCAACTTGATGCGTATGGTTCGTCACATCGCTTAAGTAATACGTTTGACAAAGGGCTGGCCGGGTGCTGGCCCTTTTGCCTTTATAGTTCTATTCAAAGGGAAAAAAATGTCCGTAATTAAAATGACTGATCTGGATCTTAAGGGCAAACGCGTCCTGATCCGCTCCGATCTCAATGTGCCTGTCAAAGACGGCAAAGTAACATCCGACGCACGCATTAGTGCTTCCATGTCGACCATCAATGCCGCTATTAAAGCGGGCGCGCGCGTGATGGTTACTTCCCATCTGGGACGTCCAACTGAGGGCGAATATTCAGAAGAAAATTCTCTTAAGCCTGTTGCTGATTGTATTGCTGACAAGCTGGGTAAGCCAGTACGATTGATCCGCGACTGGACCAACGGTGGTTTTGACGTGGCTGAAGGCGAACTAGTCTTGCTGGAAAACTGCCGCTTCAACAAGGGCGAGAAGAAAAGCACCGATGAATTGGCACAGAAATATGCTGCATTGTGCGATGTGTTCGTGATGGATGCATTCGGTACGGCTCACCGCGCTGAAGCGTCGACGCACGGCGTTGCGAAGTTTGCACCCGTTGCCGCTGCCGGAATTTTGCTGACTGAAGAACTGGAAGCCTTGACCAAAGCATTGCTCTCCCCTGCACGTCCGATGGTGGCGATCGTTGGCGGTTCTAAAGTTTCGACCAAGCTGACAGTGCTGGAATCCTTGTCTGAAAAATGCGAACAATTGGTGGTTGGCGGTGGGATTGCCAACACCTTCTTGAAAGCAACCGGCCATCCAGTAGGTAAGTCCTTGTGCGAGAACGATCTGGTTCCAACAGCACAAGCACTGATCGAAAAAATGAAACAAAGAGGCGCTATCATCCCTATCGCGACGGACGTTGTGGTCGGAACAGCTGCACCTTTCCTGCCTGGCAATGAAAATACCCCGGCTATTCTGAAGTCAGCAAACGATGTGGCTGATGACGAAATGATTTTTGATATCGGCCCTAAATCGGCACAAGAAATCTGCGACATCATCATGAACGCTGGTACGGTTGTTTGGAACGGCCCTGTTGGCGTGTTCGAATACGATCAGTTTGGAGAAGGCACTAAGGCAATTGCAATGGCGATAGCAAACACCAAGGCATTTACCCTGGCTGGTGGTGGCGACACGATTGCAGCCATTCAGAAGTACGACATTTTTGATAAAGTGTCTTACATCTCAACAGCAGGCGGTGCATTCCTTGAATTCCTCGAAGGCAAAACATTGCCTGCGGTCGCAATTCTTGAAGAACGTGCCAAAAAATAATAAATTAGGACTCACATGCTGCGTAGAACCAAAATAGTTGCAACACTGGGGCCCGCCTCCAGTAGTCAAAAAGTCCTTGAGGACATGATCCGTGCCGGAGTTGATCTGGTTCGGATGAATTTCTCGCACGGTTCAGCTGCGGATCATGTCAAGCGTGCAGAAGTTGTGCGCGCTGCGGCAACCGCCGTTGGCCGTACCGTGGGTATTCTGGCTGATCTACAAGGCCCGAAAATTCGTGTCGGTAAATTTGAAAATGACAAAATCGTGCTGGAAAAAGGCGATAAGTTTATTCTCGATGCCGAACTCGAGGGGCTGGGTAATCAGCAGTGCGTCGGTCTCGACTACAAGGAATTACCGGATGACGTCAGTCCAGGTTCAGTCTTGTTGCTCAATGACGGCATGCTGGAATTTGATGTGGTTGAAGTTCAGGGCTCCAAGGTCATCTGCAAGGTTGTGCGCGGTGGTGTGTTGTCGAATAACAAAGGTATCAACCGCAAGGGCGGGGGCTTAACGGCACCTGCACTCACCGAGAAGGATATGGAAGATATCAAGACAGCAGCGCTGATCAAAGCTGACTATCTGGCGATCTCCTTCCCTCGCAGTGGTGAAGATATGCGTTTTGCACGCAAGTTGATGCATGAGGCGGGCGGACAAAGTCTGTTGATGGCCAAGATCGAACGTGCGGAAGCGATTCCGGCACTGGCTGATATCATCGAAGCATCCGATGCCATCATGGTCGCACGCGGCGATTTGAGCGTGGAAGTGGGCGATGCAGCCGTACCGGGTTTGCAAAAGCGCATGATCAAAATGGCTCGCGCGAAGAATCGCCTGGTCATTACGGCCACGCAGATGATGGAATCAATGATCACCAACCCGATCCCGACTCGTGCCGAAGTATCAGATGTGGCGAATGCGGTATTGGATGGCACCGATGCGGTGATGTTGTCTGCTGAAACGGCTGTGGGTGATTATCCAGTTGAAACCATCGAAGCGATGTCGCGGATTTGTTTGAATGCAGAGCAGCAAGTTGATGACCATTCAATTGATCAACGTGCCGTCGCGCATAAATTTACCCGCATCGACCAATCGATTGCGATGTCGGCGCTGTTTGCCGCGTCTCACTTCAAGGTAAAAGCCATTGTTGCGCTGACGCAATCGGGTTCAACCGCATTGTGGATGTCGCGTGTCAATGCCGGCGTGCCTATCTTTGCATTGACACCTGTTCAAGCTACGTTGACTAAGGTTACCTTGTTCAGCGGGGTGCATCCGGTCTTGTTCCCTAGTCGTGATGTCAAAAATACGGCTCAGGAACTGATTGATGCAGAGCAAAAGCTCGTTGAGATGGGTTGCGTACAGGATGGTGATCTGATCGTGGTGACACTCGGTGAAGCGGTCGGCCAATCAGGCCACACCAATACACTGAAGATTGTGCGCATTGGCGATCATCGCAAAAATAGTCTTTAAATAAGTAATCTTTCACAGATTCAAGTTTGTAATCTAAATAATCAGGAGATAAAAATGGCATTAGTATCATTGCGTCAACTTCTCGATCACGCAGCAGAACACAGCTACGGTTTGCCAGCTTTCAACGTCAACAACCTGGAACAGGTTAAGGCAATCATGGAAGCGGCTGATGCAACCAACAGCCCGGTCATCATGCAGGGTTCTGCCGGTGCACGTAAGTATGCAGGCGAACCGTTCCTGCGTCACTTGATCGAAGCGGCTGTAGAAATGTATCCGCATATCCCTGTCGTTATGCATCAGGATCACGGCGCTTCAGAAGGCGTTTGTATCAATGCGATTCGTTCCGGTTTCTCCAGCGTCATGATGGACGGTTCTTTGCTGGCTGACGGCAAGACACCTTCTTCATTCGAATACAACGTAAATATCTCCCGTCGCGTGGCTGAAATGTCACACGCAGTGGGCGTTTCAGTTGAGGGCGAGTTGGGTTGCCTAGGTTCTTTGGAATCTGGCGAAGGCGAAAAAGAAGATGGTCACGGCGCTGAAGGCGTTTTGAGCCACGACCAATTGCTGACAGATCCAGAAGAAGCGGCTGAATTCGTACGTCAAACTGGCGTGGATGCACTGGCTATCGCCATCGGCACTTCACACGGCGCGTACAAGTTCACCCGCCCTCCTACCGGCGCTGTTTTGCGTATCGACCGCATCAAGGAAATCCACGCACGTCTGCCTAACACCCATCTGGTTATGCACGGTTCGTCTTCCGTGCCTCAAGAATGGTTGAAGATCATCAACGAATTCGGCGGCACGATGGGCGAAACCTATGGCGTTCCAGTTGAAGAAATCGTTGAAGGTATCAAGAACGGCGTTCGTAAAGTTAATATCGATACCGATCTGCGTATGGCATCAACTGGTGCTACCCGTCGCTATCTGGCGCAAAACACCAAAGACTTCGATCCTCGCAAGTTCCTGGCTGCAACCACCGTCGCAATGAGAGACATCTGCAAGCTGCGTTACGAAGCTTTCGGTTGCGCAGGCATGGCTGGCAAGATCAAGCCCATCTCACTCGAAGCCATGGCTACCCGCTATGCTAAGGGCGAATTGAACGCGATCATCAAGTAATTGTTGAGCTTCTGAGCATAAAAATGCGACCCTCAGGGGTCGCTTTTTTATTGAAGGTCAAAAATTACTCATACTTCAGTTAACAGAAATTCCTTAAAAGCTAACGCAGCGCTGGTTAAACGTTTATTGCTGCGATGAGCGATAAACCAGTGACGCAGCAGTGGAAAGTGCTCTACATCAAGTACCACTAGCCGGTGTGTCTCAAGTTCAAGTTCTATGCTGTGCAATGATAAAATACCCAGTCCCATGCCGGCCTGCACGGCCTGCTTGATGGCTTCATTGGTCTCCATTTCCATGCTAATGCGCGGCTGCACGCCGTGTTTTGCGAAAACACGTTCCATCGCACTGCGGGTACCGGAGCCTTTTTCACGAGATAGGAATGTCTCCTTCGCGAGTTGAGAAAATTTGATGCGACTTGAGGTTGATAGCGGGTGGGATGGACTGGCAATAACCACAAGTGGGTTGTCCATAAACAGTTCTGCGGTGATATCAAGGCCTTCAGGTGGCTGGCCCATGATGGCAAGATCCGTGCTGTTGTCGGACAGTTGTTTTAGCACTGCATCGCGATTTGCGACCTGAAGGATCATGTTGATGGTCGGGTGCCGCTGGCAGAATTTTGCCAGCAATTGCGGAGTGAAATAGTTGGCCGTATTGACGACAGACAAAGTGAGTTTGCCGCGACCCATGCCTTTCATTTCGTCGAAAACAAGTTCCATTTCGGTCAGTTGCTGAGCGATATTCCTTGCGTAATGGAACAATTCATTGCCGGCTGCCGTGAGATAAACTTTCTTGCCCATTTGTTCAAATAGCGGCAGACCGATATGTCCCTCAAGTTGTTTAATTTGCATGGACACCGCAGGTTGAGAGAGGTATAGTTCTTCGGCCGCACGCGAGTAGTTTAAATGGCTAGCCACTTTCTCAAATAC
This sequence comes from Nitrosomonadales bacterium, assembly GCA_037137715.1. Lineage (GTDB taxonomy): Bacteria > Pseudomonadota > Gammaproteobacteria > Burkholderiales > Gallionellaceae > Gallionella. The sequence continues at coordinate 73,801 of JBAXJT010000003.1, forward strand.
TTGTAACTGACGTAGTGTGAAGTGGAGCATAGCGGTGAGTTTAGCGGTATCGGGATTGCTCGATTATACATAACCATAAGCATGTCTTATGGTTTCAATAAAAATAATTGACTATCGCTTATGGAGCTGCCGCTCTATAGTAGCGACCTGTTACACGTTGTTGTTCGTTTGGTAGTTAGTGAATTTATCGTTAACACATAGGAGAGGTAAACAATGGATCAATCAAATCGTTATGCAGACCTGACTTTGAATGAAGCAGATCTGATCAAGGGTGACAAACATATTCTGGTCGCCTATCACATGCAACCTATGTCAGGTTACGGCTATCTGGAAGTTGCTGCGCACATTGCTGCAGAATCTTCAACCGGCACCAACGTAGAAGTTAGTACTACCGATGATTTCACCAAGGGCGTAGACGCGCTGGTTTACTTCATCGACGAAGCAAAAGGCATCATGAAGGTGGCTTACCCGAATGATCTGTTCGATCGCAACGTGATCGACGGTCGTGCGATGATCGTTTCCTTCTTGACTTTGGTGGTAGGTAACAACCAAGGTATGGGCGACGTTAAACAATTGCAAATGCAAGATTTCTACGTGCCATGGTCTATGCTGCGTCTGTTTGACGGTCCGGCAAAAGACATCACCGATATGTGGGATATCCTGGGTCGTCCACGCGTTAACGGTGGTTACATCTCCGGTACGATCATCAAGCCTAAGCTGGGTCTGCGTCCTGAGCCATTTGCTAAAGCAGCTTACCAGTTCTGGTTGGGCGGCGATTTCATCAAGAACGACGAGCCACAAGGTAATCAAGTTTTCTGTCCTTTGAAGAAAGTATTGCCACTGGTTTATGATTCAATGAAGCGCGCGATGGATGAAACAGGCGATGCTAAGTTGTTCTCATTGAACATCACTGCTGACGATCACTACGAAATGCTGGCTCGTGCTGATTTCGCGCTGGAAACGTTTGGCCCGGATGCAAACAAAGTTGCCTTCCTGGTTGACGGTTATGTTGGCGGTCCAGGGATGATCACGACTGCACGTCGTCAATACCCAGGCCAATACCTGCATTACCACCGCGCAGGTCACGGTGCGATCACTTCGCCTTCATCAGTTCGCGGTTACACAGCGTTCGTGCTGGCTAAGATGTCTCGTCTGCAAGGTGCTTCTGGTATCCACGTAGGTACGATGGGCTTCGGTAAAATGGAAGGCGGCGCAGACGATCGCGGTATCGCTTACATGATCGAACGTGATTCAGCGACGGGTCCTTACTACCATCAAGAATGGCACGGCATGAAGCCTACGACTCCGATCATCTCCGGCGGTATGAACGCGTTGCGTCTGCCAGGTTTCTTCGAAAATCTGGGTCACGGTAACGTGATCAATACGTCTGGTGGCGGATCTTACGGTCACATCGACTCTCCTGCAGCTGGCGCGATTTCCTTGCGTCAATCGTACGAGTGCTGGAAATCGGGTGCAGACCCAATCGAATTCGCGAAAGAGCACAAAGAATTTGCTCGCGCATTCGAATCTTTCCCGAAAGATGCCGACAAGATTTTCCCAGGATGGCGCGACAGGTTGGGCGTACACAAGTAAGTATTGCTTGTGTTCAAGTTGTGAAAACGCGCCCCCACTCGATGGGGGCGTTTTTTTCCAAAATCAAAAACCATTTAGACCACGCGGATGCGGGGTAAGTATTGGGGAACGATATGACAAATATAGATCAATACAAGGTTCACGAAGAGCCGTTTTATCAAGCACAAGGCGACGAAGTCGAATTGTACGAAGCAGCTTATGCAGCACGCTTGCCGGTAATGGTCAAAGGCCCAACCGGTTGCGGAAAATCTCGCTTTATCGAATACATGGCTTGGAAACTCAACAAGCCGCTCATTACCGTTGCCTGCAACGAAGATATGACCGCCAGCGATCTGGTCGGCCGATATCTGTTGGATGCGAATGGCACACGCTGGCTGGATGGCCCGCTGACGACAGCGGCGCGCATCGGCGCGATTTGCTACCTCGATGAAATCGTCGAAGCGCGTCAGGATACAACGGTGGTCATACACCCGTTGACCGACCATCGCCGCACCTTGCCGCTGGACAAAAAAGGTGAGCTCATTCAGGCACATCCAGATTTTCAGCTGGTCATTTCGTATAATCCTGGCTACCAAAGTCTGCTGAAGGATTTGAAGCAATCGACCAAACAGCGCTTTACGGCTTTTGAATTTGACTATCCTGCGGCATCCGTTGAGACCGACATTCTTGCCAAAGAAACTGGCATGAACAAAGAAATCGCGGCCAAACTGGTGAAAATCGGTACGACAGCCCGTAATCTGAAGGGACATGGTCTGGATGAAGGTATTTCAACCCGTTTGCTGGTGTATGCCGCCACCTTGATCAAGGGTGGCGTCGATCCAAAAGCCGCTTGTCGTATGGCGTTAGTGCGTCCCATTACGGACGATGCCGATATCCGCGATACGCTGGATCACGCGATCGACGCGGTATTTGCATAATGGGAATTTGTAGGAGCGCGCCCATTGGTGGCTCCTGCATCGGCGTTTTGGTTCTAACGAATTATCTCAGTTGAATGATCATGAAAACCATACCAGAGGAATTGGAAGTTTATTGGCAGCAACTCGACTGCGGCTTTCCACGCGTGGCAGAGGTGTTTCCTGATTGCATGCTTGAGGCGTTAAAGATACTTTCCAGAGAAGGCGTCGAAGCGTACGTTGCATACGCCCGTTTCCTTGGCAAAATGGGCCGTGGCGCAGAACCTATTCTTATTTTTCTGGAAGAATGGCCGAGTATCACCAAGTCACTAGGCGAGGCGGCGTTGCCAGCGATTGTCGAATGCATCCGCCGCATGTACAAGTCGCCTAACGGCAAAGCGATTACGCCGTTCCTGCAATCTTTGCCGTCGGCCGCACGTCGACTGCATTCACCCGAACAGATAGCCGACTATCTGCATTTGGTGCTGGACTTTATGGAGCGCACGACAGGCTCTATTCACGGCATTCATCAGACGTTCCCAAGTCCGGGGTTACCTGATTTTTTCAAGCAAATTCCGGTGTTACTCAATCAGCTTTCCTTGTCGGGACTGAAAAACTGGGTTGATTACGGGGTGCGATTCTATAATGACCATCCTGAACGCCAGTGTGATTATTTCAGTTTGCAATCGGCGGACAGTCTCGCTGTTTTGCAGCGTGAGCGGCATGGTACGTTGCTGGTAGATAATGAGCGTCGCCTGGATCTGTACTTGCGCGGCTTGTGGCAGGATGAAGACCTGCTGATTCCTTATTCCAATATGTTCGATGAAATGCGTCAGCCGATTCCGTACTACGACAAGTTAGGGATACGCCTGCCTGATGTCTATAACGATGAGCGTGGCGTTTCGGGAATTGACCGGTATCGCGCCGTTTTATCGCACATCGTGGCTCACCGGCGCTGGAGTACGGCCATTTTCGCGGATAACCTAAGTCCGTTTCAGCGCATGGCTGTCGAGTTTCTGGAAGATAGTCGGGTTGAATATCTGGCGATGAAGCAATATCCAGGCTTGCGACGCCTCTATTTGGCGTTGCATCCCGCGCCGCTGGAAGATGCCATTGATCTTGAAAAAGAATCAGGCGTGCGTCATCGCTTGGCCATGTTATCGCGTGCCTTGCTTGACCCGGAGCACGCCTACAAAAACGTGCAGATCATTGAATTTGCTAATAAATTCCACGATCTGATGCGGCAGGGCGATGCGAGTACACAAGAGATGGCTGATCTGGCGATTTCCTTTGTGGCAAAAACTCGCCGCCAGACGGATCAGTTGCCTAAGACGCATTTCAAAGATACTGAAGTTGATTATCGTGATGACAATCGTCACTTGTGGCTCTTTTACGAGCAGAGCGACGACGAAGAAATGTTCGACGAGCATCGCCAAAAACCGGCGGGTGAAGAAGTCAAAAACCTGCCGCCACGGCATTACCCGGAGTGGGATTACAATAGTCAAAGCTATCGTCCGGACTGGGTCAGCCTGTATGAAAGTCTGCATCCGAAAGGTAATCCGGGCGATATTGATCGTCTGCTGGAAAAACATGCCGCACTCGCTAAGCAATTGAAGAAGATGCTTGATCTGTTGAAGCCGCAGGACAAGGTGCGCATCCGTTATCAGGAAGAGGGCAGCGAGCTGGATCTGGATGTGGCGTTGCGCTCGTTAATCGATTACAAGGGAGGCTCATCGCCCGATCTACGCATTAACATGAGTCATAAGACGAGCGGGCGTAATATCGCGGTGACCGTGTTGCTGGATTTGTCCGAATCGCTTAACGAAAAGGCGGCGGGCAGTAACCAGACGATACTGGAGCTGAGTCAGGAGGCGGTGTCTTTGCTGGCCTGGGCGATCGAAAAGCTCGGAGATCCGTTCTCCATCTCGGGATTTCATTCCAATACGCGTCACGATGTGCGCTTCATGCACATTAAGGGTTTTAGCGAAAAATGGGATGATGAAGTCAAGGGGCGTCTGGCGGCAATGGAGGCGAGCTATTCAACGCGGATGGGCGCGGCGATGCGACACGCCTCTCACTATTTGGAGCAGCAGCAGGCCGACAAAAAGCTGATGCTGATACTGACAGACGGAGAGCCTGCCGATATCGACAGCAAGGACGGTCGCATCCTGATCGAAGATGCGCGCAAGGCAGTGGCCGAACTGGATCAAAAAGGCATTTATGCCTATTGCATCAATCTTGATCCTAAAGCAGATGAGTATGTGAAGGACATTTTCGGTAAGCAGTACACAATTATCGATAAGGTGGCCGATCTGCCGGCGAAATTACCAAAATTGTTTATATCGCTGACAAAATAAGCCTTAATTTATCAAGGTTAGCGAGCAGAACAGTGTAGAAAAGCGGTAGAATCATGAGTCTAAAATTTTACAACAGTTACACTTTAATAACCTGAGGAGAAAACATGAGTAAGAGTCTGATTCAGTTCATCATTGAAGAACAACGCCACATCCCTAACGCCAGCGGCGATTTTACCGGTTTGCTGAGCGATATTATTTCAGCCTGCAAACAAATTGCTCATGACGTGAACAAGGGTGCGCTGATTGGCGTGCTGGGCAGCGCGGGTAGCGAAAATATTCAGGGCGAAACACAAAAGAAGCTCGACATTATCACCAATGAAGTTTTCATCAAGGCTAATGAATGGAGCGGCCATCTGGCTGCAATGGCATCCGAAGAAATGGATGACATCTATGAAATTCCTAAGCAATATCCTCGTGGTAAGTATCTGATTACATTCGATCCTTTGGATGGTTCATCCAATATTGACGTGAATATCTCTGTTGGTACGATTTTCTCCATCCTGCGTTGCCCTGAAGGCGTGACGAACCCGACTGCAGCGGACTTCATGCAGCCAGGCACGAAACAAGTTTGCGCAGGTTATGCACTGTACGGCCCGAACACCATGATGGTTATCACAACCGGCAACGGCGTAAACGGCTTTACACTGGATCGCGATGTAGGCGACTTCTTCCTGACCAATCCTGATATGCAGATTCCTGTTGATACGCAAGAATTTGCCATCAACATGTCCAACCGTCGTTACTGGGAAGAGCCAGTTCAGCGTTACATCGAAGAGTGTGTTAAGGGCAAAGACGGCGGTCGTGAGAAGAACTTCAACATGCGTTGGGTCGCTTCCATGGTTGCAGAAATTCACCGTATCCTGACTCGCGGCGGTATCTTCTTGTATCCGTTCGATAACAAGGAAGTCGGCAAAGCAGGCAAGCTGCGTTTGATGTATGAAGCCAATCCGATGTCGTTCATCGTCGAGCAAGCTGGTGGTGTATGTTCCACAGGCCGTGAACGCATCATGGAATTGCAACCTACCGGTCTGCATCAGCGTGTGCCGGTCATCATGGGTTCTAAGAATGAAGTTGAGCGTGTAGTGGGTTACCACAAGGGCGCGTAATACCTTTGAATGCCCCCGCAGTCGGGGGCATTTTCACGTCTAATATTTGGAGTAGTCATGTCTAAACCGCTTGTTTCCATTATCATGGGCAGTAGCAACGACTGGGAAATCATGAGTCAGGCTGCGCAACAACTGAAGGATTTTGGCGTTGAATATGATGCCCGTGTTATCTCGGCGCATCGGTCGCCTGATTTGTTGTTCGATTACATCAAGGAGGTAAGTGCGCAAGGCGTACAATGTTTCATCGCGGGAGCCGGTGGAGCCGCTCATCTGGCGGGTGTCATTGCCGGAAAGACGACGCTGCCGGTGCTAGGTGTGCCGATTCCATCCAAGTATCTCAAAGGGATGGACTCATTGTTATCCATCGTGCAGATGCCCAAAGGTATTCCGGTCGCCACCTTTGCCATCGGAGAAGCCGGGGCTGCCAATGCAGGTTTGTTCGCCATTTCCATGCTGGCGCTGAATGATACGCAGATGGCGGGGCGATTGACCGAATACCGCAACACACAAGCTGTTAAAATCGCTGAAACCGTTTTGCCAGAGTTACCATAATTGACACGTATCGATCGTCAATTGTTACCTATTTGTTAAGGAAGTCCCATGTCTGCACTGCACGAATCCAATCTAACCAGTCTGCCTCTGCTGCATCGCGGAAAGGTACGCGATCTTTACGAAGTCGATGCCAGTCATCTGCTGATCGTGCAGACCGATCGTCTGTCCGCTTTCGATGTCATTCTGGATGATCCGATTCCGGGCAAAGGCGAGGTGCTGACCACTTTGTCGAATTTCTGGTTTGAAAAATTGGGTCACATTATTCCGAATCATCTCTCCGGCATTGCGCCGGAATCGGTGGTTAAGGGCGACGCTGATCAGGCGCAAGTGCGTGGACGTTCCTTTGTGACTAAGAAGCTCAAGCCATTGCCAATTGAGGCGATCGTGCGCGGTTATCTGGTCGGTTCAGGCTGGAAGGATTATCAAAAGACCGGCACAATCTGCGGACTGGCCTTGCCTGCCGGGTTGCGTGAAGCCGAGAAATTGCCTGAGCCATTGTTTACGCCTTCCACTAAAGCCGCTGTCGGTGACCATGACGAAAATATTTCGTATGCGCAGGCCGTTGAATTGCTGGGCGAGGCGCGTGCCGCCCAGGTACGTGATGCAACAGTGGCTCTATATGTGGAAGCTGCGAATTTTGCCGCCGGCAAAGGCATTATCATCGCCGATACCAAGTTCGAATTCGGCGTGGATGAGGCAGGGACGTTGTATCTGATTGATGAGGCGTTGACGCCGGATTCATCGCGTTTCTGGCCGGCTGAGGCATATCAGGTCGGTAGCAACCCGCCCAGCTTTGACAAGCAGTTTGTGCGTGACTGGCTGGAGTCATCCGGCTGGGACAAGCAGGCGCCTGCGCCTCGTGTCCCGCAAGAAGTGCTGCAAAAAACAGCGGACAAATATAGCGAAGCATTGCAACGCTTGACGGCTGCATGAGTGAAGTTTTGAAAACAGGTGCTGAGCTGCCAGCGCAATGCGCAGGGCTGGCAGTTGGCGCAGAGCACAAATGGCCGCAACCGCTAATCGAAGGTTTTTTACGCTTTCGAGATAATCATTTTCCCAGCGATGATATTGAGTATCTGCGCCTGTTTGCAGAAGGTCAGAAGCCGAAGTTTTTGATCGTGGGTTGCTGCGATTCAAGGGTCGATCCCGCGCTTATTTTCAACTGCGCACCGGGAGAGCTGTTCGTGGTGCGCAATGTGGCCAATATCGTGCCGCCCAATGAGGCGCGTATCGGTCATCATGGTACGACAGCGGCGATTGAGTATGGCGTCTGTAATCTCGGGGTGGAACACATCGTGGTGTTGGGCCATGAGCACTGCGGCGGGATACAGAATTTGCTGCAAACGCGCGGTGCGACGAATCCGGATTCCTTTATCGATGACTGGATGAGGCTGGTTGAATCGGCCCGCGTGAGCGTGGAGCGAGAATTTGCCGACGCAACAGAAGAGGTGCGCCGTCGTGAGTGCGAGCAGCGTGCAATTTTAGTCTCGTTGAAAAATTTGCTGACCTTTCCCTGGATTGCTCAGCGAGTAGCGGAGAGAACCCTGCGCATACACGGCTGGTATTTCGATATCAAGCAGGGTCAGTTGCTCGGATACAACGAAACAACCGGGGCATTCGAGCCGCTGTAGTTATTTCCCGGTCAGCTCACGGTACCTAGCTTTATCGGCATCGTAACGCGTATTGACGGCGGTTTTTTCAGTCAGATATTTTTCCAGCTCGTGTTGCAAGCGGCGATCACGCTCCTGTGCGGACTTGATGTCCTCTTGTAGTGAAACAGGGACTTTTCCGTTTGATTTGCTTCTGTTATCCGCGTCCTTTTGCAAGCTGGCGAGGCTATTCCCATTCATTTTGATTTGAGAATTGAGGCTGTTGATTCGCGCATCGACCTGCTGCAGGCTGCGGGTGCGCGACAGTTCAATTTCCTGAATGCTGCTGTAGGTGTCGGTGAGTGACTTGTCATGCAGTTTTTGATCACGGGCGGCCGTTTCTTCAGCGCTCGTTTTTTGCTGTTCAGCTTCCCTAGCACGCCGCTCTTCGGGGGTGAGCACATCTTTCGTGCTGACGGTGCGCCCGGACTTGTTAAGCTCCGCGCGATCCTTGTTGGCATATTCGGCTGGAATAGTGTCTCCCATGTGGGTAACGCCCTTGTCATCAACCCACTTGTAGGTTTTTGCCATAACCTGCTGCGAGCAGCAGGCAAGCAGCGCTAATAGAATGATTTTTTTAGTCATTTTCGACTCCAAAAAGATCACGGTAAGCGCGTACCGCAGCCAAATTGGCAATCATTTCCGGCTCGTTTTGCAAGAAACCGAGCAGGTCGTTAAGCGTAGCAATCGCAATCACCGGAATGCCGTAGTTCTCACGCACTTCCTGCACGGCTGATAAATCGCCTAAGCCCCGCTCCATGCGATCGAGCGCAATGACAACGGCGCAAGGCTCGGCACCGGCTGCCCGTATCAGTTCGATGGATTCTCTGACCGAGGTGCCGGCAGAAATGACATCGTCGATAATCAGCACGCGCCCCTGTAGCGTCGCGCCGACGGTTGTGCCGCCTTCGCCGTGGTCTTTGGCTTCCTTGCGGTTATAGCTGTACGGCACATTGCGGCCTTGTTCAGATAAGGCGATTGCCGCGCCGGTCGCCAGCGGAATGCCTTTATAGGCCGGGCCGAAAATCATGTCGAAAGGAATGTCGGATGCGATGATGGCCTGCGCGTAAAACTGCGACAGATTGCGCATCGAATCACCATCGTTGAACAGTCCGGCATTGAAAAAATACGGGGACAGGCGTCCGGCCTTGGTTTGAAATTCGCCGAAGCGCAGCACTTGCTTTTGGACGGCGAAACGGATGAAATCTTGTCTGAAATTGAACATGGCGTAGGCACGGGTTGGGAGATCACAGAGATAAACATTATAATCAAACGCCCTCACACATTGGATATTTCATGCGCATTATCTCTGTCAATTTAAATGGCATACGTTCTGCCACCAGCAAAGGTTTCTTTGAATGGCTCGCGCTGCAGGATGCTGATGTGATCTGTCTTCAGGAACTCAAAGCGCAGGCCGCTGACATGACTGAGCAGATGCTGATGCCGCACGGCTACCACGGCTATTTCCATTACGCGGAAAAAAAAGGCTACAGCGGCGTCGGCATCTATTGCCGTGAATTACCGAAAGAAGTGATCGTCGGGCTGGGTATTGAGCAGTTTGATGCTGAGGGGCGTTACCTTTGCGCGGACTTTGCAGATTACAGTGTGGTGTCGTTGTACTTGCCGTCAGGGTCCAGTGGCGAGGAAAGGCAACAAGTCAAGTTTGATTTTATGAGTGCATTCTTGCCGCATTTGCGCGAGCTTCGCGCAAGCGGCCGCGAAGTCATTGTCTGCGGCGACTGGAATATCGCGCATAAAGAGATTGATCTGAAAAACTGGCGTGGCAATAAGAAAAATTCAGGATTTTTGCCTGAAGAGCGTGCGTGGTTGACCCAACTATTCGATGAGGTTGGTTTTGTTGACGTATTTCGCGTGGTGCATCCTGAGTTGGAAGCCTATACCTGGTGGTCAAATCGCGGTCAGGCCTGGGCTAAAAACGTTGGCTGGCGCATCGACTATCAGATTGCCACGCCTGCGATTGCCGGCCGTGCAACATCCGCGTCCATCTACAAGGAGCAGCGCTTTTCCGATCACGCCCCACTGATCATAGGCTATAGCTGATGATTTGATCTGAAGAAATCAGGGGGCAGGCGTAATGTCCGGTTCGACGCGTACCACGCCTTTTTTCTGCACGATACGCACGCGCTCGCCAACCCAGAATGCGTCCGGTTTGCCGGGCTGCATCACGTAGGTGCTCTGCTCAGCATTGTCCAGCTTTACCCACAATTCCAGCCCCTTCTTGCTGTCGATGCCGGCACTGTGTCCGAGCGTGCCGCCGAGCACGGAGCCTAACACTGAACCGACTACGGCGCCTCGCCCGGCACCGGTGTTTGCACCGCCGACCTGACCGAAGATGCCGCCTGCCATGGAGCCTGCGTTGGAGCTGGCGTCCATCTCAATGGGTGCCACGCTCTCGAGGACGCCGTATTTGACGGTATCTTTAGCCGTGACACCCTTGCCGCTGGCACAACCGGCCAGCAGCAGGACGCAGAGAAAAAACAGTCTGCTCATGATTTACAGCGTGATGGCAAAGCCGAAGTGCTGTTCGAATTGCGCTTCAATTTCACCGCGCGTCAGTACATGGTTCTGGCCGCCGCGACTGGCGATCTTGATCGAACCCATCAGGGATGCCAAACGACCTGTGGTTTCCCACGCCCAGCCGCGCTGAATGCCGTACATCAGTCCGGCTCGATAGGCGTCCCCACAGCCGGTCGGGTCAACAATCGCGGCAGGTTTAGGTGTCGGGATGGCGATTTCACGCCCCTCCGTGTAGATCATTGAACCGTCGCCGCCCAGCGTCACGATCAGCGCAGTGACGGATTTGGCGATTTCGGCCAGTGTCTTGCCGGTTTTGTCTTGCAGCAGTTTGGCTTCGTAATCGTTCACGGTCACGTAGGTGGCCTGATCGATGAAGCGCAACAGATCGTCCTTGCCGAACATCGGCATGCCCTGACCCGGATCGAACACGAAAGGGGTGCCGGCTGCGACAAACTGCTCGGAGTGTTCGATCATGCCGTCACGTCCGTCAGGCGATACGATACCCAGTGTCACGCCCGTTGCCTCTGCAACCTTGTTCTGTTCGGAAAAGCCCATCGCGCCCGGATGGAAGGCGGTGATCTGATTGTCGTCCAGATCGGTCGTGATGAAGGCCTGACCTGTGAAACTGTCCGGTACATGGCGGATGTGTTTCTGTGAGATGGACAGCTTTTCCAGGCGTTTGGCATAAGGGCCGAAGTCGTCGCCAACCGTCGCCATGATCAGCGGGTTGCCGCCCAAAAGCTGCAGGTTGTAGGCGATGTTGCCTGCACAGCCACCGTATTCGCGTCGCATTTCCGGTACCAGAAACGCGACGTTCAGAATGTGGATCTGTTCGGGCAGGATGTGTTTTTTAAATTGGTCTTTGAACACCATGATGGTGTCGTAAGCCATAGAGCCGCAGATAAGTGTGTTCATGGATTAACCCAGTAGTTAGTGGAATAAAAAACTTTTTCCACGAAAATCACGAAAGTCACGAAAATAGCAGAAGCTTGATAGGTTTCTATTAAACGTGGTTGTTGTTTTAATGTGTTCGTGTTTTTAGTGTATTTCATGGACGGCTTTGGTTTTATTGCAGTACTGCAAGAGCGGCGTCGTAATCAGGTTCGTGCGTAATGTCGCTCACCAGTTCAGCATGCAGCACGCGGTCTTTTTCATCCAGTACCAGTACCGCGCGGGCAGTGAGTCCGGCCAGTGCGGTATCGGCGATCTTCACGCCGTAATTGCGCATGAAATCACGGCCGCGCATCAGCGACAAGGGAATCACGTTGTTCAGGCCTTCGGCCACGCAAAAACGGCTCATCGCGAAAGGCAAGTCGGCAGAAATCACCAGCACAACGGTATTTTCCAACTGACTCGCGGCTTCATTGAAGCGACGTGTCGAGGTGGCGCACACGGCCGTGTCCAGACTCGGCACGATATTGAGCACCTTGCGTTTACCCGAAAAACTTTGCAGCGTCACATCCTGCAGGTCTTTATCGACCAAGGTGAACGCCGGTGCAGTTTGATTCACGGCAGGAAATGTCCCGAATAGTGTGACCGGGTTGCCATCGAGTGTGACGGCAACTTTATTGGATGCTTCTTTTTTACGGGTCATGGTGTGTGTCCTGTTTAAGGCTGTCATCCCCGCGAAGGCGGGGACCCAGCGTTTCAATTAAATATAACTTTCCATCGGCGGGCAGGCGCAAACCAAATTTTTGTCGCCGTACACATTATCTATTTTCGCGACAGAAGGCCAGAATTTATTCTCGCGTACCCAGGGAAGCGGATAGGCTGCCTGCTCGCGGCTGTACGGACGGTCCCAGTTGCTCGACACCACGGCTTTCGCGGTATGTGGCGCGTGTTTGATCACGTTGTTCTTTTTGTCGGCACGACCAGCAATAATTTCGTCGATCTCGCCGCGTATTGCAATCATCGCCTCGCAAAAACGATCAAGTTCGTCTTTTGACTCGCTTTCGGTCGGCTCTACCATCAGCGTGTCTACCACCGGAAATGAGGTGGTCGGTGCATGGAAACCGAAATCCATCAGGCGCTTGGCGATGTCGGCGACTTCGATGCCGGCTTCCCTTTTAAAGTCGATGCACTGCAAGATCATTTCATGTGCGCAGCGGCCGTTTGTGCCCTGATAAAGCGTTGAATAGTGATTTTTCAGCGATTCCTTGATGTAATTGGCGTTCAGTATCGCCATGCGGGTCGCTTGCGTGAGGCCTGCGCCACCCATCATCTTGATGTAGCCGTAGGAAATCATCAGGATCAGTGCGCTGCCGAAGGGTGCAGCAGATACTGCGTGTATGCCTTGTTCGCCGCCGGTTTTAACCAGCGGATGAGAGGGCAGGAACGGAGTCAGATGTTCAGCCACGCCGATTGGGCCAACGCCCGGGCCGCCACCGCCGTGGGGGATCGCAAATGTCTTGTGCAGGTTCAGATGGCACACATCCGCCCCGATGTTGCCGGGGCTGGTGAGGCCAACCTGTGCATTCATGTTCGCGCCGTCCATGTAAACCTGGCCGCCGTTGGCATGGATGATGCCGGTGATCTCAATGATGGACTCCTCATACACGCCGTGCGTGCTGGGATAGGTCACCATCAGGCAGGACAAATCCGCTTTGTGCAGTTCGGCTTTTTCGCGCAGATCGGCGACATCGATATTGCCGTTCTGGTCGCATTTGACTACCACGATGGAAAGTCCGCACATCGCCGCGCTGGCAGGATTGGTGCCGTGTGCCGAGGAGGGAATCAGCGCTACGTTGCGCTGGCCTTCGCCGCGCGAGCGGTGATATGCCTGAATCACCAGCAGACCTGCATATTCGCCGGAGGCGCCGCTGTTGGGTTGAAAACTCATCTGCGCAAAGCCGGTGATCTCGCATAGCGCGGCATCGAGGCCCGCGATGAGTTCCTGATAGCCGGTGGCTTGTTCGACTGGCACGAAGGGGTGCAGGCTGGCAAATTCGGGCCAGGTCAGCGCAAGCAATTCGGATGCAGCGTTCAGTTTCATGGTGCAGGAACCTAACGCGATCATCGAGTGCGTCAGCGACAGATCCTTGTTTTCCAGTCGCTTGATGTAACGCATCATCAGCGTTTCCGAGTGGTAGGAATTGAACACCGCGTGATTCAAAATGGCCGATTTTCTGACCGTCAGATGCATCGCAGACGCGGTCACTTGCGATTCGCTCAATCTCGGCGCGGTTTTTCCTGCCGCCTGCGCGAACACGGCGAGAATCGCATTCAAATCGTTGATGCTGGTTGTCTGATCAAGCGCAATCCCCAGACCTTCGCTGCTGTAACGGAAGTTGATTTCTGCGGCTTCGGCTAAGGCATGAATCTTCACGTTGTCCATGTGGATCAGTTTCAGCGTGTCGAAAAAGGTGTCGTGCGCGATCTGGTAGCCCAGTTTTTTCAGCTCATTTGCCAGTGCGACGGCGGACAGGTGAACACGGCGTGCGATGCCACGCAATCCTTGCGGGCCGTGATAGACGGCATACATGCTGGCCATGATGGCAAGCAGCGCCTGAGCTGTGCAGATGTTGGAGGTGGCCTTTTCGCGGCGGATATGTTGCTCGCGGGTTTGCAGCGCCATGCGCAGGGCCGGGTTGCCATCGGCATCCACCGACACGCCGATGATGCGTCCGGGCATCGAACGCTTATAGGCATCACGACACGCAAAGAAAGCTGCGTGAGGGCCGCCGTAGCCCATTGGCACGCCGAAGCGCTGGGTAGAACCCAGTACGATGTCAGCGCCCCATTCGCCAGGCGGCGTCAGCAGCACCAGACTCAAGATATCGGCGGCAACCGCGATGGTCATGCCGTGTTCTTTCGCGCGTCCGACAAACTCGCTGTAGTCGTGTACCACGCCGTTGGCTGCCGGATATTGCAGCAATGCGCCGTATAGTTTGTCGTTCAGTGTGACGGTCTTGAAGTCGCCAATCACCAGTTCAATCCCTAACGGTTTCGCGCGGGTTTTGAGCAACTCGATGGTCTGCGGGAAACATTCGTGCGACACGAAAAAGCTGTTCTTGCCGGCAGCGTCCCGACTGCGCAGGCCGTGCATCATGGTCATCGCCTCGGCGGCTGCAGTGGCTTCATCAAGCAAGGATGCGTTGGCGATTTCCATGCCGGTCAGATCCACAATCATGGTCTGGAAATTGAGCAGCGCTTCTAAGCGACCTTGCGCGATTTCAGCCTGATAGGGAGTGTAGGCGGTATACCAGCCCGGATTTTCCAGCACATTGCGCTGAATCACCGGCGGCAGGATGGTGTCGTAATAGCCCAGACCGATGTAGGATTTATACAGTTTGTTTTTCACCGCAATGCCGCGCAGGTGTTGCAGATAGGCGTGCTCGGACAGTCCTTCGGGCAGGTTCAGCGGCGATTTTAAACGGATCGCAGCCGGGATCGTCTGGTCAATCAGCGCATCCAGAGACGATGCATCGATGGCTTTGAGCATATCCTGAACATCTTTGTCGGACGGGCCGTTGTGGCGGTTTACAAATTGGTCTGTATTCATAGGAATGAGGAATGAGGAATTAGGAGTGAGGATTGAAACGTCAGGATTGAGGATTGAAAAGCTGGTTTTACTCAATCCTCAATCCTGATTTTTAGTGTGCTTCGCTGTCGATGACGGCCTGATAAGCTGCGGCATCAAGCAGCGCGTCTACATCGGCGGCATTATCGGGTTTGAGCTTGAACATCCAGGCGCCATAAGGATCGTTATTGATGTCCTCCGGACTGCTGTCTAGCGCCGCATTGATTTCGGTCACTGCTCCAGAAACAGGCGCGTAAACGTCAGCCGCTGCTTTGACGGATTCAACGACTGCGCATTCTTCTTTTGCTTTGAGGTGGCGGCCGACAGCCGGCGCTTCGACAAATACCATGTCGCCCAGCAATCCCTGTGCATGCTGCGTGATGCCGATGCTGACCGTGCCGTCGGCTTCTGTTTTGACCCATTCGTGGGAGGCGGTGTATTTCAGGTTGGACGGGTTGCTCATAAGTTCTCCAAAATCAGTCGTAAGTTATTAGACGTTAGTCATTGGTTGGGGTTGTCGCTACGCGGTGTTTCAATTTGTTGTTAGTCGTAAGTCGTAGCGGGGTTTTGCTAATAACTTACGTCTTACGTCTGCTTTATAAACAGCTTTTGCCGTTGCGCGCAAACGGGTATTTTACGACTTGCGCGTTCAGCATCTTATCGCGAATTGCAACCTGTACGGTATCGCCGATTGCAACATCGACTGGCACGCGCGCCAAGGCGATCGATTTTTCCAGTGTTGGCGAGAAACTGCCGCTGGTGATTTCACCGATGCCGTGCGGGGTATGCACTTTTTGATGGCCGCGCAAGACGCCGCGATCGAGCAGCAGCAGACCTGCCAGCTTCTGGGTTGGCGGATTGGCCAGCAGCGCCGCTTTGCCGATAAAGTCGCGTTCACTCTTCAAGTCCACCGTCCAGGCAAGGCCTGATTCCAGCGGTCCTACGGTTTCGTCCATGTCCTGACCATACAGGTTCATGCCGGCTTCAAGACGCAGGGTATCGCGCGCGCCAAGCCCGATCGGTGCGACGCCGGCTTTGTTCAAGTCGTACCAGAACGCTTCGACTTTTTCTTTCGGCAGCATGACTTCGAAACCGTCTTCGCCGGTGTAGCCCGTGCGAGCGATAAAATATTCACCGCAATCGGCAGCCTGGAAGTTTTGCAGGCCTTCTGTTGCGGTCTGTGTCTGCGGCAAGACCTGCCATACCTTAGCGCGCGCGTTCGGGCCTTGTACGGCGACCATCGCCAGATCATCGCGCGAGGTGATGATAAGCATAGGCGCATGTACCGCTGCCTGTTCCTTCATCCAGGCGATGTCTTTGTCGGCCGTGCCGGCATTCACCACGATGCGGAACCATTCCTCGGTCATGAAATAGATAATCAGATCGTCAATTACGCCGCCATCGGGGCGCAGCATCGCTGAATACAGTGCTTTGCCCGGCAGCGTGATCTTGTTGGCGTTGTTGGCCAGCAGGTAGCACAAGAAGTTTCTGACGTTAGCGCCTTTGACATCCACCACGCGCATGTGGCACACATCGAACATACCGACGTCATTACGTACCTGATGGTGCTCATCGATTTGCGAGCCGTAGTTCACCGGCATATCCCAGCCGCCAAAATCCACCATTTTTGCGCCCATCGCGCGGTGTGCTGCATTGAGTGGCGTAGTCTTAAGAGTCATATTCGCTTTCAGAAAATAAAAAAGGCGCAGCACGAAATCGCGCTGCGCCCCATCTGTCCTTGGTACCTGAGAGATTACAATAACGCCAATACCCCTGCGGGTTTGTATCGGCATTTAATCGTGTGCCCCTTCGGTGGCGGGTTTAGTCCGCGCTCTCCAGATTTGCCTGTGCCAATAGTTCTTTGTGCCTGAGCGGTTACGGGTGTTACGCCTTCGGCGGTGGTTAAAACCACGCTCTCCCATTGGTCTTGACGGCAGTGTGGATTATGAAGGATGTCCTAAAAACTGACAACGGCTATTTGCAATCAAAATCCTTGAAACAGAAAATCCATCGCGCCGGTTATCTCGGTTTGTTCACTGGTCAATGAACACACCGTTTGTTTAAGCAAGCGGTGTGGCACTGCGGCAAGCTTAGGCGTTTCCAGTATGCAGGGAATACCTTCAATATTGAAAACCGGCATCAATCGCTGCGGAATCCGGCTAACGGGAAACCGGTCGCAACGACGAAGCGGAATGACTACTCGCGTATCCAGACCACTCAGCAAATCGCTTTGTACATCTAACAAATACGGAACGTCATCAGCATGCGAGCCACTATTGCAAAACACATCGAAGCGTGCCACCTCAGAAGCTCCGCCATGCATCTAGTGGCAGGCCGTCTCGTGCCACACCCTCGTTGTATGCCGCGATGAATTCTGCATTTTCAGCCTGCCAGCGTCGCGCCTGCTCAAGCTTTATCACATCACGCAAGAACTGGTCACAGGCTTGAGAAATATTGATGCCCAAAGCCTTTGCATCGCTCAATACATCGGCGGACAGGGTGATGTTGGTGGCTTTTTTTGGTGTCGCTACACTGATATTCATGGCGGTCTTCAATGTTGGCTGTGGATGCGCATGCTATCACAACATTGTGCAATCAGAAATCGAACGGAAACTCTGGCATCCGGTGTTGCTTGATAGGGGTTAATTAGTGGCAGACTCGATTAAATTACCCGGGCAGTTATTTCGTAAGTACTTCGTTTCGAGTTTAAGATTAAATCGAGTCTGACATTAATTATTTACCTAATGCGATTTCAGGTCTTAAGAAAACTGCGGAATAGGTTTCCAATTTCACCTTGCATGAGTTCACAAAGCTGCCTTGTTTCTTCAATGGGGATACGGAAAGATTGATCGCAAATTTCATTCATTGGCAGCACTTCGCTGGTGCTAAAACCCATGAACCACGATGGCATGAGTCTCTCATAGCTATCCTTCTCGAAATTGATCTGCACGTTGGTGTGGCGAGGATCCTTTGAAATTGCGGCGAAAAGTTCTTTGACGTTTTTCTCGCTCCCCTCCAGTAACTGAATGAAAGCGCCATGATGGAATATCAGAATTCCCGAGATTTCCAGTTTGCTATTATTGTCCTGGGCTCGGATTTGCATATCCAGCAGTACTCTACCTGTGACCTCAGGAGTAGCCTGGCTGGTATAGATCAATTGATGAACAGACAATTCGCCTCCAAAATGCATCGTCAAATTTGATGGGTTAAATTAATTGGGGTCACATAAATTAATTGGGGTCAGACTCGATTAAATTACCCGGGGAGTTATTTCGTAAGTACTTCGTTTCGTGCTTAAGATTAAATCGAGTCTGACCCTAATTTCAACCCTAATTTCAGTCTGACCCTAATTTCCCCTAATTTCTTTAAATCAACGCCTATTTTGCAGCGTCGGCAGAGGTCGGAATACGCCGGGCTAGCGTGAAATGCTTTGCCCAGTAGTTGTCGTTCAGGCTGGAGACCATCACGCTGCCGGTTTGAGTGCTCGAGGCGTGGATGAATTGATCGTTGCCAAGGTAGATGCCTACATGAGAAATGCTGTTCTTGAAACTGAAAAACACAAGATCACCCGGGTGCAGATCATGTCTGCGTATGTACTCGCCGAGCTTACTAATTGCAACTGAACTGTGAGGAATTATTACATCCTCGGCCCGGCTGAAAACATAACGCACGAATCCGCTGCAATCAAAGCCGCTGACCGGACTGTTGCCACCACGCTTGTACAATATTCCTTCAAAGTTACGCGCGTAATTCAGCAGATTCTTCACCGATGACGACAAAGTCATTGGCTGTTCCGAGGGCGGGATTTCCTGGTCAGCAGCGAGCGACATGCCGCAGAGCAGCAGGGTGCAGACGAAGAGCAGTGTCCGTAACATCATCGATTAGCCTGCCAGTTTCTTTAGTAGGACTTCATTGAGCTGAGCCGGATTGGCCTTGCCCTTGCTGGCTTTCATGGCTAAACCCACGAAGAAGCCGAACAGTTTGTGAGCTGCGAGTGCTGCAAATATTGGAATGTTAGACCTGACTCTGTGAGCTGCTGGTATAAGATCAACACAGTTAAGGCGATAAGTGCTTATTTAGTTTAATGTAATCAAGTGATTATATAAACCGTGGGCTGTCCTCTATTGCAACGAATGGTAATTTGAACGCGAACGCACAATTATGTCAATTGAGTGTGGCTAGCAAGTCTTTCCAGTATGCTGGTTGTACAGCAGACATTTGTCATGTAAGGCCTGAATACAAGCCTCATGGCTGACATCATCTATAGATTCAACTTGCCACTCTTCATTAATGTTTTTCTTTAAAGTAGCCTGTTGCACACCCGTGTAACCACCAAATGTATTTTTTGCATTAACAGATAGGCAAGAGTAACTTCCATGATCACCGTATTTAGTGAACTCGCCAAACTGTGCTGAGCTTGGATCTTTCAATGCTGCAAGTGTTGCTTTTTCTGCGTTTGATTGAGAGCTATTCGTGCCACATGCAGTGAGCAGGGTACACAACGCAACGCCAAATATACCGAATCTATTTCCCAATTTCATTCTCCTCTTTTCATATGTGTAAACAGTAGCGTGCCGTGTAACAAAGATTACCGTCTCTTCTCTACACTGATATCGAAATCATCCCTTTCCATACGAAGACCTTTAAACCAACCCAAACTACCGATTTTATACATAGAATTCAAAATTCTATAACCGCGATCTGAGTTCGGTGACAATATGTCGAACAACAAAAACAAAACAAGCCCAAGAGCAAAGAAAATTAGGCCTATTGTAAAAGACCATACTAGTCTTATCGCAACTGACAACAAATACATAGACGGCCTTTCTAATTCAGCAAACGGTTAATTTGGGGCAGACTTGATCAGTTTACCCCGCCAACTTTTTCAGCAGTACTTCATTCAGTTGCGCAGGATTGGCCTTGCCTTTGCTGGCCTTCATTGCCAGTCCCACGAAGAAGCCGAAAAGCTTGTCTTTGCCAGAACGGTATTCAGCAACCTTGTCGGCATTCGCTGCGATGATTTCGTCCACCAGCGCTTCGATTGCGCCGGAGTCGGAAACCTGTTTCAAGCCGCGAGCTTCGATAATGGCATCCGCATCTCCGCCATCGCTCCACAGGGTACGGAAAACTTCCTTCGCGCCGGCGTTTGAGATGGTGTTATCCGCGATGCGTACCAGCATGCCGCTCATTTGCTGCGGCGAGACCGGGCATTGCGCCATGTCTAGACCGTCGCGGTTGAGTTGGGCGGACAGCTCACCGATCAGCCAGTTAGCGCACAGTTTTGCATTACCCACGGAGGTGACGCAGGTGTCAAAAAAGTCCGCCATTTCGCGCGATGACGTCAGGCTGGCCGCGTCATAAGCCGATAAGCCAAGCTCAGTCACATAACGGGCGCGGCGCGCTACCGGCAGTTCCGGCAAGGTTGCGCGCATCGCTTCCAGCATTTCGGGCGTGATGTCTAGCGGCAGCAGATCAGGGTCAGGGAAGTAGCGGTAGTCGTGCGCGTCTTCTTTGCTGCGCATTGCCCGCGTCTCGCCGGTATCCGGATTGAACAGGATGGTCGCCTGATGGATCTTGCCGCCGTTCTCGATGGTGTCGATCTGCCATTGCACTTCATAATCAATGGCTTGTTGCATGTACTTGAATGAATTCAAGTTTTTGATTTCGCGGCGCGTGCCGAGTTCCTCGCCGGGTTTACGTACCGAGACGTTCACGTCGCAGCGGAACGAACCTTCCTGCATATTTCCGTCGGAAATGCCGATCCAGCGCACCAGATTATGCAAGGTTTTTGCATAAGCGACTGCCTCGGCGGCAGAGCACATATCGGGTTCTGAGACGATTTCCAGCAAGGGTGTGCCCGCGCGGTTCAGATCCACGCCGGTCATGCCCTGCGTCGCACCGTGTACCGATTTGCCTGCATCTTCTTCCAAGTGGGCGCGGGTGATGCGCACCACTTTTTCATAGGGCTTGGCGTTGCCCGACAGCGGTTCGACCTGTATGGTCAATGCGCCCATGCCGACCACCGGCAGGTCGAACTGGCTGATCTGGTAGCCTTTAGGCAAATCGGGATAAAAATAATTTTTGCGCGCAAAAACTGAGCGCGGCGCGATATGCGCACCGACGGCCAGACCGAATTTCACGGCGCGTTCGACGGCACCTTTATTCAGCACGGGCAGCACGCCGGGTAGTGCGATACTCACGGCATCCGCCTGCGTGTTTGGTTCTGCGCCATAGGTCGTCGAGGCGCCCGAAAAAATTTTGGTGCGGGTGGACAGTTGCGTGTGCACTTCCAGCCCGATGACAATTTCCCAAGTCATAGTATTTCCTTAAAAGCCTTTTGGTGCGCGACTGTGCCAGTCGGTCGCCAGTTGATATTGGTGTGCGATGTTGAGCATGCGCGCCTCGTCGAAATAGTTACCGATGATCTGCAAGCCAACGGGCATGGCGTTATCGCCGAAGCCGCAGGGGATCGACATGCCGGGCAGTCCCGCCAGATTCACTGCAATGGTGTAGATATCGGACAGATACATCTGCACAGGATCGTCGCCTTTTTCACCTAGGTTAAAGGCTGTGGATGGCGAGGTCGGTCCCATGATCACATCGCACTGTTTGAACGCATCGGTGAAATCCTGCGCGATCAGGCGGCGGATCTTCTGTGCCTGTAAATAATAAGCGTCGTAATACCCGTGCGAGAGCACATAGGTGCCGATCATGATGCGGCGTTTGACTTCCTCGCCGAATCCCTGCGAGCGGCTCTTTTCGTACATATCCGCTAAATCCGTATATTCCGGTGCGCGATAACCGTAGCGCACGCCGTCATAGCGCGACAGATTGCTGGATGCTTCAGCGGGGGCCAGCACGTAATACACCGGCACGGCCAGACGCGTGTTGGGCAGGCTGATGCCGACGATCACAGCACCCAGTTTGCGGTATTCGGCAATAGCTTCCTGGACTCTGGCGCCCACGTCAGCCGACAGGCCTTCGGCAAAAAATTCTTTCGGCAGGCCGATGCGTAATCCCGCCAGCGGTTTGTTCAAATCGCGGCTGTAGTCTTCCTTTTTGCGCTGCAAGGAGGTCGAATCCCGTTCGTCGAATCCTGTCATCACGTTGAGCATCAGCGCGCAATCTTCTGCGCTTCGGGCCATCGGGCCTGCCTGATCCAAGCTTGATGCGAAGGCGATCATGCCGTAGCGCGAGACGGTGCCGTAGGTCGGCTTGATGCCGGTGATGCCGCAAAGTGCGGCTGGTTGACGTATCGAGCCGCCCGTGTCTGTACCTGTCGCGGCCGCACAAAGACGTGCCGCAACCGCTGATGCCGCGCCACCTGAACTACCACCGGGCACGGCTTTTTGGTTCCACGGATTTCTGACCGGTCCAAAATATGAGGTTTCGTTGGAAGAGCCCATGGCGAATTCGTCCATGTTGGTCTTGCCAAGATTGACGGCGCCGGCACGGTTGAACTGCTCGATCACGTGCGCATCGTACGGCGCGATAAAGTCGGCCAGCATTTTCGAGCCGCAGGTCGTGCGCCAGCCCTTGGCGCAGAAAATATCTTTTTGTGCGATCGGAATGCCGGTCAGCGCCTGGGCGGCGCCTGATGCCAGAAGCTGATCTGCTGCTGCCGCTTGTGCCAGGCTGGTTTTGCCATCGATGGTAAGGTAGGCGTTATAGACCGGATTGTGTGTCGCGATGCGGTTGAGATAGGACTGCGTCAATTCGACGCTGGAAATCTTTTTGGCGCGCAGTGCAGCGCCCAGTTGTGTGAGACTGGAATTGAACATGGTATTTACTCGATGACTTGCGGGACAAGGTAGAGGCCGGCTTCGACTTGCGGTGCGATGCTCTGGAACAGTTCGCGCTGATTGTCTTCGGTGACGCGATCTTCGCGCAGCCGTTGCGATAAATCTTGCGCGTGCGACATGGGTGCAATGCCCGTGGTATCGACCGCTTGCATTTCGGCGATCAGTTCAAAAATTCCGGATAACTGCGTTCTGGCAGCTTCAATTTCGGTGTCGTTCATGGCAAGGCGAGCAAGGCGCGCCACTTTCTGAACGTCGGCTGTACTTAATGACATAGTAAAAGCTTTATATAAATGAGGCTGATAGGGTATCATATCGTGATTATTCAGCACACCATTTTAGACTTTTCGGGAATCAACATGTTTGGACTTTTTAACGGCTATTTTTCTAACGACCTGGCAATTGATCTGGGTACAGCGAACACGCTGATCTGGGTGCGCGGGCAAGGTATCGTACTGAACGAACCTTCGGTAGTGGCTATTCGCCAGGAAGGCGGACCAAACGGCAAAAAAATCATTCAGCAGGTCGGATTAGGCGCCAAGCAAATGCTGGGCCGTACCCCTGCCAATATCACAGCGATTCGTCCGATGAAGGATGGCGTGATCGCCGACTTTACCGTGACCGAGCAGATGTTGAAGCAATTCATACGCAAGGTGTACAAAGCCAGCATCTTCAGTCCTAGCCCGCGCATCGTGATTTGCGTGCCGTGCGGCTCGACTCAGGTTGAGCGTCGTGCGATTCGCGAATCCGCAGTCGGTGCCGGTGCGCGCCGCGTGGAACTGATCGAAGAGCCGATGGCGGCAGCGATCGGTGCCGGCTTGCCGGTTGAAGAGGCAACGGGTTCCATGGTGGTGGATATCGGCGGCGGCACAACTGAAGTGGGCGTGATTTCGCTGGGCGGCACCGTGTATTCGGGTTCCGTGCGCGTGGGCGGCGACAAGTTCGACGAGGCCATCATCAATTACATTCGTCGCAATTACGGCATGTTGATCGGTGAAACCACAGCCGAAGAAATCAAAAAGACGATCGGTTCTGCATTCCCGGGTTCTGAAGTGCGCGAAATGGAAGTTAAGGGGCGCAATCTGGCAGAAGGCGTGCCGCGCAGCTTCACGATTTCCAGCAATGAAATTCTCGAAGCGCTGACTGATCCTCTGAACAACATCGTCAGTGCGGTGAAAATTGCACTCGAGCAAACCCCGCCTGAACTGGGTGCGGATATCGCCAACAAGGGCATGGTGTTGACCGGCGGCGGCGCATTGCTGCGCGACATCGATCGTCTGCTGATGGAAGAAACGGGTTTGCCGGTGCTGATCGCCGATGATCCGCTGACCTGTGTGGTGCGCGGTTCCGGCATGGCACTGGAGAGCATGGACAAATCGACCGGTATCTTTACCACTGAATAAACCTTGATGGGGGAGTAGTTAGTGGATCGGCACTTTGTGCCTCAGTGGGGAGTGAATTTACTTCCCACTTTCCATTTTTCACTTACGACTTACCACTCACCACTTCCTAGTTAAAATGGACAGCACGCAAACATTTCAGGTTTTTAATCGGGGACCTAGCCCAGCGGCTAGGCTCGTGTTTTTTGCCGTGTTGTCATTGCTGCTGATGTTTGTCGATGCGCGTTTCCGCTATCTTGAATCGACCCGCAGCGCCTTGTCAGTGCTCGTCTCGCCGTTACAGCGGTTGGCCACGATGCCGATGCTGCTGATGCAGCAGGCGGGTGATTTCTTTGTCACGCAAAACAGCCTGCTCCTCGATAAGAAGGCGCTGCAGCGCCAGCATGGAATAGACAGTGTGCAACTGGTTCAACAGCAGGCTTTGTTGCAGGAAAATATGCAACTGCGCAACTTGATTGCACTGCAAAAACGCAATCAGTACACAGGTCAGTTCGCCGAGATCGTCTATACAGAACGCGATGTGTTCAGACGCAAAGTGTTGATCAATAAAGGTAGTGTCGCCAGCGTGTTACCGGGACAGGTGGTGATGGACGACAAGGGGATCGTCGGCCAAATCACCCGCGTGTTCCCTTGGTTATCGGAAGTCACCTTGATTACCGAAAAAGATCACGCTGTGCCGGTGCAGGTGTTGCGCAACGGTTTGCGCAGTGTGACGTTTGGCGCGGGAGACACCAGCCAATTGTCGCTGCGCTATATGCCGGTCAGTACCGATATTCAAAACGGCGATATTCTGGTGACATCCGGTATCGACGGCATTTATCCGCCGGGTATCCCTGTCGCAAAAGTTGAAAAAATTGAGCGCGATGCGGCTTATCCTTTTGCGCGCATCTCCTGTTTGCCGATAGGCGGCGTGGATAAATACCGCCAGTTACTGGTGTTGTCTGCCGCCCCTAAATTACCCGAACGCCCTGAGCCGGAACCAGTCGCGGTCAGGGGTAAACTTAAGAAATCGGGAGGCCATTGATGCCGTTTCTCAATCATACGCAGCCGGAAATATTGCGCCCTGTCAGCACGATGTTTATCGTGACCAGTATCGTCGTTGCTCTGTTGCTCAACGGCTTGCCGTGGGGCGGGCTGTGGCTGGCTTTGCGTCCCGATTTTGTGGCCGTGGTACTGCTTTATTGGTGTACCCATAAACCGCTGCGTATCGGCGTCGGACTGTCTTGGGCGATCGGCATTTTGGCTGATGTAGGTGACGCCAGTTTGTTCGGGCAGCACGCGCTGGCCTATACTCTGCTGGCCTTTGGCGGTGTGGTGCTGAGCCGTCGTATCCGGATGTTCGATCTGCGCGAGCAAACTACCCAGGTGTTGTTGATTTTGTTTTCAACCTAT
The DNA here is from genome assembly GCA_037137715.1 of Nitrosomonadales bacterium. Taxonomy (GTDB): domain Bacteria; phylum Pseudomonadota; class Gammaproteobacteria; order Burkholderiales; family Gallionellaceae; genus Gallionella. Next base: position 99,599 of record JBAXJT010000003.1, read on the forward strand.
GCAATTTACGCGCTGGTGCACTGGCAGGTGAACGGTCAGATCGTCTGGCCCTATTTCTTAGGTTGCCTGACCTCGACGTTGTTGTGGGTTCCGATGAGCAGTCTGTTTCAGTCGATGCGGCAGATGCGCGTGGACAGGGAATGAGCCGACAGGTCGAACTTAAAAATCACCAGCAAGAGATCTTCAATTTTCGCTTGCGGTTATTTATCGGCATCGGCTTTGCGCTGCTGTTGTTGGGTATTTTGCTGGCGCGCTTCGTTTACCTGCAAGCGATGCGCCATGACTACTATCAGACGCTGGCCGAAAAAAACCGTATTTCGGTCATGCCCATCGTGCCGAATCGCGGCCTGATCGTCGATCGAAATGGTGTGGTGCTGGCGCATAACTTTTCCGGTTATACGCTGGAAATCACCCCGAGTCGGGTTAAAAATCTGCAAGCGACCATTGATGATCTGGCCACCTTAGTTGATATTCAACCCAGAGACCGCAAGCGTTTCAAGAAGCTGCAAACCGAGAGTCACGATTTTGAAACCCTGATGATACGCAGTCGCCTCTCGGACGAAGAAGTGGCGCGCTTTGCCGCTCAGCAGTATCGTTTCCCCGGTGTTGAAATCAAGGCGCGCCTATTCCGTGAATATCCGTATTCTGAAAAAACTGCCCATCTTTTGGGCTATATCGGCCGTATCAACCAGGCTGACGAAGACAGGCTCGAAGCAAACGAGATGGAGGCCAATTATCGCGGCACCGATTACATCGGTAAAACGGGTCTTGAGCAGTACTATGAAAATGAGCTGCACGGCACCACCGGCATTGAGCAGGTCGAAGTGGATTCGGCAGGGCGTGCGGTGCGCATCCTGTCGCGCACCCCGCCGGTATCGGGCAATACGCTGATTCTGAGCATCGATGCGAAATTACAGGATATCGCCGAACAGGCTTTTGGCGATTATCGCGGCGCGCTGGTTGCGATCGATCCCGCTAACGGCGAGGTGCTGGCCTTTGTTAGCCGGCCGGGTTATGACCCAAGCCTGTTTGTCGACGGGATTGATGCGGACAGCTGGAAGACGCTCAATGAATCGCCGGATCATCCGCTCAATAACCGTGCGCTGCGCGGACAATATCCGTCGGGTTCGACGATTAAACCCTTCATGGCGCTGGCGGGGCTATTTTACAATATTCGTTCACCGAGTCATACAATAGGGGATCCGGGTTATTACACACTGTCCGGCAGTAGCCATCAGTACCGCGACTGGAAAAAGGGCGGGCACGGCACGGTCGATCTATTCAAGTCTATCGTGATTTCCTGCGACACCTACTATTACGGTCTCGCGGTTGAGATGGGGATCGACAATATTTTCAATTTTCTGTCGCGCTTTGGCTTCGGCAAGAAGACTGGCATTGATCTGGAAGGCGAAACATCGGGTCTGTTGCCTTCGCAGGAATGGAAGATGAAGCGCTTTAAGCAGAAATGGTTTACCGGCGATACCGTCTCGGTCGGTATCGGTCAGGGCTATAGTCTGGTGACACCGCTGCAACTGGCGGCGGCAACGGCGACGCTGGCCAATGACGGCATAGGCTACCGGCCGCATTTAGTGCGTGAGGTGAAAAATTCGGTGAGCGGTGAAATTCGCAAGCTGGAAGATAAACCGGCATTCGATATTAAGCTCGACGCCGCCCATATCGATCTGGTCAAACGCGCCATGACCGCAGTAACACAACCGGGCGGTACGGCAGCACAAGCCTCAGCGGGCGCCGGTTATACGCTGGCCGGGAAAACCGGTACGGCACAGGTGGTTGGCATGAAGCAGGGCGAGAAATACGATGCGAGCAAAATCGATGAGCGTCATCGCGACCATGCGTGGTTCATCTCATTTGCGCCTGTGGATAAACCCAGAATTGCGGTGGTGGTGCTGGCTGAGAACGGCGGGCACGGCGGCGGTACGGCAGCACCCATCGCGCGTAAAGTGATGGATTACTATTTGCTCGGCAAAGTGCCGACGCCTGTGATTGTGAAACCGGTGATCAATACTAACCCGGCGGCATCGGGTGTTCCGGAAGTTGAGGCTGACTGATGACCAGACAAAGAATATGGCAGGCCATTATCCGGCATCTTGATCTGCCTTTACTGGCCGGGATGGGATTGTTGATGGTCGCCAGCCTGCTGACGCTGTACAGCGCAAGCGATCATAATTTCGACAGGGTGCTGGCGCAGGGCGCTAACATTCTGGTGGCCTTCTGTTGTCTGTGGGTGGTGGCTAATCTGCCGCTGCATTATCTGATGCGCACGGCTGTACCGATTTATGTGCTGGGTATGCTGCTGCTCATCGGGGTGGCGCTGTTCGGCGAAATCAGTCATGGTGCCCGGCGCTGGCTGAACATTGGGGTAGCGACCATACAGCCGTCTGAACTGATGAAAATCGGTGTGCCGCTGATGATGGCCTGGTACTTCGAGAAATATGAAACCGGCCTGACGCTTAAAAACTATGTGGTGGCCGCCCTATTGCTGCTCTTGCCGGTCGGTCTGATCGCGCGCCAGCCGGATTTGGGAACTGCGCTGCTGATTTCAGCGAGCGGTTTTTACGTGCTGTTTCTGGCAGGTCTCTCCTGGCGCGTGATGGGCGGATTGTTTGTGGCCGGTTTAGCCAGTGCACCGCTGCTCTGGTCGATGATGCACGATTATCAGCGGCATCGCATCGAGATGCTGTTCGATCCCTCACAGGATGCGCTGGGCAAGGGCTATCACACCATTCAGGGCATGATTGCGGTAGGTTCTGGCGGCATTCTGGGCAAAGGGTATCTGAACGGCACGCAAACCCATCTGGATTTTCTGCCAGAGCGCACCACCGACTTTATCTTCGCGGTATATTCGGAGGAGTTTGGACTGGTCGGTAATCTGATTTTGCTGGGAATGTACTGTTTCGTGATCGCGCGCGGTTTTGTTATCACGGCGAATGCCTCAACTTATTTCACGCGTCTGATGGCAGGTTCCATCACGCTGACCTTTGCCACCTATGCCTTCGTCAACATGGGGATGGTTAGCGGCATCCTGCCGATCGTGGGCGTGCCGCTGCCGCTGGTCAGCTATGGCGGGACTTCCATGCTGACGCTGTTGTTGGGCTTTGGTATGCTGATGAGCATACAGACACACAAGAAGCTCGTTAAGAGCTAAAGCAAAATATTCTCACGCGGAGACGCGGAGAAAATCTGCTGGATTTTAATGAATTAAATAAATAATTGGTTGTAAATAAACTGACAGACACACAAAAGACTGGTTAAAAGCTAAAGCAAAATGTTCTCACGCGGAGACGCAGAGAAAAACTACTGGGTTTTAAAGAATTAAACAGATCATTGGTTGTGAATAAATTTGTTGTAAATTTTAGCCATTTGTTTTTTAGTACGGTCTGGTTGTAAGCTTTCTCCGCGCCTCCGCGTGAGAAATACGGCTGATAAATCACTAGGCGTTAACCAATAACAGCCTAAATGAAGGAGCAACAATGAGTAAAAATATTTTTGTCGTGGCGTTGTCGGTGCTGGTTCTTACCGCTTGCGGCACGACGCCGCAACGTCAGACAGAGTCGCGTGCGACCCCCGCACCCATTGAAGATCGCTCAACTGGTCAAGATGACAAACCGGTTGCAGGCGGTTATCTAGCAGGCGATGGCCCTGGCGCAAATCCGCCGGCGAACATCGACGCGATTCCGGATGCTGTTCCGGTGAGTGAACCGCTGCATCGCTATGCCAACCGGCCTTATTCGGCGCTGGACAAGAGCTATACGCCATTGACTCAGGCAGGCAACTTCAAACAGCGCGGTATCGCATCTTGGTATGGTAAAAAATTCCACGGTCAGCGCACCTCCAGCGGTGAGAAATACGACATGTATTTGATGACTGCTGCGCATCCGACGCTGCCCATTCCGAGCTATGCGCGTGTAACACATGTTGCCAGTGGTAAAGCCGTCGTGGTGCGCGTCAACGATCGCGGCCCGTTCCTGCATGACCGTGTCATTGATTTGTCTTATACCGCGGCACATAAGCTGGGGATCACTGGCAGTGGCAGTTCTGAGGTTGAAATCGAAAGCGTGACCGCAGATAGCCGACCGATCGCTAAAAATGAGGCGGTGCAGAGCGTACCGCTTGAAGCCACTACCAGTGCGGCATCTGGCAGCAACGTGTTTTTACAGCTGGGCGCCTTCAGCAGCAAAGAGGCTGCAGAAAAATTTCTGTCGGAGATGCGCGGCAAATTGGGTGACGCCGGCAAACAACTGACTTTGTTTAGTCAGGACAACAAGACGCGGGTACATATTGGGCCCTATGCCAGTCAGATGGAAGCGCGCAACAGTCGTGAAGGACTGCGTGCTAAATTGGGTTTTTTGCCGATGGTTAATCTGCACTAAAAGCGGCAAGTGGTGAGTATGTCAATCGTGATGGGCTGTGTTTTGGGTTTTTAGTTGTTCTCCGCGTCTCCGCGTGAGACGGCTTTTTTAGTATGAGCGGCACGACCGCCAGTCTGCGTATCGATCATCGGCAGGAATCTCGGCTGAATCATTTTTCAGAAACCCGCCCTTGAATTTGTAAGAGAATCAAAACGGTAAGAGTCAAAGAATTGAACTTTTCCGACTAAACTTGTCGGATAGCACGTCCCTTTCAATACGCCCCATGCATGACCCCCACCCACATCGGCAATTACTCCATTGTTGAGCAAATCGGCGCAGGCGCGACGTCGAATGTCTATCACGCACAGCACGTCAAAACACTGGCCTCGGTTGCCATCAAGCAGCTGCGCCGCGGGCGTCAGGCGGACGTCTATCTGGATATGTTTACAACCGAAGTGGAACTCGGGCGAAAAATGTCGCATAAAAATATCGTGAGGGTACTGGACGCCGATCTGCATGAGGCGGATGGGGCCTATCTGGTGATGGAATACATCAACGGTAGCGCGCTCGACCGTTCTGAGCGCGTCAATACCCTGCCGCCGATCCTGACCGTGTTGTCGGTCGTCGAACAGGTCGCAAGTGCGCTGCGCTATGCAGCTGCGCTCGATATCGTGCATCGCGACGTCAAGCCCGGCAACATTATTTTGATGAACAACGGGCTGGCCAAACTCACCGACTTCGGCTGCGCGGTGCCGAGCAGCGAAATGGGTGCGGTGGTAGCAGGCAGCCTGGCTTATATGTCGCCGGAACAACTGGACGGGGACGCGCTCGATCAGCGTGCCGATATCTATGCGCTGGGCGCGGTGACCTACCGCTTGTTGACGGGCCGCCATACCTTTGAGGCCGACAACGCATTCGATGCGCGCATCGCGATACACAACTATCCTATTACACCCATCGAAACCTATCGCAAGAAACTGCCTAAAAAACTGATTGCCGTGATCGGGCGCGCGATGGATAAAGACCGCGACTGCAGGTATGCTGACTGGGACGAATTCATTGCAGCGTTTGGCGACGCTGCGCATGAAATCCGCATGTCGGATTACGATCTGGACTTGTATCGCGGTTTTAGTATGTCCACGCAGTCGGTGCTATCGAGCTATATGTCGGCCGATCGCGCGTTCTCGCGCAGTGGCTTTTCCCGCAGCACGCTGCCGGAATCGTACGGGATCTAAATCTAAAGGCTCTGTTGTAGTTAAGTGTTGATATTATCTTCGATTCCCGTCAACCTATTGAA
>JBAXJT010000004.1:0-102339 GCA_037137715.1 Nitrosomonadales bacterium
CCACGTCTCTACGAGACTCGCGGCTAAAGGCCCCTTCTCGCAATGACAGGTGCCTCCATGCAATGACGGGGCAGTGTATAGACTATAGGGATTAATTCATATAGGCCGAAAGGTCTATATACTCATAATAAATCGCTAAAAATGGAAATGAATTAAGGAATTATGCGTTGAGGACTGGATACTTCCCGCCACGTCTCTGGATTGCCGCGTCCCGCCACGTCTCTACGATACTCGCGGCTAAAGGCCCCTTCTCGCAATGACAGGCTGGATTGCCACCCGCCACGACTGCGTCTCGCGGTCGCAATGTTGCCACGTCGGCAGAGCCTCCTCGCAATGACAGGCCACGTCCCGCCACGTCTCTACGAGACTCGCGGCTAAAGGCAACTCCTCGCAATGACAGGCTCGCAATGACAGGATTCAGATGATCCCGTAATACAAGTCATTCCAATCTGGATTCATAGACTCGATCAAATGTAATTTCTTCTCCCTTGATCCAGCCTTAAGCTGTTTTTCGCGCGCGATAGCTGCTGACATCGTATCCAGCATTTCGTAGTAAACCAGCATATGCACACCATAACGGCGGCTAAACCCGGGATTCTTATCGCTCTTGTGTTCCCACACCCGCCGAATCAAGTTCGACGTTACACCCACGTACAGCGTCCCGTTACGCTGACTTGCCAAAATATAAATAGCAGGTTGCTTCTTCATTTTTGCCGCGTCCCGCCACGTCTCTGGATTGCCGCGTCGGCGATAACGTCTCTCCTCCTCGCAATGACAGGCTGGATTGCCACCCGCCACGACTGCGTCTCGCGGTCGCAATGACAGGCCACGTCCCGCCACGACTGCGTCTCGCGGTCGCAATGACAGGCTCAGCGCGAAGTAATCTGTTTCACGAAATCAACCGGCAGACTTAAGGTGTCCGCAATAAACTGAGCATCCAAATTTCGGGCTGACAAAGCCAAAATTGTCTTGCGCTGTTCGTCCCGCCTGCCTTCCTCACGCCCTTCCTCACGCCCTTCCTCACGCCCTTCCTCTCGGCCTTCCTCACGCCCTTCCTCTCGGCCTTCCTCTCGCCCCTTCGACTCAGCCAATAGCAGTGAACCGCGTTGCAAAATAATGAAGTCGCGACGTTTAAATTGGATTTCCAGCTCTTCACGGGTCATGGCCGCTTCGTTTGCAAAACCGAATGCCTGATTTATGCCCGGATCACTGCCAAGCGCATCGGGAATATATTCCAAACTGCCGGCATTGCGAATGAAATAGATCCACTTATCCTGGATATTTTTTAAATCCTCCAGCGCGAGGGTAAATTTTGGCAGCTCAACAAAAATCAGTTCGACTTCATCGCTATATTCAATGAAGCGGTCGCGTTCGATCAACCTAAACCGGCTGATATAGTCGTCACTGTCGTCAAACATGGAAAAATCGGTGAACGTTATTGCAATCACTGGATTGAGCAAGGCGTAATCGTCGCCCTTTTGCAACTGACTGGCATATTCTTTGGCCGCATTATGCAAAATACGCTTCTCAAAACCCGGCGCATTGAGCACCTGCATTTCAATAATCACATGCTTGCCGTTTGCCAGCACCGCTTTCACATCAACATAGGTATCCTTCATCCCTTCCAGACGCGGAATTTGGTAAGGATCAACGATAGTCAATTCAACAATGGCGTGCTCGCCCTGATAGTCGAGAATGGCGTTCAAGAATCCGATCAACACAGGCTTGGAATTTTCAGAGCCAAAAACGCGTTTGAAGGCGTAATCTGTTTTTACATCTAAAAATCGCATTGCATAACTCCTTGAATCATATTGTCATTACTCTAACACATCCGTTCATTACATCAGATAGATTCTGGATTGCCGCGTCGGCAGAGCCTCCTCGCAATGTTGCCGCGCCGCTGTGCGGCTCGCAATGACAGGCCACGTCCCGCCACGTCCCGCCACGTCTCTACGAGACTCGCGGCTAAAGGCAACTCCTCGCAATGACAGGCCACGTCCCGCCACGACTGCGTCTCGCGGTCGCAATGACAGGCTCACAACATCATGCAAAACACTCCGCATCTGCCAGAATTTTTCCCTGCAAATCTTTAGCCGACAATGCAGGCGCACCATGCAACTGCCAGTCGATCTCAAGTTCAAAATCGTTCCAAGCAATGCAGCGCTCAAATTCAGGGAACCAGTAATCGGTGGTTTTATAGAGGAACTCAGATGTATCGGACAACACAAGGAAGCCGTGCGCAAAACCCTCTGGTATCCAGAACATGCGCTTGTTCTCGGCAGACAATTCCAGCGCCACATGCTGCCCGAAGGTCGGCGAACTCTTGCGAATATCTACTGCGACATCCAGCACCGAGCCCTGCACCACACGCACCAGCTTAGCTTGCGGGTGCTCAATCTGATAATGCAGACCGCGCAACACGCCCTTAACAGAACGGGAATGATTATCCTGCACGAAATCCGCGTCACGCCCGGTCAGATGGGCAAACTTTTGACGGTTGAAACTCTCATAAAAAAAACCCCTGTCGTCGCCGAACACCTTGGGTTCTAGGATCAGCAAATCCGGAATGGCAGTTTGAATCGCTTTCATGCAGGCCCCTTTTCCCTCAACACCTGCATCAGATAAGCACCATAACCGCTCTTGATCAAGGGCGCGGCGAGTTTTTCCAATTGTGCGGCATCGATAAACCCGTTGCTGTAGGCGATTTCTTCCGGACAGGCGATTTTCAAGCCCTGACGCTGTTCAATGGTCTGAATGAACTGGCTCGCATCGAGCAAGGACTCGTGCGTACCGGTATCCAGCCAGGCAAAGCCGCGCCCCATGGTTTCGACCGACAACCTGTCGCGCTCCAGATACACCCGGTTTACATCGGTGATTTCCAGCTCGCCGCGCGGCGAAGGTTTTAGGTTCGCCGCAATGTCCAGCACCTCGTTGTCGTAAAAATACAGCCCTGTGACAGCGTAATTGGATTTGGGCACCAGCGGCTTTTCTTCCAGCGAAACCGCGTGCCCCGACTTGTCGAATTCGACCACGCCATAGCGTTCAGGATCGCGCACATGATAGGCAAAAACAGAAGCCCCTTCCTTGCGCTGTGCGGCATTGCGCAACTGCTGCTGAAAATCGTGACCGTAGAAAATATTGTCGCCCAGCACAAGAGCCGAAGGGTCGTTGCCGATAAAGTCGCGGCCGATAATGAAGGCCTGCGCCAGCCCGTCCGGTGTAGGCTGAACTGCGTATTGCAGATTCAGCCCCCAGCTGCTGCCATCGCCCAGCAATTGCGCGAAGCGCGGCGTATCCTGCGGTGTCGAGATGATCAGAATGTCGCGTATCCCCGCCAACATCAAGGTCGAAAGCGGATAGTAGATCATCGGCTTGTCGTATACCGGCAGCAATTGCTTTGAAACGGCCAGCGTCACCGGATGCAGACGCGTACCCGAACCGCCCGCGAGGATGATGCCTTTTCGGTTATTCATTATTTTCTCCAGCACCACGCTCTGAGTAGTTTTTCTCGACCCACTGGCGGTAATTGCCCGACAGCACGTTGTTCACCCAGCCCTGATTGTCCAGATACCATTGCACTGTCTTGCGTATGCCCGTCTCGAAGGTTTCAGCCGGCTTCCAGCCCAGTTCGCGCTCGATTTTGCGCGCGTCGATCGCATAGCGACGATCATGACCGGGACGATCAGTCACAAAAGTAATTAAAGATCGGTAGGAAGCAGATTGAGGATTGTGGATTGTGGGTTGTACGGCCGTGCGTGGACGCAGTTCGTCCAGCAGGTCGCAGACAGTATGCACGATGTCGAGATTGGCTTTTTCGTTCCATCCGCCGACGTTATACACCTCGCCCAGACGACCCTTTTCCAGCACGCAGCGTATCGCGCTGCAATGATCCTTAACATACAGCCAGTCGCGGATCTGCTGACCGTCGCCGTAGACCGGCAGCGGTTTGCCAGCCAGCGCATTGACGATCAGCAGCGGAATCAGTTTTTCGGGAAAATGATACGGGCCGTAATTGTTCGAGCAATTAGTCGTCAGCACCGGCAGGCCGTAGGTGTGGTGATAGGCGCGCACCAGATGGTCGCTGGCCGCTTTACTGGCAGAATACGGGCTGTTAGGCTCATATCGGTGTGTTTCCGTAAAAGCAGGCTCGTCTTTCGCCAGAGAGCCGTACACCTCATCGGTGGAAACATGCAAAAATCGAAAAGCGGATTTTTCGGCGTCAGGCAAGGCGCCCCAGTAGGCGCGCACGGCCTCGAGCAAATGAAACGTGCCGACGATATTGGTCTGAATGAAATCCTCAGGGCCGTGTATCGAGCGATCCACATGGCTTTCCGCCGCAAAATTGATCACGGCGCGGGGACGATGTTCGGCCAGCAAACGCGCAACCAGCTCCGCATCGCCAATATCGCCCTGCACGAAAGTATGGCGGGGATTGTCATTCAAGGAAGCCAGATTTTCCAGATTTCCCGCATAGGTAAGCTTATCTAGGCTAATCACCGGCTCATCGTGCAGCGCACACCAGTCCAGCACGAAATTCGCACCAATAAAACCTGCACTGCCGGTTACTAAAATCATTGCTCGCCTTATAAAATCATTATTGCCGATGTAGTGGCCATCTCACCGCGTATCGTCATTAGCATCGTTGTGCAAATCAGATACTAGGCCAAACCGCACATTCTATAGACCAAACAGATCAATTTATATAGGCCAAAAGGTCTATATGCGCCTAACAAAGAAGCATGAGTAAGCTGGAAGAGTTGTAACAATTTTACTACGCTATAATTTTAGCGAGTAATTGTTTATCCTGGTCGGCGATCACCAGAAATTCGGGGTTATGCAAATCGGCTTTGTTGTAGCGCAGTTCATCGCCCTTCGCGTCACAAACGATGCCGCCTGCCATGTTCACGATTGCATGGGCTGCCGCCGTATCCCATTCCATCGTCGGCCCCAGCCGCGGATAGAAGTGCGCCGTTCCACCTGCCACCAGACAAAGCTTCAGCGAACTGCCCATGCTGATGCACTGATATTCTCCCAATTTCCCGAGCAAGGCCGCGGTGCGCTCATCGGCATGAGAACGACTGGCCACGACTTTAACCGTCTCACCCGGCTGCGGCACTTTAACGCGAATCGCTTGTGCCGCCGCCACACCTTGCATGACATACGCGCCCAGACCGCGTGCCGCGAAATAACACACATCCATCGCGGGCGCATATACAACCCCCAGCACAGGCTCACCGTTTTCAATCAGCGCGATATTGACGGTAAATTCACCATTGCGATTGATGAATTCCTTCGTGCCGTCGAGCGGATCGACCAGCCAGAAACGCGGCCAGCCTTTACGTTCCTCATAGGGGACCTGTGCAGATTCCTCAGAGAGTATCGGGTATCCCAACCCAAGCTCCGTCAGTCCGGCACTAATCACACGGTCTGCGGCGAGATCGGCCAGGGTCAAAGGCGAACTGTCGGATTTGCTGATCACCTCACCGGCCGGTGCGGCATAAATCGCCATGATGGCGCGACCTGCCTCCTGTGCGATCGAGACGATTTGCTTGAGCAGCAAGTCAGACGAGGCCATTATTCCCTCACAACGGGCGCGTAATGCCGCGTTCAATCAGTTCAGCGATTACCCTATCCACACATGCCTGAAGCTCGACGCTCCCGGTATTTAAAGCAAGCTCAGGGGTTACCGGCGCCTCATAGGGCGAAGAGATACCGGTGAATTCCTTTATTTGACCGGCGCGTGCTTTTTTGTAGAGCCCTTTCACATCGCGGCTTTCGCACACTGCTAATCCCGCATCGCAAAAAATCTCAATAAAATCATCCTCTTTAACCATCGCGCGCACACGCTCCCGGTCCGCACGATAAGGCGAGATAAAAGCCGTCAATACAAGCATGCCGGCCTCCATAAACAGCTTAGCCACCTCCCCTACCCGGCGAATATTTTCTACCCGCCCCGCCTCAGTGAACCCGAGGTCGCCACACAATCCGTGACGCACATTATCGCCATCGAGCACAAAAGTCCTGCCACCCCGCTGGTGCAAAGCCTCTTCAACGGCATGCGCCAGGGTCGATTTTCCCGCGCCTGAGAGTCCGGTAAACCAGATGATTGCACCGCGATGCCCATTTTGCTGCTCGCGACGAGAGCGTGTGACGGATGCCTGATGCCAAAGGACATTCGATGATGCTGGAGGTGCGACTGAATTATTCATTATTTCCAAAATTCCAAAAAAATCGTGTCATCGGATTCAATGATCAAAATAGACGGCCACTAAAAAAATGAGTCATACCAAGGGGGACGCGGATAGTAAAGGTAATGCTGACTCATTCATATAGACCTAATGGCCTAGTTGCTGGCTAACTTTACGCTGCGGCACCCTAATCTAGCATTTTGAAAAACTGACTTTACGACCTGAAATCTGCTAATTCCGCTTCAGTAAAGCCCGCCGCACGCCGGGCCTCAAAATTGAACGGGCCGCGCAGCGCGGGAGCGGCATGCTCAACAGCCAGCGCCTTGTAAGCCGCCAGCGGATCGAGACCGCGCGCCTCGCAAAGGTAGGCGTACCAGCGGTTGCCTATCGCGACATGGCCTATTTCGTCCCGCAAAATAATCTCCATAATCGCGGCAGCGGCAGCATCCCCTGCCTGAGCCAGTTTGTCGCGTAACGACGGCACCACATCCAGCCCGCGCGCCTCCATGGTGCGCGGCACCAGTGCCATGCGGGCCAGCACATCGAACCTCGTTTTATCGGCCATTTCCCACAAGCTGCCGTGACCGGGAAAATCGCCGTAGACATGCCCCTGCGTCTTCAAATGGCCGGACAACAGCGAAAAATGCAGCGCCTCCTCATCGGCGACCTGCAACCAGTCGGTATAGTAATCAGGCGGCATGCCAGCGAAGCGCCAGATCGCGTCGAGCGCAAGATTGATCGCGGTAAATTCGATATGCACCAGCGCATGAATTAAAATCGCGCGCCCCTCCAGCGTCGTCATCGAGCGGTGTTTAACCAGCCTGGGCGCAACCAGTTCAGGCCTATCAGGAATCCCAGGGACTGGTAGAGTCGCAGTCAAAACGGCCTCGCGATTGAGCTGCAGCGCACCCAAAGCTGCCGCAAGCGCCCGCACACCCGCCGCCTTGCGCTGTGCATCCGGCTCTGACAACCAGAAAAGCGCGGCCTGCCGCAATTCAGTCGGCGTGTTCATGATTCGGCTGCCGGTTTAGCCAGCATCGCTTTTAATCTGGCGAGTTTATCCATGCCTTCATCCTTCGTCACCACCTGAACCGCCTCCGCATGTCCGCCCGCAAAAACCAGTTCGCTCTGGGGCATTTCCTCTAAAAACCGGCTCGGCTCACACAGCGCCCAGTCCTTGCCGCGCCGGCGTCGCTTGCAGTAACTGATCTGCAACGTGCGCTCGGCACGGGTCACGCCGACATACATCAGGCGGCGCTCCTCTTCGATGCCTTTTGCATCGCTGTCACGGAACGGCAGGATATCCTCCTCTGCACCGATAATGAACACATGGGGAAACTCCAGCCCCTTGGCCGCATGCAAGGTAGAGAGCGAGACCGCCTCCTGCTCCTTATCCTTGCCCTCCAGCATATTGATCAGCGCGATCGTCTGCACCATGGCGATCAGGGATTTTTCATCCGCTTCGGATTTACGCTTGAGCCAGCCGATAAAATCCTCGACGTTCTTCCATTTACTCTCGGCCCCACGCGCATCGGACGAGTCGTACAGCCAGGTTTCGTAATTGATCGCGCGCAAGAGTTCATCGAGCAGTTCGCCGCAGGGGTCGGATTCGGCCCTATCCTCCAGCCGGTTGATAAACCTGCAAAAAACCATCAGGTCTTCATACTGTCGGGGGGGCAGCAACTGCTCGATCTGCACGTCGAACGCCGCCTCGAACAGGCTGATGTGACGCAGGCCCGCATGGCTGCCCAGCTTCTCCAGCGTGGCATTGCCGATGCCGCGTTTAGGGGTGGTGATGGCGCGGATGAAAGCCGGATCGTCGTCCGGGTTGGCGATCAAACGAAGATAAGCGGTAATGTCCTTGATCTCGGGCTTGTCGAAAAACGAAGTGCCGCCGCTGACGGTATAGGGCACGCGCTGCGCGCGCAACTGCTCCTCGAATGCCCGCGACAGATAGTTGCTGCGATACAAAATTGCATAATCGGAAAACTTGGCCTGATTCTCAAACTTGTGCGTGACCAGCTTCATCACCACGCTCTCGGCTTCATGCTCGTCGTCACGCGCGGCATAAACGCGGATCGGATCGCCGATGCCGTGATCGCTCCACAGCTTTTTTTCGAACACCTTGGTATTGTGGTTGATCAGCTCGTTAGCCACTTTCAAAATGCGCTGCGAGGAGCGGTAATTCTGCTCTAACTTGATCACGCGCAACTGGCTGTAATCGGTGCGCAAATTGTGCAGATTCTCGATGCTCGCCCCGCGCCACGCATAGATCGCCTGATCATCATCGCCCACGGCGGTAAAGGCCGCACGCGTGCCCGCCAGCAACCGGGTCAACTGATACTGGCAATCGTTGGTGTCCTGATATTCGTCGATCAATAAATAGCGCAACTTATGCTGCCAGCGCAGCAAAGCCTCGGGATGATCTTTGAACAACAGCACAGGCAGATGGATCAGGTCGTCAAAATCAACCGCCTGATAGGCGCGCAGCGTTTCCTGATAGCGCATATAAATCCGCGCGTAGGCCTCCGCCTCTGCGCTGTCGGCCACCACCACAGCCTGGTCCGGCGCGACGAAGGCCGACTTCCAGTTCGAAATCTGCGTCTGTATATCGCGTATTTCCTGCTTGTCGCCCGAATTGGTCAGTTCGCTGATGATTTTGAAGGTATCGCTGGAATCGAAAATCGAGAACTTCGGCTTGTATCCCAGCAGTTTCGCCTCGGCGCGCAGTATCGTCATCCCTAGCGAGTGAAAGGTGCTGACTACCAGCCCTTTGGCGCTTTTTCCCGGCAGCAGCAGCGATACGCGCTCCCGCATTTCGGTAGCCGCCTTGTTGGTAAAGGTGATCGCCGCGATATTGCGCGCCGCATAGCCGCATTCCTCCACCAGATAGACGATCTTGTGGGTGATGACACGCGTCTTGCCGCTGCCCGCCCCTGCCAGCACCAGCAGCGGGCCGTCGAGGTACATGGCCGCTTCGCGCTGCTCGGTATTGAGTTTACTTAACATGATGCGTGGGCTGGCCTTCCGGATACCGTCATTTTTTCAGCAGGCCCTGCAAGGCGGCGAAAGGATTGTGCGTCGCCAGCTTTTGCTGGTCAGCGGCACGATTCCTACCCGCCTCCTCCAGCACGCGCGAATGCTCGTTATCGTGGCAGTACAGGCAGAGCAACTCCCAGTTGCTGCCATCGGCCGGGTTGTTGTCGTGGTTGTGATCCTTGTGGTGCACCGTCAACTCGCGCAGGCGAACACCGGAAAATTCACGTGCACACCGCCCGCAGATCCAGGGATAGAGTTTGAGCGCGCGCTCGCGATACCCCGCTTCGCGCAGTTCGCTTTGCTTACGCGCTTCGGCGACAACGCGATCGAGTCGGGCGTGATCAGGTTTAATCATGAATAGCGGCCCCCAAATCAGCGCGACTTGACGATGTTCATCGCAGCGGCCACCATGGAGCCCATATCGGCCAGATTCCCCGGCAAAATCAAGGTATTACCCGCTTTTGCCACATTGCCGAATGCCGCCACATATTGCTCAGCCACCTTCAGATTGACCGCATCCATGCCCCCTGGCGACTGTATCGCTAACGCTACCTGCTCGATCGCCTGTGCGGTCGCTGAGGCCACCGTCTTGATCGCTTCAGCCTGTCCTTCTGCGGTATTGATGGCGGCCTGCTTCTCGCCTTCCGAGCGCTGAATAAAGGCTTCGCGCTCCCCTGTGGCGATATTGATCTGCTCTTGTTTGCGGCCTTCGGAGGCGGCGATCAGCGCGCGCTTTTCGCGCTCCGCGGTAATCTGCGCCTGCATGGCGTGGAGGATTTCCTTAGGGGGCGTTAAATCCTTGATCTCGTAGCGCAACACTTTGACGCCCCAGCTGGTCGCGGCCTCGTCGAGCGCCGCCACCACCGCGCGATTGATGTCATCGCGCTCCTCGAAGGTTTTGTCGAGTTCCATCTTGCCGATCACCGAACGCAAGGTGGTCTGAGCCAACTGCGTGATCGCCATGATGTAATTGCTGGTGCCATAGGAGGCCAGCTTAGGATCGGTCACCTGAAAATACAAAATGCCGTCCACGGTCAGCTGGGTATTGTCGCGGGTAATGCAAACCTGACTTGGCACATCGAGCGGCACTTCCTTGAGCATATGCTTGTAGGCCACGCGATCGACAAACGGGATCACGATATTGAGGCCCGGCAGCAACGCCGCGTGAAAACGCCCCAGCCGCTCGACAACCCATGAGTTTTGCTGCGGCACGACCTTGAGCGCTTTGACTAAAAAAATAACGGCTGCGACCAGTACTAACATTGAGATTTCCATATTTCCTCCGCTACGTTTTTTGATGCGTCAAAATCAGCGTGGCACCCTGCACCGCGCTGATATAAAAAGTCCCCTGATGCGGCAGATCCGCCGATTCCAACTCGGCATCCCACTCAGCCCCCCGGTAGGCAACCCGCGCCGACCCGTTGTCGTGCCAGATTAAAACTTCAACCGGCTGCCCGATATCCAGACTCGATTGATCGGGCCTGAAAGGCATTTTCAAAATGCGCAATATCCCCAGCCCCAACATCACCGCCAGCGCACAGAGCGCGAACTGCCAGGCCAAACTGACGGATAGCATGGCAGAAAACCCTGCCACCGCCATCGCGACCGACAACACCAGCATATAAAAAGTCGCCGTTGCCATTTCCAGCCCCAGCAAGATCAAGGCCAGCAAAAACCAGTAATTAAAATTTTCCATCACACCTCCCGCCTCAACTTACAACCGTCACTCGCCCAGGATGCGCGGGCGCGAAACACCGAAGCCCTGTGCAAAATCAATGCCGATTTCACTGAGTTTTTCGATGATCTCGTCATTTTCAACCAGTTCTGCGACCGTGCGCACACCGATTTTTTTGGCCACCCGATCGATCGATATCACTTTAGCCAGATTAACCGGATTGCTAAGCAGATTAAAAATCAGGCTGCCGTCAATTTTAATAAAATCCACCTCAAAGCCGCGAATCTGATCGAACGATACCGAGTCGCGGCCAAAGCCGCTCAAGGCAATACGGCAACCACACAATTTCACCTGCCGGGTAAATTCAGCAACACGCTCGCTGCACACTATCTGCGCCACTTCAAAACACAGAACGCTGCCCGGCATCCCCGTCTCGTTAAGGACCCCTTGCAAAAATTCCGGAAAATCCGGATCCCCCAGGGTGGCGGCGCCGACATTAATAAAAAACAGGGCCTCTTTGTCGACACTTTGCTGATGAGAGACCCAATCGAGCACGTGCTCTACCACCCAGCGATCCAGATAGGGCATCAGACCATTTTTTTCAGCCAGCGGGAAAAACGCGCCCGGTGGAATCATGCCGCCCTCCTCTTCGAGCAGGCGTATCAGTATTTCATAATGCGCGCTCCTGCCGGAATCAACGGGTAACGGTGCGATCAACTGACAGTACAGACGAAACTCACCGCCCTGTATGGCCGATATAAACTGTTTTCCCGCATCCTGCCTGCCGCTGACCTGCTCGGAAAAGACGTCGAGATACATTTGCTGATCGACATCCAGCTCTGCGACTGATGACTTCTGAGCACCGGTTACACCAGAGACGTCACGGCGCTCCGTAATATCTTCGGCCAGAAAATAAAAACCGGCGATTTTTCCATCCGTTTCAAACAGAGGAACATGGTCCACCAGCAACCGGTATAAGGCGCCGCCCGGCATCTCCTGCAAAAATTCATAATGCAGTGATTGTCCGTCCAATGATTGCCGTACGGCTGTCGCGATACCGGCATACGCACGGGATCCGAACAAGTCTCGGATAGGCCGGCCATCAATTGATTCTGCCTTCAGACGCAACCATTCACGAAAAGCTCTGTTGTGATAACGGCAGCGCCCTTCGGTATCGATGAGGGCTATCATCGTAGAAATTTTTTCGTCCATCAGGCGTAAACGCAGTTGCGACTCGGCGTATTTTTCCTCCATGCTGCGACGAAGCACTGATTCCTGCTCCAGCTTTTCTTTGATTGCCGACAACTGCGTGGTACGCCGCAGTAAAACCCATTCAGAGCGTGATGCGCGCGCCGCTTCCGCCAGCACGGACGCCACCAGTATGCCGGTCAAAAAGGCGGTCCAGGGTAAATTGTCCAGCGTAAAAAAAATGGCGGACACCAGCGCGAGTGCTGCGCCGAGTAGGGCTGCCGCCACCTGATAAGCCCGAACATGTCGAAAAATTCCGTGATGCATCGTTTACTCCTCACAGGCATTATAGCCATTCGTGGATGATAACCTGTCAGCAACCACCCGGTCGACGATCAACGTTTTCGCAGCGGATCGAGTAAGGATGACAAACCGTTATGATCCAATTCCTGCATCAGCGCGAGCAAACTACCTAATTCCCCGGACGGAAAGCCCTCGCGCGCAAACCAGTTAAGGTAATGCCCTGGCAGATCGGCAATGATACGCCCTTTGTATTTTCCATAGGGCATGACGCGGGTGACCAGCAGTTGCAAGGATTCGGGTTTCATCGCTGCCTGCCCGGCCGGAAATACGCCGTATTGTCGTAGTACGACTCGAACTCGTTATCCGCCGACCAGCCCGGCACGCCCAGCAGCGGCACTGGAGAGAGTTCGCGCGTCGTGCGGCAGCTACCCGCCAAAAAATCTGCCAGCCGGCCATCTAAATGCGCCCGCTGCTGCTCAATCGTCCAGCTGAAAAATTCCTGTACAACCGGCAGCAGCAAGCCCTGCCCGGTCATGCCGATATAAGGTTGCAGGGCCTTTTCATACAGGCCATGACCAAAAATATAAAAACCCATCCGCTCGCGCACCGCCTGCCGACGCTGCCAGAACAATTCACGCCAGCGAAAATTTTGCAGCAAACCGGCCAGTTCCTCGTCGGCACAGGCCACGATGACCCCGGACTCATCGAACAGGGTACTGGTGTCGCGCACCGCGCCGCGCTGACTGTTTGACGCCTCTGCTAATCCACCCTGCGTCAGTGCCTGAAAATGGCGCACATTGATCGCGGCCTTAGCCATAGGATAGGTCAGCCAAACCAGCGCATTGAGCAGATCGTGCCAGTTTTCCTGCCGGGTCTGCACCTCGCCTGTCAGATAGCAACGGGGTTCGTATTGCGACTCAAATGCCAGCCTACCGACCCCTTGCGCGACAAAGCTGAGCTGACAGCCGGACGCAACCGATGGCTGATGCACGGACAGCATGCGGTTTAAATCCGCGAGCGACGGAAAGCCGTCCTGCACTAGCGTGGCGATCACCGGATGCAGCGGCGCGAACAGTACAGATTGCAGCAGCGCATCCCGGCATGGTAGGTGAGTCATACCTGATTCAGACACTGATTTTGACAGGCAAACCCAACTGCGTGATGCGGGCGGCAAAGGCCTGCATCGCCTCTTTCGGCAGGGCTGACAAACGCTCAGCTTCAGCCTGCATAGAGGGGCGGGCCAGGCCGTAGAGCAACACGCCCTGCAACGGATAACCCGCTCGCACGATGTCACTGACGAATGCCAGATAATCCTCTTCATCCTGCAGGGAAGGCGGCGCGCCGTCCATTGCGAACCAGCAGGTTTGCAGCCAGGTGGGGCAACACGAGATCGCTGCGATCAGATTCGAACGGACCTGATCCTGCCGCAGGTGCGTATCGTTCACCTGCAATCTTGCCGCCACACTCGCGCGATCGAATTTAAACCAGACCTCGCCGGACATGTCCGCCATCTCGCGCAAGCCCTGTTGAACTTCGTCCCTATGCAGCAGACTGCCGTTGGTGATCAGCACGGTCTTGACTGCATCCGGCACAGCCAGCTCCGTGCGCACCCGACTGATCAATGAGATGACCTGTGCAAATTCCTGCGCGCTGGTCGGTTCACCGTTACCGGATAACGCGATATCATTGATGCGCCGCGCATCAGCAGGCACGCGATTTTGCATGAAGTCGCCGTGCAGCAGTTCGGTTAAAAAGGCGCGTAACTCGCAATCTAGCAGGTTCAAATCAACCGGTGGCGCCGTACCGCGCGTCAGATCAGGCACCTGACAGTAAACACAGCGCCAGTTACAGGCATTATTGGGATTAAGATTGATGCCCACCGACACGCCACCGGCGCGGCGCGAGATCACGGGATAGACATAGTGCAGCGCGGCGCTGTTTCGGTCGTGATTGACGACATTCAGCACGCTGCCAGACTCTGCCGAAGAATTAGTCAAGGTTTGTTAAGTGCCAGATAACCTGCCGGATCGACCGGTTTGCCCAGACGGCGTACTTCGAAATGCAGCTTGACCTGATCGCTGTCGGAATTGCCCATCTCGGCGATTTTCTGACCGCGCGTCACCGATTCGCCTTCCTTGACCAGCAACTGATCGTTGTGCGCATAGGCGCTAAGATAAGTCTTATTATGCTTTATAATCAAAAGCTTACCATACCCCCTCAAGCCGCTTCCGCTGTACACGACTTTGCCCGGCGCACTGGCAAAAACTGACTGGCCAAGCTTACCGGCAATATCGACGCCCTTGCGATTATCCGCTTCGGAAAAGCCTGCGATGATTTTGCCTTGCGCGGGCATACTCCATTCGAGTGCGTCGTCAGTCTCCGCCACCGCTTCAGCCTTGATCTCAGGCTTTGCTTCAGGTTTAGCTTCCGCTTTAGCCTCCGCTTTCGGCTTGGCTTCAGCCCTGACCGCGCCGCCTTCGGCCTGACTGACCGCGCTATCGCTGTAGGCATATTTCACGGCTTTGGGTTGATCTTTGACCAGCGATATTTTAGATTCGACAATCGCCGCACGTGGCGCGACTGCAAACAAATTGATCTGCTGCCCCACTTTAATCAAGTTAGCATCCTGAATGCCGTTCTGTTCTGCCAACTCGCGCGGATCCAGTCCGTAATTGAACGCGATGGCATACAGCGTATCGCCTTTTTGCACGACATGCACACGCGGGCGCCAGTCCTTTTCAGCCGCCTTGACGACAACCTGCGCTTTAGCCGCTTTAGGCGCTGCGCTGCGCTCGACAACCGGCGCACGCGGCCCGTTGGAGGCACACCCGGCCAATACACTCAAGACTAACAACCCAACGACAATACGGCTCATGCTTTTCCCATCAAAAGAGGTACAAATTTTACCGGCTCGAGACGAGATTCGCGGAATCCCTGCGCATCGCGCTCGACCAGATACAACCACTGCTCCTGCCGGCCGACCGGCAGCACCATACGCCCGCCCACCGCCAGTTGCTCACGCAAGGCCGCCATCATGACGGGCGCTGCGGCAGCCATGATGATGCCATCGAAAGGCGCCGCATCAGGCAGACCCGCCGAGCCGTCCGCATAGCTCAACTTCACATTGTTGATCGCAAGATCGTGCAATTTACTTTTAGCGCGCTGATACAAAGGCTCGATGCGCTCCATGCTGTACACCTCGGGAAACACATGCGCCAGTACAGCCGCCTGATACCCGCAACCGGTGCCGATTTCCAGCACTTTTTTAATCGGACGCGTCGTTGAGGCGCGCAGCACTTCTATCATGCGCGCGACGATATAAGGCTGTGAAATCGTTTGTTCATAGTTGATCGGCAAAGACACATCGTCATAGGCACGGCTTGCCAGCGCCTCATCGACAAACAGGTGTCGCGGCACTTCATACATCGCCGCCAGCACAGCCTCATCGACGATCCCCTGATCCCGCAGACGGTCTATCATGCGCTGCCGTGTTCGTGCAGAGGTCATCCCGATACCGCTATGCCGCATAGTCATACCAAGTCCTGTCCCAGCCAGTTGCGCACGGCATCTATCTGGCTGTATTGAGTAAGATCGATCTGTAGCGGCGTGAGCGATGCACGCTGTAAATTCAGCGCATTGAAATCCGTCCCCTCGCCCGCATCCTGCGCACGGCCTGCGGCACCGACCCAGTACACGGTCTCCCCTGACGGGCTCAGTGCTTTGATGACGGGTTCCGCCTTGTGACGCTTGCCCAGCCTCGTGACTTCGATCCCCTGCAACTGATCATAGGGCACATCGGGCACATTGACATTGAGCAGCCAGGGCGCATGATGGGTCTGAGCGCCAAAGCGCAGCACAAGATCAGAGGCGATTCTGGCCGCCGTCTCAAAATGCACCAGATTGCTCCCCACTAACGAGATGGCAATAGAGGGGATGCCCAGCAAATAGCCTTCAGTCGCGGCCGCCACGGTGCCCGAATAAATCGTATCGTCACCCATATTCGCACCGGCGTTAATCCCCGACACCACCATATCAGGCTGATAATCGAGCATACCGGTCACAGCAAGATGCACGCAATCGGTGGGCGTACCGTTAACGTAATAATAACCACTGGCCGCTTTGCGCAACTTCAACGGACGGTCCAGTGTCAGCGAATTGCTCGCACCGCTGCGATCCCGCTCAGGCGCCACCACGACCACTTCGGCGATTTTAGCCAGATGCTGCGCCAGACACGCCAGTCCCGGTGCAAAATAACCATCGTCATTGCTGATCAGAATGCGCATCGGAAACTCGGTGTTTTAAGTGGGCGGCAGGGCTGCATATTTTGAGTGATTCAGATTGAACCCGTGCATGATAACAAATTGGCACTGAATATTCTAAACTGCCCGCCTGAAAATAAAGCGGACAGATGCTATCCTGCCAGTAACAGGTAAACACGAAATTTTAAAACTAAAAAGGAGTCAGGCTATAAACCTAACTCCTTGATTTTTTGGTCAGCGTGAGAAGATTCGAACTTCCGACCCCTACCACCCCAAGGTAGTGCGCTACCAGGCTGCGCTACACGCTGAAGCTCGGCATTATAACAGAGCCAGGCGCAAAATAAATCTTCTTAAGCACTCAACAGCGCAATGATTTCGCTAATCTCACGTTTTAAGGCCACGACATCAACCCCTGGCACGGCTGAGAGAGCCACATCGGCCATCACCGGCACTTGAACCGCTTCAGGTGCACTCGCCGCACCGCGCACGCCGTCGAGCTTGTTACGCGCGCCGCTGATGGTAAAGCCCTGCTCGTAGAGCAACTCGCGGATACGCCGTATCAACACCACTTCATGATGCTGATAATAGCGGCGATTTCCGCTGCGCTTCACCGGATTGAGCTGAGTAAACTCCTGCTCCCAGTAGCGCAGCACGTGTGCCTTCACACCGCACAATTCGCTGACTTCACCGATCGTGAAGTAGCGCTTGGCAGGAATGGGAGGCAGCTCTGTATTAGAGATGTGGGGTTCCATGATACGATTTTTCTACCAGCGTCTTTAACTTCTGGCTGGGGTGGAACGTGACCACGCGGCGGGCCGAAATTGGAATTTCCTTGCCGGTCTTGGGATTTCGCCCGGGACGCTGCGGTTTGTCACGCAATTGAAAATTTCCGAAACCGGAAAGCTTGACGCTCTCACCTTGCTCCAGTTGCACGCGAATTTCCTCGAAAAAGGTTTCGACCATATCTTTCGCTTCGCGTTTGTTCAGACCTACTTTAGCAAACAACAAGTCTGCCAGCTCAGCTTTTGTTAGTGTTGTTATCATATTTTTCCCTTACATACGCAATTGCGCACCTAGCTTTTTCAATGCTTCCACCAGCAATGCCATGCCGGGTTCTATTTCTGCATCCGTGAGTGTTTTTTGAGTATCTTGTAACGACACGCGGAATGCAAGACTTTTTTTACCTGTTTCAACACCCGGACCACGATATACATCAAATAAAACAACTTCCTGCACATAATCGGCCTTTGCCGCCAGCATCGCATCCGCCAGTGTTTGCGCGTTGACCGACTCATCCACCAGCACAGCCAGATCGCGGCGCACCGGCAAAAACTTCGAAATTTCACTCATGCGAGGAACACGGCTCTGCATCAACGCTGGCAACTCAACCTCGAACCAGACCGCCGCCTGCGTCATCTCGCGCTGCCACTTCGGATGCAACTCGCCTAGCCAACCGACCATATTTTCACCGGCAAAAATCTGCGCAGAACGCCCCGGATGCAAGGCCGGATGCATCGCCGCTGCAAAACGTAGTGTCACCGGCGCAAACAGCGCTTCAATATCCGCTTTCACATCGTAAAAATCAACCGCTTTGGCGGCAGAACCCCACTGCTCCGGCTGGCATGAGCCGTAGGCTATCCCGGAAAGTCGCTGGGTTTGCAGATACTGCCCATCTAATTTGGCGAAGCACGCGCCGACTTCGAACAGACGCACACGCGACTGACGGCGATTGAGATTGAAGCGCAACGCGCCCACTAAGCCGCCTATCAAACTGCTGCGCATCACGGACATATTGCTGGCAATCGGATTTTGCAAGGCAACAGGATGGTCGTTACCGCACAACTCGCTCTCAGTCTGCGCGTCGACAAAAGCGTAACTGACAATTTCCTGATAGTCGCGTGCGACCAGCACTTGCTGAATGCGACTGAGCGGACGCTGCCATTCACTATCGGGCAGCATGGTCAGCGCAGCATGAGGCGCCAGCGCCGGAATGGCGTCGTAACCATACAAACGCGCGACTTCTTCGATCAGATCGGATTCGATGGACAGATCAAAACGGAAACTCGGCGGCGTCACACTAAAACTGTCGCCAGACATGACAAATTCAAATTGCAAACGCGTCAACAAGTCAGCGATCTGGCTGCATTCGAACGAAATCCCCAGCACACGCGCCACACGGGACGTGCGCAATACGATGGCGGCACGAGCTGGCAACTCACCGCGAACTTCGGTAACTTCAGCGACGCTACCGCCGCAAATTTCAAGCAGTAATTGACTCGCACGCTCCAGCGCCTCACGGGTTGCCGCAAAATCGACGCCCCGCTCGAAGCGGAATGATGAATCAGTGGCCAGACCAAAGCGGCGCGCACGCCCCGCAATCGCATCAGGGTGGAAAAATGCGGCTTCCAGGAAGACATCCTGCGTCGACGTCTCGACGCCGCTCCCCGCACCGCCCATGATGCCCGCCAGTGCCAGCACGCGCGCATCGTCGGCGATCACCAGCACGTTTTCATCCAGCAGCACGGCCTGATCGTTCAGCAGCGTCAGCGCCTCATCCTTTTGAGCACGGCGCACGGTAATACCACCGGACAAAGTGGCGGCATCGAAGGCGTGCATGGGCTGGCCTAATTCCATCATCACATAATTGGTGATATCGACAACCGCGTTGATACAGCGCAACCCGCTGCGCTCAAGACGTCGCTGCATCCATACCGGCGTTACTGCTGCCGCATTCACGCCACGTACAAGTCGCCCGCAATATAACGGACACGACGTTTTATCTTCAACCGACACCGAAAGCTGATCGTTCAGCACAACAGACTGAGCCACGATCGCAACGGGCGAAAGTTCACTACCGGTTAATGCAGCAACCTCGCGCGCAATCCCCTTCATACCGGAACAGTCGCTACGATTAGGCGTGAGTTTGAGGGTAAACAACTGATCGTCCAGATCCAGATACTCGCGCATCAATTGCCCGACGGGTGCATCAGACGGCAAAACCCAAAGACCATCGCTTTCGGTCGCCAGCCCCAACTCAACGGCCGAACACAGCATCCCGAATGAGGGAATGCCGCGCACCTTCGCCTGTTTGATCTTAAAGTCACCCGGCAATACCGCGCCGATGCGCGCACAAGGGACTTTTAAACCGACGGCCACATTGGCCGCACCGCACACGATCGTCAACGGCGCTTCCTCACCCACATTCACCTGACACACATTCAGACGATCCGCATCCGGGTGTTTCTCAACCGACAACACCTGGGCGACAACCACGTTATTGAATGCCGGCGCAACAGCCGCCCTCTCCTCAACTTCGAGACCCGCCATCGTCAGCAGATGGCCCAATTCCTCGCTTGTCAGTTTCGGGTTGACCCAGCTTCTTAACCAGTTTTCAGAAAATTTCATGATTCCATTTAATCCATAAGTCGGCAAAACAAAAAATCAATCTCACGCGGAGGCGCGGAGAACGCTGAGAACTTCAAAAGCAAAACACGATATACGAATAAATATGCTCTGTTGAAATTTAAAGAGCGAAGCGTAATTTCAACATAAAGACAAAAAGGGGTTTATTTCGGTTTTCTCCGCGTTCTCCGCGCCTCCGCGTGAAACGCTTTTTCTATATTTATCCGTATATCGTGTTTTTAAATTTCTCCGCGTCTCCGCGTGAGGTGAATTCGATGTTCAGCCTAATTAAATTGCTTCAAAAAGCGCAGGTCGCTCTCGTAGAACTGGCGCAGATCGTTCACGCCATAGCGCAGCATCGCCAGGCGCTCCACGCCCAGACCGAAGGCAAATCCCAGATATTTCTCGCTGTCGATATTCACGTGCTTCAACACATTGGGATGCACCATGCCGCAGCCGCCGATTTCCAGCCAGCCGCCGCGCCAGCTCATATCCATTTCAGCAGAGGGCTCGGTAAACGGGAAGAAGGAGGGACGAAAACGCACCTGCAAATCATCCTGCTCGAAGAAGCGTTGCAGGAAATCCTGCACCACGCCTTTAAGATTGGCAAAACTCACGTGCTCATCGACCCACAAGCCTTCGACCTGATGAAACATCGGCGAATGGGTGGCATCGGAATCAACGCGATACACCCGCCCCGGTGAGATAATTTTTAAAGGCGGCTGATTGTTTTCCATATAGCGCACCTGCACAGGCGAGGTATGCGTTCTGAGCACATGCTCAGGATCGATGTAAAACGTATCGTGCATCGCACGCGCAGGATGATTCTCAGGAATATTCAACGCGGTGAAATTATAAAAATCGTGTTCGATCTCAGGGCCGGAGGATACGGCAAACCCTAAGCTGTGAAACAGCTGTTCGATGCGCGCCAAGGTGCGCGTGACCGGATGCAAACCGCCGCAAGCAATGCCGCGTCCGGGCAGCGTCACGTCCAGCGATTCGGCCGCGAGTTTGGCTTCCAGCTTCGCCTGCGCCAGGGTATCGCGGCGTTGTTGCAGCGCGGCTTCGATGACCTGCTTGACCTGATTGATGCGCGCACCGGCTGCCGGGCGCTCCTCGTTGGACAGTTTACCCAGACCTTTGAGCAAGGCGGTTAAAGCACCTTCCTTACCCAGATATTTAGCTTTGACCTGCTCTAATTCAGCCTCATCGCTGATAAGCGCGAACTGATTTAAAGCCTGTTCCTGAATTTGTTGGAGTTGTTCCATAAATGCACCATTACACAACGAAAAAAGGGGGCTCAACGCCCCCTTTTAATTACGCAGCCAGAGTTCGACTGCGAGGCAATACTTATACTGCGAGGCTCGCTTTAGCTTGAACCACGAACTGTTCAAAAGCTGCCTTGTCGAAAATTGCGATATCTGACAGAACTTTACGATCGATCTGGATATCAGCCTTTTTCAGACCGTTCATGAATACGCTGTATGGCATTCCGAATTCACGCGCTGCTGCATTGATACGTGCAATCCACAAGGTGCGGAATTGACGCTTTTTCTGACGACGATCGCGGTAGGCATATTGCCCGGCTTTCATCACAGCTTGCTTGGCTACACGGTATACATTCTTGCGGCGACCACGGTAACCCTTAGCCTTAGCTAACAGTTTTTTGTGCGTTGCACGGGCTACGACTCCACGTTTTACTCTTGGCATGCTCTACTCCTTACGCGTATGGCAGCATGCGACGAACCGCTGCTGTATTGGTTGAGTGAACTTCCGCAGTACCACGCAGTTGACGCTTAGTCTTGGTCGTCTTCGAGGTCAGAATGTGGCGTTTGAATGCACATGCGCGCTTGATACTGCCGCCCGCACGAATGACGAAGCGCTTTTTTGCTCCGCTTTTGGTTTTCATCTTAGGCATAACTACTCCTTGATTTATGGTGGGAGGTGTTTTCCGACAGGAAAAACTTGACGACCCATACACCACTTATTGTTCGGGGATCTTTGCACTACCTCTTTCTGATCGGCCCCTGCTATCAGAAAAATAAAATTAACGACTAGTAACTAGCAACTAACGTCTGCTGTTACTATTTCTTCAGCGCCGCTTTAGGCGACAGCACCATCACCATCTGACGGCCTTCCATCTTTGGAAACTGTTCGACGACCGCGAATTCTTCCAGATCATTTCTGACGCGCTCAATCAAGCGCATACCGATTTCCTGGTGGGCCATTTCACGACCGCGAAAACGCAAAGTGATCTTGGTTTTATCGCCATCGAGCAAAAACTTGGTCAAATTACGCAACTTGATGTTGTAATCGCCATCATCGGTACCCGGACGGAATTTGATTTCCTTAACCTGAACCTGCTTTTGTTTGAGCTTGGCTTCATGTTGCTTCTTGCTCTCGGCGTATTTAAACTTACCGAAATCCATGATGCGACAAACAGGCGGGTCGGCCATCGGTGAAATTTCCACCAGATCCAGTTCGGCTTCAAGTGCCAGACGCAATGCTTCTGCGCTGGACACGATCCCCAGGGGTTCTTTATCTGCTCCAATGAGTCGCACCTGTGGTGCGGTAATCATTTCATTGAGGCGCTGTAATTTATTCTGTGCTATTGGAATGTCTCCGTATAAAAATTAAACCGTGCTGCCCGATTTGATTTCAGCCTTAAAACGCTCGATTAACGCATCGATCGTCATCTGTCCGAGATCTTCACCACTACGGGTACGCACGGCAATCAGCCTTCCAGCGACTTCCTTATCGCCTACGATCAGCTGGTAAGGTAATTTCTGCAAGCTATGTTCGCGGATTTTATAGGTAATCTTCTCATTGCGCAAATCCAATTGCACTCTGATACCGGCACGCGCCAATATTTGGCCGATTTCCTTCGCATATTCCTCCTGCGCCTGCGAGATATTCATCAGCACAGTCTGCACAGGCGAGAGCCATAACGGGAAGGCGCCTGCATGATGCTCGATCAAAATCCCGATAAAACGCTCCATCGAACCTAAAATCGCGCGATGCAACATCACAGGCGGCTTACGCGTATTGTCCTCATCGACAAATTCCGCATCTAAGCGCACCGGCAGGTTGAAATCCAGCTGTATCGTGCCGCACTGCCACATACGATCCAGACTATCCTTGAGGGTAAACTCGACCTTAGGACCGTAGAATGCGCCCTCTCCCGGCTGAATCTCGTATGCCAGATCGTTCTGCTTCAAAGCCGCGGCAAGACCCGCTTCCGCCTTATCCCAGGTTTCATCGGAACCCACGCGCTTTTCAGGCCGGGTTGAAAGCTTGACGATCACGTTGTCAAAACCAAAATCGCGATAAACCTCGTTGAGCATCACAATAAAATTGGACACTTCAGACTCGACCTGCGCCTCGGTACAAAAGATATGCGCATCATCCTGTGTAAAGCCGCGCACGCGCATCAGGCCATGCAACGAACCGGAGGACTCATTGCGATGACAGGAACCAAATTCGGCCAGACGCAGCGGCAGATCACGGTAGCTGTGCAAGCCGTGATTGTATATCTGCACATGCCCCGGACAGTTCATCGGCTTCACTGCATAATCCCGATTCTCAGAGGCGGTCGTGAACATATTGTCGCGATAGTTCTCCCAGTGACCGGATTTCTCCCACAGCGTCTTATCCATGATCGCCGGCGTGCGCACTTCCTGATAATCGTGCGCACGAAATTTTCCGCGCATGTATTGCTCGATTTCCTGCCACAGCGTCCAGCCTTTAGGATGCCAGAACACCATGCCGGGCATCGTCTCTTGCATATGAAACAGATCCAGCTGACGACCTAATTTACGGTGATCGCGCTTCTCGGCTTCTTCCAGACGATGCAAATAACTTTCAAGCTCTTCTTTTTTGGCCCAGGCCGTACCGTAAATGCGCTGCAGCATCTCGTTCTTGGAATCGCCGCGCCAGTAAGCACCCGCCAGTTTCATCAGTTTGAATACCTTAAGCTTTCCGGTAGACGGCACGTGAGGCCCGCGGCACAGGTCGGTAAATTCACCCTGCGTGTAGAGCGACACATCCTGATCAGCCGGAATAGATTCGATAATCTCAGCCTTGTAGTGTTCGCCCAAGCCTTTGAAGTAGGCCACCGCCTCGTCGCGCGGCAACACGCGACGCGTCACAGGCAAGTCGCGTTTGACGATCTCAGCCATGCGCTTTTCGATCGCCAGCAGATCTTCAGGGGTAAACGCGCGCTGATAGGAAAAGTCGTAGAAGAAACCGTTTTCGATCACAGGGCCGATGGTCACCTGCACATTAGAAAACAGCTCTTTGACCGCATGTGCCATTAAATGCGCCATGGAATGACGGATCACTTCAAGGCCGGCCTCATCCTTATCGGTAATGATCGCAAGCTGCGCGTCTTTTTCAATCAAAAAAGAAGCATCCACTACGTTGCCGTCCACGCGTCCGGCTAGGGTTGCACGCGCCAGACCCGCCCCGATGCTCGCGGCCACATCGGCAACGGTCACCGACTGCTCAAAACTGCGCTGTGAACCATCCGGCAAAGTAATAATAGGCATTGTGCTTCTTTCAAATAAACGTGAATGACAACCCCGATTCGGGCAACTGCGAATTGTCCCACAGTCACGCCCTCCCGGGCAAGACGCGCGATTTGTTTGCCGTGCCCAGCGGCCTATAGTAAGCTCACGCGTTAATCACTCACACCCGCTAACCATGTCGGCATTCCCTAGCAAACCGGATGAAGAACTCACCCAGAACAAGGTGGTTCACTCCGAGCCGCACACAGTCGTCACGCCCGCCGCACAGGGAAAAGCCACACGACACGAAAAAACACGACTCAGCCAAGACAAGCCCGATCACACACCCTATTCTTTTCTGGACAGTCTGCCTGGCATGGCGTGTCAGATACGACTAGACAACCAGGAGGTACTGCACCTCCCCTATGTCAGTGATGGCTGCGTTGATTTGTTAGGACTGAGCGCCGCCGAACTGGTACAGCACCCTGAACAGCTGATCAAATACCTGCATGCAGACGACGCGGCCTCTTTTCAGCAGAGCATGCAACACTCCCGTGAGCACGCAACCCCGTGGAACTGGGAGGGCCGCATCCTCCTGCCGCCTGACGGTGAGATCAAGTGGGTTAACCTGCGCGCGAAATACCGGACAACCGATACACGTGGCACCCACTGGAAAGGGTTTGTCGTCAATATCACGCAAAACAAGCAGGCTGAGATTGAGCTCGTACATTCAAGACAGCGGCTGCGCGAACTCTCGTCCCATATTGAAAGCATTAAAGAAGAAGAACGCACGCGCATCGCACGGGAAATTCACGATGAAATCGGCGTACTGCTGACGGCTTTAAAAATGGATCTGGCCTGGATGAGGCAACGCTTCCCGGCAGACGACCGTGCGCTACAGGAAAAATCTCAGGTCATGTCCAACCTGCTCGACACGGCAGGGATCGCGGCCAACAATCTGGTACACAGCCTGCGCCCCGGATCACTGGACTGTTTTGGCATCGTCGCGGCAATCGAAATTGAAGCCGCCGAATTCACCAAGCGCACCGCGATTCCCTGCAAAATCATCAAATCAAGTGACAATCTCGAGGTCACAGACGAGCAATCCATTACGCTATTCCGGGTATTTCAGGAAACCTTGAACAACATCATGAAACACGCACAGGCCAGACGCGTGCAAGTAAAAATACGTAAATCAGGGACCGATCAAATCAACCACTACGTTGAACTAATCGTCTCGGACGATGGCTGCGGATTTGATGAGACGGCGCGCAACAAACCAAGATCATTCGGCTTACGCGGCATCCAGGAGCGCATCAGACAGCTTAACGGTGAAATCACCATTACCAGTCGCCCCGGCAAGGGGACAAAAATCGCCCTGCGCCTCCCGATAGACAGCCGGCCTCAACCGAGTTTCGGATAAGTGAGCCGATACCAGATCTTTTTTTCTTCCGAAAAATCATAGCCCCAGCCCTTCAATACCGACCACGCCTCCATCCCGTACCGCTCGCAAACGGCGGGGCGAATATACTGAGCGCCCTCAGTGTCGCGCCTATCCTCATATTCACATTGGTACTTGAGGCAGAACGCACGACGTGCATTGTCAGTCTCGCCTAACTCCTCGGCAAAACGCCCCTCCCAAATCAATCGCCTTGTGTCTTCATGCCGTAACGGATTGGCGGTTCGGGCAATATCAGCCCCTTTTTCGATATCCTTAACGCTGATTGCACCGATATCGACCCAACCCTTGGCAAAGTAAAACGAGGGCATCCCCTGACGAATATCATAAAAGTAAGCGATATTGTTTTCGCGATTGAATTCGACGACATGGTGATGTGAAAACTGCATGATGCAGGTATGAACACCGTGCTTTTCTTCGGTCAGTTTAGCGATCAGCCCTTTTGCCAGATGCCTGAACTTATAAAGCCGCATATTGCCCT
Source organism: Nitrosomonadales bacterium (assembly GCA_037137715.1). Taxonomy (GTDB): domain Bacteria; phylum Pseudomonadota; class Gammaproteobacteria; order Burkholderiales; family Gallionellaceae; genus Gallionella. The sequence continues at coordinate 26,500 of JBAXJT010000004.1, forward strand.
GCACATAAGCATCTTTGCCCAGCGCAAAATACATGCCGGTCAAATCTTCGCTATACAGATCCCAAAAATTAAAGCGTCGCGACAGCGCTTGATCATCATTCGAGAGCAGACCGAAAAACTCACGCAGCAACTGCCGCTTGAGCCAGTGGGCGAGCATCGAACGTGCCTTGTCACCGCATAACCACTGCTGTGGTGCCAGCCACGGATTCCCCCATAGCCCGACCGCATAATCCCTCAGGGCTGCATGCATCGGCCTGTCCTTGCACTGCACATAACGCTCGAGCAACAAAGGCAGTGCCACGCTGGCATACAGCGGATAATCATTCAGCAACAGCAACAGGCTTGCCAGACTATCCTTGAACTCAGCATCCGGCATACGAGCGATGGCGACAAACGGCGACATCACCAGTCGCCGCACCAGCCAGGAGACGCCATCAATGCCTAGCCGCTCGCGAATTTCTTCCAGCATCGACCCGTCGCCTTGCAGCAAGGACGACTCAACCGCTTGCCCCGGGTACTCACTTAGTAAATCAGGATACTTGGCCAGTGCAGCCAGCCAATCGGGGGTAAAATCTCCGATCACAAAAGTGGCCAGATGATGACTCAAAAAGACTCGCAACGTCTCCCGATTTAGGCTACCCAACGACAGGCTGTCGATCGTATCAGGATCGTAGGAAAAATAACTATTCAGCAGACCGCGATAAAGCTTGCGAAAAGTGCGCCGGCGCGACCGATACCCCTCAACATGACCCACCAATTTCTGGAACGCATCGCGATCTTCGATCAGGCAATACGAATTGATGCGCTGCGTACAGCCGTAACAAATCAACCGTGCCTGCCGCAACCCCTTTAGATACTTGTTTTGCTGAAAGGCCAACAGCGCCGCCTCTATCGTCGCCGGTGGCACCTCTTCACGCCGCGACGCGCCCTTTACCCAATCGCTCATCATCGACAATTCATGCTGCATCTGCAAGGCGTCGCCTGCACGCAGTCGTGACAAGGATGCGGTGTTTATCGCCAGCAGCTTGTTTTGCAGTTTTTCAAGCGCATCCATTTTAGATTCTGCAACTGCCGAAATTCCCGCGTGAAATGTCATTCATGGCCGGACGTTCCTCATCCAGACTGAAAAACTCCAGACGCAATTCAATACGACGGCTCTCCTCCAGAGATTTTTTGGCGGAGTTAAACGAATATCCGCCCACCAGAAAATAATCTCGCACGCGCTCTTTTTCCTCGGGCGTCAGAATGAACGTCTGATTAGCAGGTGGCGCGAGCAGTGCGCACAGCACGCGCTGGCTACGCTGCAAACTCAAATTCAGGTTTAACAGATAATCCCCCCGCTGATCGGCATACCCCTCGGCAATAATGCGTTTAAGCCATTTACTGCCCAACTGATCCTGGGCCACGACCAGCATCTCGGAGACAAAAAGGCTCAGGTACTGGGCCTGCTCAGCCGACAAGGTCGAACTCCCGGTATCAAAGCGGGCGCGATCGCCAAAGTCGATCACTGCGCGATTTTTATCAACAAAAATGCCAGGATATTTTTCAGCCGCCTTGGCAATTTTCCCCATCAACTGATCAATTTCCTGCTCACGCTGAATTTTATTTCGATCAGCGGAAGAAACCTGATCGGTAACCGCCAACAGCGCCACGCTCATTACCAGCAAAAACATCACCATCAGCGCGGTCATCAGGTCGGCGAAGGAAATCCAGAACGGCTTTTCACCTTCTTCCTTGTTGCGTCGGCCCAGATGCAGATATTTATTGATCATGACATCGCCGCATTAAACATTGGTGGCCGCATCAAGGGTACTTTCCAGCTCATGAATCCCCTCGCGCAACAGTTTGACTGAGTCTGACAAGGCCTGATGAAACTCACGGTTCGCCTCTCCCACCGCACGCGTCATACCCTCGCTAAACGACTGATGAGCCATACCAATCACTTCAGATATTTTGGCCAGGTAATGATCAGCGTCCATTTGCGCAGCAACCAGCTTTGCGGTAGCCGATTCAATTTTCTCAAACATTTCGCCGGACATGGCCGCATCACGGCGCACCTGTTCCGCCAGCAATTGCAAGGTGTGCATCTGCGCGATCATTGAATCCCGCGACGTCTTGTAATCGGCAAACAAATCACCCAACCCGTTTGCCGCGCCCGAGACCGTGCCGGCCGCTTGCAGCAACTGGTTGGCCACTGCCGTTGATTTCTCCATCGTGGCGTTCACCAACTGACCTGCACGGGCAAAATCCTGACTCGCCAGATACAAGGTATCCGCACTGCTGTTAAGCGCTAACATGGCGTCTTTCGTCGTCGCCTGCATCGCCGTCACGGCCGACTTCATTTCGGCAACGGCCTCGGCAACCCCTTCAACCACCGCCTCGATTTGTCCGCCGAACTCACCGACCATCTGTTTGCCCTGCGCCTCCATCTCCTGCTGGTGCTGACGACTCACATCAGTCACTGAATGCACCTGCGCACCCAAGCCGTCTATCAACGCCCCCATGCGCACTGACAGATCATTCAATGAATGCTGCAATTGCCCCTGCGATTCAGACTGCGTCTGGCTGGCAGCCTCGCGCATCTGTGCAATAAATTCGCCCAGTTTCTCATTCATCAACGCCTGACGGGATTCTGCCGCAGCACTCGATCGTCCAAGTTGCTCGGCAATCGCTTCCATGCTGCGCTGACCGGCAGCACCCGCCTCCGTCGCCATCGCTTCCAGCCTTGCAACCGTCGCGGCCAGTGCGTCTATCGTCTGCTTTTGCAAACTATTCATATCACTGGCCTGACCGCCGAACAATTCTTTCATCTGCTGATTAAAATTATCGAACATGCTACTGAGCATTGTCTGTAGCGCAGGCCCCTCGTCCTCGCGTGTCGCTTTTAGCGCATGAGCAATCTCAGACAAGGGCCCCTTCAAACCGACTTCGATGCTGTGGGAAATTCGATCCCCCAATGCCGCAACGCCTGCATTGTTTGCCGCAATTTGTTTTTCGCTCAGTTCAGTGAGCATCTCTTTAAGATCCCCCTTGAGCAACCCTGCCGATTGCGCAGCAGATGCTTCAGAGGCGCGCACGAGGCGTGCCAGATACTCTTCTCCCGCACCTCCTTCGAACAAACCATCGAGCAATTGGATCAGTTTTTCAACTTTTGCATTCAGGCGCGACACCACTAATTTTTCAATAAAGGTAACGATCATCGCCAGTGTAATGGCAGAGGCGGACACCAAAAATGCTTCGGAGACGCCATGCAACAGGCGCGTCAGACTCGCGCGCACCACAACAGGATTTTCGGACACCACAAAGGACTGCATGCCAATCAACAGGCCGTAGAAAGTCCCGATAATCCCGACACCGGTGAATAAACCCGGCAGATGCTTAAAAAAATCCGCACGCAACGGAATATCCACCACGATATCCGGCCTGAACACGACACCGGCTGGCAACGTCGAACGAAAACGAATCGCCTGCGGCTGCTTCTCATCGAGCTGTTTGTGCAGAGAATCAGAATATTCGTACCACAAATGCTCAAGCACACCTGTTTTTTGAAATATTTGATCCAGACTGCCGTCCGGTTTTCCATCCAATTCACGCAGTTTTTTAATGATTCCGGATAAGCGTCGCGAGACGACAAAAGCGGGAAGCATGGAAAAAAACACGAATGAAATCAGCAACACACCGAGTATGGCCGCAAAAATATAAATATGCTGAGGAAGCGTGGTGAATGTCATCATTTTGATTTACAGAAAAACCCGCCTGCCGGGTCCGGGAATTATGACGGAAGTTCTCACATCCGGGTATGTGATTTGCTTAAATTCATCCCCTACCTTTTCATCAACACGCTTTATAATGCACAAATTGATTCAATCGGAATTGCACCAGTGAACACAACCCAACAGGAGAAGGCCGTACTGTTTGCCGACGTGAGCGGCAGTACGCGCTTGTACGAAGTTCTCGGGGATGCGCGCGCATTCGCAGCCATAGACCGCTGCCTGGGTGTATTACGCCGCCTGACACTCGCGCATGAAGGCCGCGTGGTGAAAACCATAGGCGACGAAATCATGGCGGTCTTTTCCAACCCGGTGTCAGCCGCTCAGGCCGCCTGCGAAATGCAGATGGTCGTGAGCGCAAAACCCCCTATTGATGGCATCCGCGTTTTCATACGCATCGGCTTTCACTATGGCCCTGTACTGGAGAGTGAGGGCGACCTCTTCGGTGACACGGTCAACATCGCCGCTCGCATGGCTGAAATTGCTCAGGCGCAGCAAATCATCACCACAGGCACTACCGTTTCGCGCTTGCCCCCCATCATGCGCACCGGCACGCGCACGCTCAACAGCCTATCGATCAAAGGGAAGTCCGATGACATCGAGGTGCGCGAGGTGCTCTGGCACGAGAGTGAAGATCTGACCATGATGGTCGGCAACACCTATACCACGCAAGCTTGCGAACCCGTCTTGCAACTGACACACTTGGGCGCAGAATTTATTGTCGATGCCGCTCATCCGTCCATCACGATCGGACGTGATGAAACAACCACGATCGTCACACAAAATCGCAGCGCCTCCCGCATGCATGCAAAAATTGAACGGCGGCGCGACAAATTCATACTGGTTGATCTGAGCTCGAACGGAACCTATGTCGCGATCAACGGCGAGAGTGAAATTCAGCTGCGGCGCGAAGAAATGGTGCTGCGCGAATCGGGCACGATCAGTCTGGGGCACCCTTACAAAAAAAACCCCAGCGAATTTATCGCTTTTTCAATTTCAGACGGACTGTAACTCACCCCTCACTTCGATGAGGGAAAAATACCCAAGACTATCCCGACTAGCATCAACACCAGAAAAATACCAATTACCAGCATCTTAATGCCGGTTTTCTTCTGCTCTAACGCGGCCTTTTCCTCAACCTCCTGCCGCAGACGATTGGCCGATTCGGCCAGCGCCCGTGCCTCCTCAACCTCGCGGTTACGCGCCATCAATTCTGCTGCGATGCGCTCGCGTCTGGCCGCCTCATCCGTCTCAGCTTTATGCTCAGCAGACTCTCGTGCAGACAATATCTGCTGACGTGCCTGCCGCTTGCGCTGCACTTCTTCTTCCAAGCGGCGCTTTTCCTCGATTTTCATTTGGCGTTCAGCATCATCGTTAACTTCTCGACTTAATACCACGCCGGCGCGCCTACCCGCGTGCTGGGATAGTGTAGCGGACAACGCACTCGCCCTGCGAGCCTGCTCCGCCGCTGCTTTTTCACGTCTGATCGCGTCCTGCTCACGCGCGTCTTCCGCTTCACTCTTAATCTGAGCAATTTTTAGCGCTAACTGCGCCTTGGTCTCCGCTTCCTGTTTCTGCCGCGCATCGAACTCTGCCTGCGCCGCCTGCCGGGCACGTAGCGCCGCTTTTTCCAGCACCTCAATGCGCAAGGTCGCAAGGGTCACAAAACCGCCGTCTGAAAATTCTTTTAAGTACCCCCTGAAATCTTCAGGATTTTGGCTGTGCGAAATGCGCTGCCAGGCCGCAATATCAGCTTCACGCCAGGCACCGGTAGTATTGCTGCCACCGGGCAACTCCAGTGTTTCATCAGGCGTAAACACGTCGAATGAGTCGGCGGCACTATCCGCCGCTTGAATCGCTTCAGGCAAACTCAACGCCGCCAGTTTGAGCGCTTTCAAAAACTTATTAGCGCTCTGAAAGCGCTCGTCCGCGCGCTTCGCCATGGCTTTTCTCACCACCGCATCGAGCTGTTTGGTCACAAGCGGATTGAGCTGGGAAGGAGGTGGGGCATCGCGATGTACCGCCTGATGCATGATGGCAATCACACTGCCGACAAACGGACGTTCACCGGTGAGCATCAGATACATAATCACACCGGCCGCATACAAATCTGCGCGATGATCGACGTCAAACCCCATAAATTGCTCGGGTGCCATATAAGTGGGCGTTCCCAACACAACGCCCACCTGGGTATGCCCGGAGGCATCAATCTTAGCGATACCAAAATCGGCAATTTTGACATCGCCCTCAGCCGTAATCATGATATTAGCGGGCTTAATATCGCGATGGACGATACCGTGCGCATGCAAATATTCAAGCGCATCGAGCAACTGCATTACAAGACGCAGCCCGGCGCCTAGCGACAAACGCTTGCCATGATCGAAGTAGTCGCTTAATTCTCGACCGCGAACCAGTTCCATGACGATATACGCCATCTCCTCCGTTTCGCCGTACTCGTAGATAGAGATGATTTTCGGATGAGTCAGACGACCCGCGGCCCGTGCTTCGCTGCGAAAACGGTTAAACACGTCCTCCGCCTCCTCAGCCTGTACGCCTGACTTGAGTATTGTCTTAATGGCCACCGTACGCTCAATCAGCGTATCAAATGCCTCGTAGACGACCCCCATCGCTCCTCTGCCGAGTTCCCCGACAATGCGATATTTACCTAACATGTCCAAATTATTCATAACACCAGCTTAACAGATATGGCCTCATGCGAAGTCTCCGTAATCTAGATGGCCGGCGAAAAATCCGCCAGATCCCCGCGTCAATCGCACAAACGCCCTATAAAGGCGAAATTATAAATTGTTTTGCAGTAGAATCCTCCCATTAAGCGGGCAGTTTTAACCGCTTTGCTCACAGGCTGTGCCTATCCCATTGCACCTGCCCTCCGAATTAAGGAAAATCAAGATTGAAAGTCTGTCATTCACACACACCGCGACCGCAAAACATGTTTTATTCGATCCCGTTATGATTCAGATTCTTGTCGTCGATGATCACGCCTTAATCCGCAAAGGGCTCAAGCAACTGCTTGAGGATACGCAGGATCTGAAAATAACCGGAGAGGCCTCCAGTGGAACGGAAGCCATCAGCATGTTGCGCGCGGCACATTTTGATTTGATGCTGCTGGACATCAATCTGCCTGACAAGCACGGTATCGAAGTGCTCAAACAGTTTAAGTCCGAACAACCTCAACTTAAAATTATTATTCTGAGCATGTACCCCGAAGACCAGTATGGCGTGCGTGCACTCAAGGCTGGTGCGATGGGCTACATCAACAAGCAAAGTGCTTCGGATGTGTTGATCAAAGCGATTCGCCATGTGCTGAGCGGGAAAAAATACATCAGCGAAACTCTGGCAGAACAACTGCTGAACAATCTGATCGGTGAGTCACAAGAATTGATGCACCAAAATTTGTCGAACCGGGAATATCAAACGCTGTGCCTGATGGCGTCGGGAAAAACATTGAGCGAAATATCACAGGTTATGGCGCTCAGCCCCAAAACGGTTAGCGTCTATCGCAGCCGGATGCTGGCAAAAATGGGCTTCACCAACAATGCCGAAGCGATTCACTATGCGATCACCCACCACTTGGTTGAGTTGCAAGATTAACAAGATAACCTTAATTTAGCTTGTCTTTTATCGCCGATGTATCGGACAATTGCAAACGCCTAATCTACTTAACAAAGATTGATCCATGAATAAGCTAAACTCGTCAGAAGTTGCCCGTGAAACCTTGAAAATGCTGGCTCAACGCAGACTCACGCCCACCCCAGACAATTATGCAAAAATTTTTGCCGAGATCAGCGGCACGCACGCCGTTGAAATCAGCGGCGCGGCAAAGGTTTTGCGCAACGTGGTCGAGCACTTACTGCAAACCGACAAAGCCGCCGGCACAGGGCTCGCCTTGAAAAAAAGGCTGAGCGAAGAAAACTGGGACAAATGCTTCAAGGAAATTGAAAAGGTGCTGCCCAAGACGCATAAAAGCGATGCGCCCGAGCAGACCTGGCCGGTATTGATACGTGATTTAATGCGACAAATTGACCTGCCGCACAAAGGCCTGACCATTTCACGCAAGAAAGAAAGTCTGGAAACCGTATTGGCACGTTTTTCGTCCGATCCTGACATCCTGTTCGAAAAACTAGGCAAACTGGTTCGCTCATGGTCAGAATCCGCGACCACAGACAGTCTGATTGAAAATCCGGAATCAAATGCAGCAAGTCCCGCTGCGCCACCTGCAACGAGCATACCGGCCACGACACTCGTAACATCCGACTCTTTAACCGAGCCGGCTGTCGTATCCGTCATCAGTGAACCGGCAGCGGACATGCTGGAAAAACTCAAAGAGTTGCTCGCTCACACACTGGAAGGTACGCTTAGCGCACAACCGGAACTCGCTGATGACGTCAGCCTACTCAGCGCGCAAGTTCGCCAGATCAAAAGCTGCGACCAGATTGCCGAGCTTGCCAATCAACTGCGCAGCTTCTGGTTGAAGGTTGAATTACGTAACAGTGACAAATCCAGAATCCAGGAAGGGCTGGTGCGTCTGCTGCGTCTATTGGTTGAAAACGTCGGCGAAATGGTCGAGGACGAGGATTGGTTGCACGGCCAGGTTAACGCACTGCATGCCATCATCGAAAATCCGATCGATAAATACGTGATTGCAGATGCCGAGCGCAGTCTGCGCGAAGCCATCATCAAACAAGGCCTGCTCAAGAAGAGTCTGGTTGACGCAAAATCGACCCTCAAGAGTTTAATGACCACCTTCATCGACCGACTGGGCATCATCACAGTCAGCACCGGCGACTATCACCAAAAAATATCAGGTTACAGCGAGAAAATCGCTCAATCGAGCAATCTGAATGACTTGGGGCACTTGCTCGATGACATCATGCAAGACACCCGTGTGATACAGGCAAGCGCGCTCAAATCGCACGAAGAATTGCTCGATTCGCGCAAACAGGTCGAAAGTGCGGAAGAAAAAATTTCCAAACTGGAAAAAGAGCTGTCTGAAGTCAGTGAACTGGTACATCAGGATCAACTGACCGGCGCATTAAACCGGCGCGGGCTGGACGCGGCCTTTGATCGTGAAAGCCGGCGTGTGGATCGCAGCCACGAATCGCTGTGCGTGGCGCTGCTGGATATCGACAACTTCAAGCGACTGAATGACACCATGGGTCATCAAGTTGGAGACAAGGCGCTGATTCATCTGTGCCACGTCATCAAGGAAGCGCTGCGTCCGTCTGATTCGGTCGCCCGTTACGGCGGCGAAGAATTCGTGCTGATACTTCCCGATGTTGCCCTGACAGAAGCTGCGTTAACGGTGGAGCGCTTGCAACGAGAACTCACCAAACAGTTCTTCATGCATGAAAATGACCGGGTGCTGGTCACCTTTAGTGCAGGGGTCGCACAATTAGGTCCTGATGAATCGCAGGAAGAGCTGATTGGTCGTGCAGACAAGGCGATGTATCAGGCCAAGAACACCGGTAAAAATCGCGTCGTGGTTGCCAACTAAACGCTCAGAGGCCGGCAACTGCCGGCCTCTTCGACCATTTGGCAGCCTCAACTGTTTTTTGCGCACCACTCCCGCCATAACTGGCGGTATTCTCGCTCAACACAACGCACATAGGCTGCCTGATCTCCGATCACCGAGGACATAAAGCGCCCGCGCAGTTTTCCGCGTAACTCAGACAACGACTTAATGTCAGCGGCCTTTTGAATCGCAAGCGTCACATACTCATCCTCTGAGCCGGCAATCCAGTCCGTCATCCCCAGCGTCGTCATGATTGATGCTGAAATCCGCCCCGTTAACGTCGGCCAGTTCAGCGTCACCACGGGCACGCCCATCGCAAGCCCTTCCAATGTAGTCATCCCTCCACCATGCGGAAACGTATCGAGCGCAATATCAACCTGATTAAAGGCCGCAAGATGCACCTCGCGCGATGTTTTTCCGAGCAAAGTAAGGCGACTGGGATTGATGCCTGCGCGAATAAAATGTTCACTTACTCGCACTCTCGTGTCAGCATCGTCCAACGCATGTGTTTTAAGTATTAGCCGGCTTTCGGGCAACGCCCGCAGTATCGCCACCCAAGCGAGATAAGCCTGGTCGGATATTTTCACCAGCCGGTTAAATGAGCCAAACGTAATACCTTCACTAGACAGTGCAGGCAAAGCATTCTGCGCAGGAATTTCGGCTGAGATAAACATGCTGACTGCACAAGGCAAATACCTGACACGCTCCGCATAAAGCAGCATTTCATCCGCGGGAACGAATACCTCGTCCGCAAAGAGCACATCCATCGTATCCATACCCGTCCCAGCGGCATAACCGAACGCAGTGATCTGAATGGGTGCCGGTTTTCTGGCGAATACCAGCAGCCGGTTGCCCGCTGTATGTCCTGAGAGATCCACCAAAATATCGACACCATCTTGCCGCACCAAGTCGGCGACTTCATCATCCGGCAAACCGACAATATTCCGCCATAACGTCACACTTTTCTGAAAAAGTTCGGTCAGTTGGTCTTCATTTTTTGAATTTGAATAAGCGATAACATCGAATTGATCATAATCGAAATCAGCAAGCATTGCTGTAAATGCGTAGGCGGCGGAATGCGATTTAAAATCAGCGGAAATATAAGCGATGCGTAACCGTCGCTCAGGATCAGGTATATTGCTGTGCAATGTGTACTGGGGCAAATGTGCCGCATGCAACGCATTCCACAGCCTGCGTTCCTTTTGCAGCGAGTCGGTACTCTCTCCGGGCATCAAATCCAGAGTAAAAATCAGATTGCTATGCAGCGTTGCATCGTAAGGTCTGAGTTGCAACCCTTTCCTAAGACTCGCTTCAGCCTCGGAATTTCGACCTGATTCAAGCAAGGTAGCTGCAAGATTACAATACGCCTCGGCACAATTTGAGTTCAACACCAGTGCTTGCCGAATATTCTCTTCGGCCTCATCCAGTCGCCACTGCATTTTGAGCGTAAGCCCCAAATTGCTGTACGCCTCAGCATAGTCTGATTTTATTTCCAGAGCGCGCCTGCAGGCACGCTCTGCCTCAACAAGCTTCCCTGAATCCTTAAATGTGATGGATAGATTGTTATATGCCTCGGCAAAATCAGGCTTAATCAAAATTGCACGGTGATAACAGGCCTCGGCATCGGAAAACCTGCCGAGTGAATGGAGCGTACTGCCCAAATTGCCATAAGCCTCTGCAAAATCCGGATTAATCTCCAAAGCGCTTTTAAACGTTGCTTTCGCCTCGAAAAAACGCCCCGTATCATGCAATGCCAGTCCTAAATTACTTATGGCGGCCGCATCATCCGGCAACAGCCTCGCTGCCTTCTGCATGGCCGTCAGTGCATCAACATATTGACCACGCTGCCTTAAAATGGCCCCTGTCACCAGCCATCCCAAACCATAGGATGGAAAATTTATCGTCATTTCTTGTGCAAGCAACAATGCAACGTTCTGCGGGCCTTCTGCAAAATGGCTAAGCAATACGTTGACTGTCTGGCTGGACGGTTGCGCCCTATCCGAAGAGACGGTTACAACAGATAAGTCTGCCGGTAAACAACAGGCTTCATCGACGATCAGATTGCTTTTTTTTTAGCCCGTATCTCCGGATTAGCAACGCACCACTCCCGCCATAACTGGCGGTATTCAATTTCAACGTACCGTACATAGGCCGCCTGATCGCCGATCACAGAAAACATAAAGCGCTCGCGCAGTTGCCCGCGCAACTCAGACAACGCATCAATTTCAGCGGCCTTTTGCATCGCAAGCCTCACATACTCATCCTCTGATCCGGCAATCCAGTCCGTCATCCCCAGCGTCGTCATGATCGATGCCGAAATCCGTCCGGCCAGACTAGGCCAGTTCAGCGTCAACACAGGAACGCCCATCAACAAGCCTTCAAGGGCTGACACGCCACCGCCATGAGGAAAAGGGTCTAACGAGATATCAATCTGGTTAAAGGCCGCCATATGCTCATTGTGAGGAGATTTCCCCAACAGGATGATGCGCTCGGCCGCGACTCCGGCGCGGGTAAAGTACGCCCTCACCTGATCTTGCGCTATCGCATCATCGAGCACAGGCGTTTTAAAGACCATCCGGCTATCGGGCAACGCCAGCAATATCTTCGCCCAGGCGCGATAGGCGGCTTCCGAATTTTTGGCTAACCGGTTGAACGACCCGAACGTAATCCCGTGACCTGACAAGGCAGGCAAGGCATTCACATCCGGCGCCCTATCCGGTGCAAAATAATTCATTGCACAGGGCAGATATCTGACCTGCTCGGTGTATAAATGCTTCTCTTCGGGAGGCACAAAGACCGCATCAGAAAAAAGCACGTCCATTGCCCGCATCCCGGTCCCAGCCGCATATCCCCAGGCCGTAATCTGTATCGGCGCAGGTTTTCTGGCAAACACAAGCAAACGATTGCCCGAAGAGTGGCCTGACAAATCAACCAGAATATCGATATCATCTGCGAGGATCATCTCGGCAACCGCCTCATCCGACATGCCAATAATCTTGCGCCACAGCGTCACGTGCGCCCGGAACAGCTGCGTCATCGCATCTTCACGATTCGAATTCGAATAGGCGACAACCTCAAATGAGTCGGGAGAGAATTTCGTCAGCATCGCGCCGAATGCATACGCTGCAGAATGCACCCTGAAGTCAGCGGAAACATAGCCGATGCGCAGCCGTTTTTCCGGATCACGGGTGGTCAAAAAATCCCGCTGTTGATACAGATGAGCCGCGTGTGCCGCATCCCAGTCCTTGCGCGTTTGCTGCAGCATCGCGGTGTCGCTACCAACGGTCAGGTCCAGCGTAAAAATCAGATTGCTGTGCGCCTCGGCGAAATCAGGATCGCACTGCAGCGCCTGCCTGTAACAGGCTTCGGCCTCAGCCTGCCGCCCAACACCCAGCAGGACATTGCCCAGATTGCAATGTGCCTCGGCGAGTAAAGGGCTGATCAGCAAGGCTTGTTTTATACTCCGTTCTGCATCAAATGAACGCCCCAGTTCGTGAAGGGTAATCCCCAGATTGCTGTGTGCTTCGGCATAATCAGGATTGAGGCATATTGACTCACGATAACTTGCTTCCGCCTCAAGTGGCCGCCCCATCTCTCTGAGCGCAACACCCAAATTGTTATGCGCTTCTGCAAAGTCAGGCTGCAATCTGATTGCTTCGCGGTAGCCTGCCTCCGCTTCCGTTAAGCGGGATTGACTAAGCAATACATTAGCCAGATTGTAATGTGCATGAACGAAGTCCGGATTGAACAGCAGCGCCTGCCGGTAGCTGCTTTCCGACTCATTCAGTTGCCCCTGCTCTTTAAGCAGCGTCGCGAGATTGTAATGTGCATCGGCATAATCGGGTTTGATCTGCAGAGAACGACGATAGCAGACACCCGCCTCCTCCATACGCCCCTGCGCTTTAAGCACGCTACCCAAATGACTCAGGTCCGCAGCAGAATCAGGAATAATTTGCAATGCGCGCCGGAAACTGGCTTCCGCCTCAACCAAATGCGATTTTTTCTCAAGAATATGCCCCAGATTACTGTGCGCATCCGCGGCTCCCGGATTAATCTTAAGTGCCCGGCGGCAGCAAATTTCAGCCTCCGCCAGATCATCCGACGCCATCAGCGTATTCGCAAGATTGCTGTAGGCCGCCGCATAAGCCGGATTAATCTGTATCGCCCGCCGGTAACTCGCCTCGGCCTCGCTCGCTCTGCCTAATCCCTGCAGGATCACGCCAAGATTGCAATGCGCATCGGCATAACCGGCGTTGAGTGCTATCGCCCGCCGGTAACACGACTCGGCCTCATCTAACCTGCCAGATTCCTGAAGAACAACGCCCAGATTGTAATGCGCCTCGACATCAGCAGGCGACAACTCGACGGAGCGACGCATGGCACCCAACGCATCCTCAACGCGGCCTAGCTGTTTTAAAGCAGCCCCCAGCGCCTTCCAGCCAAATTCGTGTGCAGGATAGCGCTCTGTCATCTGCCGTGCCAGATCGGCCGCCTCCGCATAACGAAGCTGACCGAACAGGGCAACCAGATGATCGATCTGCACATACCCCGGATGCGCCGATGACGCCCCCACATCACCCGACGGGACAATGCCTGCCAATTGCTGCGCCAGCGCATCGACCTCGCCCCCCTGCAACCCCTGCTGCGTTGCGATGGAGAGCACCTGCTGCGCCTCGGCCGTTTGTCCCGACTGCAAAAGTGCGTCGATATAACTGATCCAGTATTGCGCGCGGCTGGGTTCAGCCTCCAGTGCCGTCAGCAAATAAGGCAGTCCGAGGGCGGGTTGCTTCATCTGCACAGCCATGACGCCTGCGTTGTGATTGGCTTCAGGGTGATGGGGATCAGCCTGCAAAATTGCCAGATAGTAGCCTTCGGCGTCCTGATATTCACCGGCCTGCTGGTGCGCCACAGCCCGCTGCAACATCTGATCTGAGGTAAGTTGCATTGAATTCGACCTGATTTAAATAAAGTTTATATGGCCAACATTTTTGTTTACGACTCTGTCGAGGTAGCGATTGACTTCGTCCATGCGGCAGTTAAGCCGGCACTCTTTAATATCAAGCTCTTCTCGAACGTAATGAAAATTTTTGCGGCGCGCCTCGCCTTCCCATATATCCGCGAACGATGATTCATTGATATTTCCGTAGTCAAAGCGGGTATCGAGCAGATAGGCGCTACACCCGTACACAGCCCCTGTCGACATGATATAGCCCCAAAACGCAGGCGTAGCGTGGCAGCGAGTGTAGCGATTCGCCGCACTTTCATCGTGCTTTTTCATCGTATTTTCGCGATACACCACGCTGAACTGATCAGTATTGAGCGCCGCCAACTTCGCACTCAGCTCAGCATACCCTTGATAATTGATATCCTGATAAATCTGCGTCACACTGGACGCGTGCTGTGAATACGGCTTCACGACCAGATAATCCAAACCGATTTCATCGCGGCAAAGCCGGGCGAGCGTATCAACCTCGGCCGCATTTTCAGGCAAGAGTACAATTTGCGCACCCAGTACACAGGAGTAGCCGTGGCGATTGCGCGCTTCCACTAGTCGTTTAAGATTTGCAATCACCAGATCAAAATCGCGCGCCTTGGTGCCGTGAATGCGGGCATAGGTCTGTGCGGTACCGGCGTTGAAGGACGCCTTGATCCAGGACATCAGCGGCAGGGCATTTTCGACGAACGCATCCGACAAAACTGAAGCATTCGTGGTCATCGCAGTATCGATGCCGGCGGCATGCGCCGCAATGACCATTTTGTCGATGTCCTTGTGCAGCATGGGCTCACCCTCACCCGCAAACATCACGCTTTTGACACCCCGTTGCCCCATCTGCGCGAGCGTACGCTCAATCGCCGGCAGGGACAGCCGGACCGGTTTATAGCCGATGTAATCGACAGCGCAAAAAGTACAGCGGTGATTGCAGGCGCCGACAGGGGAAATTTCAACATAAAGCGGATAGACCGCTTTCATCTTCTCCCAGTCATCCCCTGCATCGAGAAACTGTGCCACACGCGTGGGATGATAAATGAGCTTGTGACTGTCAATAGCGTAACGATCGGACATAAAATATTCCTTAGAAGGACGGTAATAGTTTCCAGACCGGTGAAATGAGCACGGTAACTGAACTCAGCATTTCGCCAGCAGACCGGCGACCGCCTTTGCGACCGAATCTACCGAAATATGTGCAATACAAGGATCCCCACGATGACAGATCGTTTCCATGCAGGGGATGCAATCCCAGTCGAGCGGCGGTCCGATCTTAATCAGTGACTCACCCGCAACCTCCGTAGAAATGGTGGGGCCGAAGAGCGCAACCACCGGTTTACCAAGGGCCAGCGCGATGTGCAGCCCCAGCGAATCATTGGTGACCAGCACGCGGCAACTGGCAATCCACTCGATATAATCATTGATATCATTATCGCCTTGCTGCCAGCAAACGGAATAGTGCTGCGACAACGTATCGTCCAGTTCATGCCAGTAGGCCTCAGGCCAGCGTTTGAGGGGAAATTTTTTCCCGATCAAATGATTCATGCCGACATCATAGTGAATTTCAGACTTCGGCTGATAGCCCAGCAAATAAGGTTGCCCGGCATATTTATGCCCCAGCATCTCATAAAGTATATCCGACCAGGATTTTTCCTTTTTTCGCTTAGCCGTCGAATCGTTGGTAAAACTTAACGCCTCATCGGAATGATCGTACGCGACCGCTGCATGAGACTGCGGATCAAGCCGGAATCCAAATCGCCGCCATGCCGGAATACGGTCAGACACGGCGCAGATTCCCGGCTCTTTCTCGAAATTTACAACGATGTCAAACCATTCTGAGAGCAGCAGATGGGGTGTAAAGGGATTCACCGCCAGCAGACGGTGGATATGGGTATTCCCTTTCAGAAGCGGAATGCCGATTTTGTCGACCACCCAGGTCACGTGATATTGATCGGATGGAAAAAGATGCAGTATCACGGTCGTACGCAGAATATCACCCAGACTGACAACGCCGCTGTCATCGGGATCCAGCGTTTCGCTGTAGCCTGGTTTGATAATGAGGACACGCTTACGATTATCGTCCACGATATGAGGTGTGTTGTGCATTATTTTAACCGGCAATAGGTTTGAGGAATGGCCGCGCCTGCTCCAAGTTGTCGATTTTATCAAACAGACTGACCGGCATCTGAATATTGCGGATCTTGACTGAGGTGTGAGCGACGCCCTGATCGTAGTAGCTCTGAAAACGGTTATTCTTGATCTTGGTGTCGCAACCGATACAGCGGCCGTAATCGTGACAGGTACGGTAAACTTCAAGCGTAGACATCGAGAACTCAGGATCGAGTATATGACCGATCGGCACCCGCTTTTGCCCTGCAAAAATGGCGGCACCAAATGCTTCGAAGCGAAAATCTTCAGCCTCCAGCGCAGCAAAGGCTTTCAGCGGCCCCCCTTCAACCCAGCTCTGATACAGATAATAGTGACATCCCCAGACAAAACCCAGCGGGTCGAGCAGTAATTCGGTGGTATGGCATTCACAGGAAAGCGTATGAGGATGAATACCCGAGGCGATTAAATCGGTTGAAAAGGGATACAAATAATGCCCGTGCAATTTACCTTCATCGACACCTAAAAACTCCTTGGTCTCGAAAGGTACGCGCCCGCTATAGACTGCCTCCATCTCGGCGGTCACCCGGTTTTGCGGGTGAGCGACCATGTAAATACCAACATCGCTCTCAGCCTTGTTGGGCGAAACCCTAAATCCGTGCTCACTCAACGCCGCGCAACGCTCAACCAGCTCCGCAATCCCTCTGCCCTGCCAGGTACGATTCATCTCTTCCGCGTGATAGCTGATGCGTATTGATGGATAGGGCGCATCCCGCTGCAGTTTGGCTTGCTGCCCGTTCAGACTGGCGGCAAACACGTCAGGCTTCAGGGCAAAGTTCGTCAGCAAATCGTAATAGTGCGGTGTTTCGGACAGCACCATCCCCAGCCCCCGCCCCTTCCAGTACAGCATAGGCTCGCCGCCTTGCAGCGTGATGGGCAGGTCGACACGGAAAGGTATCCGGTTTAGCGCCAAGACCCATTCGGCAGGCGTTAAACTATTGCGCAGAGCTTTGACCTGTGACTTGATCGGGAACAGGATGGTCCGTTGTCCGCTTTGCTGCGGGTCGTTAATGCAGTAACTACAGCTCAAATTACATTCGAGCGTCAGGAACACACCGACATAATTCAACTCATCGGGTAATTCTAGCTGCGGCAACGTCACGATACTCACTCCTTCTGGCTTTCAATTTCTGCGTTGTGTTTGCAGCGTTCAAATTGTCTGAACATACGGTTCATCTTATTATTCTGTATAAATCGTCCAAGCCCCGACACCGACGTCCCGTATATTCTAGAGGCTTTTTTGATCGCAGCGGACTGTTTCTCATTGTGAAAAAACACCAGCTCTGACGGGGCGCGATCCAACTGTTGCGGATCGACCCTGAAGTGCGCCTGCGCAATCTGGCAAAAATCGAAATTAAACTGTTCGTGCAAGGTCTGACCGACATCGGTGACATTATCCTTTCTGCATAAAATGAATTTTTGCAGATCCGCCAGATAAACCGGTAACGTATCCCCCTCACGCTTTACAGAGGACAGAAAAATTGTCGCCATTTCAAAAATGAACTGCGTCGTTTCCTTGAAATTCAGGTAACACAACGCTTTGTGATCGAGGATCTCGTTGTTGCCCAACTCGCCGCTTACATGCTTTTCCAGTATGCCGGCACCGGCGATATATGCTTCGATTTCATGTTTTTCGGCGAACAGGTCTTTACAGGTATCACGAACGAAACTGTCGAAAATTTTCGCCATTCTGTCAGGAAATCCGCTGCGTTTTTCTTTGATAAACAGTAGAAAATCGAACAGTTCAAATCCGTAAATTTTAATTAATTCAAACAGTTCAACATACCAGTCATTATTGACGAACAACTCAATGATAAAGTCCATCACGCGGCATTCGACATAGTCCTCAAAACTCAGGGTGCTGTTGGCAACAACGATTTCTTCTATTTCAGCCACCCTCAATTCTGTGCCAAAAAACCGGTAGACCCCGGCACAGTTGGGCATCACCCGCCAGCGTGTCTGCATCTGATAAATTTCACGACTGGCCTCGCTATTCATCGTGGAACCTGTCAGCAGCATCAGCTGGTACATCCTGATATTGGTCATCCCCAGCTCAACACCTTCTCGTAACGACTGAAAGTGTTTCGCCATCGAATCACCCGGCAGCGCTAATATCAACTCGGTAAAATCGACGGACTTACGCAAACCCACCTCTTCGGCAGCCAAAATCAATTTTGGTGTCTGGATATTTTTACGTTTGATATTTTTCAGCACCTCGACATCGGTCGACTGCAAACTCAAACCGATATGCAAGCTGCCATCCAGAATCTTGACCGCCTGCATGATATTTTCCGGCCGGCTTTTACCAAGCGCGGTGCCTACACTCAAAGGATAACCGGTTGCAATTTTTTGCCGGGCAATGATTTCTGCGGTCTCAATATCCTCGTTGTACATCCCGAAATTCAGATCGGCAAGAATCAGCGTATCGCTGTGCCGCGCCTTTCTTGCAATATAAGATATTGATTCTTCTATATTATCGTGAGATTTTCTGAATATCTTTGATTTTTCGCTAATCCCGTCGGTGCAAAACGTACACGAAAATGGACATCCGCGAGTTGTCTCATAGAGCGGAATCAGCGGCAATTCAAAGAATTTGTCCATCAAACCGTCTGTATAGGGACATGGAAACTGATCGAGCTCAACCGTACGCGTCCACTCACCTGAAATCACCTCGCCTGCACTGAGGTAGGAGCAATTGATCAACGGCAACCTAGCGGCCTTGATTGCTGCGACATCAAAATTGCAATCGATGATTTCACGGAACAAATTGGCCAGCGCGGTCTCACCCTCGCCGAATACATAAAAATCGATGCAGTCATTTTCGGTCAAAAATGCCAGCCTCTCCTCTTCCTTTAACGGGAAATTCGGCCCCCCGAAAATGACAATCAGCTGCGGGTTGAGCTTTTTAACCAGACGTGCAAATGCCACGGTCAGCCTTAAATTCCACGCGTAGTTAGACAAACACAAGATGTCCGGACACTGTTTTATTACGGCGGCTTCCAGATCTTCTGGCAACTTATACAAACTAACGTCGATGCAATCGGGAAATTCTCTTTTGATATAGGAGGCGACCAGCGCCGCACCCAGCGGCATACACTTTGCATGGATGCCCTGCGCAGTATGAGTCAAATCGGCAAAGTAAGTGGTCTTCATGTCGGGTAGTGCACTAAAAATTGTAAAACACGGATGCCTTATCGGCACGATTAGAACGAACCTTGAGCCTTCAAAATGCACTCATCAAAAGACTGCGGTAAAATTTGCGCCCGATTTTCAGTCCAACTCATGCCGAGCCTGTGATATCCGGGCGGGCAGGACAGACTACGAGCGCGCCATGCAAACAGAAGAGCCTACAAAAGCACGCCCGACCGTGCCGCTACCCTTCGGTATCCAACAGTCCTAATGTCACATCGGCATTCAGCGAGAGATAGACAGTTTCCCGACCGAAAAGCCGGCTAAAGGGACTGTCAGCCGCCACTTTTTGCCAATCATCCCCCTCGGCTGACAACAGGTTCAGCCCGGCCTCAAGCCCGGCTTTTACCTGCTCGGGAAAATCACGAAGCTGCCCGACAATGTGTGTCAGCCGTGCGATCACGTTCGCTAAATTTTCAGTTGGATTCATGCCAGCCAGCGCCGCTGATTCATAGTCATGCACGGCATCGAGAAACACCAGACAGGATTTTTCAATCCGGCAATTGAGTTCAACATCCGGTTGAATAAATTCCAGCTGATAATCAAAAAAATTGTGCAGTTCGGCCCGATAGCTACCCGTCATATACGAGTTAAATTCTCTATCCTCGCCGCACAGCGACTTAAACCAGCGCCAGTCTTTGGAAAATGATGGGTTAGTCCCCAGTGCATTAAGCTCCTCTCCCACTTCCTGCAACACATCCGGTATCGTCAGACAGATGTCAAAATACGCCGGGTTCATCATGTTGTCCTGCACCCAATCGGTTGCCGAACGCGTCATCGCACTCATGGTAGACAGGTGAGGTGCAAACATCGCCACCAGCTGTTCAGTACGCTCAGCAAATGGCAGGCGCGGATCGCAATACCTGACCGACAATGCGCGCCGGATCAGATTTGGCAAGAAGCCGGTTGGCGTGATTGTCGTCACCACCATCACGCCTTGAGGCGCAAGAAAACCGGCCAGTTTACGCAACAAAAAACGCTCATGCGCTACCCGCCCCAGCCAGTTTTCGCACAGCACGATATCAAACCGATGGGCCGGCTGATAGTCCTGCAGTGTTGAGGCCACAAGTTCCGGCGACGTGTGCGCAACCTCTGTCGTGGCATACAACTCGCGAATTTCGCGTATCGCGGTGGGATTAGGTTCGACCAGCGTCAGCGATGCTGGCATCAGCGAGGCAACATAAAGGCTGTTCTGTCCGGAACCTACCGCCACCTCCAGCACGCGTGCCCCGCGAAATGCCAGCGGGTGCAGTCCTAAGCTGCGATACAACGAGGCGCGACGCTCGAAGTGCTGCTGCGTTTCGCCAACGACATAGTGCACAGGCGAAATGCCGTGCGCATGGTAAAACTCAAGATGGGTTTTTGACATGACTATTCCTGTTATTCATCACTTAGGCGCTGTGACTGTCCATCTGTGATCTTCCAGATCCGGGTTGAAAATACTGGCTGCAAGGCGCGCTAGTGACGCCGACTCGTGCAACGACACCCCCCCATCCACGCCTAAAATTTGCCCGGTGACATAGGAGGCTAAATCGCTGTTCAGGAACAATACCGCATTAGCGATATCAACCGGACGTCCCATTCTGCCAAGCGGGGTGACCCGGTTAAACAGCGTCACCAGATCCGGATTTTGATCATAAAATTCTTGCGCGCGCGGCTTGAGCACAATGGCAGGCTTGATGCCATTTACCCGAATTCCGACGCTGCCCAGCGTAACCGCGTAGTAACGCACCATTTGCGATAAGCCCGCCTTGACGGCATGGTAAGCGGCCGATTGTTCCATAACGATGCTGCTGTCGGCAGGTGAGCTGACAATGACCACCGAACGGTCATAGCAGGTTACGGGTTGAAGCTTGAATTGCTCGATAATCTGACTGGTTGCGCGCAGGCTGACCGCATAATCACCGTCCCAAGGGTTCTCAGCGCCGCCGCGGTAACGCTGAAAAAAACAGATTCTCGTCACAGGACCTGCGTCATCAACGATACGTTGAAACAGTGCCGGAATAGCCGCCAGATCACTCAGATCAAATGAATAGGAATTTGCAGCCGCATCCCCCGTGCCTCGGCTGATCAGACTGACACGATCCCCACGGGCAATAAAGGCACGGGCAGCCTCTGTTGCCAAAGGGGAAGTGCTACCCACGATGATCACATGTTCGCTTGCCATCACCGGGCAATCTGAAGTTCGGGCAGCGGAATGATCCACTGAGTCCCGTTCATCAAGGGATGTTTTGCCATGATGCTGTGCCGGTGCTGCCAGCCTAACATGATCACGAAATCCGGCTGATCGGCTATGAGTTTATCGGCTGAAAAAACTAGCAGGTGAAAACCGGGAGAATATCGCCCCTGCTTGACCGGGTTATCGTCGACCAGATAATCGATAAACGGCGCAAGTTCGAAATGGCAGATCAGTGTCGTGGTGCTGTGTGAGGCGCCAAATCCTGCAATTTTTTTACCTGCCGCTTTCAACTCGCTCAGCAGGCTCAGTAACTGACGCTTCGCATCAGCAATCTCGCATGCGAATCTCCGGTAGGTTTCCGCATCCCTCATCCCGCTGGCACGCTCTTCCTCGATCAGTTCACTCACACTCGGATCAACGGGTCTGTACGCCGATTTGAGCTGTGCGACCAGCCGGACCGATCCGCCCTTAGGCGTTGTCTTCTGAGCGTGAATCAACTCAAGACCCGAGGCGGCAAAAAGCTGCTTCAGCACCTCGACCGTAAAATAGGAAAAATGCTCGTGATAGATGTAATCGAACATCCTGATTTTCATCTGCTCCGGATGGTAACCCGTTTCCACGACAAAAATTCCTTCAGGCGCCAAGAGCTTGGCAACCGAACGGGTAAATTCGGTCACGTCGTCGATATTGGCATACATGTAATTTGCCGTCACGACGCGAGCATGACCGTACTTACCTGTAATGTCCGCAGCAACATCGCCTGTGAAAAAATCATTGATCGTTTCAAGGCCTGCCTGATTGGCCTGCGCAGCAATACCGCCTGCCGGCTCCACGCCCACCACCTGCATGCCCTGCCGCTTGAAAGACGCCAGCATAGAGCCGTCGTTGCTCCCCAGATCGACGACCAGCGCAGAGGCCGGCACGGCCCAATCGTTAATTATTTTCTGCGCATACTGATCGTAATGATTCCTGAGTCCGACCGTGAGGCTGCTCACGTAAACGTAATCGGTATAACTCGCCTCAGGACTAACGATATGGGGCAGATGCAGATAACCGCAAGCCTCACATAACGCCAGTTCAAGCGGAAAAAATGGCTGTTCAAGCGGGCTGCTTAAAAACTGATCCTCCATCGGCGTATCGGCGAGCTTAAAAACCGTCACAATGCGATTACTGTCACATAAACGGCAGTGTGTATCGTGCCTAATCAACTGTTCATTCATCGTTTTCGTTCCTTAGCTTTGCATTAATGCTTCAATCCGCGCTCTGAATACTCCCGATGCATCCTCCACCGGCGCCCATTCGGGAAACACGGTGTTACCACGAATAAAGGGACCTTCGACCGCCTCGTTGAACACCAGAAATTCCGTGCGAATGAGCAGGCAGTGATAAACCGAACTAGGCAAGCGCTGGTAAAACACTTTCCCTGTACCGGGTGCGCCCATTTGAATGATCTGACGCAATGAACCGTCTTCATGAAACAGTACCACATCCACTTCGCCTTCAAGTATCAACATCGACTCGGCATTTTCCAGATGTTTGTGCGGCCGCACATAGCATTCCCGTGCATGTACGATGAACATTTCATGCAAGCGATCATCAGGTGAACGATGCGCGCAAAGCCTGATTCGCCGGCGCGGATTCAACGATGCCAGCCGCTTCAGTTCATCCAGATCTTGTACGCTGACAAGAACCAGATCGTCTTCCGGATACAGGACTTCGTCGCTCTCTTTGCGGACTTTTATCATCACATTAACTCCAAATCCAGCGCGCTTCCGGGAAAAATTGACGCGAATATCCCGCCTTGATCGACAAACTTCTGATGTTTAGCGATCACGCCTGCCTGATTAAGCGGATTGAGTCCCAGCAGACAGACGCGAATTCTGCCTGAACCCAGCACCTCGGAACCTGCGATTTGCAGGCCGCCTACGGGCATCTGCAAGCCCTTCTTGTTGGGATTGTCATCTATCACACAACTAATTAAAGGAGATATTTGCATCAGCGACAAAAATGCACAGGACAAGTGCCCCGCGCCAAACAGGGCGATCTCCCCCCGGGTACGACGCCAATACTCAAGTTTATTGTGCACGGCAAGATGACGTGCTGTTATTTTCTGTACAAAATGCCGGGCACGCTCCATTTCAATAGCTACGGCGATAGGCTCGACGGGATCTGGCTGATCATTCCCCTCCTGAACGATCGCCACCAGCGAATTTTCCAGAACATAGGGTACGGAAGCATAGTCCACAACCTTGAATCCGGCATCGAGCAGCACGCGCCGGAAGGTATAACTTGTAAAGTAATACTGGTGCTCCTCCCAAACAGTTGTGCAATCGCCCATCATTAGCACCCGCTCGCAATCGGGCACTTCCCAGACGATATAACCGCCGGGCTTCACCATCACTCTGATGGCGTCGATAAAGGCGTGCAGATTATGTGCGTGCTCCGCAACATGCCGCACGATCATCACGTCAACCCGCCCGCGTCGCGCCGCGATGGCGAGCGCACGCGCGCTGGTTAATTCACGCTGATAGGTCTCAACATTCGCACAGGGGTCGCTGACCGCCAGGTCCTCTGCCGGGTCGATGCGCCAGGTCTTCGCATATCCCAGCCGCTCTAGGCGACGCAGCATGGAATCGTCTTTGAAACTGTAGGCGCCGAAGACCGAATCCCGTGCAATCCCCGGCAACGCAACCAGCTGACGTGCCAGATCATCCAGATGATCCTCAGGCTCAAAACAGGTCAGCCAGTCGTAGCGCGGCCTCAGCGCTTCGACGGGAAACGGCGTCCCCAGATGGATCAGACCGGTGTCGGCGTCGATGCGCAATTGCAGCGGAAAATCCGGCACGACGTCCGTGCTTTCCGGAGGCAAAAAACGGTTGGAAACTGGCTGAAGACCAAAATCAATCAGCAATTCACCAGATAACGGTTCAGCCCTCATGCACGCATCTCCAGCATGGCGGAAATGCCTGTTTCCAGCGAAGTAAATCTGAAATCAGCAGGCAGCAACGCTTGTATCCTTTGATTATCGAATGCATTATCGGCCTTTTGCTTGCTGCGAGGACGTGAGGCCACCGCAAGCGCCGGCACATTTTTTTTCAGGATGGCGATCACATCGGCAAAGCAATACGGCGTACCGCTGACCACATTGAGCTCGCCCACAAAGGGGTGATCCACCAGATGCTCGATCAGACGGCAGATGTCATCGATGTAGATAAATTCTCGTAACTCTGTGCCATCGCCCCACAAGGTCACAGGCTGTGACTCAATCGCAGCGTCAACAAATCCCGCAGGACCATAAGTTTTTCCGGAATCCCCGGGCCCGTAAATCAGCGGCGGTCTCAGACAAACCAGTGAAATTTTGTCTGCACAGACTTTTTTTAACAGACATTCGGCGGTGTATTTGTTGATTCCGTAATAGGAAGTCGGATTCACCGGCGTCTGCTCCCTGATACACCTGTTTTCGGTCTCCTCTCCATAGACGGCGGAAGAACTCATGAAAATCACCCGCCCGACAGGATACAAGGCCAGAAGGCGGCAGACATTTTCGATGATAGCCATGTTCTGCCGAAAAACCTCCAGCGTATCGCCGAACTGCCGCTTGACAGCCGCGGCCAGTACCAGCGTCGCATCGGGCGTCATATAGGGCACCAGCTGCAATACCTGTTCCTGATCGGTCAGATCAATTTCGGGCATCGAGCGTCCGATCACCTCCCAACGACCCGATACGGACAGCATCCGTTCAAGACGCGAGCCGATAAACCCTGAATGCCCCAGTATGATTATTTTTTTTGGCATCGAAGAACCGCTCATTCGAAATAGATAAACTCGTAATCGCCGCGATAACCGAACTCGCCGTATAGCCAGACCCATTCATCGAAATCAAACAGCGATTCCGCAGTCAGCGCCCAGCACTCCAGATTGAACAACTCCTGCTCGTTGCGATAGCTCTCGACCATCACATAAGCGTTTTTACCTACCCGCTCAACTTCCGTCAGTGCCGCTTTCAAATCGAACAGCTGCAGGTTGTGCAGCGTACCCAGCGAAATCACCAGATCGAACTGCTGATCCGCAAATGGATAAGGCTGCTGCGCCTGATGCAAAAACAGATGAGGTTTCACCTCGACGCTCGCACATTCGATGCCATAGGATGACACATCAAAACCACAGATCTTGAGTTCCGGCTCTAACAAAAGCATCTCGTGCAACAAAAACCCCTTGCCGCAGCCGACGTCCAGCACCGATGAACCGGGCCCCAGACCATAGGTTTTAATCAAAGCTTCCGCGACAGGCTTCCAGCGCCCTGGCATGTATTTATAACCGCCGTAGCCGTAACGCCTGTCGCCGTCCCAATAGTCTTGTCCGTACTGTTTGGCAATTTTCATGCAGGCGACCTTGTCGTCTGTCATCCGCGCCAGATAGTCGCGACGCGTCAGCTGATGCAACGGCGTGACGATATTGAGCAGGCGGCCCGTGGGGGTTTTAACGTGTGACATCAAACAAAAGCGCCGTGGTCAGGATCGATCGAGAGCAGATCGGCGATCGCCAGATTCTTGCCGTGCGAAACGCAATGATGCGTACACTCTTTGGACGGGTTGAGTTCAAAGATACGGCGACGGTTTTCTTCGGAAAACCAGAAGTCGCGAAAACTGCGTTCGGCAATCGAACCTAGTGTGCCCGAAACGGTAAACGCCTTATCCTGACAGGTATATACCTTACAATCGGCGCCGATCACCGTTAGAAACATCAAATAAGGACAGGTCGTGTAAGCCTTCTCGAAGCGATCATCAAGATCGTGATAATGATTGATGACCGAGAATTTGTCGTCCGCCAGCGTGCGGGCGCGCTCGATTTGTTCGGTCACGACTTCCCTGATCCGCGCGTGATAGACATTATTCTCCGCACCGGAATTGCTCACCACCACGCCGGAAAACTTCACATGATTCACGCCGGCATTTTTGAGCAGCAGGCAGGCGTCATATAAATGGGTACAGTTGGTTTCATCAACAATGAAGCTCACCCCCAGCACGCATTTGGATCCGCGCGCCGAAAAACGGCTAAGGTTCTCCAGCAACTGGGTGAACTCCCCTTCCTTAATGCCGCGCGATTTTGCGAAACTGGCATCATCCCACGCATCGGTGGACACCCGCACCCAGGTACCATACTCAGCGAACGCATCGGCTACCCGCCCCTTCAAATTGGAGCCGTTAGTCAGCGTGGCGACCCGCACCCCGCCTTCGGCCAGCCGTTTGACGACCTCGGGCAGCGGTTTATAGAGCAGCGGCTCGCCCCCGCCTGAAAAAGTGACGGCTTTGACGCCCATCGCGATCACGTCCTCGACGATCTCGAACATCTTGGCCTTGGGGATCGTGTCTTTGTAGTCGATATCCTCGCCCAACTGCAGGTTGCTGACCCGGTACGCACAGTACCAGCAGTCGTGATTGCAGTGGTTCATCGGCTTGATGCGAATATGCACGGGTGCCACAACCCGCTGATCGTGCAACGCGGCAATATGATCGGCATAGCGTAAAAACTTCAGGTTGCTGTATAGCTGGCTCACCGGCGAGCTCCTTCAATAATCGCATTAAATAACCGCGCAGTGGTGTCCGCGATCTGAGCCGGCATCAATCCGCTCGCTTCGAGCACATCGTTCTGACTGCCGTAAATACTGGCAAATTCATCCGATAATCCCAATCGTTTAACCGGTGGCAGGGTGAGCAAATGATCGCTCAAAGCCTCAAGAATCGCAGAACCGAAGCCGCCGATGAGCGAGTGCTCCTCGACTGTCACGACCGCACAGGCCTCTTTTGCATGTTCGAGCAACGCATCCACATCCAGCGGTTTGACGGTATGAAAATGCAGCACCGTGCTGTCTATGCCGAGCGCGGCCAGACTATCGGCCGCCGCCAGCGCATGGGTCGTCATCACCCCGGTGGTGGCAAACAACACATATTTATCCGACACGGCACGACGCCGCACGATCGCCTTGCCGATCGCAAAACCGTCATCCTCGCGACTGACGATTTTATCCCCGCCTTTAGCCAGACGAATATAGATCGGATCCGGCCAGTCGAGAGATGCTTCCATCAAACGGCGCATCTCGTCAGCATCGCTGACCGCGACCACCGTCATATTGGGCAGCACCCGCATCAACGCGAAATCATCGACCGCCAGATGGGTAGGTCCGAGCGGTGCATACACCACGCCCCCGCCGTTGCCGATCAGACGCACGGGCAAACGGTGCAGGCATAGGTCGAGCGCGACCTGTTCGAAAGCGCGCCGGGTCAGAAAAGTCGCGATGGTGTTCACATAAGGAATGAAGCCATCCATCGCCATCCCGGCCGCCATGCCGACGACATTGGCCTCGTAAATCCCTTCCATGAAAAATCGCCCGGGGAGCGATTGCTTCATTTCATCCATTACGCCAGCGCCCAAATCAGAGCCGATGAACACCACGCGCGGATCGCGGTGAGCCAGACTGTGTATCGTATCGAGACAGACTTTACGCATGATAACTATCCAGTGCAGACAACATATCGGACACTTCCTTCTCGCCTATCTTGGCCTTGTGATGCCAGTCAGGATTGTTCTCGGCAAAAGAGACGCCCTTGCCCTTGACCGTATGGCAGATCACCACATTAGGCTTGCCGGCAGGCAGCGATGTCAAAGTTCTGCGCAAAGCCGCAACATCGTGACCGTTAACCTCGGTCACGGAAAAACCGAAACTGCGCCACTTGTCGGTTAAAGGTTCCAGATCCTGAATATCGGCCGTCGGCCCGCTCGCCTGTATCTTGTTGTAATCGATCAGCACGGTGTAATTATCCAGCGCGTGCTTGCCGGCACACAGTGCAGCCTCCCATACGGAGCCTTCGTTGATTTCGCCATCGCCTACGACAACAAATACTTTACTGTCACGCCCTGCCATGCGTGCGGCCAACGCCATACCCAGCCCGATGGGCATACCGTGCCCGAGAGAACCTGTGGAGGCTTCCACCCCGGGAATTTTTCCGGCTTCAGGGTGACCGCCCAGCATCGCATTGCGCTTGCAAAAATCATCCAGGGCCTCAGCGGAAAAATAGCCCTGATCGGCCAGCAACGCGTAAAGCGCAAGACAGCCGTGGCCTTTGCTCAGTATGCAGCGGTCGCGTTCAGGCCAGAGCGGATTGTCAGGCTGATGGCGCAGCACGTCGTCATAGAGTACGCGCAGCATTTCAATCAGCGACAGCGCCGGCCCCAAATGCCCGCGCCCGCCGCCCGCCAGACCGCGCACGACCAGTTTTCTCAAATTTATTGCACGTTCATCAAGAGGCATGTTTTTCTCAGGGTAGTTTAAGGCAATCAACAGCCTTATCGGCAGCAAGCCGGGCTTTCTTGAGCTGCTGCGCTTTTATTTCTGCATGTGACGCGGTCTCTCCTGCAAAAACCCTTGCATCCCAGCGTTCTGGCAGAAATTCGTTCAGCAGGATCAAAACCCAGCGTATCGCATACAGCGGCAGCAAGTTTAACAGACGAGATTCGAAATATTCATCTGTTCGAAACAGGGAAATCATCCCGGCGCGGAATTGATTCGCACACTGCGCATCGAGCGCCCGGCCCGGGTGCAGCAGAAAATCGGCCGCGAGCCTGACCGGATCGTCCCAGCCGAAATATTCGAAATCGATAAAACGCACCCGCCCGCTCTCAGTCCTGATCGCGTTATGGAAACCGAAATCGGCAGGGATCAGCGTTTGCTTCGATTTGGGGAGTGCCGCCGCAAATGCCAAATTTTCGGCATGCCGACGGGCAAGCTCAAGCAGCGGGACGATTTCAGAGTCAAGGTAGCATTTTAATTCCGGCAGAACGATGAGCTTTTCAAGTCGCACCGAAATATGCCGGTACAGTTCCGCACCCGACAGGCAGGGCTCGGATGCCAGCCCGAATGCCTCGCCGCCAAGTGCACGCGCAGCATGCGTGCGGGTGATAAAATCGAGCGCCTGTTCGATATCGCAAACGGCAGGATTGCCAACCACCTCGCCGTCCAACCATTCGAGCAAAGTTACATGTCTGACAGGATCGAGCGACAGCAGACGCGGCGCATAAGGATTGCCGCTGGCTTCGTAATACTTCAGCGCACGAACTTCGGTGCAAAAGCGATCGCGATGATCGGAATTTTTTGGCGGATAGCTCTTCAGGGCATACGCGTCAGCACCGCAGACCACCTTATAAACGCGGCTGTTCCTGCCGCTCTTGCACAGCACCAGCTGATCAACAGGTCGGCCGCTCAGCGATTCTGCAATTTTTATAAATTCAGCGTCCAAATATCACCGCCTCAATCTCCGTCCAGCTGCCGCACGTGATCACGTTGCCCGCAGCCGCATTGCTGTTAAACAGGATTTTTTTAATGGGGTGCGACAACTCGGGGTGATGCAAAATTTCCGGCAGATCATCGATAAAAAAATCACACTGCAAACCGTTGATACGCGCAATTTTGTCAGACTGAGTTGATTCGAAATACAGATTTTCTTCGAGGATGGCATAACGGTCAAAAAACCCCTGATTGCGCATCCATAACCGTGCCGCATCCCGCAAGTTGGTCTGAGTTTCATCATGATGCCCGAAACGCGTCTTGTGGCTGACGATGCACACTTCAACCCCGCTCGCCGCGCAGTGCGCCAAGAAATCAGCCGCACCCGAAAACAGCGCGGCCTGCTGCATACGCTGCCCGTAAACGATCCCCTGTATGCGCTGCCACAGCCGTTCGTCGCGCAACCTGGCCAGCGCCCTGATCTCTTGTTTAGTTTTAACCTCGGACAGGTTGATAAGATCGAGTTCACGCGCCAAACCGCTAAAGACCTGATCGTAACAGGCAAGCGTATTATCAAAGTCGATGCCGATGCGCAGTGTCAATTCGCTTCACCGTTAGATGCACACCACTCACGCCACAACGCACGATATTGCTGCTCGACCGCCGCCACATACGCGTCTTGATTACCAATAACTGACGCACATAACACACGACGCAACTGCTGACGCAGCTTTGACAAACGAGGCAAATTTGCCGCAAAATCCAGCGCAATATCAATATATTGCCGCTCTGTTTGCGCAATCCACTCCGGCAATGCAAGCGTAGTCATAATCGACGCTGATATTCTGCCCGTCAGGGTCGGCCAGCACAGTGTGACCACCGGCACGCCCATCATCAACCCTTCCACTGCGGTCATCCCGCCGCCATGCGGAAACGGATCCAGCGCAATATCGACCGATCGGTAAGCGCACATATGCTCATACCATGATGTCCTGCCAAGCAGTACGACTCTGCCCGACTCCACCCCCAAGCTTGAAAAACGTCCAACAATATGTTGCAGTGTCGACGCGTCATTAAGCTCTGGTGTTTTCAGGATCAAGCGGCTTTCCGGAAGCGCCAGCAAAATCTGAGCCCAGACCAGAAAAGTCTTTTCAGTCAATTTAGCCAGACGATTGAACGAACCAAAGGTTATCGCACCAGCGCCCAGCGCAGGCAGTTCATTCACATCCGGAAATTGATCCGTCGAAAATAAACCCAGCACACAGGGCAAATAACGCACCTGCTCACGGTAATAGCATTTTTCATCAGGCGGAATCATAACCGGGTCAGAAAACAGCACATCCATGGCCCGCATCCCCGTCCCCGCAGCATATCCGAACGCACTGATCTGCACGGGCGCCGGCTTACGCGCGAAGACCAGCAACCGGTTACCCGCTGAGTGCCCAGATAGATCGACCAGAATATCGATCTGATCCTCCCGGATCAACTGTGCAGCCTCATCATCTGACAGTGCGGAAATATCGCGCCAGACCGTTACATTTCCCCTGAACAACTCGGTAAACTTATCGCCCACCCCTTTGTAATTGTCATAGGCGAATACCTCAAATTGCCCCCTGTCATACCGTGTCAACATGGCGCCAAATGCCTTGGATGCAGAATGGTTCCTGAAATCCGCCGAAACATAGCCGATACGAAGTGGACGATGCGCTGAGCGCTCATTGCGATACATCGTTGCATGCCAAAAACGGGCTGCGTGCCGCTCATCCCATTCCTGTCGCGCCTGCTGAAGCTGCGATAAATTCACGCTCTGCGCCATATCCAGACAGAAAATAAGATTGCTGTGCGCCACAACAAAATCAGGCTTAATTTGCAAAGCGCGACGAAAACTTTTCACGGCCTCGTCGTTTTTCCCCTGACTTAGCAAAACGATACCGAGATTGCAATGCGCCTCGGCATGATCCGGCTTCAACTGCAACGTCTTGAGGTGTATCGATTCCGCCTGTTCAAAGCGATTAAGACATTGAAGCACGATACCCAGATTGTGATGAGCATTCACATAATCCGGCTTAATTTCTACGGCTCGCCGGTAGCAGCCTTCAGCCTCCTCCAAACGCCCTAACTCCTGAAGCGTGACACCCAGATTATTGTAGCCGGGCGCATAATCGGGATTGAGTTGCAATGCCCAACGGTAGCTGGCAACGGCCTCCTCCAGCCTTCCCAAGGCCTGAAGTATCAACCCAAGATTGTAATGCACCTCAAAATCATCCGGGCAGAGCGATGCCGCATGCTGCATAGGCAAGAGCGCCTCTTGATCGCTCGCCGTCACGGCACCCAGCACTTTCCATCCTACGCCGCACAAGGGATAATCGAGCGTCATCCGACGAGCGAGCACGGCAGCCTCGGCCTGTCGCCCTGCATTGAACAGCGCCAGCAGCGTCTGCTGTTCCTGAGGCGATGGCTCCCCCTCAGACACGGGTGAATGCGGCGCGATCTCCTGCGCCTGCAAGCTCAGCGCGTCGACTTCTTCGCCCTGCAGCCCTTGTTGTACGGCCAGTGCCAGAACCTGCCGCGCCGCTTCCATCTGCCCGGACTTAAGCAACGCATCGATATAGCTGATCCAGTATTGCCCGCGCGAAGGATCGATTTCCAGTGCGGCCAGGAAGTAAGGCAGCGCATCGCTCGACACACCACGTTGCAGCACCATCGCCCCCATATTGTGCTGAGCCTCCGAATGCTGCGGATCAAGCCGCAATATCTCCAGATAGCCGCGTTCGGCCGCATCAAACTCGCCAGCCAACTGCTGTGCAATGGCTTGCTTTAGATAGGCTTCCGTGGTCGGTATTGTAGACATAGATGATGAGCTTAAAAGTTACTTACCCGCGGATTGATTAATACACCATTCACGCCACAACTGCCGGTACTCCTGTTCAACACTGCGAACATAGGCCTTTTGATCGCCAATGATTGATGATGAGAAAACACGACGCAACCTCCCTCTTAGCGCCGACAACGATTGCAAATCTGCGGCCTTCTGAACGGCCATATCAACATACTCCTGCTGTGTTTGCGCAATCCAGTCCGTCAAACCCAGTGTCGTCATGATTGATGCTGAGACGCGCCCAACCAGCGTTGGCCAGCGCAGGGTAAGAACAGGTACACCCATCATCAGGCCTTCTATTGCCGTCATTCCTCCTCCGTGAGGAAAAGGATCCAGCGCGATATCAATCTGGTTGAATGACGCCAGATGCGCCTCTCTCGATGTCTTCCCCTGTAACAGGATACGCTCGGCCGCCACGCCTGCCCGTACAAAATGTCCAACAACCCGTGCTCTGATAACCGCATCATCTAATTCATGCGTTTTTAGTATCATTCTGCTACCGGGAACCGCCAGCAGTATCTTCGCCCACACCGCATAGACCTGTTCCGAGCTTTTAACTAAACGGTTAAATGACCCAAAAGTGACCATGCCCGCCGACAACGCGGGTAATTCATTCACCGCGGGATAATTAAACGGCATAAATGAACAAATCAAGCTCGGTAAATATCTGATTTTTTCGGTATAAAATTGCTGCTCTACGGGCGGGATCACCTGCCTGTCTGAGAACAAGATATCCATCGTGCCCAGCCCTGTACCCGCTGCGTACCCCCACGCTGTGATCTGAATTGGCGCCGGCTTACGCGCAAATACCAGTAAACGATTTCCTGCCGTATGTCCTGACAAATCAACCAGAATATCGATATTATCTTTGCGTATCATGCCGGCGACCGCCTCATCAGACAGCCCGACAATGCGTCTCCAGCCAGTCGCGGCGCGCTGGAAAACCAGGCTTAACTCATCCTCCACAAGCGTATTGGAATAGGCGATGACATCGAACACTTCAGCATCAAAATTGACCAGCATATTCCCAAACGCATAAGCCGCAGAATGTGCTTTAAAATCCGCCGAAACGTAACCTATCCGCAAGCGTCGCTCAGAGTCTGGCACATTCAGATGCGGCAGTTTATTATCCAAATGAACAGCATGCGAGGCATTCCATCGTTTTCGCTCCTCATGCAAGGCGGCTGGTGTCAATTCACCCGACAAGTCCAACGCAAAAATCAGATTACTGTGCGCCACAACAAAATCAGGCTTCAACTCGATCGCCCGGCGAAAACTGGCAACCGCTTCATTGAGCCTATCCAATCCCATATACACGTTACCTAGCGCGCTGTAGGCCTCTGCGTAATCAGGTGATCTGTGCAATACCTGCCGGTAGCAATCTTCTGCATCCAACAATCGCCCTGCCTCAAGAAAAACATGCCCTAAGTTGCTACGCGCCTCCAACAGATCAGGCTTGATCTGCAAGGCCTGCTTGAAGCAATTTTCTGCATCAGACAACCGCCCCGACTCTTGCAGAACTATACCCAGATTGCTGTATGCTTCCGCGTAATCGGGCGCCCATTGCAACGCATTCCGATAGCTGGCCTCGGCTTCGGCAGACCGGTTGAGCGCTTTAAATGCCGCCCCCAGATTGCAATACGCCTGCGCATAGGCAGGATTAATCTGCAGCGCTTGCTGAAAACTGGCAATTGCATCCTCAAACAGGCCCGAATCCTGGAGTGCAACGCCCAGATTACCATGCGCCTGTGCGTCAAACGGCGACAGCACAACCGACGTTTTCATCGCCGCCAGTGCTTCTTCATTTCGCCCCGTCAGCTTTAAAACGGCCCCGCACACCTTCCAGCCTAGTGCAAACATAGGATAGGCTGCCGTCATTTTTCCCGCTGCAACGAGCGCTTCGGCGTATTTTTTTTCAGAGAACAGCGTCAATAATTCAGTGACCTGCACCGAAGAAGGCTCAACAATAAAATTCGGTTCATCCGGTGACGGCAGCTCATCAAGCGAGTGATCAAGGCCTTCCAATCTCAAGGCGTCAAGCGCCTCCCCATGCATTCCCTGCTGCCGCGCCAGCGCCAGTACTTCCCGCGCCGCATCCAATTGTCCGAGTTCGACTAAAATCTCGATATAACGTATCCAGTAGTCGCTGCAAACCGGATCCGACTCAAGTGCTGCCATAAAAAAACCAAGTGCAGCCGCCGGATTGCCAAGTTCCTGCTCAATCACCCCCATCCTGTAATTCGCTTGGGCGTGAGTCTGATCCGCCTGCAATACAACAAGATAAAGACGCTTTGCATCTGCCAATTTCCCGGCCTGCTGGAGCACTTTTGCCCTTGCCAAAGTCTGCAGAACTTGAGGTGTAGAATGAATAGTCATTAGCTAAAGCCGCGCTGAAAAAAAATAATCAACATTAATTAAACAACCTTTTCTTGTGTAACGCACCACGCTTGCCAAAGGGACAAGTATTCCTGCTCTACCACCTTTGCGTAAGCCACGGTATCCCCGATAATCGACGAGGTTAAACGGCTTCGCAACTGTGCGCGCAATTCGGCTAAAGCCGAAATATCGCTCGCCTTTTGCATTGCAATCGCGACATATTGCTCGGAACTTTCAGCGATCCAGTCAACAAGTCCTAAGACGTTCAATATTGAAACCCCGGTTCTTCCTACAAAGGTGGGCGAATGCAAAGTAATCACGGGAACGCCCATCATCAGCCCTTCTAATGTGGTAACCCCGCCTCCTTGCGGAAACGTATCAAGACAAATATCAACCTGATTAAAGACAGCCATGTGATCCGTCCAACCGGTTCGACCGTGAAAAATAAGTCTATCGATTGCAACTCCCGCACGTTGAAAATATCCCTCCACACGCGCACGGGCTACCGCATGATCCATCTCGGCGTTTTTGAACAACATGCAACTATTAGGCACAGACAACAATACGTTAGCCCATGTTTGCCAGGTTTGCTCTGTCACCTTTTCTAGACGGGAAAATGTCCCGAAAGTAATCGTTTTGTTCGTCAAGGCTGGCAATAAGGCGAGTGCTGGCGGCTCCTGACAGGAAAAATAGGAGAAAAAAGCCGGTAAATATCTAATTTCTTCAGCATACAAAAAACGCTCTTCGAGAGGAATAAGCGTTACATCAGAAAACAAGACATCCATCGCGTCCATTCCGGCACCTGTCGCATAGGCCCACGCACTGATCTGTACAGGTGCAGGTTTTCGTGCAAAAACGAGCAAACGGTTTCTACCGGAATGTCCGGACAAATCGACCAGAATATCAATTTTATCGTTGCGAATCAGATCCGCCACGGCATCGTCAGACATTCTGAAGATATTTCTCCACACCGTTACACTCTGCTGAAAACGTCGTGTCAATGGAGTCGATATCGTGCGGCTTTCATTAGAATAAGCCAACACATCAAAACGGGAACTGTCAAAATTGAACAACATGCCAGCAAAGAAGGTTGGCGCGGAGTTGCTCGAAAAATCGCTGGAGACATAGCCAATGCGCAACCGCCTGCCAGAATCGGCATTTATGCCATACGGGATATGTTGCAGCAAATGTGCCGCGTGCATTTGGCACCATTTTTTTCGCTCATCCTGCATTGCAGACAAGCTTAAATCAGCAACCAGATCAAGTGCAAATATCAAATCACTATGCGCCACCGCATCCTGCGGATCAAGTTCAAGTGCGCGACGATAACACTGAACAGCCTGATCGTGCCGACCTGAATCTCTTAGCCCGTTACCAAGATCGTTATATGCCGATGCGTCATTCGGCCTGAGATGCACAACCTCACGAAAGCTGTCCACCCCGTCTTGGAGACGCCCCATGGACATCAGCACAAGACCGAGAAGGCGGTGCGCTATGGCATAATCAGGCTTAAGCTGCAGCAAATGCCGGCAACAGTTTTCAGCCTCAGACAGACGTGCAGTTCCCAGTAATACATTTCCTAGGTTGCAATGCGCTTCCAACAAATCTGGATTAAACTGCAATGCCTGCCTGAAACTCGCTTCCGCATCAGTCATCCGTCCCAACTCCTGCTGAACAATCCCCAAATTGCTATGAGCATCAGCATAGTCAGGCGCCAGTTTCAGCGCACTGCGATAACACCCTTCAGCTTCATCAAGCCGGTTTAGTTCCTTGAACATAGCACCCAGATTACAATGAGCCTGCGCATAATCAGGGTTAATCTGCAACGCTTTCCTAAAACTGGACTCTGCCTCCTCAAAACGCCCCAGTCCCTTCAAAACAATCCCCAAATTGCCATATATCTGAACAAAATTTGGATTGATCCGCAACGCCCCCCGGTAGCTGGCTTTGGCCTCCGCCAGTCGCCCGAGACAATTGAGAATATTCCCCAGATTAAACAGGGCATCAGCGGAATCAGAGCTGGTTTTCAAAATCGTTCGAAAATAGGACTCGGCTTCATCTAATCGTCCAAGCGTTTGAAGCAGCTTAGCCAAATTGCTGAGTGCCGCCCCATAGGCGGGCTTGATTTGCAAGGCGCGGCGATAGCACGTCTCAGCCTGTTTCATGTCACCCAAGCCCTGCAAAATAACACCGAGATTGCTGTGTGCTTCGGCATAATGGGGATTGATCTGCACTGACTGCCGGTAACAGTGGCACGCTTCATCGAGCCGCCCGAGATCCTGATAGGTAGTACCCAAATTGTAATGTGCTTCTACATCCTTAGGCGACAGCGATGCGGCTATTTGCATGGGCTCTAACGCATCTTCAATATTGCCGCATTGCTTATGCACTGCGCCCAGTGCTTTCCAGCCAAACGGATGCAGCGGGTAAGCCAAGGTCATCGCACGTGCAAGTGTTTCCACCTCTTCTAACCGGCCGAGGCTGAACAAATCCACCACGACATCAATCTGATCGATATCCGGGTACACTGCCCTTTGTACGGGCAAGACTGACTGTACCTGACTGACGGCACTGTGCAAGCGCCGCGCTAACTGATCGACGTCATCACCTTGCAACCCCTGCTGCTGTGCCAAACCGAGCATTTGACGCGCCTCTGCAACTTGCCCTGCCTGACACAATGCATCGATATAGCTTGTCCAGTATTGCCCGTGCGAGGGATCCGTCTCCAACGCTGCAATTAAATAAGGCAGCCCGAGCCTAGGCTGCTGCATCTGGACTGCCAGCACACCCATATTATGATTAGCCTCCGGATGATACGGCGAGTCCTGCAAAATAGCGCGGTACTGATGTGCGGCATCCTCAAACCGGCCGGCCTCTTGGTGGAAAACAGCGGCTTGAAGTTGTATTGCATAAGCAGCTGTCATAGTTCACATTGATCATTTGATTGCAGGATATTAATACCGCCAATGAAAATCTTAACAAGAATCACTGGCGCACCACTCCCGCCACAACAGGCGGTATTCACGCTCCACGCAACCGACATAGCGAGCCTGATCGCCGATCACAGAATTCGCCCAAATACCAGGCAACGCGCTGCGCAGTGCTGCCAGCGACGGCACTTCGGTCGCCTTTTGGATGGCAAGTTCGACATACTGCGGCACGCTCTCTGCAATCCAGTCAGTCAATCCGAGCTGAGTCATAATTGAGGCCGAGATTCTGCCTGCTATCGTCGGCCAGCGCAACGTAACAACAGGCACGCCCATCATCAGGCCTTCCATCGCCGTCACACCACCGCCGTGCGGAAACGGATCCAGCGCAATATCGATTTGATTGAACGCCGCAAGATGCTGATCCCGCGTGGTCTTCCCCTGTAACAGTATCCGATCAGCTTCGATGCCTGCCCGTACAAAATAACCACTGACCCGCTCACGCGTGTTGAGATCATCAAGCGCTTCTGTTTTGATGATCATCCGACTATCGGGTAATGCCAACAATATTCGCGCCCATGCCTCATAGGTCGCATCGGAATTTTTTACCAGCCGGTTAAATGAGCCGAAAGTAATCCCCTTGGCCGACAAGGCCGGTAACTCATTGATCACGAGGCTGTCGTTTGAAAAATAAGTGCCGAGTGAGCAAGGCAAGTACCTGACCTGCTCCACATACAGTTCTATTTCGGCCTGCGGCACAAAAACCGGGTCGGAAAAAAGCACGTCCATCGCCCCCATCCCGGTACCAGTTGCGTACCCCCAGGCGGTAATCTGAATCGGCGCGGGTTTACGGGCAAATACCAAAAGGCGGTTACCCGCCGAGTGGCCTGATAAGTCGACCAGAATATCGATCTCATCCTCCCTGACAAGCTCAGCTACGGCATCGTCTGAGAGACCGAAAATAGTGCGCCAGACTGTTACGCCCTCGCGAAAGACGTCGGTCATTGCATCCTGTTTTACCGAATTTGAATAAGCGATCACATCGAACAACTTTTCATCAAAATGAACCAGCATCGCTCCGAAAGCATACGCCGCCGAATGCCCCCTGAAATCCGCTGAAATATAGCCGATACGCAGACGGCGCTCAGGATTCCGGCAGTTCAGATGCACCCTGTGCTGATGAAGGTGAGCCGCATGCGCACAATTCCAACGGTGCCGCACAGCCTGCAAAGCGGCAATATCTGAACTTTCCGTCATATCGAGTGCAAATATCAGGTTACTGTGCGCATCGGCAAAATCAGGCCTGAGCTGCAATGCCCGGTTGAAACAGGCTGCGGCCTCTTCAAGTCGCCCCAACCCCATGGTGATTATGCCCAAATTGCTGTGTGCCACAGCAAAATCAGGTTTAAGCTGTATCGCATGCTGGCAACTCGCCTCTGCCTCAGCCATCCGCCCCATTTCCATAAGCGTAATACCCATATTACAGTGGGCATCAGCCAAAAAGTCATTGATTTTCAACGCACAATCTAGCGCAGCGTGCGCTTCATCCAACCTGCTCTGCATGAGCCGTGTAAAACCCAAATTGCAATACGCCTGTGCAAATTCTGGCTCGATACGCAACGCACACAGATAACAATCCGCAGCTTCCTCAAACCGCCCCATTACGTGCAGCGTATAACCCAAGTTATTGTGCGCATCGGCATAGTCTGGATAAAACTGCACCGCTTGAATCAAGCAGGCCACGGATTCATCGAGCCTTCCTAGAGATTGCAACACGACCCCGAGGTTAGAGTAGGCCTGCACATAGTCCGGCCTTATTGACAACGCCTGTCGATAACAAGACTCGGCCTCAGTAAATCGACTCATGTCCTGCAGCGTCACGCCAAGATTGCATAATGCTTCGACATAATCCGGGCAAAATTCCAGCGAATGTCGGTAAGAGGCTTCAGCCTCAGTTAACATTCCCAATGCCCTTTGTACATTACCCAAGTTACTGTACACCTGAAAAAGGTTAGGTTTGATTTCCAACGCACGCAGGTAACTCGTCTGAGCGTCCTGCAGCAAACCCAGCACCTCCAGCACCAATCCCAGATTGTTGTGCGCATCGGCATAGTCAGGACTCAATTGCAAGGCACGACGCAGACTCTTTGCCGCCTCTTCCGGCCTTTTCAATTCTTTCAGCGTAGCGCCCAAATTGCAATGTGCCTGTGCATAGTCGTGCTTAAGCTTTAACGCACGGCGCAAACTGGCCTCAGCCTCCTCCAATCGCCCCATATCTTTAAGTATGACGCCAAGGTTGCCATGGGCTTGCGCATCATTTGGCAACAGTGCTGCCGTCCTTTGCATCGCTGGCAGCGCATCCTCATCACGCCCCGCTTGCTTGAAGGCCAATCCCAGCACCTTCCAGCCGAACGGATGTCGTGGAAAATGCGCCGTCATCAACTGAGCCAGCGCAATCGCCTCTGCCAGTTTTCCCTCATTGAACAATGACGTCAACGCAGCAATATCCTGAGCGGCAGGTTGCCCTCCACCCGTCTGCCTGAGTTTCGGGCCAGGCGTCCGTATAAAAGGAGGATGCACAGCCCCCACCTCAAGTCGCATCGCCAG
The DNA here is from genome assembly GCA_037137715.1 of Nitrosomonadales bacterium. Classification (GTDB taxonomy): domain Bacteria; phylum Pseudomonadota; class Gammaproteobacteria; order Burkholderiales; family Gallionellaceae; genus Gallionella. Next base: position 67,393 of record JBAXJT010000004.1, read on the forward strand.
CGCATCGACGTCATCCCCCTGCAACCCCTGCTGGCGAGCCAGTGCCAGGACTTCTTTAGCGGCGTCTAACTGATCAGCATGAAACAACGCCTCGATGTAGCCCAACCAGTATTGTCCACGCTGAGGAGCGGCCTCTAGGGCGCGCAGCAAATAGGGCAGTCCTCGCACAGCCTCGTTCGCCTGAACCGCCAGCAAACCTATATTGAAATTGGCCTCCGCATGATAAGGATCAATTTGCAGGACGTGCTGATAGTGCTGTTGCGCCTCATGCAAGCGCCCCAGTTCTTGGGCTTCAAAAGCCTGACGCATCAACAACAACACATTTTCTTGATCAGACTCGTGCATAACAGCGCTCATGATTAATTGCATTACAGAAGTTTATTCGATTTTAGAGTAGGATAGCGATTAGTCGAAGAAGACTTCTCCGCTCGGCATATCGGCTTCGTCCAGTAAATCTGGGGGAATCACAAAATCCGCTCTATGCCCCGCATAAACCCTCTGGCAGGCGAATTAAAAAAGTTTTAAAAAAAGTCCTAAAGTTTTTCCGGCACGCACCGATAACTGGAATAACGGCGGTTGATTAAGCTAGCAGCAAACGGCAAACCAACGTAAACGGCAATGATGCCGAAAACCAAACCCAAGGAGAGCTAAAATGGCACAAGTCATCAACACAAACATTTCATCCCTGTTCACTGCACAAGCGCTGAACCATTCAAATCTGGGTCTGCAAACTGCGATGCAGCGTCTGTCTTCAGGCTTGCGCATCAACAGCGCGAAGGATGATGCAACCGGTCTGGTAACGGCCACAGGTTATGACAGCCAGATCCGCGGCTCCAATCAAGCGATTCGCAATGCAAACGACGGTATTTCGACAGCGCAAACCAACGAAGGTTATGCTGCACAGATCACAGCAAACGTACAGCGCTTGCGTGAAATCGCAGTTCAGTTAGGCGGAACAGCAACCGGCGTTGAAACAACTGCGCTGCTGGCTGAAAATTCACGTATCGCAGGCCTGAGCAGCGCAACGGGTGCCGTAGTTATCAACTCAAGCGGTGGTACCGTTACAGGTGTGGGTACAGCGATTGCAGTTCCAACTGGCGTTACAATCGCCAATATCGATATTAACCTGACAACATTGGCTGCTGCACGTGCAAACTTCGGTGCGGATATGGCGACATTCAGCTCTGCCATTGCCAACCTGCAAACGACATCGGTTAACCTGTCTGCTGCATACAGCCGTATCATGGACACTGACTACGCGGCTGAAACAGCAAACATGACCCGCAACAACATTTTGCAACAAGCAGGTACGGCGATGCTGGCTCAAGCCAACCAACAGCCAAATCAGGTCATGACTCTGCTGCGTTAATAACCACTAAACCTGCCACTGGATTAAAAGAATTAATCCGGTGGCCGGATAGCGCTATAATCAAAAAAATTCCAGTTGGCTCAGTCACTGGAATTCAATCCATCAAGGAGAGATAAAATGCTCATCCAACCAACTAACAGCCAGGTTCAGGCGCCTGTGGCACGCACAAGTAGTGATACGCCACGTGTAGCAGTTCAAACACCTCAGATTTTTGATACCCCTTCACCGACTCCGGTGCAGCAGCCATCGCATGAACAGCTCAAATCTGCCGTTAACAGTATAAATCACGTCATGCTGCAATCGAACCAGAGCCTTGAATTCAGTATCGATAGTTCGACTAAGATTCCTGTCATGCGCATGAAAGATTCCAATACCGGCGAAACAATACGCCAGTACCCGACCGAACAGGCGCTGGCCATAGCGCGTTCAATAGACCAGTTACAGCCGGGCTTGTTGTTTACACAAAAAGCATAATCCGGGAGACATATCATGGTTACCGCAGCAGCAACAACATCCACATCAGGTTCGAGCATTGATGTCAACACCATCGTCACAAGCTTGATGGCTGTTGAACGGCTACCCGTGAACCGTCTCAATACGCAGCAAACAAGCTATCAGGCCAAAATATCAACTTATGGCACGATGCAAAGTCAAATGGCCAGCTTTCAATCTGCTGCTGCTGCTTTAAGTAGCTCCAGCTCAAGCAGCCTGCTGGCGTTTCAGACCAGTTCTTCGAACACCAGCGTTTTGACCGCATCAGCGGCCAGCACTGCCGTTGCCGGAACCTATGCTTTGAATGTAACCAGCCTCGCGCAATCGCAGAATCTGGTTTCAGCGGGACAGACCAGCAGCACAACCGCCATCAGCGATGGTACAAGCACCACAATCAATTTCGATTTTGGCACGCTCAGCGGCGGTACCCTGACAGGAGGCGTATACACAACGCCCGCCACATTTACCACCAACGGCACCGCCACTAAGAGCATCACCATAGATTCAACCAACAACACCCTGCAAGGGATCAGCGATGCCATCAATGCCGCCGGCATAGGCATGACAGCGACGATCGTCAACGACGGCAGCAGCAGCCCGTATCGTCTGACGCTGACTTCGACTGCGACTGGCATTAGCAACAGCGTCAAAATTTCGACCTCCGGCGGCGACGGCACGCTCAACACACTGTTGGCGAATGATCCAACAGGACTGCCTGCTGCTCAACACATGAACCAGACGGTCGCTGCGCAAAATTCAAACTTCACGGTGAATGGCATTGCGGTAACCAACACCTCAAACACGGTAACGAATGCGATTCAAGGCGTCACACTGAATCTCAACACAGTCAGCACTACTCCGGTCACACTGACAATCGCACGGGACACTGCAGCTGTTAGCACTGCGGTATCTAATTTTGTATCCGCATACAATTCAATGTATTCGATGCTGCAGGGCGCATCAGCCTACAAATCCGGCTCCCCGCTTGCAGGCGATCCGACCCTGCGCGACCTGCAGACGCAAATGCGCGGCATTGCGGCGGGTGCTGTCACAGGTGGCACGCTCAGCGCCATAGGTGATGCCGGCATCAGCTTTACTGCCGCCGGCGTGATGCAACTGGACAGCGCTAAACTCTCAACTGCGTTGTCGAACAATTACAGCGCCGTTGCCAACCTGTTTAACTCTTCCACAGGTTTCGCCACTAAATTTGAAAGTATGGCGAAAAGTTCACTGGCATTTGACGGGACCTTCGCCAACAGAACAGCAAGTTTGAATCAAGCCGTCAAGTCTAACAGCGACCGTATTGCTGTCATGGAAGCGAATTTGGCAAATATTGAAAAACGCTATCGCGCACAATATAGCTCACTGAATGTTATGCTGGCAGACATGGGAAAAACCAGCAGTTACTTGACCCAACAACTCTCCAGGCTATAGGGCAACATCATGAACACAACAGCCGCAATTAGCGCATACAACAAGGTCGGCATCGAATCCGGCGTCACAGCGGCCGATCCGCATAAACTGATTTCCATGCTCTATCAGGGCGCGCTGCTAGCCATCGCCAATGCGAAAAACGGCGTATTGCGCGGCGACATTCCCGCCAAAGGCAAAGCAATTTCTCATGCCATGCTGATCATAGGCGACGGTCTCAATGCCAGTCTTAACAAAGACGTAGGCGGAGAACTCGCCCACAACCTGTCTTCCTTGTATGACTATATGATCCAACGTCTGCTCGCTGCAAATCTAAACAACGATATGGAAGCGCTCGATGAAGTCGCTGTCCTGCTAGGTGGCTTAAAAGAGGCATGGGACAGCATCCGTCAGGCAGCCATCGCACCGCCACCAAGTGGGCAACCTGAGCAAAGGCTATACGCCAGAGGCTGACACCATGAAGCCTCAGGATGTGGTCGATGATTACCAGTCGCTGTCAAATCTGACAAGTCAAATGCGTGCTGCGGCCCAGGACGGTGAGTGGGATAAACTAATCTCGCTTGAGCAACAGTCAGGTCAGTACGTGGATCGCATTCAAGCTGCCGAAGAAACCGTCGCGCTGGACGATGCCAGTCGACAGCTCATAGCAGGGCTAATCAGAAACATTCTTGCCGACGACACAGAAATTAGCAAACTCACTCAATCCTGGATGGGACAGCTGCAGGCAAGCCTGAACAGCAACCGTCAGGAGCAACGGCTGAATCAAGTTTACGGGGCTGGCTGATCACTGACTAGAAAAGCGGGCAATTACAGCCTTTAGGACTTTATGCAACCGGCCAACCTGACCAATACCCTGCAAGCGCTGTACCGGCAATCCAAGCCACTCATCATCGCAGAGAATCTCCCCGGCACAACGGTTCAAAAAGATAAGCCTGAGCTTGCCGCTGCCAAACTGGAACCCGGTCAGGAAGTGAAAGCCACCGTACAGGAACAGGTCAGTCCCGGTCTTTTCAAGGTACAAATTGCCGGACAAGCCATGCAAATGCGCCTGCCCGGACAGTTACAATCCGGCACGATACTCACCTTAAAAGTAGAATCCATCAGCCCGCGCCTGACATTCAGCATTTTCGCATCCAGCGCCCCTATCGCAACGCAGGAGCAAATCAGCTCAGCCTCTCGCCTGCTCTCCAATCTGGCTGAATTGCCACTCGGCAGGACACTGATCGAATCGAGCTCAGGCCACCCCGTTTGGCAGACAGCCGGTACAACGCCGGACAGCAAACAGTTAGCCGCAGGACTCAAAGATGCGTTAGCCGGCAGCGGGCTCTTTTATGAATCTCATCAGGCACAGTGGGTCAGAGGCGAGCGCAGCACCGCGCAACTTCTGGTTGAGCCGCAAAACCAGACCGTACCGGCATCCGACTATCCTGCCGCGACACCGACTGACAAATCAACCACGCCATCGTCACTGCCTATTTCAAAGGAGTTGTTACCGCTTGTGCAGCAGCAACTTCACACGCTGGAGACGCATCAACTGACCTGGACAGGCCAAATCTGGCCTGAACAAAATATGCAGTGGGAAATTCAGGGGCAACCTGAACGCCAGACGATGCAACCGGAAGACCGTCAGTGGAGCACAGAAATGGAACTGGCCTTACCAAACTTAGGCGACGTACACGCAAGGCTCGTCTACAACCAGGGGGGAATAAGGCTCACGCTGCAGGGCGCAGATGCGGCCTCCGTTGCACTTTTTAACCGCCGCTTGCAGGGACTGGCGGCAACACTCGCCGATGCAGGCGTACCTCTCACCGGCGCTGTGATAGAAAAAACATAATGCGCCCCAACTCCCAACAAGCCGCTGTTGCCTTAGCCTATGGACAAACCAGCGGCGCACCTAAAGTCGTCGCCAGAGGACGCGGTTTGATTGCTCAGGCCATCATCGAGCGGGCAAAGCAAAATGGTGTTTATGTGCATGAGTCAGCTGACTTAGTGGGCTTATTGATGCAAGTTGAACTCGACGAACAAATTCCGCCTCAACTCTATCTGGCCGTTGCAGAACTGCTAGCTTGGCTATATCGCCTGGAGCATGAGGAAAACACGCCTTTTCTCCCGATATCACGGCTTTAATTTTGTTATCATGAGCGACAATATTGAAAAGTGCCCGTCACAACATGGAAAAAGACATTCCTCTTAAAATTGAAATACTGACCAGCGGCAAGGATGACGAATATCGCATTACATCGCCTCGTGAAATCGAATTCGTGCTGCTCAATATCGTCAAGCACGGCTCACGCATCGCACTGTATTTTTCCGAGCCTGGCGATTTTATCCTGACGAAACTTTTGGCAGTAGATTCAACCGGATTGTGGCTTGATCAAAGACCGACAGAAAAAGAAAACAAGGCGGTTCTGGATGCCGACAAACTTATCTTCGTCAGCTCACATCACCAAGTTAAGGTGCAATTTACGGCTGATCGTGCTACAGCAGCCACATTTAAAGGTCAACCTGCTTTTTTCCTGAAACTGCCCGCAAGTATCTACCGCCTGCAACGGCGAGAATACTTCCGCCTGACGACCCCGATTTCAAATCCGTTGCTCTGCGTAATCCCGAACGAACAAGCGACAGAACATCACGAACATGAAGTAACCATCATGGACATCAGTGGCGGCGGTGTAGGGCTGACCTGCGAAGAGCAGGATGCGGTACTGGTCCCAGGACAGACTTACGAAAACTGCAAAATAGACTTGCTCGACATCGGTGAGTTTACCGGAACGATCGAAGTTAAAAACATGGTTGTTTTATCCACCGCATCGGGCGGTGTTGTAAGGCGTGCAGGTTGCGAATTCAAAAATCTCGACGGCGCCTCCACCATTTTGCTGCAACGTTATGTCACTGCAATGCAGCGCGCCAAAGTACAAGAATAAATCAATTCACTGCAAGCCGACCACGAGCTCACCGTGTTGACGGCCAGATGTAACAATGAATATCTAGGTGACTGAAAATTGACCACACACCCTGCTTCAATGACCAATACAGCACAGACCTTGCAAAGTGCCGTTAAAAAACATCAGGCAGGTGATGTCTGTGCAGCCAAAGCACTTTATTTATCAATTCTGCAAAGCCAGCCCGACCACCCCGAAGCCAACCATAACCTTGGCGTACTGGCGCTACAAGACAATACCCCCCAAGCATCCCTCGCCTATTTTGTGACGGCACTCAATGCGGATCCGACAAAAAGCCAATACTGGTTAAGTTACATTGACGCCCTCTTTCTGGCCGACCTTCGGGAAGACGCACGCGCCGTACTCACCTTTGCACGACAACAAGGACTACAAGGCAATGAGGTTGATGCACTGGATGCACGCCTCAATCAGGACATTAAGCGCGCCAGCGAACCCGATTTGCCTCACAAAAAGATAAGCGCCAAAAAGTCAAACGATCCGTCCGCACAGGAAATCAATTCACTCATCGCACTGTTTAGCTCAGGACGCCTCACTGAAGCCGAAAGCCTGGCAAAAAGCATGACCGAGCACTACCCGGCGCACTGGGTTGGCTGGAAAATGTTAGGCGTCATTTTTCAGCAGCTGGGAAAAAATGCCGAGGCACTCAAGCCCACGCTCACAGCCTCTAAACTCTCCCCCAAAGACGCTGAAACTCACAACAACCTCGGTATCATCCTCGATAGCCTGGGGCGACTGCCGGATGCGACGGCCAGTTACCGTAAAGCGCTTGCAATCAACCCGAACTATGTACAGGCGCACAGCAATCTCGGCGTCACGCTGCAAAAAATGGGACTCATGAAGGAAGCGACAGCCAGTTATCGGAGAGCCCTGTCACTTGATCCGGGCTACGCCAAGGCACACGATAATCTGGGTGCCGTTTTCAGCGAAATGGGCGAATTTGACCTTGCAGAAGCGAGCTTCAAACGCGCCTTGCAAATACAACCGGGCAATGCCCAGGCGCATTGCAATCTGAGCATCGTTCAGAAGAAACAGGGCGCAGCAACAGAAGCGCTCAACAGCTGCCTCGCAGCATTACAAATAAACCCGGATTATGCTGATGCCCATTACAACATGGGCTCAATACTTTTTGACCTGAACCGCCTCACCGAAGCTGAAACCGCCTACCGTGAGGCCTTACGCTGTGAACCTGACTTTACCGACGCACTCAACCATCTCGCCTTATTGCTCAATACCCAGAGAAAATCGCTGGCGGCACTCGAAGTCATCAGCCATTCGCTCACAATTAAAGAAACCGTTGAAGCTAAAAGCATTTTTATCAGCTGCGTCAAATACCTCCCTTCAGCCGACGAGACCATTCGGGCCAATCTGGTTCGCGCCTTAACTGAGCCGTGGGGAAATACGAGCGAGCTGGCATCGGTTTGCATCCACTTAATAAAACACACCCCCTATTTATCGCGCCTCATCGCGCGTGCAAAAAATGCCTGGCCCGCATCCAATCAAGCACTATTTGATTCCGACGACTTAGCCGAACTCGAAAAGGATCAATTGCTGTGCACGTTGCTCTGTGCAGCCCCCATCTGTGATGCAGACGTTGAACGATTAATGACGATCGTGCGACGCGCCTTGCTCGCTGCGGCTGTCAGCACAACAAAAGCCAATGACAGCCTGCGCTTTTACAGCGCGCTGGCGAGTCAGTGCTTCATCAACGAATATGTTTTCTCCTACTCAGATGCTGAAATCCAAACGGCACAACACTTACGCACATCCCTTTCCGAGTCGCTAAAAGAAAACACCCGAACAGATGCACTTTGCATCCTCGCGGTGGCGGCCTACTTCCCGCTTTACACGATTCCCGGCAGCCGACAACTGCTTGAGCAAAGCTGGCCCGCAGAAGTCTGTGCCGTATTAGTCCGGCAGATACAGGAGCCGACAGACGAATTACAGCTGCGCAACACGCTAGCCAAACTCGGCCGCATTGAAAACGCCGTTTCCTTGCAGGTACAAAATCAATACGAGGAAAACCCCTATCCTCGCTGGATAAAAATTTCCCCTGCGGCAGATGCAATCAGCGTCAAACAGGCTATTTTGCAGAAGTTTCCGCAAACCACTTTTACGCGCGAAAAAGCAAACGGCACAGACCGCGTATTAATTGCAGGTTGCGGAACGGGACAACATTCGATCAGCCTGGCGCAACGAACCTGTGACGCTCAAATACTGGCCATCGACTTGAGCGCAAGCAGTCTGGCGTATGCAAAGCGAAAAACACTAGAACTTGGCATAGCCTCGATTGAATATGCTCAGGCAGACATACTTGAAATCATCCATAGTAAACAGCGCTTCGAGATGATCCAGTCGAGCGGCGTACTGCATCACATGAAAGATCCCTGGGCAGGATGGCAAGCATTGCTCGCTGTGCTCAAGCCCGGCGGATTCATGAAACTGGGTTTTTACAGCGAACTTGCGCGAAAAAATGTCGTCCGGATTCGCGACTATATTGCGCAACAAGGTTATGGATCGACAGCTGATGAAATCAGGCGCTGCCGGCAAGCGTTGATTGACCTCAATGAGCAGGAAAATTTTGGCAGCATACTTAATTCACCCGACTTTTACAGCATCAGTGCCTGCCGTGACTTACTGTTTCACGTACAGGAGCATCGCATGACCTTGACGGGCATCGACGCATTCATTCGTGCGAACAAACTGAAATTTTTGGGGTTTGAAATTGAAACAGAGGTGTTGCGCGCCTACAAACAGCGCTTCCCGGTTGATCCCGAGGCGATCAATCTTGAACAATGGCACCTTTTCGAGACCGAAAATCCGGATATTTTCGCCGGAATGTACCAGTTCTGGATTCAAAAACCGGAAAAATGAGCGCCGCCGGATTAAAACAGATACCAAATTTTGGTATTAAACCTGCATATTCATGATGTCGTTGTAGGCGAGGATCACCTTGTTACGCACCTGTATCGTCGCCTGAAAATTGATGCCAGATTTTTGCATGGCGATCATGGTGTCGCTCAGGCTGACCTTATCGTCCCCCATCACGAAGGCCTTTTGCAAAGTTTCGGACTTTTCCTGCGCTTGCGCCACCCCATCAAGCGCATTTTTAAGCACACTGGAAAAATCCACTTTACCCGCCGCCGCCGGCGCCGCGTCCCGCAGCCCTGCCGATGCGGCCGCCACGCGCATATTGGCCAACAGTCCTTCTACAGCCGATATATTGCTCATCTTCAAATCCCTTGTTTTGATCTGCCATCCACTGATGCCAGCGACACATTTGACGTAGCGCATGACGCCCGCCTAGCACCCGATACGCGCAGCTTGTAACAGACTTTTTCAGTAATCACACAATACAAGAACAAACGCGTGTAACATTAGCGAAACAGGCAGGGAAACTTCCCTTTATTCCTGCCTTAAAAACGAAAATTGAAATAGATAATGCAGTTACTGTCCCCCGCGGCATCCAGGTATAGCCCGTTATAGCCATGTCCGAACAAGCAAACAGAGCCAGCGCAAGCGCCTTCAGTCGCTTCGAACAACTCAGCGCCCAGCAGAAAATGGGGCTGGGCGTGGGTATTGCCGCGCTCATCGCACTGGTTTTTGGTGCATGGATGTGGGGACAAACCCCGGACTACCGTATTTTATACAGCAATCTGTCTGACCGTGACGGCGGCGCCATCATAGAATCGCTGCAACAACTCAACATCCCCTACAAGTTTGCAGATGGCGGCGGCGCATTGATGATCCCGGCAGGCCAAGTGCATGAAGCGCGTTTAAAACTAGCTTCCCAAGGCTTACCCAAAGGCGGCACCGTGGGTTTCGAGCTAATGGAAAATCAAAAATTCGGCATCACCCAGTTTGCCGAACAAGTCAATTATCAGCGCGCACTCGAAGGAGAATTGGCGCGCTCGGTGCAAAGCATCGGTGCGGTCGCCTCGGCACGCGTTCACCTGGCCATCCCGAAACCCAGTGTTTTCATTAAAGAGCAGCAAAAACCCAGCGCCTCGGTCGTCTTGACCCTGCATGGCGGCCGCCTACTCGATTCAGCTCAGGTCACCGCGATCGTGCATTTGATTTCCAGCAGCGTGCCTGACATGTCGGCGAAAAATGTCACCATCGTCGATCAGGATGGCTCACTGCTAAGCGCGCTGCAGGACAGCAATGGCCTGGGGCTGGACGCCAATCAGCTCAAATACGTGCAGCAAATCGAGCAAAATTACATCAAGCGCATCGAAGATATTCTGACTCCCCTGCTGGGCGCGAACAATGTGCACGCTCAGGTGACGGCGAACATCGATTTTGCACGTACCGAACAAACTGCTGAGACCTATAAACCCAACCAAAACCCGTTAGATTCGAGCATACGCAGCCTGCAAAACTCCGAGACACTCAATGGGTCAGGTCTGAGTGCCAGCGGCGTACCCGGCGCTCTGAGCAACCAACCCCCGGTTCCTGCGACCGCACCGATCGTGGCCGCCGCCCCTGGCGCTGCTGACCCTGCCAACACGCCTAAAATCGACAACCTGCACAAAGAAAACACCATCAATTACGAAGTGGATCGCACCATCAGCCACACCGTATTGCCGGTCGGCATGATCAAACGACTTTCGGTCGCCGTGGTCGTCAACAATCGAAAAGCCACCGACCCGAAAGGCAAAGTCAGCTCAAAACCACTGACCGATGCAGAAAAAGCCCAGATCGACAATTTGGTCAAAGATGCGGTGGGTTTTGATAAAACCCGCGGCGACAGCCTGAACGTCCAGAATGCCGCGTTCAATGACGACAAAGAAGCCTTGAGCGAATTACCGTGGTGGAAGCAACCGGACATTATTGAACTTGCCAAACTGATCGCCAAATATTTGATCATCGCCGCCGTCATGCTGATTGTCGTGTTCAAGATCATCAAGCCCGCCTTCCGCCCCTTAGAGCCCTTCCATGCCGAAGCGGGCGATGAAGAACACGTCGCCGCCGATGGCCACATACCGGGTGAGGGTGAAATCGCAGCGGGTGCCCAAGGCGCACCTCATGCGGGCGATACGACTGCTGAGCACTACACTCCACCAGTCGAACCCTATGAAAAAAATCTTAATATCGCAAGACAGATCACTCAACAAGATCCTAAAATTGTGGCAAGCGTCATTAAGGACTGGGTGAACGGCAATGAGTGATGGGGTCCAAAATAGCGCGATTTTTCTGATGACGCTGGGCGAAAATGAAGCCGCAGAAGTCCTCAAATACCTGGGGCCTAAGGAAGTTCAAAAAATTAGTACCGCCATGGTGGCACTGAGCAATTTGACGCGCGACCAGATTTCACAGGTGTTCCACGAATTTTTAGTTGCGGCCGCCGAAAAGACCACCATCGGCATGGATTCTAACGATTACATCCGCAGCATGCTGACCAAGGCGCTAGGAGATGACAAGGCGGCCGGCCTGCTTGACCGCATCATGCACAGCAGCGACACCAGCGGCATTGAAAGTCTCAAGTGGATGGATCCTGGCGCCGTTGCCGAAATGATCGGCAATGAACACCCGCAAATCATTGCGACTATTCTGGTTCATCTGGAGCCTGATCAGGCGGCCTCTATCATGAAAATGCTCTCGGATCGCACGCGCAACGACGTATTGCTGCGCATCTCCACGCTCGATGGCGTACAACCGGTCGCCCTGCGCGAACTTAACGACGTGCTGAGCAAGCTGATGAGCGGCGGCTCAACCGGTAAGAAAACCCTCAAGGGCGGTGTATCGACGGCCGCCGAAATCCTCAACTTCATGGGCGGCACACTGGAAGCCGAAATGATGGAAAAGGTGCGCAGCTTTGACCCTGATCTGGCACAAAAAATTGAAGACAAAATGTTCGTCTTCGAAAATATTCTGGAAGTGGACGATCGCGGTATCCAGCTGATCCTCCGCGAAGTTCAGTCCGAAGCACTGATCGTTGCCTTGAAGGGCGCAGGAGAAGAACTCCGCGAAAAGATCTTCAAGAATATGTCCTCTCGTGCGGCTGAAATGATGAGAGAAGATCTCGAGTCCAAGGGACCGGTTAAGCTCAGCGAAGTTGAAGCGAACCAGAAAGAAATTCTCAAGGTCGTTAAGCGCCTGTCTGATGAAGGTCAGATTGCCCTAGGCGGCAAGGGAGATGAGGATGCCTATGTCTAATTCTGTGCCGCGCTCCAAAGAGCAGCTGACCGCCTTTCAGCGCTGGGAACTCAACTCCTTTGACGAGGTAGAAAAGCCCAACGCCGCGAATATCACGGCCGAAGCCCTGCGTGCGTCCAGCGAAACTGCCGCGACACAGTTGGAAAATCTGAAAAAAAAGGCCTATGACGAGAGCTATGCCGCAGGACTGGCGGCAGGTCACAATGCTGGCATGCAACAGGCACAGGCTGAAATCAACAATCTGCAAACCCTGATGGGAAATTTGCACAGCGCCCTCACCCAAATTGACGAACAGCTTGCACAATCGCTGCTCGAGCTGTCGCTTGAAGTTGCACAAAAGATGGTCGCCGGTGCCTTGCACGTCCAACCCGAGATCCTGGTCAAAATCATCAGCACAGCCATCAGCAACCTGCCTCACTTCAACCAGAACGCGCACCTGATCCTGAACCCGAATGATGCGGAGCTTGTGCGCCGGCAAATGGGCGATGAGTTAGCGCATGCCGGGTGGAAAATTTTTACCGACCCGAAAATTGAATGCGGCGGCTGCCGGGTTGAAACCGCTCACAGCAATATCGATGCAACCAATCCGGCACGCTGGCACAACATCGTGGATTCAATCGGGCAGGATACATCATGGTTGAAGACAGCGAACTAACACTCAAAACCGAGCCGTTCGATCCGACTCTGGCACCGCACCCGACCTACGACCCGCTCGCCCCCGCTGAGTCCAAACCCAGCGGCGAACACAGCTTGCGCTGGCAGGCGCTGCTCAACGAGGGGCGTGAATATATCGCCGACTGCAATCCGATGCCGCCTAGCGGACACCTAACCAAAGTGACCGGCTTGATTATGGAGGCGGTCGGACTGCAAATGCCCGTCGGCAGCACCTGCCAAATCCACCTGCCCAACGCCACCGTCGAAGCGGAGGTGGTCGGTTTCTCGGGCGAGAAGCTGTTTTTAATGCCGGAAAACGACGTATTTGGTCTGGTACCCGGCGCGCGCGTCATGCCAATCACTACTACACATACGCTCAGCCTGGCCGGAAAACGAAATCCGCTGCGCCGCCGCATGTCGGATCACGCCAAACATCTGCCCGTCGGCAATATGCTGCTCGGTCGAGTATTAGATGGCGCAGGCAAACCGCTGGACCAACTGGGGCCCTTACTTGAAACCGCCTCTGCACCGCTGCAAAGCCGCCCCTTCAATCCGCTGGAGCGCGCCTCTATCGATACGCCACTGGATGTCGGCGTGCGCGCTATCAACGCGCTGCTCAGCGTAGGGCGAGGCCAGCGGATGGGACTGTTTGCCGGTAGTGGTGTGGGTAAAAGCGTGTTGCTCGGCATGATGGCCCGCTACACCAGTGCGGATGTCACCGTGGTCGGGCTGATAGGCGAACGCGGACGCGAAGTAAAAGAGTTCATCAACGATATTTTGGGCCCCGAAGGCATGGCGCGCTCAGTGGTGGTGGCCACCCCGGCGGACACCTCACCGCTGATGCGCTTGCAAGGTACGGCCTATGCCACGACCATTGCAGAATATTTTCGCGATCAGGGAAAAAACGTGCTGCTGATCATGGATTCATTGACCCGTTTTGCGATGGCACAACGTGAAATCGCTCTAGCGGTTGGCGAGCCACCAGCCACCAAAGGCTACCCGCCCTCGGTATTTGCTAAACTCCCGCAACTGGTCGAACGCGCAGGAAATGGACTGGAGGGCAGCGGTTCAATCACCGCTTTTTACACCGTACTGACCGAAGGCGATGATCAGCAGGACCCGATAGCCGACAGCGCCCGCGCCATTTTGGACGGCCATATCGTGTTGTCACGCCGGTTGGTGGAACAGGGACACTACCCGGCCATTGACATTGAAGCCTCCATCAGTCGCGTCATGTCGCGCCTGGCAACGCCTGAACACGCAGCACTCGTCCAGCGCTTCAAACAACTGTATGCGCACTATCAGCGCAACAGGGATTTGATCAGCGTCGGCGCTTATATCAACGGGAGCGATCCCCTGCTCGATGAAGCCATCAAGCTATATCCGAGAATGGAGCAGTTTTTAAAACAAGGCATGCATCAGTCAGAGAACTACACGAACAGTATCGCGCAACTAGCCGCGCTGTTTGAAGTGATACACTAGCGATCATGAGCAATCCATTTCGCTTACAACCCCTGTTGAACCTGGCGCAAATCAAGAATGAATCCGCCATAAAAAGGCTGGGCGAACTCAATAAACTGCAACACGACTCGGAAGCGCAATTAGAAACACTGCGGCAGTATCGCAAAGATTATCAGGACCGAATGCAAGCGGCCAGCCAGCAGGGGGTAGACCCGATCGTCCTGCGCAATTTTCAGCAATTTATTTACAAGCTGGATGCAGCGATCGTGCAACAACTCAAAGCCGTCGAACAAAGCAGGTTATCCATACAGGCCGGATTGAGCGACTACGGCGGCACACAGCGTAAACTCAAATCGTTTGATACCTTGCAGCAGCGCCATATTGAAAGCGAACAGAAAATAGAGGCAAAACAGGAGCAAAAGGCCATGGACGAACATACCGGCCGTGTCACTGCCTACAAGATGCTCAACGCAAAAAAATAGCACAGGAGACGCACCATGATCAATCCCGTTATCAACAAAATCATCGCGGCGAGCCCGAACAGTGCAGCTCCTGCAAAGTCAGCCGCTGATGGGAGCGGCGCTGAAAAATTCGGTGCTGTGCTGGCAAAGCAGATGGGCGACAAGCCCGCGGCCGACACCAAAAAATCGACGCATCCAACCGAGCAAAAATCGTCGCCAACGGGTAAGGCTACAGCGGACGAACAAATCGCGCTTGATCAACCCCTGATGCCTGCCATCACCGATCCGCTGGCTGGCTTTTTAAAAGGCACACTGTCCGTTAAGGCTAAGAGCGCAACCGATAAACCGACCGATCCAGCGGCGATACCAGCCGATGCGCAGATCACGCCCTTCGCGCTGCCTGTTGCCCCTGAACTTCGAATCCCTGTCACCACAGCGACAGATCCGGCCACAGGAAAATCGGCACGGCAGGCGGCGGAGCCCATCGTCACTGCACGGGATAAAATGGCCAGCGCAGCGCAGCCTGCCGGTGAACCCACGACGGCTGCAGTTAAAACAGCCCCCCTCCCCGACACCTTTAAATTAGCCGAACCTGCCAGCAGCCTGCCGGGTGTCAATGCGCAAGCAATGGCTCAATCAGCCAGTGCGGCCATCGCACCGCTCCCGACCCCGAGTACACCTGTCAATCAGGCCACCATTACCGCACCGATGGGCAGCGCCGCCTGGCCTGCCGAATTCACCCAAAAAGTGAATTGGGTGAGCACACAACAAAATCAGGTTGCTGAACTGCATTTAAATCCCCCTGATCTGGGCCCCATGAGCGTGACGATCACCATCACTGACAATCAGGCGACTGCATTATTCAGCTCACCGCACAGCGCCGTCAGAGAAGCGATTGAAAACGCCCTGCCCAAACTGCGCGAAAGCTTAGCCGACAACGGCATCATGCTGGGTAACGCGACGGTCAACGATCAAGCCCCGAAAGACCGTGGCGACTCAGGTTTTACGAATCAACGCGCGCCGGCACCCAATGCGAATTTACCAACGCCCGACGCAACGAACATTACGGCACCGCTGCCGCCTGTACGTCGTCATAACGGCCTGGTTGATACGTTTGCATAGTGCTATGCGCACAGAACCCGCCATGAGCATGAGCTGAATTATTCGCATTTGTCGTTTCCGCACAGGCGGGAACCCAGTAAAATAAAGGAACAAAATCTGCACTTACGCTAGGATGACGAATAAATCAGTGCTCCTTAGATAAATATTTCAAAAAAAATTAATTTAGCGGTGGAAAAAGGCGATATTTGTGTCATCATCCGCCGCGTTTATTTTTAATAATTCCAACACCCATAAGGAATCGCAACATGTCCAAACCAGCCAAGCCTGCCGCCCCCGCTGCAGGCGATCAACCTCCTAAGAGCAATAAAATGCTCGTGATCATTATCGCCGTGGTTGTGCTACTGGCAGCAGCTGGCGCAGGTTATTATTTCCTGGTGATGAAACCGCACTCTGAGAAACATGCTAAGCCTGCCGCAGCTGAAGAAGCCGCCGATGAAGGCGAGGACGAAGACGCGGCTAAGCCTAAAGTTCCGCCAAAATTTGTTGAAATCGGCACATTTACGGCCAACTTGATGCATGAAGATGCGGACCGATATTTGCAGGTCGCCATCACAATCAAACTGACCAAACCTGAACTTGAAGAAAAAGTTAAGGAAAGCAATCCTGAAATACAACATAGAATCAATATGTTACTTCAGAGCAAACGGCCATCAGAACTCGCAACACCAGAAGGTAAGGAGTTGTTGGCCAGCGACATTAAAGCGAACGTCGAATTTGTGTTGGGTCTGAGAAAGACACAACCTGCCCTGCACCAGGCTCAGCCGGCAGCTGAAGGGGAAGCACACCATCCGGCCGCTGAGGAAAAGCCCAGCAAAAAGGGCGTAGCAGACGTACTGTTTACGTCATTCATCATCCAGTAAGCACATGAGCGAATTTCTCTCTCAGGACGAGGTTGACTCCCTGCTCAAGGGAGTGAACGGCGAAGCAGAGGATGAAAAAGTACATCCCGAAGCGGATGCAGGAGAGGTTCGCCCGTACAATTTAGCATCACAGGAACGCATCGTGCGTGGGCGTATGCCCACGATGGAAATCATCAACGAACGTTTCGCACGCCTGTTCCGTATCGGCTTATTCAATTTCATACGCCGCACGCCTGAAATATCGGTAGGTCCAGTTCGCGTGCTGAAATTCGGTGAGTTTGTGCGCAATCTGGCCGTCCCCACCAATCTGAACATCATCCAGCCCAAGCCGCTGCGCGGCAATGGTCTGTTTATTTTCGACCCAAATCTGGTTTTTCTGGTGGTCGACAACATGTTTGGCGGTGACGGGCGCTTCCACACACGGGTTGAGGGACGCGAATTTACCCAGACGGAACAACGTATCATCCAAAAAATGCTGGCGGTGGTATTCGAAACCTATGGAAAAGCATGGGAAACGGTCTATCCGCTGGAATTTGAATTTGTGCGTTCCGAAATGAACCCCCAATTCGCCAACATTGCCACGCCCAACGAAGTCGTCATCGTGACCACCTTTGATATTGAACTGGGTGGCAATGGCGGCGCATTCCACATTTGCATGCCTTACTCGACGCTTGAACCTGTCAAGGACTTGCTGTTCAACAACATTCAAGGTGAACATCTGGCGGTCGACAAGCGCTGGCTGCAGCTCTTGTCGCGTCAGGTTCAATGTGCTGAAATCGAATTGGCCGCAACGCTGGGGCAAGCCAATATCACACTGGAAAAAGTATTAAAAATGCGTGTAGGCGATGTCATACCGCTGGATGTCGATGAAAACATTACCGCGTCAGTTGATGGCGTTCCGATCATGGAATGCAAATATGGCGTATTCAATAATCAATACGCACTCAAAATTGTAAAAATGCTGACCACCAACGAAGGAGAACAACATGCCTGATGAAACTGCCATCACCGCCGATGATTGGGGCGCAGCCATGTCAGAGCAGGCGACAGCCGAAGCATCTACAGGAACAGATGACTGGGCAGCCGCAATGGCCGAACAGGAAGCACCTCCCGCTGCAGGGAAAGCGCACGTATTTGAAAAATTTGGCGCAGCAGGCACCGCGGCCACCCCCAATGATCTGGACATGATTCTGGACATCCCGGTACAACTGACCGTTGAACTGGGGCGCACCAAGATGCCCATCAAAAATCTGTTGCAACTGGCGCAAGGCTCGGTGGTGGAATTATCCGGCATGGCTGGTGAACCGCTGGACGTTATGATCAACGGATTTTTGATCGCGCAAGGTGAAGTCGTCGTGGTCAACGACAAGCTCGGCATACGCCTGACCGACATCACGACCCCGTCAGAGCGTCTGCGACGCATCAATCGTTAACATACCATGCGCATCATCGCCCTCTTCGCACTGATCTGCTCGAACGCCGCCATCGCCGCTGACATCGCACGTCCGGCCTATACGCCTCCCGTTCCCACCAGCTCTGGCAGCCTGCTGCAAATCAGTTTCAGCCTGCTGCTAGTACTGGCCGTCATCATGGCCATCGCCTGGCTGCTCAAACGCATGAATATTGCGCAACACGGTACCGGCAACCTGCTCAAAGTCGTCGGCAGCATCGCAATCGGACAGCGCGAACGCGTCGTCATGATAGAAGTCGAGGACACCTGGGTGCTGATCGGTGTGGGGCCTGGGCAGATTCGCACGCTGCACACGCTGCCAAAATCAGACAATTTGCAGGACTTAGCAACGTCAGGCGAGACAGCCACACTGGATAACAAATTCGCCAGCCTGCTGTCGTCCATCATCAAACCGCGTAACGGGAATGGCAATGCGCCGTAGTCTGTTACTGTTAGCCGCAGGACTCGCCTTGAGTCAAGGCGTCTGGGCTGCGGAAATTGCAATACCTGCGATTACCAGCAAGGCGGCGGCAGGCGGCGGTCAATCCTACAGCCTGAGCCTACAAACGCTGCTGATACTCACCTCCCTGAGTTTCCTGCCGGCAATGCTGCTGATGATGACATCGTTTACCCGCATCATCATCGTGCTGAGCATGCTGCGCTCCGCGCTGGGCACTCAGGCCTCACCACCCAATCAGGTGCTGATCGGTCTGTCGCTGTTTCTGACTTTTTTCATCATGTCACCTGTGTTCGATAAAATTTACACGGATGCCTACTTACCCTACAGCGAGAGCCGTCTGGACTTACAACAAGCCGTCGAAAAAGGCGTGGTTCCGCTCAAGGCCTTCATGTTGCGTCAGACACGTCAGGCGGATTTAGCGCTCTTCGTTAAAATTTCGAACAGCGAGGAACTGCAAAGTCCGGAAGAGGTTCCGATGCGACTCTTAGTCCCCGCCTACGTAACCAGCGAATTAAAAACCGCCTTCCAGATCGGCTTCGTTGTGTTTATTCCGTTTTTGATCATCGATATGGTGGTCGCGAGTATCCTGATGTCGATGGGGATGATGATGCTCTCCCCTTCCATTATCTCGCTGCCCTTCAAGATTATGCTGTTCGTTTTGGCTGATGGCTGGAATCTGCTCATCGGCTCGCTGGCACAAAGCTTTTACACCTAGCCGCAGGAGAGTATCTGATGACACCCGAATCAGTCATGACGCTGGGACAGCAGGCAATCGAACTGACCCTGCTGCTGTCAGCGCCCCTGTTGCTCAGTGCACTGGCCATCGGCCTGGTGGTGAGTATCTTTCAGGCTGCGACTCAAATCAACGAACAAACCCTGTCATTCATTCCGAAACTGGTGGGAATTTTCGTCGTACTGGTCATCGCAGGGCCCTGGATGGTCACGATGATGGTCGATTTCATCCGGCGCCTGTACGGCAACATTCCGTGGATGGTAGGCTGATGTCAGGATTCAGGATTCAGGATTCAGGATTCGGGATTCGAAATTCAGGGCTGATTCGTGCTTAGCGTCACCAGCACCCAACTCGACATCTGGCTCTCTACCCTGCTCTACCCGATGGTACGACTGCTGGCGATGATCTCCAGCGCACCCATACTGGGTAACAAACAAGTTCCGGCACGCGTCAAAGTAGGGTTGTCCGTGCTGATGGCCATCGTCATTGCACCAACACTGGCCCCGATGCCTGACATCCCGTTAGGCTCCCCGCAAAGCCTGCTGATCATGATTCAACAGATCATTATCGGCATCTCCATGGGGTTTACCATGCGCATCGTGTTTACTGCGGTGGAAATGGCGGGGGAATTTTCAGGGCTGCAAATGGGTTTGGGATTCGCGAGCTTCTATAATCCGCAAAGTTCAAGCTCTTCCACCGTCACCGCACAATTCATGGGTATTATCGCCACGCTCGCCTTCCTGTCGATGAACGGACACCTGATGCTGCTCGCCCTCGTCACGGAAAGTTTTCATACTCTGCCCGTCGGGCAAATGATGGCAACCAAAAGTTTTTATAGCGCTGCTCAATGGGGGGCTACGATATTCGCGTACGGATTACAGATATCAATGCCGCTGCTAGCTGCCCTGCTGATCACCAATTTGGCCCTCGGCATCATGACGCGCGCCGCCCAGCAGTTAAATCCGTTTGCGATCGGCTTCCCGATCACTATCACGGTCGGATTCTTCGTACTGAGCCTGTCGCTGCCCTATCTCGCGCCTATGCTCGACAGAATCACCACTGAGGGCTTAGCGACCGCCCTCAAACTAGTTAAATTACCGCATCCCTGAGCGGGTAGCTAAACCCGGCTATTGATCTTGTCGGGCAGCGTAATATTCAACTCCAGCACATCGTATTGATCGTGTTTTTCGAGCTGAACCTTGAATGAATCGCGGTCAATGTGGATATATTTGGCAATCACCGCCATCAATTCCTCTTGAAGCGCAGGCAGGTAGTCAGGCGTTGCCGTACCGCGCCCGGCACGCTCATGAGCCAAAATAATTTGCAGACGCTCCTTGGCAACGGTGGCAGATTTCTTTTCGTTACCGCGCAGGTAGTCAATCAGACCGGCAATCATAGACATGTTAATGACCTCCTAACAGGCGTTTGAAAAATCCGGCCTTTTCGTTGATAAAACGCATCGGCAGATCCTCACCCATAAAGCGCCCCACGACATCCCGGTACGCTTCAGCCACATCGCTCTTATCCAAATGGATGGCCGGCGTACCCGCATTCGATGCTTGCAAGACGGATTCTGATTCAGGAATCACGCCCAGCAAAGGAATGCGCAGGATTTCCTGAATATCGACAACCGACAGCATGGCGCCCGTGTTTACCCGTTTCGGATCGTAACGCGTCACCAGCAAATGCTCTTTGACAGGTTCCAAGCCCTCGACCGCGCGCTTTGATTTTGCGGCGAGTATCCCCAGAATGCGGTCTGAATCTCGCACAGAGGAGACTTCAGGATTGGTCACCACCAGCGCTTCATCTGCAAAATACATCGCAGTAAAGGCGCCCGACTCAATCCCTGCAGGAGAGTCGCAGACGATAAAATCAAAGCTTTCCTTGAGCTCATTCAGAATACGCTCAACGCCTTCCAGATTCAGGGCATCCTTGTCGCGCGTCTGAGAGGCCGGCAGGATGTACAGATTATCGCAATTTTTATCTTTGATCAGCGCTTGCTTGAGGCTGACCTCGCCGTTGATGACATTGATGATGTCATACACCACACGGCGCTCACAGCCCATAATCAGATCAAGGTTACGCAAGCCTACGTCAAAATCGATTACCACCGTCTTATTGCCGCGCATTGCCAGACCGCTGGAGAAGCTCGCGCTGGTGGTCGTTTTTCCCACGCCGCCTTTACCCGAAGTAACTACAATAACTTTAGCCACGTTTCATTTTCCTGAACAATTGATATAAGTCGCTCATTTTACGCGAAAATCGCCAACACCAAAACCTTAGCGTCAGTAATTGAGCGGTTGAATGACTAAACGCGACCCGTCAAGATGCACGCGAGCCGGTTTCGCACTGACATTTTCCGGCATCCCGTCTTCAAAAACCTTAAAACAGCCTGCAATCGACAACAACTCCGCCTCCATACTGTTAACGAAAATCCGTGCCGCTTCATTGCCTTGAGCACCTGCGATCGCCTTGCCACGCATCGGTGCATACACGTGAATATCCCCGTCAGCAATGAGTTCAGCCCCCGCGTTTACGATGGCCAGCACAACCAGATTAGCGCCTTCAGCGTAGATACGCTGTCCGGTTCGGACAGGTTTATCGATCAGCATAGTAGGCATCAGTTTGGCTAATGCTGGCAAGGGTTGCGGCTCAACCGGCGGTTCAAATCCGGGTAACTCAGGTTGCAAGGGGGCGGCAACGGGCGCGGGCGTTGCGGCGACATAGGCGCCGGTGACCGAAAACGGATCATCCGTGGCTCTGCGCATCGGGTTTCTGACGACCACATCGGGAAAAATCCCCAACCCAGCCTGTATCGCATCCTCGCGCTGCCCGACTGATCCGCCGACGATACCTGCCGCACACATGCCGTGACTTTGCATGAACGATATCAGGCTGACGAAATCCAACCCCTGATCCGATTCCGCAACACCTGACAACTCAAGCACAATCGGTGTACTGGCAAAAAAATCCGGTGTTTGAGCCAGACGCTGTGACAATTCGCGCTTCAGTGCTGCAATATCTGTGGTCAGAATGTGCAACTGCAACACAGACAGGTTGCCTGTTTTAATTTTGAAAACGGGTTCTTCACGCATAGCGAATAATTCTCTGGATTTAAAACGAACTTAAAAAGACAATTTCAGGGGTGAGTTTAACCCGAAAAGAAATTTTTACGAAGGAAGTATTAAAAGATCGCCAGAAGGAGCCCGCGGGCGATCTCTTGCTCACAACTACATGTAGGTAAACATAGACAGATTGGACACCTGAGCAAAGGATTTTTGCGCCGCCTGCAGGGTAGTCTGCTGCTGATTCAAGTCGCTGATCGCCTTGTTGTAATCGGTATCCTGCAGCGCAGACAAGCTTTGCTTTAACTGCACACCGATGCTGTCGCCGGATGCCTGCAGCGAATCGATTTCATTGAGCCGCGCGCCGATGGAGGAACGCGAGTTCAACACATTGCCCAGCGCATTATCGACATTCGTAATTCCGCTCGCCAGTCCATTCGACACATTCGCCCCTGATAATGGCGTACTCAAGGTGGTGATTAAATCCGAAAGCGTTTTAAATACGCTCTGGTTCGTACTGGGTTTAACCGTAAAGGTGTCGCCGTTAGCCGGCGCGCCCTGCATAGTGAACTGCAAGCCATCGAACGCGATAGATTGACCCGACGTATAGGGCTGTGCCGTCATACCCGCCACGGGAAGTCCCGTTGTCGTATTGGTCACACTATAAGTTGTCGTGCCTGCAGCCACCGCAAAACTTACGCTGTAATTATTTCCCGTCAGGGCGGCAGGATTAAGCACTGAACCTGCACCGATGATTCCGCCGCCAGTATTTGTTGCCGCAGCCTGAGTCGCAAACGTACCGTTGCCGTCCTTGATGCGCATGAACACATCAGCACCGCTGTCATTCGCCGCAATCTGCCGGCCGGGAGCGGCCTGTACCAGACGCTGCCCGTCATCCCCCTGATAGCTCACCACGCCGGCGGCAGAGGCTACAAAGGGAGTCGTTTTTGACTGGAAGCCGGCATACAAGGCGTTACCGCTGCCATCCGTACTGTTGGCAAGTCCGATCAACTCCTGCAAACGACCATTCAGATTTTTGCCTATCGTCGCCCTGTCGGCATTTGTCAGCGTCGCATTGCCGGCTGACACGGCCGCAGTTCTGACATCCTGCAACAACAAAGTGACGCTCGCCAGTGTACTTTCCGAAATCGACAAAGGATCTTTGGCCGTGCCGCGATTCGCTGTTTGCTGCGTATTGATCGCATCGGCCTGCGTAACATCCAGTGCACGAGTGGCGGCAACCGGATCGCTGGCCGCCGTCAGAAGACGCCTTCCGCTGGCAATTTGCTGCTGAGTCTGCACAAGCCTAGCCTGCTGCGCACCCAGGTTGGCCACATTATTATCGAATATTGTATTTGAGCTGATACGCATCACACACCTACCTTCCTAAAGTCAACAGCGAATCAAACATGGTATTGGCAATTTGCATCGCCTTAGCCGCTGCCTGATAAGCTCGCTGGTAGCGCAACAGGTTGGCTGCTTCCTCATCCAGATTCACACCAGCTACAGACTGCTGCGTCGCAACGGTTTGAGTCACCATCGCATCCTGCGCCGTACTGGTCACCGTCAATTCCTGCGTCTTGGCACCGATCGAACCAACAAACTGGCTGTAGGCGCCTTGCAAATTGGTCGTCGCATTAGCACCCACCCCGCCGCTGCTAGCCAGCAGGTTTTGCGTTTGCAACCCGGCCATCAGCAAAGCATTGCGGTTATCCCCCGTCGCTGTCGTATTGGACTTGACGTTAAACACATCACCTGCTGCAGGCGTACCGGTAATCGTTGCTGTCCACCCATTATAGGTAATTGGCACACCTGCCGTGTAGGCGACAGCGCCAGCCACTGCGGGCACGGCACCGGTCACGGTATAAGACGTTGCACTGGTGAAGGTAATGGTAACCGGCACCTGCAAATTTGCATTCAGCGGCAATGGCGTATTCACCGAACCCGCCGTAATCACACCGGTACCCGTATTGGTTGTCGCCGTCGTACTGATCATGGGTGCAGCAGTTGCCAATTTAGTCGGATCAGTGGTCAGCACCGCCATATCACGCGCCGCATTTGCCACAGGACGAATCAAAAAACTATCCCCGGCAATCATGCCGGCAGGAATCACTACGCTAACGCCATCCACAACCTGAGTCAGCGGCATAACAGATGCTGAAGTTCCCAAAGTTGTGACCTGATTATCGGTCATCCGCGTCATTGTGTAATTCGCGCCGTCGAATTTAAGCTGATAATCGCTGGTTGTGACCGCAGCCATATTGGAAATCGTCGCTGTCAAGACACCGGCACCGGCATTATTCAAGCCTTTATCGACACGCGGCAGTATGTCCTTGAAAATATTGCCGCCCAAAGCGCCATTAAGGTCCTGGCCCATTTGATTCTGCTGATTGAAATTCGTTGCCAGTCCCAGCGCGACGCGTCCGAGCGCATTGCGGGCAGGCTCAAGATTTTGGTCCCGAAAAGCCAGATACGCGCCCAGATTTCCGCCCTGTAAACTGCTTTGCTGCATCGTGACCGATTTACCGTTGTTCAGGTAGGCGACATCCACTTTGGAGGGGTCTGCCGGATTTTGTACCACCTGCAAGGCCATCGCCTGATCACCCACGACCAACGCCTGCCCGTTGCCGACGAACACACTCATCGAGCCATCGGCCTGCTGCTGGGTCGACACCTTGATTTCTTTATTCAGCAGATTAACCAGTTGGTCTCGCTGATCGAGCAAATCATTGGGTTGTTGCCCTTGCGCCGTAGCAATCGCGCTTTTTATGCGGTTATTGAGCGTTGCAATTTGCGTGGCATAGGTATTCACCGTTTGCACGCTACTGGCAATCTGCGTCGTCAAACTATTGGAAATATCCGTCAATCGCTGATCCATCGCCTGAAAACGGTTTACTGTGGCCTGAGCGGTACTCAGCACTGTCTGCCGGGCAGGGATGGATTCAGGATTGCTGGCCAGTGAATTGGTCGCATTGAAAAAATTCTGTATCGCAGGTGAAACACCGGCGGCAGGATCGGCCACCATATTGTCAATCTGCTTCATCGACGTCAAATAGGTGGACAAATAACTAGCCTGAGTCTGCTCCTGACGCACTTGGGTGGTCAGGAACTGATCGTAATTTCGAACAACGCCGGTCACATCCACGCCTTGACCGACAAAACCTGCACCTGTCGCCTGCGCTGCACGAGAGTTGACCAGCATAGTCTGCCGTGAATAACCGGGCGTATTGGCGTTGGCGATGTTGTGCTGTGTCGTGCTCAAAGCGAACTGGGCGGCATTCATCCCGCTCAGTGACGCGCTATATATATTGCTTCCCATGATATTCCCCTTGGCAACCTACCGACTCGTACACTCACTATATCGGCATAGTCTGTAAAACCTTTAGGAGATTAGCCCAAATTCATCTGCTTCATCACGCTAACCAGCTTTTCAGCATATTTCGGATCCGTCGCATAACCGGACTTCTGTAACGCCTGCGCCATCCCTGCCGGATTATTTGATTGCTGCATCACACCGGCATAACGCGGATTTTTGCTCATCATGCCCACATAATCATTGAAGGCCTCGGTATAAGAGGAATAAGCGCGGAATTTTTCGACCTGATGCGTTGGCACGCCATTTTTGTATTCCGTGGTCATGACCTCAGCCACTTTCCCATGCCAGGCGCCATTAGCTTTAATACCGAACAGGTTGTAACTGCTGCTGCCATCGGGCATCGCAATCGCGCGTTTTCCCCAGCCGCTCTCGAGCGCTGCCTGCCCCAATATCAACTGCGTCGGGACGCCACTAGCCTGACTGGCCTGTATGGCATGCGGCAGCATCTTACTCACAAACTCCTGTTGTGTACTCGCATTAAATGCAGAAGGAATGGCTGTGGGAGGAATCAAAGATTGAGGTTTTAAGGTTGACGCACCTGGCAGCGCTGATGAAAGCACAACCGGACTCTGTGGCATCGTCAATCCTGTACGACTCAACTGTTTGACCAGCATATCGGCCAGACCGATGCCTTTACTTGACATACTCTGCGACAATTGTTGATCGAGCATGCTGGTAAACATCCGCGTCTGATCGCTGTCCATCATGCCATCCTGCGGCGTGGCTTCACGCATGCTTTTGAGCATCATGTTCATAAACACAGATTCGAACTGCTGCGCGGCGACCTTGAGTGCCTGATCCGGAGAGTTTTTCGCCTGTGTACGCAATTGTGCGAGCGACTGCCCGTCGATTGCCAGACTCGCTGCAGCATTCACTTGTGAAGCCATTTAGATCACCTCCAGCTCTGCATGCAGCGCGCCCGATGACTTCATCGCTTGCAAAATGGCCAGCAAATCCTGCGGCGTTGCGCCAATCGCATTCAATGCCTTGACCACTTCGCTCAGAGACACGCCTTTTGATAATTCAACTAAGCCTCCCTTATCGCTTTTAACATCAATGGTCGTTTTATCGGTCACCACTGTTTTTCCATCTGAACGCGCGTTAGGCTGACTGGCCGTACTATCGGTGTTGATCACTACGGTCAGATTGCCGTGCGCGACAGCGCAGGCATCAAGCGTGACCGCCTGATTCATCACGATCGAACCGGTACGTGCATTGATAATCACTTTAGCAACACCCTGCGCCTGATTGATTTCTAGATTCTCAATTTTGGAAATAAAGGCGACCAGGCCGTTTCCCTGCGGCGCACGCACCTCAATCATCCTGCCATCTTGAGCCACCGCGATATCGGCACCGACCTGACTGTTGATCACATCGACGATGCGCGTCGCGGTGGTAAAATCGTTGCTGCGCAATTCAAGGTGGATATATTCTCCCTGACCCAGCAAGGTCGGCACGGCACGTTCAACCGTCGCACCTGCCGGCACACGTCCTACACTCAAATGATTGACCTGCACGGAGGCGCCACCCGATGAGGCCCCCACACCGCCGACCAGAACATTCCCCTGCGCCATCGCATAGACCTGACCGTCCGCGCCCTTGAGCGGCGTCATCAATAGCGTCCCGCCCCGCAGGCTCTTGGCGTTACCCATCGAGGAAGCGGTCACATCAATGGTTTGTCCCGGTTTCGAAAACGGCGGCAAGCTGGCCGTTACCATCACGGCCGCGACGTTCTTGAGCTGCAAACTCGTGCCCTGCGGGAGATTGACGCCCATTTGCGAGAGCATGCTGATGATGCTCTGCACCGTAAAGGGTGTCTGTGTGGTCTGATCGCCGCTGCCGTCCAACCCCACTACCAGACCATAACCTAGCAATTGGTTGTCCCGTACGCCCTGAATATTCGCCACATCTTTAATGCGCTCAGCGAAGGCTGCGAAGGGCAACAGCAACAAGAGCACTGCAATAATTTTTTTCATCCGTTAAACCTCTTTTTAGGTTTGAGGATTAAGGATTGCGGATTGAAAAAATCCCGCAGTCCCGCCTCTGCTCAATCCTCGATCCTAAATCGCGTTTCTAGAACGGCAGCACGGACATGAAGAATCGCCCGAGAAATCCCAATGAACTCGCATCGTTCATAAACTGATTCATCGCACCCGCGTTCTTATATTCGATGTGCGCATCAGCCACTTGACTCGACTGCACCACACCCAAGTTGGAAATACTGACCGGATTGATGACACCTGAAAAACGAATAAACTCTTCGTTTTGATTCAATGCCACCTGCTTTTCACCGCTCACCAGCAAATTGCCGTTGGCCATCACTTCAATCACTGTAACCGCAATTGTTCCTGTCAACGTCTCGCTCGCAGCGCCGGTACCCGAGGTCGCCGTCTTGCTGCTACTATTGCTGTTAATTGAGATCGGATTGACGAGTGACGTGAGCGCGGCGGCCGCCACACCCGTCGCCGCATAATTTCGCGCTACATTCGGTGTACCGGCGGCAATCGTATTCGCACTGGTGGAACCATCACTGGCTTTACGACTACCCGACGTCGTTTCGACAATATTGATGGTCAAAATATCACCCACATTACGCGCACGTTTATCCTCGAACAACGGACGTTCGTTAATACCTGCATGAAAAATCGCGCCATCAGCCGACATAACAACACGCGGCCTAACCGGTTTGGCCGTCATCGGATGCTGAATTCTCGTTGGCGGTGTGCTGATACTGCACCCTGCGAGAGCGACGGCAACACAAAACAAACAACACACTCTGCTGATGACATCCATTTTTTTAGTGCTCAACTTTTCAACCATGATACTCATTCCCGATAAAGACAACTAACCATCTGCATTACATTTGTGATAATTTTTGCAGCATCTGATCAGAGGTGGTAATGGACTTTGAATTGATTTCATACGCGCGCTGCGTCTGGATCATATTTACCATTTCTTCAACCACATTCACGTTGGATGTTTCCACGTAATTCTGACTCAACAAGCCGCTCCCGTTGGTACCTGGCACATTAGTGCTGGGCGTACCTGAAGAAGCGGTTTCCTGATAAAGATTTTCACCTTGAGCCATTAAACCGGCCGGATTGATAAAGGTCGTCACCTGCATGCTGCCCACCTGCACGGGTGCTGCCACACCGGGCTGAGTAACCGACACCACACCATCACGGCCTATCGTCACCGTAATGGCATTGGCGGGTAAGGTAATCGCAGGCTGCATCGGAAAACCGCTTGCGGTGACCATCTGCCCCTGTGCATCGCGCTGAAATGAACCATCGCGGGTATATCCGGTTGAACCATCCGGCATTAAAACCTGGAAAAACCCACTGCCGTTGATTGCCACATCCAGTTGATTACCGGTTTGTTGCAAATTACCCTGCGTATGTATCCGCTCTGCGGCTACGGGTCTGACACCGGTACCGATCTGCAAGCCGGACGGAATCTGAGTCTGCTGAGAGGACTGCGCACCCGGCTGTCTGATTGTCTGATACAACAAGTCTTCAAAGACCGCACGCGAACGTTTAAAACCATTGGTGCTCACGTTAGCCAGATTATTGGCGATCGTATCCATCTGGGTTTGCTGCGCATCCAGACCGGTTTTTGAAATCCACAAAGAACGTATCATGCTTTTACCCCTTCATCGTAAGTGGTAAGTTGAAAGTGGCAAGCCACTGACGACTCACTATCCTGCAATACTCATTATCGAACTTGCCTGCTTGGCATCGTTATCCGCCGTTTGCAGCATTTTCATCTGCATATCAAATTTACGTGCCAGCGAAATCATATTCACCATCATCTCGACCGTGTTGACGTTACTACCCTCAAGATTACCCGGCGCAATTTCCGTCTTAGCATCGGCAGGCGCGGTCGTACCATCCTTCATGCGAAACATGCCGTCCCCGCCACGCTCCAATTTAGCGACATCGGGATTCACCAGTTTTATGCGCCCGACCACAACGACCGACGTCGCCTGATTCCCTTCAGGTACCGTCGAAATCGTACCATCCTTGGCAAACGTCAACTGCGTACCGGGAGGAATGGTAATCGGGCCTGTATCGCTCAGCACATTCAACCCGTTGCGCGTTTGCAACACGCCACTCGAACTGATCTGAAAACTACCATTGCGCGTGTACGCTTCTTTACCGTCCGGCCCCTGAACGGCCAACCAACCGGTTCCGTTGACCGCGACATCAAGAGAGCGCCCCGTCGGCTGAAACGCGGCAGGCGTAAAATCGAAACCCGCCGTTGAATCGACCACGAAAGTGCGCGTTGGCAACCCTTCACCGACCAGCGGCACGGCGCGAAACGTATTGAGCGTCGCGCGAAAACCCGGTGTATTGGTGTTCGCCAAGTTTTCCGAAACGGACGCCTGCTGCTGCAGCACATGTGACGCGCCGGTCATTGCGGTATAGATTAACTTGTCCATTCCTACCCCCTTTTATCAGCCGCGTAGCACGTGTCGCAACGTCCCACTTACCACTCGCCAGCTTATCTCAAGCTCGTAATCGTTTGCAGCAACGAATCCTGCGTCTTGATCGTCTGCGCATTGGCCTGATAAACGCGTTGTGCGGTAATCATATTCACCAGCTCAGCCGTCAGATCGACGTTTGAATCTTCTGTCGCAGAAGCTTGCAACATTCCGAGGCTACTCGAACCCGGCGTACCCGTTGTCGGACTACCTGAAGCGGATGTTTCCACCCATTCGTTATTGCCGACCGGTTGCAAGCCTTGCGGATTGGTAAAATTAGTCAGTGTAATTTGTCCCAGTGCCCGCGACTGACCGTTGGAATAACGCCCCAGGATCGTGCCATCTGTACCGGTACTAGTCGAATTGAGCTGACCCGAGGTATAACCGTTTTGCGTCAGCGTATTCACACCGAAGTTGCCGCCGAACTGCGTCGTACCGGCCGCTAATGAATTAAAATCAAACGTAATCGTTTGCGGGGACGTCGTAATCGTTGAAACCGGATTAAATGAAGGTGTAGTCACCTTACCGACCGTCGCGCCCAACGTTGAACCCGCCCCCGCAGTCATGGTACTCAACGTACCGGTAGGACTAAAGCCCAAGGTCGCAAAAGGCGTTGCAGCAGCAGGTGCCACAACCGGTGGCACCAGCACATTGTCGATTGTCAGATAAGCGTTCCAAAGATTGGAAGGCGCATTGGTTGTTGCCGCTGCAGCCACCGCTGCAACCGTAGCAGCCGGCGTCACCGCCAGTGTAGTTGCATTAGTCACTCCGGTAATCGTATAAGTCGTACCGGCCAGCGTTACCGTATTACCAACTGCAAGACCAACTGTCGATCCCACCGTCATGGCGGTGCTCGCAAGAGCAATTGAGCCCGTACCCACAGTCGCGATCGGCTGACGTGCAAAATACATAGTCCCCACGTGACTCGCCCCCAGACTGTCAAACACGGACAGTGACGTTGAGCTGGTATAGGAAGTCGGATCTATCGTGCTAAAAGCCGCCACAGCCGGAACCGCCGCGCGAGAATCCAGATTAGCACCCACCGTGGTGGTGGTGGTCATAACCGGCGCGAGATTGGTTGAGGTAATTTTCAGCGGCACGGTCTGCTTCACGATAGTCCCTGCCGCATCGGCCAGATACCCAGAAACTATATGCCCCTGATTATTAACCACATTTCCAGTTTTATCAACCTGAAACTGTCCGTTACGGCTGTACAAAACAGCGCCTGCGGGATCGGTCATGCGAAAGAACCCCTGCCCGCTGATCGCCGTATCCAGCGGATTATTCGTGTTCGTGATATTACCCTGAGTAAACTGCTGCGCAACGGCCACGAGTTTCGTACCTGTACCAATTGGCATCGCACCTGAGCCTGACAGGGACGCGGCAAACATGTCAGCGAACTGCGCCTGCGACTGTTTGAAGCCGACCGTACTGGCATTCGCTACGTTATTGCCAATGGTATCCAGATGCTTAGACGCCCCGTTCAATCCGCTCAAACCTTGTTGAAAACTCATGATTTTCTCCCGACTTTAAAGAATTTGTACAACTTGAGCCAACGCGACTTTCTGCATCTGGCCTACACTCAATTCCACGCCCTGCGCACCCTGTGTCACACTGCCCACCACGCCATATTCCAGCCCCGTTGCAGCGACCGTATTGCTGGCCTGAGTTGAAGTAACTGCAAAGGTGTATTTACCATCTGGCATTGCATTTCCCGCACTGTCTTTACCGTCCCACTGAAACTTGACGATCCCCGCCGCCTGCGCACCCAGATCGATGGTGCTGACTAACGCGCCTGACGCATCCGTCACCGAGACTTTATTGCTTTCGGCAGCCGAGGCAAGCTCAAAACCACCCAAACCAACACCCGCCTTCAAATCCATGCCATTACCGGCCACCAGTACGCCATGCCCGATCATCGTCGCTGCCTGCAGTGTCTGGTTAGGCGTCATGCTGGCACTCAAAGCCTGCAAGGTAGCATTGAGCTTATCGATGCCGCTCACTGTGCTGATCTGCGCCATCTGAGAGGTCATCTGCGCATTGTCCATCGGGTTGAGCGGATCCTGATTCTTCAACTGAGTCACGAGCAACTTCATAAATCGATCTTGTGACGCCGCCGCCGAGGTGGCAGACGCCGTTGAAGTACTCGAAGCTCCATTCAATGCGGCAAATACGGCACTGGCGTTGCTTGCATTCGTAGTCGCGGTAACCATGATTTTTCCTTTTAAATACAGTTAGTAGTTTGCGGCAAGCCTGAGGGGAGATTTCCCGTTTAGCACTTGCTATTCATTACTGGCCGATTGTCAGCGTTTTTAACAGCAGCGTTTTAGAGGTGTTGAGCACATCCACATTATTTTGATAAGCGCGCGATGCCGAAATCATGTTGACCATCTCATCCACCACGTTCACATTCGGCATCGACACATAGCCCTTAGCATCTGCCATCGGATGTTTAGGATCATAAACCACTCTCATCGGCGAGTTATCTTCAGCCACTCGCAGCACCTTAACACCCTGCACATCCGTGCTGCCCATCGGCGTTGCAGAGAAAACCACCTGCTTGGCGCGATAAGGTTTGCCGTCTGCACCGGTGGTGCTGTCCGCATTCGCAAGATTACTCGCAACCACATTCAAGCGCTGCGACTGGGCCGCCATACCGGAGCCTGCGACGTTAAAAATATTGAACAGAGACATTGTCTTCTCCCTCGTTTAAATTAAGCTTGCAGCGCAGCGAGCATATCTTTTAACTCATCGCTGGTAAATTTAACGCTCGCCTCGTAGCGCAGCGCATTGTCCGCAAACTGCGCGCGCTCCACATCCATATTCACCGTATTGCCATCGGCACTTGGTTGATCAGGGCGACGATATTGCACGGGCGCACCCATAATCTGTCCGCCTGCATTACCTTCAAGATGCATCGCAGAGCTCGTCGCCATCGGCAATTTGACAGAAGTACCGGCCAGCGCACTTTGCAAGGCACTGGAAAAATTAATATCTCGCGCTTTGTAACCCGGGGTATCGGCATTGGCAATATTAGATGCCAGCAATTCTTGACGTGCGCCACGCAAACTCAACGCAGTCTGATTAAATCGTATCGACTCATCTAATTTACTGATCATTTACCCCTCCTGTTCGGCAGTTACAACTTGCATGGCTTGCATACTACGCCGAAATTTTAAATTAGTAACAAATGATTAACGGCAAATTTACCCCTCAATTCTTTGCCAACATACCCTTCCCTTATCCGTCCGCTACAAGCACAATGGCGCCATGAAAACTTTATTGCTTATCCTCTGCCTGTTGAACTACTCACTGGCATCGGCCGCACCGCAACAAGATCACGCCCAGCTTCGAGCTGCCGCGGCGGCTTTAGTTCAACAGCAAACAGCCAATCTGCCGGGGAAAATCACCTTTACGGTTGATGAAATTGACAAGCGCATTAGCCTAACTCCCTGCCATAAAATCGAGGCTTTTTTGCCGCCCGGAACACAACTGTCGGGGCGCGTTTCGATCGGGGTACGCTGCGCAGAAGCGGGCGGCTGGAGCACTCTCATCCCCGTACAAATCAAAATCACCCGAGAACTCCTGGTCAGCTCACATCCACTCAGTCTCGGACAAATTGTACGTGAAGCCGATATAGCTCGCCTGAGCACCGAAACCACACTCAAAGCCGGCATCACCGATGCAAATCTTGTCATCGGCAAAGTACTGCGTTACAGCGTCGCCGCAGGCTATATTTTGCGCGAGGATATGCTGCGCGCGCCGTTCAGCATCAAACAGGGACAATCCGTTAAACTCTCAATCCAAGGCAACAGTTTTTCCCTCAGCAGTTCCGGCATTGCGCTCAACAATGCAAGTGAAGGTGAAATCGTTCAGGCACGCACCAGTTCAGGCCGCGTGGTCAGCGGTACAGCCAGCGCCGAAGGCGTGGTGCTGATCAGCCCCTAAACCTACAAACAGCATTTAATCCACTAAAAACACGAAATTATTCAAATAAAACAGCATCTTATACTGCTCCAGCCAATCACCTAACAGGTGATCATCAAATATACTGTATCACATTGATTTTGTTTGTTTTTTTGCACCACCTCTAACCACATCTAAATTATTTTCCCGCGCAAAATGTGCGCAAAGCACGACACCCCACACCTGACCGTCCAACTTACCTTTAAATCAAGTCACACGCCAATAAAATATAGCAATAACTGGTAAAAAATGAAATTAACTGGCATATTCAAACCTGCAGCAAAATTATGCACTTTTATTACTCACCACTCAAAGACTGATCGTGAACCATGATGGCGGTAGCGGATGTCTACGATGCACTGGTGAGCGAACGTCCCTATAAAAAACCGATGTCCCATGAAACCGCCTCCGCCATCATCAAAGAAGGACGTGGCTCACACTTCGA
>JBAXJT010000005.1:0-91159 GCA_037137715.1 Nitrosomonadales bacterium
AATACGCTACACCAAGCAACCAGCGGCTGTTGCACTTCGAACTTGAATGCGCGCCCTTAAAAAAGCTTTTTATCCACGAAAAACACGAAAAGGGTTAAGCAGGCAATCTGCGTAGCAGATGCTCGCAAATTCACGAAATGGGTTAAGCAGGTATATTGCGCTATGCGCAATAACTAACAAATAAATCAATATGTTAGTTTTGCTTTTCTTTTTTCTGAAAGGGTAAAAACTCGACAAAATATAACCACACAAATTTGTTCGTGTTTTTAGTGCCCTTCGTGGACAGTTGTTGTTTTTATAATGATTAAAAATATAAAGGAATTGTGCAATGCGAGTGTGTCCTTGTGGCAGTGGTCTGGATTTGGAGTCGTGCTGCGGGCCGATTATTGCGGGTGCGAATGCGCCCACGGCTGAGGCGCTGATGCGTTCGCGCTATTCGGCATTTGTGTTAGGTGAACTCGATCACATCGAGCGCACCCATGCGCCGGAGATAGGCGATGATTTTAACCGCGCAGAAGCCGAACGCACGGCCTCCGATGTTGAATGGCTGGGGCTGGCGGTCTTATCATCGAGCGAGACAGATGATGCGGGTGTCGTTGAATTTTCTATCCGCTTTCGTCGCGACGGGCAGGAATTCGGTCAATTTGAGCGGGCAAGTTTTAGGCGCGAGCAGGGGCGCTGGTTATATGTCAGCGGTCAGGTGGGCGCGAACCCGCCGCCGCGTCAGGTGGTTAAAATCGGGCGTAACGATCCGTGTCCGTGCGGATCGGGCAAAAAATACAAAAAGTGTTGCGGTGCTTAACTACCGCTATTTCCAATGATGGAATCGAGATTTAACTGCACCTCGTGTGGAAAATGCTGTGTCGGCTGGCTGCCTTTAACGCTGGAGGACGCCATAACGCACGCAGGGCGTTTTCCTTTGGCGTTCATCTGGTCGGTCGTGCCGCCCGGTACACGAAACCATGCTCTGGCAAAGCAGTTGGGCGTTACCTTAAAGTCAGGCAGACGCATGGCAGTCGTTATTATGCCGACAGCCTATATTCCCAGCACATTTTCGTGTCCTGAATTGAGTGCTGAGGGCTTGTGCCTGATTTATGACAGCAAACCTAGTCGCTGCAAAACGATGCCCTTTTATCCCTACCGCGAAGAGTCGGATCAGCGCACCATGCTGGTGCCGCGCAAAGACTGGCTTTGCGATATTACGCCAGCCGCACAGGTTGTCTATCGTGATGGGAAAATCCTTGCTCGTCAGGACTTTGAATTGGAGCGTCGTGCGTTGCTGGCGCAAAGCGACATCATGCGGCAGTATGCCGATTACATGTTCAAGTATTCGCCGTGGATAATTGACAGCCTTGTTGCGTTGAAGCCGGATGCGACGCTGCTAACCAGCCTGTCGTCCTTTTTAACCGCGATCAAACATTTGGATGCCAAAAGCATTGCGGCACAGCAACTACCTGTTTTTCTGGCGTTTGCAGATAAGACGAAGGGGATACCGGCGCTTGCCGACTATTACAAGCACTACGCGGGATGGGCCAAGGAAATGGACTATCTGGCAAAGCGCGCTGTGGCCCGTGCGGAATCGGCTAGCATCAAAATTGACTGAAGCTTATTTTTTGACTCTCGCATCTATCATCTCATGCAGTTCGCGCAAGTCGGTTTCGATGGTTGAGAGCTGATAAAAACTGCCGCCCACCTGTTTTGCCAGCTCCAGTTGCTCGATTGCACCCATGATGTTGCCTTGCCATGCGTAGCTGTAGGCCAGCGCCTGATGCTGTTCAAAAGGCCGGTTCATTTGATGGTAGCTGCGCGCCTGTAAATTGTAGAGCGTGGTATCACTAGGATGGCGTGCGATCTGCTCCATCAGCAGTTTGGCGGCGATTTCCGGCTGCTCGCTTTGCAGCAGCAATTCGGCGTAGTCGTAAATCAGCGCGCGATGCTGCGGGAATCTTTGCACCGCCACGCGATAAAAGTTGAGCGTATCGGGCGATTTGGCCGCCCGTTTGACTTGCCCCGCAAGCGTTTCGAGCATCGCGTTGTTTTGCGCTGCCGGCATTTTTTTAACCTGAGTCTGCAAGGTGGTCAGCTCTTCGCTTGCGCGCGCCGTTTCGCCCGCACGCAATAGCGCGCTGATCAGGCCGTATCGTTGCGCAATCGGGTTGCCGCGCTTGTGTGTGGTCAGGGCGTCTTCAAAATAGATCAGCGCATCGGCGTGCGTTTTTTGTGCGCCGATGAGTTTGGTGCGCACTAGCTGAAAGTCGAGACTGTCAGGCATCAAGCGATAAGGCTGCTTGTTCACCCGATTTTCGATGTCGGCTATCCGGTCGCTGGTAACAGGATGGGTGCGCAAATAGTTGGGGGCATTGCCTTCGAGCAGCCGGTTCGCGCGTTGCAGGCGCTCGAGAAATTCCGGCATGGCGTGGGTATTGAAATCGGCTTTTTGCAAGATTTCAAAGCCGACACGATCTGCCTCCTGTTCGTGGATGCGGGTAAAGTCGAGTTGCTTTTGTACGGCGCGCGCCTGCACACCTGCAATCGCGGCTTGCGATGCCTGACCGTTGTTGCGTGCGGCAAGAATCGCAACGGCAATCGCAGCCATCGAGGCGAGCGAGTCGCCCTGTTGAGCCGCGACCATGCGCGCCAGATGATGCTGGGTGACGTGGGCAATCTCATGGCCTAACACCGAGGCCAGTTCCGATTCGGTTTGTGTGGTGAGTAACAGGCCGGCATTGACGCCGATAAACCCGCCGGGCATGGCAAAGGCATTCACGCTGTAATCGTTCAGCGCGAAGAATTCAAAATCGAGTGAGGGTTCGCTGCTGAATTGGACGAGCTTGTAGCCTAACTGGTTGAGATAATCGCTGATTTCCGCATCGTTCAAATACTGTTTGCTGATGCGAATCTGCATCATGCTCTGCTGGCCGATCTGACGTTCCTGAATCGGGTTGAGCACGGTTTGCGAGATATCCCCCAATTCGGGCAGGCCGTCAGCGATGGCGCCGGGCGGGAAACATAACAAGAAAATGAGCGTCAGTTTTTTCATAGCCGGTATCTTATCAGGATAGCGGAGTGCGGATCGTGGATTGAGTAAAATGCGGAGGAAGTGAATTTTCTCTGGCCTCCTTCTTAGATCCCGGGTTGTTATGGCGATTGCTGGACTTTACTGCAAAAATTGCGCAAAATCCGCGCCCGGACAAATGTAACTAAGGATGATAGACGTGGCTGATTTTAAAAATATAACCGTAGCTGAACTGGTGGAGATGTTGCAGCAGGGCGGGGTGAAATTGATCGATGTGCGCACGGATGCAGAAGTTGCGCGTGGCAAAATTCCTCAGGGCGATGTGCTACCCCTGCACTTGTTGCCCTTGCGTATGAGCGAGCTCGATAAGTCGGCGACCACGGTGTTTTATTGTCAGATGGGCGGGCGCTCTGCACAGGCTGCGGCGTTCGCTGTTGGTAACGGTTTTGCCGATGTATATAACCTGCAAGGCGGCATCACCGCATGGGCGCATGCCGGTCAGCCACTCGCATGACGATGTTTGATGTCGAATTGGACGCGCGCAGGTTAGTCTGTCCGCTGCCGATATTGCGCACTAAAAAATCGCTGTCCGCGATGAGCAGCGGGCAGGTGTTAAGGATACTTGCGACCGACAAGGAGACGCCGAAAGATTTTGAAGTGTTCTGCCGGCAGACCGGAAACGAGTTGCTGAGCTCGGAAGAACAAGACGGCGAATACTGTTTTTATCTGCGTCGTCGTTAATCACTTAGGGACGTTGCGCACTTGAAAAAACAGTTGTGCGCAGTCATTTGCTGCGGTGCTTATTGCGTTCCGCCACATTCCCCTGAGCGCCGCCGAGTAGCGCAGTCGGGTCAGGGGATGTCGGCGAGGACTGTCTGAGCGCAGCGAGTTCCGCAGCCGCCTGACTTGACGAGCAACACAGGGAACGCCGAAGGCGCGGCAAACCGGGGGCGATCTCTTTCGCTTACCTTTCTGGGCAAGATCAGAAAGGTGAGCAGCTGCCGGTCTGCCACCGGCGGTTTTGCACTGCAAAGACCATCTTTCTGTGAACAACTCCATCTGCGTGATGATGGTGCGTAACATCAGTTAGTTAGGGACCTACGGTGACCTTTTGAACCGGGCTAAAATCGCCATTCGGCTCGCTTTTATCCCACCAGCGCAGGCGGTATTCGCGAATTTCCGGTACATTCGGTTGGAGCAAAGGGCGCTCGTCGTACCAGGGTTTCACCGTCGTCACAGCCAAGAACTCCCAGTTGCCGTCATTGCGGCGGCCTTCTATCCAAATGCCGTCATGTCCGTGTTTTTTAAACATGAGCTTGACGCGATCTCCATTGCTGCCCCTGTCTTGCGAAAAAACAAATTCGACAAACAGATGAACCGTGCCATCTTTGCTGCTGACGATGCCCAGATCCTGACCGATTGATTCGCCATAAGCGCTGCTGAGTTTGATGAGTTGAATAAAATTAGCGAGGCGCCTGAGTACTCCGGGCATGCGCACAGCGGGCAGCTGACTAAAAACGGGTGCTGCCGGAGGAGGGCAGAGTTCGGTGCCTGAGCCGTTTGCAATCAGGTTTTTGTAGGCTGTAGACTCAAGAGAATAATGGTGTATTGCAGGATTCTGGTGCTGTAATACCCACAAGTAAAATTGAACATCGGAAGTAATGCCGGAGACCTGATCGGCCGGTAGCTTCAGCGTGCTGCTGTGTGAGGGTAACTTGTTGATAAAGTTGCTAAGCCATTTAATTTCTTTAGCCTCAATCTTTGGATAGTAGGGTTGGTGTGACACGACCGTCTCCTGTTTGTTGTCAAGGACTGCACGGTAAAACAAAAAAATAGGACTGGGGAGTATAAAAATTTTACACTTGCACGAAACATCAAGATTCGCATGGCGCCTGATGATGTTTTTCAGATGATTGGGTCCGGGGCAAATCATTCAGCGATTCGGTGAAAAGCCGCCGTGCTGAAAATGCCCTTGTCAGATCATTTTTTGCCTGCGTTCGTTCGGAGTACGCAGGTAGCGCGGCTCTGTTGATGGGGGCTTTTTCTTTTTTGCCTTGGTTTATGTGCTCTGCGCCTTTATTCATCCTCTCTGTGCCTCAGCGCTTATGGGCTATGCCTCGAATTCGCGATTCTGTCCTCCAGTTTTTATTTCATACAAGGCACAGAGTGAGAAAGTCGAGGCTCGCAGCAGACGAAGCCGGGCACAGAAGGGCTGAGGCCGGGCCAAATGCGAGTGAATTTAGGCACAAAACAACCATTGCCCGCTGCGACGAACCTCACGCGAGGCCAAACAAGGCTGATGGCCTGATTATTACGTTTCTATGCCCCGGTATCGCTTCACTCTATCGCACAGATATTTGAGGTTGATGCCTTCTTCGGCAGATTAACGATGGCTTTTTGTTCAGGGAATTTCAAAGAATGTATGGCTGCAAACGAGACAGAACAGATCGTCACGGTGTGGCAACTGAACGTCCGGTGCACTGCTGACAGCAGGCCGTCAAATCAAGAAGCAAACCGAGATTGAATGCCTGTTGATAACCCTAATTCGGCTAAGCGACTTACTTTCCAGTGAGTCGTGTTTCAATCAATCGGACAGCAGCATCAGTACCGTTTTCTTTGGACATTATTGCCCCAATTTCCTTGGCTCGTTTACTCATTTCCGGACTCGCTAAAACTTGTTTGATAGACTTTGCTAGCTTGTGTGGCGTCAAACCTTTTCTTGTATGAGTTCGTCCTGCCACACCAAGTCTTTCGAGTTCTGCTCCCCAGAAAAACTGGTCTGCCATATGGGCAACCACGACAGAGGGTCGGCCTGCACGAATGCTTGATTGAGTTGTTCCCGCCCCTCCGTGATGTATGATTAAAGAACACTTTGGAAAAATCTTCTTATATGGTGCACGTTTTACTTTGAAAATTTTGTCATCAGTCTTGAATACTGACAGGTCATCATAAGGCAACTGAAAGATAGCTCGCACCCCGACTTTTCTTACTGTCTCTATCCAAATATCCAAAGCCTCCTTAATGTAATTGAGGTCGTGAAGCATCATACTTCCAAACGTAAAATAGACGGGAGGCTCACCAGCAGCAATGAACTCTTCCAAATCCTTTGGAAGCTCTTCTATTGAATGATCCTCTGGTGGGTTTAAGAATCCGCAAACGTCGTGTTTTGAACCCCAGTCTTTGGGAGTATGGCAAATAGTTGGGCTTACAATTACAAGATTCAGTGTTTTTGAAGCCCATGTTTGTGTCATCACGTCACTGTCAGGAGTTAGACCTTCTCTTTTACGAAGCGCATTAACCCGGGGCAAAAATATACGGTTTACCATTGAGCGAACTAGCTTCCATCCCAGAGGGTAAAACCATTTGCCAATGTCTGGAAGACCAGGCGGAGATATTTCAGATGAAGGAAGGCAGTTATGGAATACGTTAATTGTTGCGATTGGAGTCCCTGACTTTTCAGCAGCGACTCGGAGTGGGTACAAAAAGAAGTGTCCAACAACAGCATCATTTGTAGCGCATAGGTTTTTTGCAGCAACAAACATAGCTTCCATAGCGGGGTCAAAACCGTACTTTAGAACCAACTCAGATTGCCTAATGGGATTGCCGACTTCGATTATTTTCCGCCATACTTTCTCAAATTCCTCAGCAGAAGGACTATCTGGATTTCTAACTTCAACTAGGTGAAATCCAAACTTTTTTGCCTGACCTGAATAATCTCTGCCAATATTGTCAGTCACGACTAAGGTTACTTCATGACCTGCACGTACTAGTCCGCCAGCCAAAGTTATGAACGGCTGAACGTCTCCTTCACTCCCCCAAGTTTGCAAACCGATTTTCAAAACTTAATGACCCCGCCACATAATTTTAATCAATGACAATTAGTTGGATTGAAATAGTCCAGTTTTGGCCGACTGCTGCCTGAGATGCATTCTAGTCGCTAACGGCAGCTGTACTATAGCAACCAGGCTATCAAGTTTCGCCCCATGACACTCGGCTAATGGCACATTCTGACATATCACGACGGTCGGGTTTAGTGAATTTTACGCTTGGGTCAATATCAACTTGTTCTTGACGGACAGGCGGCGAATTTGATTCGCCGCCTGTTTTAAGTTAACCCAGCTTGGCGCGTTGTGCTTGCAGTTGTACTAGTGTGTCACCAAAGTCACTCATGCGCTTTTTCTCCTGCTCAACAACGGCAGCAGGCGCGCGATCCACAAAGCTAGGATTGCCAAGCTTTGCTTCCGTTTTGGCAACTTCATTTGTCAAGCGGGCGATTTCCTTGTCCAGTCGCTCGCGCTCGGCTGCCACGTCGATCTCGACTTTGAGCATCAGTTTGTAGCTGCCGACGATGGCAACGGCCGCATCGCCTTCAGGCAGTTCCGCCGCGACCTGCACTTCGCTGAGTTTTCCCAAGCTACAGATGTAAGGGGCCAGCACGGCGAGCGTGGCGGCATCTCCTGTGGCGATCAGCGGGACGCGGGCGGCAGGAGATAAATTCATCTCGCTGCGCAATCGTCGGCAGGCATTGACCATTTCCTGCAACAGCGTGATCCGGGCGATGGCATCGTTGTCTATCCTGGTTAAATCCGCTTTAGGATAGGCTTGCAGCATGATGCTCTCGCCACTCATCCCCGCCATCGGCGCGACGGATTGCCACAACTCTTCAGTGATAAACGGGATAATCGGGTGCGCCATACGCAGGATGGTTTCGAGCACACGCACCAGATTCCGGCGTGTTGCGCGTTGCTGAGCCTCGTTGCCATTGGCAATTTGCACCTTCGCCAGTTCCACATACCAGTCGCAGTAGGTATTCCATACCAGCTCGTATACGCAGCGGGCGGCCATGTCGAAACGGTAAGCGGCAAAATGCTGTGCCATTTCGGCTTCGGCCTGTTGCAGGAGACTTATCACCCACTGATCCGCTGCGGAATATTCTAGCGGCAATGACTCGTCCAGTCCGACGTCATGCCCTTCACAGTTCATCAACACGAAGCGCGTGGCGTTCCACAGCTTGTTGCAGAAGTTGCGATAGCCTTCGCAGCGCTGCATGTCGAATTTAATGTCGCGCCCCGGGGAGGCGAGCGATGCAAATGTAAAACGCAGCGCATCGGTGCCGAACGCCGGAATGCCATTCGGGAATTCCTTTTTGGTGCGTTTCTCGATTTGCTCCGCCTGCTTGGGGTTCATCAGGCCGGTGGTACGCTTCTTGATCAGATCTTCCAGCGCAATGCCGTCGATCAGGTCGATCGGGTCGAGCACGTTGCCCTTGGATTTGGACATTTTCTGTCCTTCCGAGTCGCGGATCAGACCGTGCACGTACACGTCCTTGAACGGGATGCGGCCGGTGATGTGTTTTGTCATCATCACCATGCGCGCCACCCAGAAGAAGATGATGTCGAAACCGGTGACCAGCACGGTGGACGGCAGGTAGCGCTTGACGAATTCGTTTTGGGCGTCGAAAGGCTGGCCCTCTTTCCAGTCCAGCGTCGAGAACGGCCAAAGTGCGGAGGAGAACCAGGTATCCAGCACATCGTTGTCGCGGTCAAGTTGGCCGGCATAGCCGGCGTTATCGGCCAGATGGCGCGCCTCGGCTTCAGTGCGGGCGACGAACACCTCGCCGTTGACGCCGTACCATGCCGGAATCTGATGACCCCACCACAGTTGGCGCGAGATGCACCAGTCCTGAATGTTGTTGAGCCACTGGTTGTAGGTGTTCACCCAGTTTTCCGGATGGAACTTGATTTCGCCGGAGGACACGCATTCGAGTGCCTGTTCGGTAATGCTTTTTCCTTCAGGGCCCGCCTTGCTCATCGCGACGAACCACTGGTCGGTGAGCATAGGCTCAATCACCACGCCGGTACGATCGCCTCTGGGCACTTTGAGTTTATGCTTTTCGGCCTTGTCGAATACGCCGGCCGCCTCCAAATCTGCGCAGATGAGTTTGCGCGCGTCGAAGCGGTCGAGGCCGCGATAGACCAGTGGCGCCTCGTCATTGATTTTGGCATCCAGCGTCAGGATGCAGATCGGTGCGAGTTTGTGGCGTAGTCCTACCGCATAGTCGTTAAAGTCGTG
The DNA here is from genome assembly GCA_037137715.1 of Nitrosomonadales bacterium. Lineage (GTDB taxonomy): Bacteria > Pseudomonadota > Gammaproteobacteria > Burkholderiales > Gallionellaceae > Gallionella. The sequence continues at coordinate 9,089 of JBAXJT010000005.1, forward strand.
CGCCGGTGTGACTTTCACGCAACCGGTGCCGAATTCACGGTCCACATAATCGTCCGCAATGACCGGAATCAGGCGGTCGCACAGCGGCAGGCGCACCATCTTGCCGATCAGATGCTGATAACGTTCATCTTCCGGATGGATCATCACCGCGACGTCGCCCAGCAGCGTTTCGGGGCGGGTGGTGGCGACCGTCAGATGGGTCAGCCCGTGCAGGGTGTCCACTTCTGCCAGCGGGTAACGGATGTGGTACATGAAGCCGTCTTCCTCTTCCTGTACGACTTCCAGATCCGATACGGCGGTGTGCAGTTTCGGGTCCCAATTGACCAGGCGCTTGCCGCGATAGATCAGGCCTTCGTTGAACAGGCGCACGAAAGTTTCGGTGACCGACTGCGACAGGCCCTCATCCATCGTGAAGCGCTCGCGCTGCCAGTCAGGGGAGGTGCCCAGACGGCGCATCTGGCGCGTGATGGTATCGCCCGAGAATTTTTTCCACTCCCATACTTTTTCGATGAACGCTTCGCGGCCTAAATCATGGCGCGAAATGCCTTGTGCATCGAGCTGGCGTTCGACGACGATTTGCGTTGCGATACCCGCGTGATCGGTGCCCGGTTGCCAGAGGGTGTTGTCGCCGCGCATACGGTGATAGCGGGTCAACGTGTCCATCAGGGTCTGATTGAAACCGTGCCCCATGTGCAGGGTGCCTGTCACATTGGGTGGGGGCAGCTGGATGCAGAAGGATTCCGTTTTGGCAGGGTCGGTGCCCGCGTTGAAATAGCCTGATTCCTCCCATTTGGGATACCAGCGCGCTTCGATTTCTTTGGGTTCAAAACTTTTGGTCAATTCCATGGCAATACCTTGATGGCGAACAGTTGGATTACAGCTTTTATGAAGGGGAGAATTATACAGGTAGTAGCAAGTGGTGAGTGGTGAGTAAAACCAAGTGGCTACTTCCCACTTCCCACTTCCCACTTGCTACTTGCTACTTGTTGCTTTCGTCTGGTTTTGATAGCGCCTCGCGCAGCAGTTTGGGCAGCTCGGCCTTGAATTCGCTCACAGCCAGATCAACGGCCAGTCGTTGCAACTCTTCCAGGCGGCTGTTGAGTTTGCCGGCAAACACGGTTTCTAAGTGTGTTTCGAGTTGCCCCAGCAGATGAGACATCTCCTCCGCGTTTAATGCGCGCGGCGGGGCGGGTTTGTCCTGCACCAGATCAGGTTGCGGATCTTCATCGGGATCAACGATGATCTCAAACAGGATAGGCAGGTCATCGGGTGAGGTATCCGCCACCTCGGTCAGCAGCGGGAGTTCCAAATCGGAGTTGGTCATGACGGGCTCGCCTTCGCAAGGTCAAAATGTCGCATTTCGTAGCCGCGATCGCGGTAAAACTTGAAGCGTTCGCGACCTCTGCGGCTGTCGTCTTCATCGGTACCGATAATTTCGATGACGCGTTCGAAGCGGCTGAAAAACGGTGTGCATTCGTTGTGCAGGCTGATCAGCATGTCGTGGTGCGGGAAATTCTCTTCGCCCAGACTTAGATAGACCGGTGCACTGTTAGGCGAAGATGCATCGCAGTGCGGGATAAACGCGGTGTCGGGGTATTGCCACAGCAGCTTATCGAGCATCTCGCAGCTTACCGCATCAGGCAGGCTGATGACGGTGCGCAGGCCGTGTTGCATGGCCTTGTGGCTCAACTGGCAGGCGGTGCGCAGCTTGTCAGATGAGCCGGTGTAAAAATCGACCTTGGTCATCGTGTCGTCATGCGCCTTTAGCGTTCGCGCGATTGATCAAATACCGTGCAAGCAGCGGTACAGGGCGGCCGGTCGATCCCTTGTCTTTGCCGGATTTCCAGGCCGTGCCGGCGATATCCAGATGTGCCCAGCGATAGTCCTTGGTGAAACGCGACAGGAAACAGGCGGCCGTCACACTACCTGCCGCCCGCCCGCCGATGTTCTGCATGTCGGCAAAATTGCTGTCCAGTTGCGACTGGTACTCGTCCCACAAAGGCATGTGCCATGCCTTGTCGTTCGCGTATTCGCCCGCATCCGCCAGTTCTTTGGCCAGTCCATCCTGATTGCTGAACAGGCCACTTGCCACGCCGCCCAGCGCAATCACGCAGGCACCGGTGAGTGTTGCGATATCGATTACCGTATCCGGCTCGAAGCGCGCGGCATAGGTCAGCGCATCGCACAGGATCAAACGGCCTTCGGCATCGGTGTTGAGGATTTCGATGGTGAGGCCGGCCATGCTTTTCACGATGTCGCCCGGGCGGCTGGCAGCACCGTCCGGCATGTTTTCACTGCTCGGAATGACGGCGATGACGTTGAGATTAAGCGACATTTTGGCAATTGCCAGCATCGTGCCCAGCACGCTGGCCGCGCCGCACATATCGTATTTCATCTCGTCCATTTCGCCGCCGGGTTTGAGCGAAATGCCGCCCGAATCAAAAGTCAGGCCCTTGCCGACCAGCACCACGGGTTTTTGTTTTTTATCCGCGCCGCGATATTCCAGTGTGATCAGTTTTGCGGGCTCGCGGCTGCCGCGCGTGACGGACAGCAAGGAGTGCATGGCCAGTTTTTCCATATCCTTTTCGTCGAGTATGGTCACTTTGAGCTTGTGTTCGCTAGCGAGCGTCGTGGCCTGCTCCGCCAGATAGGTCGGGGTGCAGATATTGCCCGGCAGATTGCCCAGATCTTTGGCAAGTTTCATGCCGTGCGCGATGGCGCTGGCCTGCACAACCGCGGTTTGTGCGGCGTTGCCAGGTTTCTTTGCGCAGCCGAGCAGGATTTTGCGCAGCAGCGGTTTGTCGGCCGGTTTGCTCTTGAGCTGATCGCACTGATAGGCCGATTCGGCGGCGAGCAGGACGATCTGGTTGATTTTCCATGTCTCGTCGCGCGCGATGACAGCAAGGTCCGACAAATACAGCGCGGCGTCTTTGCAGATGGATTTTTGCAGCGCAGCGAAGGTCGCACGCAGCATGTCGAGAAAACGTTTTTCGTTGAATTCTTCGATCTTGCCTAAGCCTACCAGCAAGACGCGCTCGGCTGTGACGCCGGGCAGCGTGTGAAGCATTAGGGTGCTGCCCGACTTGCCCGTCATGTCGCCGCGCGCCACGAGCCGGCTGAGTTGATGATCGGCGGCTTTGTCGAAAATGTGTGCGGCAGGAGACAGTTGTCCGCCCTCAAAAACGCCTAAAACCACGCAAGCGCTGCGCTGATTTTCCGGACTGCTTTGTTTTATGCTAAATTCCATGTGTTGCCCCTATATTTTCAATCCGATGCCCGATTATCCGCAAACTGCCCGCATAAAGTCAAAGTTGTTTCGCCAGAAACAGTTTCAACGCGCCTTAGTGCTCGAGTTTGCCGGCAACGGTGTGCTGGTGTTTGCGATTTTGCTTGGCATCGTCGTGATTAGCCAGCTAATTCGTTTTTTGGGTGAAGCGGTCAGCGGCAAGCTGGCGGTCGACGGGGTGCTGGCGCTGCTGGGGTTTAGTGCACTCAATTATCTGCCTGTGCTGTTGTCGATGAGCCTGTTTATCTCTATTTTGCTGACGTTGTCGCGCTGTTATCGCGATAGCGAAATGGTTGTGTGGTTCTCTGCCGGCATAGGACTGACGCGCTGGATACGGCCGGTTGCGTTGTTCGCCGCGCCCGTGGTGACTGTGATCGCGCTGCTCAGCCTGGTGCTGTCGCCCTGGGCGATGAAAAGGGCGGATGATTTCAAGGCTCAACTGGAGAGTCGCGACGAGCTGGCGACACTGACGCCCGGGGTTTTTCGCGAATCTGGGCAATCGGATCGCGTGTATTTTGTTGAAACCGTTGATGTCGGAAACGGGCGAATAGGCAATATTTTTGTGCGCTCGGTGCAAAATTCCCAAATGGGTACGATGGTAGCGCGCGAAGGCTTGCAGCAAACCATGCCGAACGGGGATCGCTTCTTGGTGTTGCTCAATGGCACGCGTTACGAGGGGACGCCGGGTGAGCGCGATTACCGCATCGTGGAATTTGAGCGCTACGCGATGCGCATCGATAGTGCGGCGACTAAACAGATGGTGCTGAATGTGCGTACGCTGTCGACGCTCGAATTATGGCGTAATCCGACGACCTGGAATTTATCTGAATTGGAGTGGCGTTTAGGCTTGCCTATCAGTGCTGCGGTGCTTTCTTTGCTGGCGATTTCATTAAGCTATGTCAATCCGCGTGCCGGGCGCTCGTTTAATCTCGTGCTGGCGATGGTCTTGTATATGCTGTACAGCAATATGATCAGCGTGACGAATGCCTGGGTGGGGCAGGGCAAGTTAGCTCCCGGTATCGGGCTTTGGGGGATACACGGGCTGATGCTGCTGATCACCGCGCTATTTTTCTACCATCGTATTTCGCTGTTTTCCTGGCGCAGGGTGTTTAACAAATGAATCTTCTGACCCGCTATCTGGCACGGGAAATCTACGCCAGCATCGCACTGGTGTTTGCCGCGCTCATCATGCTATTTGCTTTCCTTGATTTTATCGGTCAGCTAGGCACCATGGGCTACGGTCAGTACAGTCTGGGTTATGTGGTGTTGTTCGTGCTGCTGACGATCCCGGGCCATGTGTATGAATTGTTTCCGGTGGCCGTTTTGATCGGTACCATCGTGGCGCTGGTGCAAATGGCGGCGCGCTCGGAATTGACGATTTACCGTGCATCGGGCGCCTCCACGCGGCAGATGCTGGGCGCGCTGTGTAAGATTGCGCTGCCGATGATCCTGCTGAGTTTTATTTGCGGTGAGTTGATTGCGCCACCCAGTGAGCGCATGGCGCAGAAGCTTCGCCTTAAAGCCTTAAATACCCAAGTGTCCTTGCAGGCATTTCGCTCAGGTGTGTGGGTCAAGGACGATGCCAGTTTTGTTAATGTCAGAAGTGTGCTGCCCGACACCAGTTTGTCGGATATTGATATTTATATCTTCGATAAATCCTTCCACATGACTTCCGTGCTCCGTGCGAAGCAGGCCAGTTATCAGGCGCCGGGGCTTTGGCAGTTGCAGGATGTGCTGGAAACAAATTTCGACGCGCGGGGTGTCAGCATGAAAGCCATGCCGGTGCGGGAATGGCAATCGGCGCTGACGCCCGGCATACTCAGTGTGATGCTGGTGGTGCCTGAGCAAATGTCGGCGCTGGATCTGTACAGATATGCCAGCCATTTGAAAGAAAACAAGCAACAAAGCGCGCGCTATGAAATCGCGATGTGGAATAAGCTGGTTTACCCGTTTGCGCTGCTGGTGATGATGGTGCTGGCGCTGCCGTTTGCATCGTATCAGCGGCGTGCAGGCGGTGTCAGTATTCTTGTTTTTATGGGGATCGTACTCGGGTTGGTGTTTCACTTTGCCGGACGACTGGTAGGCAGTCTGGGGTCGCTCAATGACTGGCAGCCCTTGTTTAGCGCCACTGCGATGACGGGCGTGTTTTTATTGATCGGCGCGTTTATGCTGTGGCGGGTCGAGCGGCGCTGATTGCATTTTTTAACGGGTGGCGCTACGGTTGTACGGCAGCGGGTGCAACACTGCTGGCCGGTAGTTGCAGTTTAATTGCCTGATTCTGTTTGACCATTTGTTTGATCTGCTCGCGTTTTTCAGCGGGAATCTGGCTAAACGCACGATATTTTTCGCGGGCCGCCTGACGCTGTGCCGGGGTCAGCTGCGCCCATGTCACTAGGCGATTCTGAAAGCGACGCTTCTCATCCATTTTGAGCTTGGGATAATGCTGCGCCAGTATGCGCAAATTGTGCTGTTGCTTTTCCGGCAGACTATTCCATTGCGGAGACAGCGGCGCCAGCGCTTCGCGCTCAGCGGGTGGCAGGGTGACCCAGGGCTCCGGTGCCGCGGCAGCGGTTTGTGCGAGCAGCGCATACGCAATGGCTGTCGCGATGATCAGCTTATTCATGCTGGTCAACAAAGACTTCGATAGGTAGATCATCGGTCAGTATTTCCATATCGAGGGGCATTGGCGTGTCTTGCCAGTATCCGATCGCGCCGATGAGAATGGCTGCCAGTATGATGGTGGTTGCGACCCACTGATGGGTTGAGTGCGGCATCAGGTGGTGCGCGCGATGGCCGATGGCGCTGAGCGAAAATACGGGCTCGGCCACACGTTGTTTCTCCAGCGCGACGGTGCGCGCCTCACGCAAGGCGGATAAAACGCTGTCATCCAGTTGATCGGTGCTGCTGTTGAGCAGTCGGATGATGTGCTGCTGATTGAGGTGAGGCGAATATTTTTTCATGGTAGTTCTACTCCTAATGCTTTGAGCGCAGTTGCCAGCGCGTGATTTGCTCTCGAGCAGTGTGTTTTAACGCTGCCTTCGGTGCAACCCATAGCGATTGCTGTCTCGGCTGTATCTAATCCTTCCCAGTAACGCAGCAGGAAAGCTTCGCGTTGACGAGCAGGAAGATTAATTAATGCATTTTCAATCAGCGCAATGGTCTGCTTTTGCCCGAATGCCGCATCGGGGATGGCAGGTGCGCTTTGATTGTCGCTGTCCTCTAGCACATCCAGCGGGTCAAATTCTTCTTCCTCGTGCTTAGCGCCGAAGGCGGAAAATAGGGTCGTCCATTTTGAACGGACCTGCTGGCGACGATAATAGTCGCGAATGGTATTTTGCAATATGCGATGAAACAGCAGCGGCAACTCCTCCACTGGCTTGTCGCCATATTTTTCAGCCAGCTTGACCATTGCGTCCTGAACAACGTCCAGTGCGGTGTGGCTGTCTTGCATCGCAAACACGGCGTGTTTGTATGCGCGACGTTCGATGCGGCTTAAAAATTGGCTTAATTCGACTTGAGTTGCCAGGGGGCTCTCCTTGCGTTTGAGTGCGAATATTAGCAAATTATGCGTTGTTCTGCCAAAAATCATGTGGATATACGCGGCAAATGGTTGACCAAAAGCCCACTTGCCATTATCTTACGCAGTTCTTTTGAATTAATCATAGGGTGTTTGTCATGGAAATGACCGGCGCGGAAATAACCATCCGTTGTTTGCAGGAAGAAGGGGTCGAATATTTATTCGGCTACCCGGGCGGTGCGGTGCTGCATATATACGACGCGCTTTTTCAGCAGGATAAAGTCAAGCACATCCTCGTGCGTCACGAACAGGCAGCCGTGCATGCGGCTGACGGCTATGCGCGCTCATCCGAAAAGGTCGGTGTGGCGCTGGTAACCTCTGGGCCCGGTTTGACCAATGCGGTCACCGGAATTGCGACCGCCTATATGGACTCCATTCCGATGGTGGTCATCAGCGGTCAGGTCCCCACCTACGCGATCGGTGAAGATGCGTTTCAGGAAGTGGATGCCGTTGGTATTACGCGTCCCTGCGTGAAGCATAATTTTCTGGTTAAGGATGTCAAAGACATCGCCTCGACCATCAAGAAGGCGTTCTATCTGGCCAAATCCGGTCGTCCGGGGCCGGTGCTGGTCGATATTCCTAAAGACGTTTCTGCGCACAAGACCGAGTTTGTGTATCCGGCCAACGTCAACATTCGCTCCTATCAGCCGCCGGGGCGTGGCGATAGCCAGCAGATCAGGCAGGCCGCGCAATTGTTGCTGGAGGCGAAGCGCCCGATGATCTATGCGGGCGGCGGGGTGGTGCTCTCGGGTGCCGCAGCGCAATTGACCGATCTGGTTCGCCTGCTGGGATTCCCTTGCACCAATACCCTGATGGGCTTGGGCGGCTATCCTGCTAACGATAAGCAATATGTCGGCATGCTGGGTATGCACGGCACCTATGAGGCCAACATGTCCATGCAGCATTGCGATGTGCTGGTGGCAATCGGCGCGCGTTTCGATGATCGCGTAATCGGCAATGTTGAACATTTCGCGCAAGTGCCGCGCAAGATCATTCATATCGACATCGATCCGTCTTCGATTGCCAAGCGCGTCAAGGTGGATGTGCCGATCGTGGGAGATTTGAAACTGGTGCTCGACGAATTGCTCAGCGTGTTGCGCAGCAGTCGTCAAAAGCCGGCTGCGGACGAGATGGCCGCCTGGTGGAGTCAAATTGAAGAATGGCGTGTGACAGGCGGCGGATTGCGTTACCGCAATTCGACGGAAATTATCAAGCCGCAATTCGTCATTGAAACGCTGCACAAACTGACCGGTGGAGATGCGTTTGTCACGTCCGACGTAGGTCAGCATCAAATGTGGGCGGCGCAATATTACAAATTCAATCACCCGCGTCGCTGGATTAACTCCGGGGGCTTAGGCACGATGGGCTTTGGCCTGCCGGCGGCAATGGGCGTGCAGTTGAAGCATCCGGGTGAGACGGTTGCCTGTGTGACGGGTGAAGGCAGTATCCAGATGAATATTCAGGAGCTCTCGACCTGTAAGCAATATCACTTGCCAATCAAGGTGTTGTCGCTGAATAACGGTTATCTGGGGATGGTGCGTCAGTGGCAGGAATTCTTCCACGGCAACCGTTTCTCGGAATCCTATATGGATGCGCTGCCGGATTTCGTGAAGGTTGCGGAAGCCTATGGCCATGTCGGTATCCGTATTGATAAACCTTGCGATGTTGAGCCTGCGATTATCGAAGCCTTGTCGCGCAAGAATGATCTGGTGTTCATGGACTTTAGAACCGACCCGACCGAAAATGTGTTCCCTATGGTTCCGGGCGGCAAGGGTTTGTCTGAAGTTGTTTTGTCGGAGGATTTATAATGCGCCATATTATTTCCTTGTTGATGGAAAACGAAGCGGGTGCGTTGTCGCGGGTGGCGGGTTTATTCTCCGCGCGCGGTTATAATATCGAGTCGCTGACTGTCGCGCCGACCGAAGATGCCAGTCTGTCGCGCATGACCATCGTCACCAGCGGTTCGGATGCGGTGATCGAGCAAATCAATAAGCAGCTCAATAAGTTGATCGACGTGGTGTCGGTGATGGATCTGAGCGAAGGCGAGCATATTGAACGCGAGTTGATGCTGATTAAACTGCGTGCTGAAGGCGATGATCGTGAAGAGTTAAAGCGTCTGACCGATATTTTTCGCGGCCGGATTCTGGACGTGTCGGATCATACCTACACCATTGAGCTGACGGGAAGTCGTGTCAAGCTGGACAGTTTTATTGATGCCATCGGGCGTGATCTGATACTGGAAACGGTTCGTACCGGTGCTTCCGGTATCGGGCGTGGCAATCGGATTTTGAGTTTGTAGAAGAGAAACAGTCGTTAGACGTAAGTTTTTAGTTGGCCGGGTCCGCTATGCGGTTTTAGATTAACTAACGACTAATGTCTGGCGACTACCAACTGATTTTTTTATTTATTGAAGAGGGCAACATGAAAGTTTTTTACGACAAAGATGCAGACCTGTCCCTGATTAAGGGTAAACAAGTAACTATCGTAGGTTATGGTTCACAAGGCCATGCGCACGCGCAAAATCTGCGTGATTCTGGTGTGAACGTCACCGTTGGTTTGCGCAAAAACGGCGCGTCATGGGCTAAAGCGGTTGCCGCCGGCCTGAACGTGGCTGAAGTCGCCGTCGCTGTGGCCGCTGCTGACGTTGTGATGATGCTGTTGCCGGATGAAACCATTCCTGAGGTTTACCACGCAGACGTCGCACCCAACATGAAGGCTGGCGCAGCGCTGGCTTTTGCGCATGGTTTCAACGTTCATTACAATCAAGTCGTTCCTCGTGCTGACATCGACGTTATCATGGTTGCGCCTAAGGGCCCTGGCCACACCGTGCGTTCCGAATACCTGAAAGGCGGCGGCGTTCCATCACTGATCGCTGTTTATCAAGATAAATCGGGCAAAGCACGCGACATCGCGTTGTCCTATGCGGCTGCAAACGGCGGCACTAAGGGTGGCGTTATCGAAACTAATTTCCGTGAAGAAACGGAAACTGACTTGTTCGGCGAGCAAGCCGTATTGTGTGGCGGTGCGGTTGAACTGGTTAAAGCCGGTTTCGAGACGCTGACTGAAGCCGGTTATGCCCCAGAAATGGCTTACTTCGAATGTCTGCATGAATTGAAGTTGATCGTGGACTTAATGTACGAAGGCGGTATCGCCAACATGAATTACTCGATCTCCAACAATGCAGAATACGGCGAATACGTCACGGGCAATCGCGTTATCGCTGACCAGGCACGTGCTGCGATGAAGGAATGCCTGACTAACATCCAGAACGGTAACTACGCTAAGCAATTCATTCTGGAAGGTCGCACCAACTATCCTGAAATGACGGCACGTCGCCGCCTGAATGCGGAACATCCAATCGAAGTTGTCGGTGCTCAATTGCGTGCGATGATGCCTTGGATCGGCAAAAATAAGCTGGTTGATCAGTCTAAGAACTAAAAATTAGTCAGTAGTCAGCGGGGAGTAGTCAGTGGAGAGCCTTTTCCACTTACTATTCCCCATTTTTTTTGCAGTGACCACTGACAACTGCCGAATCAATTGCAGGATCCTTATTATTTTCATCTTCAGTGAAGTCTTACGCTGGCAGTAAAGGCATAAAACAGGTAATCTTCTGCCATGGACCAATACACTACACGCAAGCCAATGAATTTACGCAGACGCGGCATTTATCTGTTGCCGAATTTGTTTACCACCGGTGCGCTGTTCGCAGGTTTTTACGCCATCGTACAATCGATGAACGGGAAATTCGAATATGCGGCCGTCGCTATTTTTGTCGCCATGGTGCTCGATGGATTAGATGGCCGGGTGGCCCGCATGACGCACACGCAGAGCGAGTTCGGCGCCCAATACGACAGCTTGTCCGATATGGTGTCCTTCGGTGTCGCACCCGCACTCGTGATGTACGAATGGGCCTTTAAAGGGCTCGGAAAATGGGGTTGGTTCGCCGCCTTTATCTACTGCGTTGCCACCGCTTTGCGCCTTGCACGTTTCAATACCAATATCGAGGTGGTTGATAAGAACTATTTTCAGGGCTTGCCCAGTCCCGCGGCCGCTGCTTTAGTGGCAGGTTTTGTCTGGGTGATGCTTGACTACGGTTATTCGGGCGAGACCTTGCGCTGGTATGCGGCAACCCTGACCGTGTTTGCAGGCTTGAGCATGGTGAGCAATCTGCCGTTTTACAGTTTTAAAACGATCAATATGCGCAAGAGCGTGCCGTTTTTAGTGGTGTTTCTTGCCGCGATGTTCTTTGTACTGATTTCAAGTGACCCGCCGCGCGTGCTATTCGCAATTTTTCTTTGCTATGCCTTGTCGGGATTTGTGATGTGGTTTGTGAAGCGGCGCAGCAAGCCGATTGCGTGAGCTGACAAAAATCGTTATATTTGCGACATGCATTTTTCGCGCCAAATATCTCAGCTTCATTCCACGTTCAGCCTGATGGCGGCATTGCTGCTGCGTGGCGCGCGCTAATCCTCCATCTATTATGTTTACGTATCAAGTGCGATAACCTCTGTGAGGTTACGCGGCTTAATCTATTTTTTTAGGAGTTTTGCATGGCCGATAAACTAATCATTTTCGATACCACCTTGCGCGATGGCGAGCAGAGCCCGGGTGCTGCGATGACCCGCGAGAAGAAAATTCGCATTGCGCGCCAATTGGAAAAACTCGGCGTGGATATTATTGAAGCCGGATTCGCCGCGGCAAGTCCTGGGGATTATGAAGCGGTTAAGGCCGTTGCTGAAACAGTCAGGGAATCAACGGTGTGTTCATTGGCGCGTGCCAGCGAGAACGATGTGCGACGCGCAGGGGAGGCCATACAGCCGGCCCGTTCGGGTCGCATACACACTTTTATCGCCACAAGCCCTATTCATATGCAGCATAAGTTGCGCATGGATGAAGATCAGGTGGTCGAGCGCGCGGTTCAGGCCGTCAAGTGGGCGCTCGAATATACCGACGATGTTGAGTTTTCCGCCGAAGATGCCGTGCGCTCAGACATGAATTTCCTGGTGCGCATATTCGATGAGGTCATTCGGGCCGGGGCTAAGACATTGAATGTGCCTGATACCGTGGGCTATTCGATTCCCGCGGCCTGGGGCGAACGCATTAAACAGTTGATCGCGCAGGTGCCTAATTCCGACAAGGTGATCTGGTCGACCCATTGCCATAACGATCTGGGGTTGGCGGTGGCGAATTCGCTGTCGGCGGTGATGAACGGCGCGCGTCAGGTCGAGTGTACGATCAATGGACTGGGCGAGCGTGCTGGTAATGCGTCGTTAGAGGAAGTCGTCATGGCGGTCAAAACTCGTCGTGATATCTTTAATCTCGACACGCGTATCGATACGACGCAGATCGTCACTGCATCCAAACTGGTGTCCAGCATTACCGGCTATCCGGTGCAGCCGAACAAGGCGATCGTCGGTGCGAATGCGTTTGCGCATGAGTCCGGGATTCATCAGGACGGCGTGTTAAAGCATCGGGAAACGTATGAGATCATGCGTGCAGAAGACGTCGGCTGGAATGCCAATAAGCTTACGCTCGGAAAACTCTCGGGGCGCAATGCGCTGCGTTCGCGTTTTACCGCTTTGCATATCGAATTCGCCTCGGAAGACGCATTTAACGCGGCTTTTGCCAGGTTTAAGGAGTTGGCTGACCGTAAGCATGAAATTTTCGACGAGGACTTGCAGGCGCTGGTCAGCGATGAAGCCATTGCGCAAGTTAACGAGCATTACCGGTTGGTGTCGTTGCGCGCCCATTGCGAAACGGGTATCTTGCCGGTGGCTAAAGTGGTGATCAGCATCGGTTCGGAGACGCGTGAGGCGGAAATGCACGGCGGTGGCCCTGTGGATGCAACTTTCAAGGCGATCGAGAAGATCGTGCATAGCGGCACTGAATTGCAACTGTATTCGGTCAATAACATCACCAGTGGTACCGATGCGCAGGGTGAGGTGACGGTGCGATTGGCTAAGGGTGGCCGGATTGTCAACGGGCAGGGTGCGGATACCGATATTGTGGTGGCATCCGCCAAGGCATACCTGAATGCGCTGAACAAGTTACACGGCAATTCGGAGCGCGCGCATCCGCAAGTTTGAACTAATCTCAAATTGCGTGTCTCATGAAGTGCCGCCTTGTGCGGCACTTCTTATTACCGGAGATTAACTTGAAAAAATTGTTGCTGGGTTCCACTGTATTGTTCGCCATGATGAACGCGGGTTGGGCGTGTACCTTAAAACCCAATACCAACTGTTATCAGGCTTCACTTTCTGGACAAAAAATTGAGCAGCTCGATTTGCATGGCATCCTGCTGGGAGGGGCTGATTTAACTAAGGCAAATTTGAGTAAGTCAAATTTATCGCAGGCTAATTTGATGAATGTCAAACTGATGGGCGCAACGCTGGTCGGGACGGATTTGAGTCATACAACGATGTTTTTCGCGAATCTGACCGGGGCCAATCTGACCGGGGCCAATTTTTCAAATGCTGGCCTTAAAGGGGTGAATTTTTCTGAGGCCAATCTGACAGATGTCAACTTCAGCGGTGCCAAGCTGGAAGAAGCAACTTTTTCTAAGGCGACGTTTTGCCGGACCTTGATGCCAACCGGTATGGTGAATAACGCCAATTGTCCGGCAGAAAAGGCAGTCGGTGCACCAGGTGTTGCGTTAGATGCGCAAACAATCAATGGCTGCGTGATTGCACCGCGCACCGTGTGCCTGAATGCATCTTTGGTTGAAGCCAATTTGGGTTCTGCAAATCTGGCAGGCGCACAGCTTTACATGGCGAATCTGGCGCAGGCTAATCTTTTCAAGGCGAATCTGGGTCGTGCCAATCTAACCGAAGCCAATCTGGCGCGCGCCAATCTCACCCGCGCCAATCTGTCTCAGGCGAATTTAACCGATGCGAATCTGAACAAGGCTATTTTACGCGGCGCTCAACTGGTTCGTGCTAATTTGAATGGCGCTGTGATGTTAAATGCGGATCTGACGGATGCGGATCTGTCTGGCGCTAATATCGCAGAAGCAACGCTGACTGGCGCGATTTATTGCAATACCGTGATGCCGGATAGTAGGGTAAACAACAGCAGCTGCGTAATTGAAAAGCCGGTAGAGGCAGTCAAAGTCGAGGCTGCGACACCGGTTATTCAGGACGCGACGGAGCCTGCCAAGCCCAAAGCCCGCCGCAGATAAAAAATAGCTGGCGCAAAAAAATGGCACGCTCGGCGTACCATTTTCATTTTCTGGGACCCGATGCTTATGTCTTAAAGCGTCCGACCGTGGCTTGTTGCTCTTCAGCCAGAGATTCCAAACTGCGTGCGGCCAGCACCGTTTGATTGGCGGCTGCGCTGTTGCCGTGGGCCATCTCGGCGATTCTTTCGATGTCGCTGGCAATTTCAACGCCCGCATGCTGCTGTTCTCTTGTGGCCACGGCGATGCTGTCCAGCCCCTTGTCCACTTCCATGACGGCCGCTTCTGCGGCCGTGAGGACGTCCTGAACCAGCGCGACGGAATCACGACTGGTTGCGATGTGTTTTAGCGCATCGCTAATGGAGGTGGACAGCGTGTCAGATTGTTGTGAAAGTGTGCGGGTAATGATGTTGATCTCATTGGCCGATGCAGCGGATTTTTCGGCCAGTTTGCGCACCTCGTCCGCGACCACCGCAAATCCGCGTCCCTGCTCGCCTGCACGTGCGGCTTCGATTGCAGCATTGAGCGCTAGCAAATTGGTCTGGTCGGCGATTTCCTTAACCTGAGCGGTGATATGGGTGATCGACTCCATTGAAGTGACGAATTGCCCAACTGAACTCGCAACACCTTGTACCGTCTGCTCTACCATCCCGACGCCGTTGTTAAGTGCGGTAAGGCTGTTGCGACCCTCTTCAGAGCGTTGCAGGCTTTCTCTTGATTGTTTGCGAACTTCTTCGGCGCTGTGTGCGACGGACGCGATGCTGGCGACCATTTGCTCCACTGCGCTGGCCGCGGCCGTTGAGGTGTCATTCTGGCTTTGCGAAGAATTGGCGACATTGTCGGCGCTGGAGACTAATTTTCCGGCGGCATCCGATACTTTGACGCCGTTCTGGCTGACTTTGCGCACGAGTTCGGCAAACTTGGTCATCATTTCATTAAAGGCCGACGAGGCCTCGCCAATTTCGTCACGCCCGCATACCTTAAGGCGTTGTGTCAGATCGCCTTCGCCGGACACGATGGACTTTAAGCCGATCACCATCTCTTCAATGGGTTGCGTCACAGCGCTGCGTATGAAATGCCAGATAATGCCGAGCAATATCAGGCTGGCAACGAGTGCAACAAGGAGAGACTGGATGCGTTGCATCGATACGGCACGGTCGAGTTTGCTCAGCGAGATCTTCATGCTGATCACGCCCAGCGTTGCATTCTCGGGTGCATCGTGACATTCGACGCAGTTTTTGCCCAGATAGGATTTGACGTTTTTTGTCGGACGTATTGCCAGCAGATACGGGCCTTTTTCGTCTTCGTGGTATTCGATCAGTTCGTTGCCGCTTTTAATGACTTCAGCTTCTAGGGCATTGGGTTTCAGATCGTTCGATTTTTTCCGGCATTTTTGCTGCTCTCAACGCCTTCGCGGGCGACTTCGCTCGGTACAACGCGCAAGTCGCGGATGGCATCGAGCTGTCCGATCTGATCGAGCAGGACATGACGCTTGTCCATGGTGTCGGTGATCATCATAGCCGTCAGACCTGCCATGGTTGAATCGTGCATGCTCAGCGAGAAATCCTGTGCCTGCTCGATGGCCGCGTGGCGGTTGGCGTGGCTGCTCCACAGAATGACACCGACCCAAGCCAGGATTAACAGCACCCAAATTGATACGGTCAGGCGAATCCATATTTTGATATCACATATTTTCAAGGCGTCATCTCCTGATCGTAAATTGGGGCGATTTCTGCGCGGTTAACCGCTGTTGCGCAAGCCGGTCGCGATGCCGTTGATGGTCAGGTGGATTGCGCGTTTGACCAGTTCATCGCTGTTGCCGGCACGGTGATGTGCCAGGAGGGCGACTTGCAAGTGATTGAGCGGGTCGATATAGGGTGTGCGCGTCAACAGGCTGCGTGCGAAGGCTGGATTTTCCTGTAGCAGCGTATCGTTGCAAGTCACAGAAAAGAGCAATTCGACAGTGTCCTGCCACTCGCTGTGGATTGCGCCGAAGATGCGCTCGCGCATTGGTACATCTTCAACCAGTGCTGCGTAGCGTGAGGCAATCCCCATATCGGTTTTGGATAGCACCATGTCCATGTTCGACATGAGGCCACGGAAGAAAGGCCATTCCCGGTACATCGCCTGTAATTGCAGGAGCCCCTCATCGCCTTCGCGTGCGATAAATTGTTTCACCGCGCTGCCGAATCCCAGCCAGCCCGGCAGCAGGGTGCGGTTCAGCCCCCAGCTAAACACCCAGGGGATCGCGCGCAGATCTTCGATGCGGTCGGAGGCGCGGCGTGCGGAAGGACGGCTGCCGATATTGAGTTCTGCAATTTCGCGTATCGGCGTGGCGGTGAAAAAGTACTCGGTAAATCCGGGTGTCTCGTAAACCAGTTTGCGATAGGCGGCAAATGCATCGAGACTCAATGCCTCCATGATACGGTGAAATTCCGGCATCGCACTGTCTGCACCGTGGTGATGCAGCAAGGTCGCCTCCATCGTGGCGGCCACCAGCGTTTCCAGATTACGCTGACCGATTTCGGGATTGGAGTATTTGCTGGAAATCACTTCGCCCTGTTCGGTGATGCGGATCTGGCCGTTTACGCTGCCGGGAGGCTGCGCCAGAATCGCTTCATAGCTCGGGCCGCCGCCGCGACCGACTGTGCCGCCACGGCCATGGAACAGGCGCAGTTCAACGCCGTATTTGGCGAATACTTTAACCAGTTCCAGTTCGGCCTTGTACAGTTCCCAGTTTGCCGTGATGTAACCGCCATCCTTGTTGCTATCCGAATAGCCCAGCATGACTTCCTGAGTGTTGCCACGGCGCGACAGCAGTTGGCGGTAGTAGGGGATGGCGAACAGTTCGTCCATGATCGGCCCGCAACTGCGCAGATCTTCGATGGTTTCGAACAAAGGGATGATGTTGACGTGCAGGGCGTCACGACCTTCGAGCAGATCGACCTGTTGCAGCATCAGCGCAAGTTCCAGCATATCGCTCACCGCATCTGCTTTTGAGATGATGTGATTGGGCAGGGCTGCGCGGCCAAAGCGCTGATGTATGTCGGCGGCCGCCTGCATGATGCGCAATTCGCTCTGCGCAATATCGGAATACTGAGCAAGATCCCCCATCAGCGGCTTCGCGGCCTGCAAGGTCGTGAGCAGAATTTCGCGTCGTGCAGCTTCATTAAGTTCGCTGTAGTTCGCAATTATATTGCCGTGAGCGAGCAATTCGCTGACGGTTTGTTCATGGATGGCGCTGTGCTGCCGCATATCGAGTGGTGCCAGATGAAAACCGAAGATTTCAGCCGAGCGGCGCAAGTTAGCCAGACGGCCGCGTGCCAGATAGATCGCCCCGTGACGATTGAGTGATTCGATTAAAACATCCAGGTCTGCGATGAACTGCGCCGGTGTTGCGTAGGGCGCTGCCGTCCTATCGACCGGGGGCAGATGCGATATGGTGTGCCCCAGCGTCGTTGCGGTAGCCGACAAGCGTGAGTAAATCATGATCAGCGCGCGGCGGTACGGTTCATCTGTACGGCTCACAGCGGTGTCGGGGGAGGCGTCCGACAGGGCGCGCAATTCGTCACTGACATCGACCAGACGATCGGTCAGCGACAGGCGCGTGCCTAAAATGTGTGTTTCATTGAGGTAGTGTTCGAATGCGAGTTCGGAGTGTTGTTGTACCGCGTACTGCATCACATCGTGCGTGACGAAAGGATTGCCGTCGCGGTCGCCGCCTATCCAGCTGCCGACTTTGAGCAGTGCCGGGATTTTGATATTTTTATCAAAGCGCGCTTCTAACTGCTTTTCCAGATTCGCATACAGCTTTGGAATTTCAGTCAGGAAGGTATAACGGTAAAACTCCAGACCGTTGCGAATTTCGTCGCGTACGGTCAGTTTTGCGGTGCGCAGCATACGCGTCTGCCACAGGATCAGTACGAAGCGGCGTAGCGCATTTTCGTTTTCTGCCAGTTCGTCTGGCGTCATCTCCATGCGGTCGCGGTTGGATAACAGGCTGGAGATGATCAGATGGCAGTCCAGTATGCTTTTGCGCTGCACTTCGGTCGGATGTGCGGTCAGTACCGGAGAAATCAGTGCGCTGTCCAGAAAGGCTTGCAGTGCTTCCGGGCTAACCTGCTTTTCTTCGATGCGGTCGAGTGCGAGCATCAGGCTGCCGTTTTTTGGCGGGGAGCCTGCTTTCAGGTGGGCGCGATGGCGGCGGTTATGGTGCAAATCCTCGGCGATATTGGTCAGCTGCGAGAAGTAGCTGAAGGCGCGCACTACTGCCAGCGTTTCGCTGGGGCTTAACGCATCGAGCATCTGTTCGAGCAGTTCGCCGTCGCGGTCGTCCTGAGTTTTACGAAAGCGTACCGCTGAACGGCGCACACTTTCGACCAGCTGGTAGGTTTCTTCACCCTCCTGTTCGCGCAGGGTATCGCCTAAGATTCGGCCTAGCAGGCGCACGTCTTCTCGAAAGGGCAAGTCTTTACTGGAAATGTCGGCAGGGGCAGAAAATAAGTTCATCACTTTTATACACAAAAAAGCGCGGCAGCCTCCGTGTTAGAATGCACCGCGTAATCAATCACAAGGAAAAATCGATGAGTCCAGCTTCCTCAACTTTACCCACTCCACCGGCACGTCTGGTCATAGCATCGCGTGAAAGCGCGCTGGCCATGTGGCAGGCCGAACATATCAGAGACAGGCTGCGCGCATTATATCCGCAAACCGAGGTCAGTATTCTCGGTATGACAACACAAGGCGATCAGATTTTGGATGTCAGTCTGTCTAAGATCGGCGGCAAAGGTCTGTTCGTTAAGGAGCTGGAAACCGCACTGGAAGACGGACGCGCGGATTTTGCGGTGCATTCGTTAAAAGATGTGCCTATGGTTTTGCCCGAAGGTTTTGTACTGGCGGCGATTGGTGAGCGCGAAGACCCGCACGATGCGTTCGTCTCGAACAATTATGAAAATCTCGCGGCGCTGCCGGCAGGTTCCGTGGTGGGCACATCCAGTCTGCGCCGCGAAAGCCAGTTGCGCGCACGCTTCCCGCATCTGGTCATCGAACCGCTGCGCGGCAATGTGCAGACGCGTTTGCGTAAACTCGACGAAGGTCTTTATTCGGCCATTATCCTCGCCGCAGCAGGTTTGAAGCGGTTGGGGTTGGCTGCCCGCATCCGTGCTGTGATTTCCAGCGAAGAGAGTTTGCCGGCTGTCGGTCAAGGCGCACTGGGTATCGAGTGCCGCGCGGATCGGCTGGATGTGATCGCCGCGTTGCAGCCCTTGCATCACCCCGATACGGCTGCCTGTGTGTTTGCTGAACGCGCGATGAGTCGCGCGCTCAACGGCAGTTGTCAGGTGCCGCTGGGCGGGTTTGCCGAGGTGCAAAACGGTCAATTGCGTATGCGCGGCTTTGTTGCCAGTCCCGACGGTCAGCGCGTGATGCGTGCCGAAGCGGTGGGTGAGATCGCAGCGCCTGAAGTGCTGGGTGGTCAAATTGCCCAGGCGCTGCTGGCGCAAGGGGCCGGAGAAATTTTAGCGGCGTTGAATGGCTGAGGGTAATCTTGCCGGTTTGAAAGTGCTGGTCACGCGCCCGCGCGATCAGGCTTTTACGCTGGCGCAGGCGATCGGCCAGCAGGGCGGAACAGCGGTGCTATGCCCTTTGCTGGAGATTGCGCAGGTGTCAGACTTGCCGGGTTTGCAAGCGCAGGTATCGAAAATCGAGCAGGCGGATCTTGCGATCTTTATCAGTCCGAATGCCGTGCAATACGGCATGGCGGCAACCGGCGGCAGAGTGCCGGCTCGTGTTGCGACGGTGGGCGAGGGGAGCGCGAAAGCGCTGCGCGCGCTTGGTGTGGCGCAGGTAATCGTGCCCGTTGAGCGATTCGATAGTGAGGGTTTGTTGGCACTGCCTGAATTACAAAACATCGACGGCTGGCAGGTGATGATTTTTCGCGGTGACGGCGGTCGCGAATTGTTGGGCGATAGTTTGCGCCAGAGGGGTGCGCGGGTGGAATATGTGACCTGTTATCTGCGCTGTAAACCGCAATGTCCGGTGAACGAGATAGCCCGCGTCGATTTGATTACCGTGACCAGCAGCGAGGCGCTGAACCATTTGTCGCAGATGATCGCTGATTCAACGGAGCTGTTTGACAGGCCGCTGTTTGTGACACATCCGCGCATCGCCGAATTGGCGAAGCGCTTAGGATGGTCGAAGATTTTTCTGACTGAGTCGGGGGATGACGGTTTACTGGCTGGGCTGCAAGGCTGGGCTGCATCCATGAGTAGGGACGAGGAGGCGAGATGAGCCAAGGATCAAGTGATATCGAGCGGGATGTCGCGCCGGTAAGCCGGCTTTCGGTAGCGGATTTGTTTGCGAAGATCAGTATTACGCAGCTCACGCTGGCGCTGCTGGTGATGATATTTCTCTGGCAGTGGTTGGACGGGCATCGTGCGATTGCAGATATGCGTGAAGAGCTGGCGAAGAAAATTGCCGAGATGGATGGCGCGGCCCAGGCCAATGCCATTTTGATCGCAAAAAATCAGGATGAAGTGCGCGAAATGTCGGTCAAATTGACGACGCTCGAAGCCTATTACACTCAGGCGCAAAATCAGCGCGCGGCGCTGGAGACGCTCTACAATAATTTCTCCATCAGTCGCGATGAAACCGCGCTGGCGGACGTCGAACAGTTGCTGCTGATTGCAGGGCAGCAATTGCAATTATCGGGGAATGTCAAAGCGGCCCTGATCGCGATGGAAAGTGCCGATGCGCGTTTGCAGCGCATGGAGCGTCCTGCTTTAAACGGATTGCGCAAGTCAATTGGCCGGGATATTGATAAGTTGCGCGGGCTTCCTCGTGTGGATGTGGCGGGAATTAACCTTAAAATCAATAGG
Source organism: Nitrosomonadales bacterium (assembly GCA_037137715.1). Taxonomy (GTDB): domain Bacteria; phylum Pseudomonadota; class Gammaproteobacteria; order Burkholderiales; family Gallionellaceae; genus Gallionella. Next base: position 30,001 of record JBAXJT010000005.1, read on the forward strand.
TTGTTGTCATCCGTTGATGCCCTGCCGCTGGTCGACCGGCATCGTCCTACTGAAAACGCGTCAGCCAAAATTGCCGTGCCTTCGGTTGATGAGGCGGCCTGGCAAAAAGTGTTGAATGCCATCTGGCTTGAGGTTAAGCAACTGGTCCGGATTGAAAATACCGGCCTGACACAGATCGTTTTGTTGCCGCCCAAACAGGAATTTTTTCTGCGCGAAAATCTAAAAATGCGACTGGTGTCGGCACGGCTGGCGCTGTTGTCGCGCGATGAAGATAGCTTCAGTCAGGAACTTAAAACGGCGCAGCTTTGGACGCGGCGCTATTTTGATGTGAAATCCGCTGAAGGCGCGCATATGCTGAGCGAATTGGGCGAGTTGGCGGCTGCCAGTATTGAAATTGAATTGCCCGACATCGGGGGGAGTTTGCAGGCGGTGCGCACCTATCGCTTAAGTCATGACAAGGCGGCAGACAACCTGCGTTCGCAAAAGGCGGCGAAATGAAATATCTGATTTCGATTTTGCTATTGTTTGCCGCTGCGGTCGCATTGGGTACACTGTTGCAAAATACGGCTTATGTGTTGCTGGTGTATCCGCCCTATCGCATCGAGGTGTCGTTAAAACTCTTTGTGGTGTTGTTTGTGCTGGTATTCGGATTCGGATACTGGTTGATTCATTTGTTGCTCGCGACCTCGCAATTGCCCTCTGTTGTGCAGAAAATTCGTTCAGATCGCGCGAAAAATAATGCGCGCAAGTTGCTCGATGTGGCGCTCAGAGCCTTTTTTGAAGGACGTTATGCCGAAGCTGAAAAGGCTGCCGCACGCGCGATTAAGCACGGGGAGAGTTCGGTGTTGTATGAGATTATTGCGGCGCGTGCGGCGCACGAATTAAAAGCCTTCGAGCGACGCAATGCCTATGTGTCGCTAGCTGAGAGTCATACGCAGGGTGACTCGACGATGCGTATGCTGGTGGCCGCCAAAACCAAGTTTGAGCGGCAGGATCGGCAGACCTGACGGCGACGTGGCAAGCCACGCCGCCTAGTTGTCAGGTAATGACCGTCGGTTGCACCCGTCCGGTACGTGTGGCGAGTTCGGAGAGTTCGCCTGCGATGCCGATCAGTTCAGACAGCGCGACCTGTGCGTCCAGATGGTGGTTAGCGACATTCGGGTCGTACGCTTCGAGATAAATCCGTACGGTCGCACCCTCGGTACCGGTTCCGGATAAGCGAAATACGATGCGGGAGCCGTCGGTAAACAGGATACGCAAGCCTTGGCCCGTGCTGACGCTGCCATCGACCGGGTCGGTATAGCTAAAGTCGTCGCAGACCGCCACGGTGTAACTGCCGAATTTTTGCCCGGGCAATTTATCGAAACTATCCGTCAGGTGCTTCATCACGCCGTTGGCAGCGTCAGACGGAATCGCCTCGAAGTCGTGACGGGAATACACGTTGCGGCCAAAATGCGCCCAGTGTTCGCGAGTGATCTCTTCAACAGACTGGCGGCGACTGGCGATAATGTTGAGCCAGAACAAGACGGCCCACAGCCCGTCTTTTTCACGGATGTGAGATGAGCCGGTGCCAAAGCTCTCTTCGCCGCATAGGGTGACTTTCCCCGCATCCATCAGATTGCCGAAAAACTTCCAGCCGGTGGGTGTTTCGAAACACGGAATGCCCAGCTCGAGAGCTACGCGATCCACCGCTGCGCTGGTCGGCATCGAACGTGCCACGCCGGCCAATCCTTCACGGTAGCCGGGGACGAGTTTCGCGTTCGCGGTCAGAATGGCCAGACTGTCGGACGGATTGACAAAAAAATGACGGCCCAAAATCATATTGCGGTCGCCGTCGCCATCGGAGGCCGCACCGAAATCCGGTGCGTTATCGCCATAGAGTATCTCGACCAGTTCGTGCGCATAGGTCAGGTTTGGATCGGGGTGGCCGTTGCCGAAATCGGGTAGCGGCACGCAGTTCATGATGCTGTCCGCCGGTGCGCCCAGGCGGTTTAAAAATATTTCGCGCGCATACGGTCCGTTTACCGCGTGCATCGCATCGAATTTGATGCGGAATCCACCGGCAATCAGGGTGCGAATCGCATTAAAATCAAACAAGGATTCCATCAGTTCTGCGTAGTCGCTCACCGGGTCGATAACAGATACGGTCATCTTGCCGATGGCATAGTCGCCCACGGTGTCGAGGGCGACATCAGCCACATCGAGTATGCGGTACTGTGTCATCGTTTTGCTCAGTGCGAAAATGGCCTCGGTGATTTTTTCAGGTGCCGGCCCGCCGTTGGCGGTGTTGTATTTGATACCGAAATCGCCCTCCGGTCCGCCCGGGTTGTGACTTGCCGACAGGATAATGCCGCCGTACGTCGCATATTTACGGATCACACAGGAGGCAGCAGGCGTCGACAGGATGCCGCCTTGCCCGACCAGTACACGGCCAAAACCGTTGGCGGCAGCCATTTTTAAGATGATTTGGATTGCTTCGCGGTTGTAATAGCGTCCGTCGCCGCCTAATACCAGCGTCGCGCCTGCTGGCGGTGAAATACTGTCGAAAATGGCCTGAACGAAATTTTCCAGATAGTTCGGTTGCTGGAAGGCTGGCACGCGTTTTCGCAATCCCGAGGTGCCCGGCTTCTGATCGCTAAAAGGCGTGGTGGTAATGGTTAAGGCTGCGGACAAGTTTTCTGGCATGTTCATTCCTCCCGACGGTTATAAATTTTATGCGCAATCTTACCACCAGCCGCATTGCTTAGTGGTACCTATAGTGACAGATTCGATCACTTCACCCAAAGTTGAAATTTCCTGCAATAATTACGAAACTTTGGGAGGATAAAAATAATGAATCAAGACGATTTGAAACGTGCAGTAGCGCAGGCCGCCATTCAATATGTACCGGCTGATTGTATTGTGGGTGTGGGAACAGGTTCAACCGCCAATTTTTTTATCGATGAATTGGCCAAAATCAAGAACAAAATTCGTGGTGCAGTGGCAAGTTCTGAAGCGTCGACAAAACGATTGCAGGGGCACGGCATTGAAGTCATGTCGCTGAACGATGCGGGTGCGCTTGAGGTGTATGTGGATGGGGCGGATGAGATTACGCGACATATGCACATGTTAAAGGGCGGTGGCGGCGCGTTAACTCGCGAGAAGATTGTGGCCGGCGCGAGTCGCAAATTCATTTGTCTGTGCGATGCGAGCAAATTAGTCGATGTGCTGGGTAAATTCCCCTTGCCGATTGAAGTGATCCCGATGGCACGCAGTTCGGTTGCGCGTCAGTTGGTCGCACTGGGCGGCCAGCCTATGTTGCGCGAAGGTTTTACTACCGACAACGGTAACATCATCATCGACGTGCACGGCTTGAAAATTATGAATCCGGTTGAGTTGGAATCTCAACTTGATCATATCGCGGGCGTGGTGACCAACGGTCTGTTCGCGCGTCGTGCGGCGGATGTGCTGCTGCTGGGTACCGCTGACGGCGTGAAAACGATGACGGCCTGATTGCATGATTTCCCTTGTTAACTCAAGGGGAATCGTTGGTGCTTGTCATAAACCCGTCACATTCCTATTATAGAATATACCGTTTAATCCTATAAGGTCATGCCATGAATACCAGTGATCACACCTCCAAGCAGTTCGATGTTGAACTCGAAGCGATACGCGCCTATGTGTTGCAAATGGGCGGACTGGTAGAGAGCCAGATCAAGAGCGCGATCGTGTCTTTAGTGGACGGCGATGTGGCGCTGATGAACCGCGTGATTGAAGATGATCATCGCGTCAATGCGATGGAAGTCAAAATCGACGAGGCCTGTTCGCAGGTGATCGCCCGCCGCCAGCCGACTGCCAGCGATTTGCGTCTGGTGATGATGGTGGTTAAAACGATTACCGACCTTGAGCGTATCGGCGATGAGGCGGAAAAGATCGCCCGCATGGCCAAGATGCTTTCGCAAAAACACGGGTTGGCGATTCCGCGTTACAACGAAGTGAAACATGCGTCTGAAATTGCCGTGGATATGTTGCGCAAGTCTTTGGATGCTTTCGCGCGTCTGGATGTGCATATGGCAGCAGATGTGGTGCGTCAGGACGATCAGGTGGACGAAGAGTTTCGCTCTATCATGCGCTATCTGATCACCTTCATGATGGAAGATCCGCGCACGATTTCGACCTCGCTGGAAATTTTGTTCGTCGCTAAAGCCATTGAGCGCATTGGCGATCATGCCAAAAATATTTCGGAATATGTCATCTATATGGTGAAGGGGCGCGATGTGCGTCACGTTACCCTCGATGAAATAGAACGGGAAATCCTGTAGCAATGGAACAACATCCCGTTCTTGCCGCCGTCGATTTAGGATCTAACAGTTTCAGGCTGCAGGTGGCTAAGGTGGAAGGCGAGCAGTTGTACATGCTGGACGGCTTGCGCGAACCGGTGCGCTTGGCCGCAGGTCTGACTGCCGATAATTATCTCGATGAAGCGGCTCAGCAGCGAGCGCTGGCCGCACTGGCGCGTTTTGGTGAGCGTCTGCGCGATTTGCCGCCGGAAGCGGTGCGTGTGGTGGGAACTAACTCGCTGCGTGTAGCCGAAAACGCGGCAGAATTCATCGCCCAAGCCGAACAGGTGCTAGGATTCCCGATCGAAGTGATCGCAGGCCGCGAAGAGGCCAGGCTGATTTATATGGGGGTCGCACACGGCCTGCCGCAGTCGGATGATCAGTTGCTGGTGATGGATATCGGCGGCGGTTCGACGGAATTTATTATCGGGCACGGTCTCACGCCCCTCAAACTGGAGAGCCTGTATATGGGCTGTGTCAGTGTTAGCAGCCGGTACTTTCCTGAAGGTAAAATCACCAAGCAGAATTTGGCACGGGCGGAGCTTGCCGCGCGCAGTGAATTGCAAAATATCGTTGCCGACTACAAGGGACAGTGGCAAAAGGCGATTGGTTCATCAGGGACTGCCAAGGCGATCGTCGAGATTCTTGAGATGAACGGCTGGAGCCGGAGCGGGATTACGCGCGAAGGTCTTGAGCTGTTTCGGGCTCATCTGCTTAAAGTGGGCGATGTGCACAAGTTGACGCTGCTGGGGCTGCGTCCGGATAGGCTACCGGCACTCGCGGGTGGATTTGCCATTATGTACGCTGCGTTTGATGAACTCGGCATACAACATATGCAGTTGGGGTTGAGTGCACTGCGAGAAGGCGTGCTCTACGATTTGTGGGGACGTTTCCATAACAATGATATGCGGGATGTGACCGTTCGGCATTTCATGCGTCGCTATCACGTTGATGTGAAACAGGTAGCGCGCGTGACGACGCTGTCCGATGTGCTGGCAAGGCAGTTTTTCGGTGCAGAGGTGAATACGCCCGCCCTGCAGGTGTTGGGCTGGGTCGCCAATTTGCATGGTGTAGGGATACGGGTTGCGCACAATGGCTATCAAAAACATACTGCGTATATTCTTGCCAATGCCGATATGCCCGGATTTTCTAAGAAAGAGCAAAACAGGCTGAGTTTGCTGGCCTTAGCGCACCGGGGCAGCCTGAAAAAACTGCAAGGGTTGTTGACGGAGCCGGAGGACTTTTTGCTCGTGATGAGTTTGCGGCTGGCAGCGCTGTTCTATCGCAACCGAAGCGATGTCGTGCTGCCTGAGATGACGGCCAGTTGTAACGGGGTTCATTTTTCCCTTGCGATTGACGCGGGCTGGTTGAAGCAAAATCCGCTGACAGAGACGGCTTTGCAGGAAGAAGTGAAGCAGTGGAAATCGCTGGGGGTTGTCATACAGCTCATCAAAAAATAAATTCCAGCTCGCTTCGGTGGTAAAATCAGCAGCGAAGCTGGCTAGACAGTCGCCGCGCATCTTTGATGCGGGGAGGAAAGTCCGGGCTCCAGAGAGCAGAATGCCGGTTAATGGCCGGACACCGTGAGGTGATGGAAAGTGCCACAGAAAATATACCGCCGATGGCCCGATTGTTCGCAGTCGGGATCAGGTAAGGGCGAAATGGCGAGGTAAGAGCTCACCGCGCTGGTGGCAACATCAGTGGCAGGGTAAACCCCATTCGGAGCAAGATCAAATAGGCTGACTATGACGTGGCTCGCGTCGTCAGCGGGTAGATTGCTTGAGCGTCAGGTAACGAAACGCCTAGAGGAATGACTGTCCACGACAGAACCCGGCTTATCGGCCAGCTTCACCTTTCACAGTGCGCGCATCTAGCACCCTGTTGTCCATATCATTTATGAGTCTCATCATTTATCAGCCATTTTCAGATTGATCTGAGCTGTGTGCGTCGGCACGGCGCCAAATTTTCAGTGCTTGCAGCCGCTTTGTTTATTTTCAGTGATACCGGATCCCAAGTCTGGGTGCGCGCACGCGAAACCTGTGCTGCCTCGATTCAGGCTTCGCCCACCTAAAATTTATTTTAAATAAAATCAAATAGTTATGATGAAAAAAATATGAGTTCGGTCCATTTTTCCATTAATTTCGATAAGGTCGTGATTCCGCCTTGTCCTGTGGTGGTCATGGGCATGCTGCGGGAAATGAAAAAAGAAGAGCCGGATTTAGAGCGCGTGGTCGCTCTGATTTCCAGAGATCCTGCTTTAACTATCAGTATCTTGAAAACCGTCAATTCACCGCTGTTCGGTTATGCGCGCAAAGTTATCGAGGTGCGCAATGCCGTGATGACCCTGGGGCTGAATAAGTCGATGAGCATCGCAATGGCCTGTAAAGTGCAGGATCTGGGCCGGCAAAACGTTAACGCCCCCAGAGTCTGGGAGCATTCCCGTAAAGTTGCGGAAATTTCCGCAAAGTTATTCAAGCATGCAGGGATCCGCAGTTCTACCGCGGACACGGCCTATACCGCAGGCTTGCTGCACGACGTGGGGATATTTTTATTGCTGGATCAATCAGAGTACAGCGATAACTTGATGCAAGCTGATTTGTTGAGCGATGCGGAAGCTAGCAATCACTCAGAACTCGGCGCGCTGATACTGGAGAAATGGGGTATGCCAGATATCGTCAGTCAGGCCACCCGATATCATCATGCGGTCGAATCAATCCCCGACAGTTTGCCGATAGAAAATGCTTACATGGCCGCCGTGGTGAATCTGGCCGAAAGAGTGGAGTGCTTGATCAGCAGCCCTTTTCAGGGGGACGAGTTGATGTTTTCTGACAGCAGTAAAGTTTCATTGGAACTTTTGGGTATTTCCGAAGACGATTTTATCGACATCCAGAGCGATTTACTGGGGGATGTCGCGTAGCCGGATAGTGATCGCTATTTTTATATATTTTCATATCGCGAGCGGCACGGTGCTGCGCAATTATTCCCCTTCAAGAAAGCGGCAAGCCGGTGGTTTTTTTATTCGGACGCCGTGCTAATATCCGCACTGCGAGTAGGTTTTGAATGTTATTTTGAGACTTCGCGGCCAAACGGTTGAATCGGGACGAGTGATGAAAATAGTTAAGGCGGTACTGTTTGTTATGATGTTGATACTGGCGCCGTGGGCCTTCGCGGCAGAAAAAGTATACACATTTGGCGTGGTGCCCCAGCAGGCGGCCTCTGAAATGGCCGAAACCTGGTTACCATTTCTCAATTGGCTGTCAGCACAAAGCGGTGTCAAACTGCGTTTCGCGACCGCACCGGATATCCCCGCTTTTGAAAAGAGACTGGCTGAAGGCGCATACGATTTTGCCTATATGAACCCGTATCACTACACGGTGTTCCACAAAAAATCAGGCTATGAGGCTATGGCCAAGGAAAAAGATCGCAAACTCAAGGGGATACTCGTGGTGCGACGCGACAGTCCTGTCAAGGAAATCAAGGAACTGAACGCCGCAACACTGGTGTTTCCGGCGCCGGCCGCTTTTGCTGCGAGCATCTTGCCCCGCGCTGCGCTGCGCAAGGCGGGCGTGAGTTTCACCGCGAAATTTGTTTCATCTCATGATTCGGTTTATCTCAACGTGGCGCACGGCCTTTATCCTGCGGGCGGCGGCATCGTCCGTACTTTTGATATGCTGGACGAGTCGGTGAAAAAGGATCTGCGTGTGCTGTGGATGACGCCGGCCTACACGCCTCATGCCATTGCCAGTCATCCCGGTTTGCCGAAAGAGGTGATCAAAAAACTGCTCGCGACACTCTCTACGATGGCGGAGGATTCGACAGGTCAAGAGAAACTCAAACTGATCGGCTTCAAAGGAATTGAGGCGGCACTTGATGCGGACTGGGATGATATTCGCCAGTTGAATATCACCGAACTCGACACACGGGTTGAGTGATGTCGTTCAGGCTTAAAACCATACTGGGCATTGCACTAATTGAAGCTTTGCTGCTGGCCGCGTTGATTGTTAGCGTCATGGGTTTTTTGCGCGATTCCAACGAAACGCAGCTGCAACGGCATATCACGACCACGACGGAGACGTTTACCTCCATGGTTAAAGACAGTCTGCTGGGGATGGACTTGGCCAGATTGCAATCCTTTACAGCAGAACTTGAACGAAATTCGGATGTTGCCTATGTGCGCATAAGCGACATGGAAAATCACATGCTGGCTGCTGCCGGTCCCTCCAGTCTGCAGGGGCGGGCCTTCGTTGCCGACAATAATCTGGCGACGGTGTCCGATGGCATCTACGATGTTCAGTTTCCTGTTATGGTGGGCGGAGAAACATTCGGATACGTCGAAATGGGGATCGACGTCTCCTATCTTCAGGAAACATTTGCGCGAGCCAGGCAATGGAGTCTGTTGATCGCGGCGATAGAAATGGTGCTGGTGGCACTGTTCTCCTTTATGCTGGGTACCTATTTGACCCGGCAGCTGGCACGTCTCGAAGAGGGCGCGCGCAGACTGGCCTCCGGTGAGTTGGGCTATCACGTTGCACTGACAGGCCATGACGAATTGGCCGTTACGACACGCAGCTTCAATCAAATGTCGAGTCAGCTATTCGAAGATCAGGTTAAACAGCGTGAATACGAGCAGTTGCTGATCAAAGCACGGGAAGCCGCCGATTCGTCCAGCCTAGCTAAGAGCGAGTTTCTTGCCAATATGTCCCATGAAATTCGCACGCCGATGAATGGCGTGCTGGGCATGAGTGAGTTGCTGATGGATACCGCGCTCAATGCTGAGCAGGCCGAGTATGCCCGTATCATACACAGCAGCGCGGATGCCTTGCTGACCGTCATCAACGACATTCTGGATTTTTCAAAAATCGAAGCGCACAAGCTCAGTCTTGAGGAAATCGACTTCGATCTGAGGGGGATGATCGAAGATACTCTCGATGTGTTCGCCATTCGCGCACAGGAAAAACAGGTTGAAATGACCAGCGACATTGCAGCTGACGTGCCGGTGCGGGTGAATGGTGATCCGGGGCGGCTGCGGCAGATACTGAGTAATTTGCTGGGCAATGCGGTGAAGTTTACGCAGCAGGGCGAGATCGCGCTCACCCTTAATTTAGCGCACGAAAATGCAGAGCGTGTGCTGCTGCGTTTTTCAGTGCGCGATACGGGAATCGGCATTGCGGCTGATAAACAGGCGCAGATGTTTTTGGCGTTCAGTCAGGCGGATAATTCGGTCATGAGAAAATATGGCGGCACAGGTTTAGGACTCGCCATCAGCAAGCAGCTGGTCGACTTGATGGGTGGCGACATTGGCCTTGAAAGCCGACCTGGCGAAGGTGCGACCTTCTGGTTTACCCTTTCCTTGCGTAAACCTTTGAGCGCAGCGGTGGCGGCGGCATCGATTGATGAGTTCGCCGACTTTGCAAATACACGGATGCTCATTATTGACGACAATGCAACTAACCGTTATGTACTGGCCGGATTTCTCAGCCGCTGGGGTTTTCGTCATGATGAAGCCGAAGGTGTTGAGGACGGTTTTACAAAACTGCTGCAGGCGGAAGAGGGAAATGACCCCTATCGTCTGGTGATCGTCGATATGAGCAAGCCGGATTCGCACGGCGAGAATCTGGCCGGCATGGTCAAGGCCGAGCCCAAGCTTGCGGAACTGCGTTTGGTGATGATGACATCAGCCGGGCAGCGCGGCGATGCGCGACGGCTGCGCGCGCTGGGTTTTTCCGCCCATCTGTCCAAACCCTTGAAAAGCCATACCCTGCACACGACATTGATGACAGTCCTGTCAACGACTGCGTTAATGTGCGATGAAGAGGCTCCGCTTATTAGACGAGATTCGGTCAGCGAACAGTTGAAAAAACACCATCGACTGCTGCTGGTGGAAGACAATCTCGTCAATCAGCAGGTGGCGGTGGCCTTGCTCAAAAAACGCGGCTTTCAGGAGGTCGTGGTGGCGAATAACGGCGTGGAAGCGATCGCTTGTTTGCAGCAAGACCGTTTTGATTTGGTTTTGATGGATTGCCAGATGCCGGTGATGGATGGCCTGACTGCGACTCAAGCAATACGCGCGGGCACCTGCGGCGAATCGAACGAGCGCATCACCATCATTGCGATGACGGCCCATGCAATGATAGAGCATCGTCAACAATGTATTGATGCGGGGATGGACGACTATCTGGTCAAGCCGGTGCAGCAGGCGGAGTTGGATCGAGTTCTTGAAAAATGGCTCAAATGGGAGGGCGTTGATGTGGTGGGCACGCCGCCTGCCGAAGCGAGGCCATGCCCTCAAAGACTCGCGTCGATTAAGGGGATGGATGTTGAGGCGGGCCTGCTGTGTCTCGATGGCGATTGCGACATGTATCTTGTGTTGTTGCAAGAGTTTGTGCGCTCGCAACGGGATGACGGGAACTCCTTGCAGTCACTTTTTGCGTCGCGCGATTGGAGTTCAGTCGAGCGACTCATGCATAACGCAAAGTCTACACTGAAAATGTTGGGTTTTTTAACACTCTCGAGCATCAGTCGCGACCTTGAGTTGGCTTTTAAACAAAAGCTCACTGATGCGGCAACAGAGGCGCACATCGCGATATTTGTTCGTGAGCATCTGGCTGTTGTCAATGAGATTGATAAAGCGCTTGCCGTGGTGGACGCATCATGTTGATTGGTTTTGTCGCTGTTTACTTGCTGTTGTCGATCGGTATCGGGGTGTACGCCTCGACGCGGGTGCACAATGCGCGAGATTTTGTGGTGGCCGGGCGCAATCTCCCCCTGCCCGTGGTGACGGCGACCGTGTTCGCCACATGGTTCGGCGCGGAAACGGTGCTGGGGATTTCAGCCGCGTTTGTCAAAGACGGTTTAAGTGGCGTGGTGGCGGACCCGTTTGGCGCGAGTCTGTGCCTAATCATCGCCGGATTGTTTTTTGCAGGTCGTTTGTATCGCATGAATCTGCTGACCATAGGGGATTACTACCGGGCACGCTACAGTCGCTCGGTCGAGCTGATCATGACCATTTGCATCATGATTTCCTATCTGGGCTGGGTGTCCGCTCAGGTCACCGCGCTGGGGCTGGTGTTCAGTCTGGTGAGCGGCGGTGCGATCACTCAGTCGACCGGCATGGTGATCGGCACGGCGATTGTACTGGGCTACACCATGTTTGGCGGGATGTGGTCTGTCGCGCTGCTCGATTTTGTGCAGATGACCGTCATTATGGCGGGCATGCTGCTCATCGCGGTGCTGGTGGGGCATGATGCGGGCGGCGCGGCGCACGTGATCAGCCATGCACAGGATTCAGGACGTCTGCAACTGTTGCCGCACGGCGGCTATGAGGTCTGGATTCCCTTTGCCGGTGCGCTGCTCACCATGATGCTAGGGTCGATTCCACAACAGGATGTGTTTCAGCGCATGACCTCGGCGAAGAATGAAAAAACGGCCGTGACAGGTTCGGTGTTAGGCGGCGTGCTGTATTTCGGCTTTGCCTTTGTGCCGATGTTTTTAGCTTATGCCGCGACGCTGATCGATCCTAAGGTATTCGGTGATTTGATCTCAACCGACTCGCAGATGGTGCTGCCGACCCTGATTTTGACGCATACGCCACTGATCGCGCAGATTTTTTTCTTCGGCGCACTCCTGTCGGCGATTATGAGCACGGCCTCCGCTACTTTGCTCGCGCCGTCAGTGATGTTCACCGAAAATATCCTCAAGCACTTTGCCTTAAAACATATGAGCGACAGCCAAATGCTGCGCACCATGCGCATTATCGTGGTGACTTTCGGCTGCATCGTGCTGTGGTTTGCGCTGCATTCCAACGCCAGCATCTTCAAGATGGTTGAAAACGCTTATAAAATCACGCTGGTGGGCGCGTTCGTGCCCTTAGCGTTCGGACTTTACTGGAAACGCGCCAATAACCGGGGCGCGCTGTTGTCAATTGCGCTGGGTCTGATTTCCTGGCTGCTGATGGAAAAATTCTACAGCGGGACGGTCTGGCCGCCGCAACTGGTCGGTTTGCTGTGCAGTATTGCCGGCATGCTGACAGGTTCTTTGCTGCCGAAAAGGATGTTGCGCCATCGTCCTGCCCGCCAGATAAGCTAAGCTGTGTCATCATACTGTCATAAATTCTTCATACTCTGGCAAACTCAATGGAGGGAGTCATGATGAGTGCAAAGATTTTGATTGTGGAAGACGAACCGGCGATACAGGAATTGTTGGTTTTTAATGTGACTCAGGCAGGCTTTGTGGCCTTGCGCGCAAGCGACGCTGAAGAGGCATGGCAGCAGATACGCGATCATGCGCCGGATCTGATCTTGCTTGACTGGATGTTGCCCTCGACCAGTGGGGTGGTGCTGGCAAAGCAGTTGCGTTCGGAAGCGCGCACCAAGGATGTGCCGATTATCATGTTGACGGCGCGTGGTGACGAGCGCGATAAGGTGCTGGGGTTGGAGTCGGGCGCGGATGATTACATCACCAAGCCGTTCTCGCCGCGCGAGTTGATGGCGCGCATCCGTGCCGTGATGCGCCGGCATATCCCGACTTTGTCTGAAGATAAAGTAGCCTCAGGGGGGCTTGAGTTATCGCCGACGTCCCATCGCGTGACGGCCAAAGGCCAGTCGATTGAACTGGGGCCGACCGAATTTCGCTTGTTACATTTTTTTATGACTCATGTCGAGCGCGTGTATAGTCGCACGCAATTGCTCGATCAGGTATGGGGGACGCAGGTGTTTGTCGAAGAGCGCACGGTCGATGTGCATATCCGGCGTTTACGAGCCTCCCTTGAGGCAAGTGGTCTGGATGGGTTGATACAGACTGTGCGGGGCAGTGGTTATCGCTATTCAATCAACAGTTGATTGATTTATCGTTCAGATAGTTATATCAGGGGGTCGCTTGCAGGAATTTTGGATACGGGTGAGCATGCCAGTCATTTTCAGCGCACTGGTGGCGCTGTTGTTGTGGGGCATTTTTTCCGCCACGATTGCGCTGATTTTTTTGCTGGTGGTACTGTTGATGGTCATGATACGTCATGCCCGGCAATTGTACCGCCTGGGCGAGTGGCTCAAAGAAGCGCGCATCGAGACCATCCCGGAGGCTGACGGCATCTGGGACGAATTGTTCTCGCGGCTGTATAAAATGGTTAAACGCCACAAGTTGACCAAGCAGAAATTAGCCAATGAACTGCTCAATATCGAACAGGCGACCGCAGCCTTACCGGAGGGCGTGGCGAGCCTGACTGATGCGAACCGGATTGAATGGTGTAATCCGCTGGCCGAACATCACTTCGGTCTGAATGCGCAACGCGACATCATGCAGGACATCACCTATCTGGTGCGTCAGCCGGAGTTTATCGATTATCTGCAGGCGGGTGATTTTGCAGCACCGCTGGTGATGCGGTCTGCCCGTCATGACGATATGGTGCTGTCCATCAAGCTGGTTTTTTACGGTAGCAACAAGCGATTGCTGATCAGTCGCGACATTACGCAGCTCGAACGCATCGAAACCATGCGGCGCGACTTTGTCGCAAACGTGTCACATGAATTGCGCACGCCTTTAACGGTGGTGAATGGCTTTGTCGAAAACCTGCAGGATATGCCGGATCTGTCACACGATAAAATACAGCGTGCTTTGCACCTGATGGCTGAGCAAGCGCGTCGCATGGATCATCTGGTGTCTGATTTGTTGACCTTGTCGCGTCTGGAAAGCGATCAGAGTCCGTTGAAAATCGAGATAGTCGATATGTATTCTTTGCTGGACGAGGTCAGTCAAGACGGGGAAATGCTGAGCGGAGGACGCCACCAGCACACTATGGACGCGACCGGACCTGCCAAACTATCAGGCAACCGGGACGAATTGCGCAGCGCGTTTTCCAATCTGGTCAGTAATGCGGTGAGATATACACCGGATGGCGGTACGATCTGCTTGCGTTGGTCGATTCGCGCAGGTCAGCCGGTATTCTCAGTGCAGGACAGCGGTATCGGTATCGAGGCGCAGCATATTCCGCGCTTGACTGAGCGCTTTTACCGCGTAGATCGCAGCCGTTCGCGCGAGACTGGCGGTACGGGATTGGGACTTGCGATTGTCAAACACATTGCGCTGCGCCATCAGGCTAAACTTGAAGTATTCAGTGAAGACGGGTGCGGCAGTACCTTCTCGCTTGTGTTCCCCGAAAAACGGATTGTCTGACGGGGTGTTATTTTTTAAGGGTGAAGCTGACGCGTTCGAAATTGAGGCCGCGTTCGACGCTGAAACCTAGTTGTGCCAGCAGAATCCGGCCATCCTGATGCATCAATTCGATCACTCTGCCGGCCTCAAACCCGTTGCGTGGCAGTATCAGGCTGGCAGGCGTTTTGAGCGCCGGCAGGGCTGGCAACAAAAATGCGTATTCCGCCGGGATAGACTGGTTCACCGGGCGGATGCGTACCGGCTCTGGCAGTCCCGGAAAATATCTCACGCCCGTTTGTAGTTTGCCGTCTTGCCTGACCTGAATCCAGACGGTGGCCGCGAGCGCTGCTGTATTCGAGGTGCGCAGTGCGATCAGTTGCCGGCGTTTTAATTTCGAGTCGCCCGCTCCGCTGCGGATCAGGCATGCGCCCATAATACTTTCATTTTTCATCTGCCAGTTTTCCGGCTGCGGAGTGCTATCGGTCGCGCCCGTGCTGTCAGCACTGAAGAGCCTGGTTTGAAAGAGGTGTTCCGCATCGCAGTAAACCGTTGCCGGTAGTTCGGTGGGGTGCCTTGCGCACGCCCTAAGATGTTTGTTCTCACACCAGTTCTGGTGTAACAGGGTGAGCAGTTCAAGACAGGCATGACTGTCGGATTGATTGCCTAAGCCCACTTGTAGCGGCGTTTGTCCTTGTTGCAATAAAATAATTTTGACACGCAGCAGCTTGCTCAGCGGCATCATCGGCAGGTAGCGCACGGAGGTATTGCCTGGGAGGCTAGTCTGTAATCCCTGACTGCCCGATAAATCAATCAACAGCGGCGGCGCTTCGTTGGGGCTGACGGCGCAGTGCATGACTGTGGTGAGTGTGTTGCTCCAAAGCGAGAGCCAGGCGTCAATTTGCTGTAATTGCCAGCGCGTCAGTTGAGCCGGATTGGCGTAGCAGGCTAGTAGCGTCTTGATATAGGTGCACTGGGGGGTGGGCAGGATAGCGGGGGCAGTGTGATGAAAATTTTGTTGTTCTGCGTAGGCATATAGCTCATGCAACTGGTGCCAAAGTTGGGACGGACATTCGTAGCCGGTGCGCAGGTGCTCGAGTATTTCAAGGCCGATGAAATGCAGGCAGCGCTGGCATAGTAGCGCGCCGTGTCCGGCCAGTTGTTTCTCGCCGGAGATGAAGGATTGCAAGCCCCGCTGGTAACCGGCAATCATCGCCTGCCACAGCTGCAAGAGGGATTTGAAGGTCAGTAAGTCGGCATCGTTTAAAGGCAGCGCTTTATCGACTAGTTTTTTGGCCAGATCCGCCTGTATAAACCCCACCGTCTCACACAATAATTCGAGGATGTCCAGCCTGTCCTGCCCGCGCATCGGGTAGCGGTTCAATTCGCATAGCTCGCCGAGCAGACGGCCGTGAGCCTGTTGCAGATTGGTTAATTGCAGCTGATTCAACCATTTTTCGCAACCGGCCGCATCCTTGAAAATAGGATGGGCGCGATCGTCAGTCGGTTCAAGCGGCAGGGTCAGCATCGCTTAGAGCAGCACGCGCTCGATGCCGCCATTGTTTGCCTTTTCAACAAATTCGGCCATCCAGTTATCCCCGAGTAAATGTTTGGCCATCTCGACGACGATGTAATCGGACGTCGTGCCGCTGTCATCATTGTAGCGACTCAAACCTTGCTGACAGGCGGGGCAGGAAGTGAGTATCTTGATGTCGCCGGTGAACCCGTCAGCGCGCAAGGCATCCGCCCCTTTTCTCATTTCTTCTTCCTTGCGGAAACGGACTTGGGTCGCGATATGCGGCTGTGCAACACCGAAGGTGCCGGATTCGCCGCAGCAGCGCTCGTTGATCGGCACCGTGGTTCCCATCAGCGTATCGACTACCTTTTGCGTTTGATGCGTCTTCATCGGCGAGTGGCACGGTTCGTGGTACATGTAACGCGTGCCTTCAACGCCTGCCAGGGCCACGTCCTTATGGCTCAGGCTATTATTGTTGTTGTTCGCCGAAAGGGACTTACCCTTGCTAGCCAGGGTAACTTCCTTTTCCAGCAGATATTCATGGATGTCGAGCAACCGGCAACCGGGGAAGATCTTGTCGAACTGGTATTTGAGCAATTGATCCATGCAGGTGCCGCACGACACGATGACAGTCTTAATATTCAAATAATTCAATGTATTAGCAACACGATGGAACAGCACACGATTATCGGTGGTGATCTGACCGGCCTTGTCGCTCTGACCTGAGGCATTTTGCGGATAACCGCAGCACAGGTAGCCCGGCGGCAGCACGGTAATTGCGCCCGTTTCATACAACATGGCTTGTGTGGCCAGTCCCACCTGACCAAACAGTCGTTCTGAGCCGCAACCGGGGAAATAGAACACCGCGTCCTGCTCTTCGCTATTGAGATTCGGATTGCGAATAATCGGGATCACGCTGCTGTCTTCGATGTCGAGCAGCGCGCGCGAGGTCTTTTTCGGCAGATTTCCCGGCATCGGTTTGTTGATGAAATGGATCACCTGCGACTTGATGCTAGGCTTGCCGACAGATGAGGGCGGGTGCGCGATTTGCTTCTTAAACAGTCCCAGTCGCTTGGCAATTTGATGGCCGATGCGCTGCGCTTTATACGACCACTCGATCATCACTTTGCGCATCAGTTTGATGGTCAGCGGGTCGGTCGCATTTAAGAACAGCATCGAGCTTGCGGTTACTGGATTGAATTTCTTCTGGTTCTGCTTGCGTAAAAAATTGCGCATTGCCATCGAGACATCGCCAAAATCGATGTTCACCGGACACGGATTCAGGCACTTGTGGCAGACGGTGCAATGGTCGGCCACATCGTTAAATTCGTCGAAATGCTGGATGGAGATGCCGCGTCGCGTCTGCTCTTCATACAGAAAAGCCTCGACCAGCAACGAGGTTGCGAGGATTTTGTTGCGCGGCGAGTACAGCAGATTGGCGCGCGGCACATGGGTGGTGCAGACCGGTTTGCATTTGCCGCAGCGCAGGCAGTCCTTGATCGAATCGGCAATTTCGCCCAGTTCGCTTTTCTCCAGAATCAGACTCTCCATCTCCATCAGGTTGAAGCTTGGCGTATAGGCGCGGTCAAGATTGCTGCCGGGCAGCAGTTTTCCCTTGTTAAAGCGGCCTTCCGGGTCGACCAGTTTTTTATAGGCGATGAACGGCGCGATCTCGCTTTCGTCCAGATAGTCGAACTTGGTGATGCCGATGCCGTGCTCGCCGGAAATCACCCCGCCCAGATCTTTAGCCAGTTGCATGATGCGGTCAACGGCGCGGTATGCCTGTTGCAGCATCTCGTAATTATCTGAATTTACTGGAATATTTGTATGTACGTTGCCATCACCCGCGTGCATGTGCAAGGCAACAAAGACGCGGCTTTTGAGTACGGTCTGGTGCGCTGCATTGCAACCCTCCAGCACCGGCTGATAGGTGCTGCCGCTGAAGAGATGTCGCAGCGGCTCGCGCAATTCCAGCTTCCAGGATGCGCGTATGGAATGATCTTGCAGGGCTTCGAAAACCGTTGAGTTGCCAGACGTAAGACGTAAGTTGTTAGTCGCTGTTAACTCAGGACTTACGTCTTCCGACTTCGGACTAGGTTTATCCAGATTGTCGCGCAGCCATTCCCAGCGTGTACGGACCTCGGTCAGCAGCTTTTTCGCCTCTTCCGCGCGGTTGCCTAACAGTTCGGCATCGCCCAGTTGTTTATCGTCCTGATAATACAGCGGCAGGTCGCCTGCAAAAAATTCATCTAAGGCACCCAGCAGCTCGATTTTGTTGGAGAGCGACAGTTCGATATTGATGCGTTCAATGCCGTCGCAATAGTCACCCATGCGCGCTAACGGGATCACCACGTCTTCATTGATCTTGAAAGCGTTGGTGTGTTTGGCGATCGCGGCGGTGCGGGCGCGGTCCAGCCAGAACTTTTTGCGCGCATCATGGGATACGGCGATAAACCCTTCGCCGTGACGCAGATTGGCCAGCCGCACAATTTCGGATGCGGCCGCCGCCACGGCATCAGCATCATCGCTCACTACATCGGCAATCAGTACCATTTTGGGCCGCGTCCCGCGACGCGATTTGGTGGCATAGCCTACCGCTTTGAGATAACGCTCATCCAGATGTTCGAGGCCGGCTAAGAAAACCTGGGAAGGGGGAAGGGAGAAGGGGGAGGGGTTATCCGCGCTTGGTTTGAATAGTTCGGTGATTTCAACAATGGCCGGGACCGCTTCTCTGACTTGACCGAAGAATTCGAGACACACCGTGCGGGTGTGAGTATGGGCGCGATGCAAAATAAAGCGCGCCGAGGTGATGATGCCGTCGCAGCCTTCCTTTTGGATGCCCGGCAGGCCTGAGAGGAACTTGTCCGTTACGTCCTTGCCCAGCCCTGCTTTACGGAAGGCGCTGCCGGCGATGGAAAGGATTTCAGGCGCGCCGTGCGGCGTTTTACCGTCCACTTCAAAGCGGCTGATTCGGAAAGTGGTACTGGCGACATCGTGGATCTTGCCCAGATTGTGATCAAGGCGTTCAACTTCCATCCACAGTCCGTCCGGTGTCACCATGCGCCATGAGGCCAGATTATCCAGCGCCGTTCCCCATAACACGGCTTTTTTACCGCCCGCGTTCATCGAGACGTTGCCACCTATGCAGGAGGCATCGGCGGACGTTGGATCAACGGCGAACACCAGCCCGTTGTTCTCCGCCGCTTCCATCACGCGCCGTGTCACGACCCCTGCACCGCAATGGATGGTGGCGTAAGGGGTGTTAAGGCCGGGTAGGATGGTTTGTTCGATAGCGGAAATCGCATCGAGCTTTTCGGTGTTGATTACGGCTGAGAATTTATCCAGCAGTACGGCGCCTCCCGTGTAACCTGTGCCGCCTCCTCGGGGTACGATGGTTAGTCCTAGTGTGATGCAACTGCGCACCAGTGCGGCGATTTCTTCTTCCGTGTCCGGGTGCAGCACGACGAAAGGATATTCTACGCGCCAGTCGGTCGCATCCGTGACGTGCGAGACACGCGCCAGACCATCGAATTGGATGTTGTCGCGTCGAGTGATGCGGGTGAGTTCGCGCAAGGCCCGTTTGCGTAAACGCAGGGTATGGTCGAATTCATCAGCAAACTGATTCACCGCATCGCGCGCCAGTTCGAGTAGACGTTTGACGATCACATTGTCCTGACGCCGCTCGTCGATTGCATTGAGCCTGTGGTGCAGAGCTTCGATCAGCGCGCCGCGCCGCTTTTTGTTGCCCAGCAAATCGTCCTGCAAATACGGATTGCGCGTCACGACCCAAATGTCGCCCAGCACTTCGTAGAGCATCTGTGCGGAGCGCCCGGTACGGCGCTCGCCTCTTAGGGTATTGATGATGTCCCAGGCTTCAGAGCCTAGCAGTCGTTGGACGATTTCACGATCGGAGAACGAGGTGTAGTTATAGGGGATTTCACGTAAACGCACGGTCATGATGTTCCTTGCGGCAGCCGGCGGGGGAGCGCTGCCGAATTTAATATTTGTCTGGCGCGTATTTTACCTGATTGCAGCGACACGCTCGACCCTGACCTGATTACGGATAAAATATCGCATGGAGATGAACCTGAAAACGGCCCGCGTTTTTTTCGCGCTATGGCCAGATAAGACCGAGCGGGACGGGCTTGCCGGTTGGCCGCCGCCGCTTTTAGCCTGCTGTGGCGGGCGGGTGATGCGCGCCGAGACGCTGCATACCACGCTGGTGTTTTTAGGCGAAGTTGAGGCTGGACGACTTGAAGCATTAAAGCTGGCCGCTTGTGAGGTGAGTGTCGAGCGCTTTGAACTCTGTTTTGATGAGGCGCATTACTGGGGGCACAATCACATTGTGTATGCTGCGCCCCGCACCGTGCCGCCTCAACTGATAGAATTGGTGCGTGAACTGGAACGAAGTTTGCGCCGTCATCACTTCGTGTTTGAGCGGCGTGACTATAAGCCTCATGCCACGCTGTTGCGCAATGCGCATTGGACGGATAATCCGCTGCCCGAGATGTTGCAGGTTTGCTGGGATGTCCGTGAATTTGTGTTGTTGGAGTCTGTCGCGTCAAATTACCGGATACTGGCGCGTTTTTGTTTGATGTGAGCCTTATGAAAAATAAATCAAAAATCGTGGCATTCGTGCTTTTGAGTTTAACGCCTTCGGCTTATGCCGATGCGTTTGCAATCTGTGCGCAGACTTTTAAAAATGATGCGGAGCAGCGCCTGAAATGTTTCGATGCGGCGTTGTTACCTGCACCGGCAAGCGCGCAGGGGGTGCAGCAAACGGCCGAACAGGTGATTCAGAAGGATGAGCCGGTCGTTCAGAGGAGTCCGCGCTCCTATCTGACGCGGGTATGGAATCTGGACAATCACACCCGCCGTGATTCGAGCACCTTAGATCGTCTGCAACCGCATAAGCAAAGCTATCTGATTGTGCGCGATACCAGCAAGACGAATACTCAGCCCAGCTCGCCTGCTCCCGCTCATACCGTCTTAACGCCTTACAATATGGATGCGCTCGAGGCTAAGTTTCAGTTAAGTTTCAAAACAGATGTCGGCTCGCTGGACAATATTGATCTGTGGGGACTAAAAACGTTGCGCGTGTGGGGAGCGTACACACAGCAATCGCACTGGCAGGTCTTTAATTCGCGCAACTCATCGCCGTTTCGTGAAACGAATTACGAGCCGGAACTGATTGCCACCTTTGGTACGGGCAGGGAGTCGGGATGGAAACTGCTCAATCTGGGGTTTGTACATCAATCGAACGGGCGGACTAACCCGGAGTCGCGCAGCTGGAACCGGCTGTATGCGCAGGGCGGCTGGGAGTGGGATAACGTCTCGGTGCTGGCGCGCGGTTGGTGGCGCATCCCTGAAAAGGCGGCGACGGATGACAATCCTGATATTGTTCATTATCTTGGACGCGGGGATCTGGTCGCGCGCTGGGAGCCGGACAGTAAATCGCAGGCCGTTTCCCTGCTGTTGCGCAATAATCTCAATTTTAATCAAACCATCGGGTTCACCCAGTTGGACTGGTCTATTCCCGTTTCATTGGGCCATGCGGCGCGCTTGCATGCGCAATTCGGCACGGGCTACGGCGAGAGCATGATTGATTACAATCACCGTCAGACAACGCTGGGTCTGGGTGTTTCATTCAGGGAGTGGTAACGATGTCAGACGGGGAAATGTCACACTATCAACGTATTGGCGGGGCAGAAAAAGTTCGCGAGCTGGTCACCCGCTTTTATCAGTTGATGGACGGATTGCCCGAAGCCTATGGCATACGCAAGATGCACGCGGAAAATCTGCAAAGCGCAAACGATAAGCTCTTCAAATTTTTATCCGGCTGGATGGGCGGGCCGCAACTGTTCGTTGAAGAGTACGGACATCCGATGCTGCGCCGCCGTCATCTGCCCTTCGCGATTGATGATGCCGCGCGCGACCAGTGGATGCTGTGCATGAATCAAGCGTTGAATGAGGTGGTGAATGATGCGGCTTTACGTCAAGAATTATCGGACGCGTTCACCAAAGTGGCCGACCATATGCGCAACCGGTAAGGGTGATTATTGCGGGACGGCCTCTTATTTAGAGGCGGTGCGCACTGTGATTTTTGCTGCACAGTTATGTGGCTAATATCTAAGCTGGGGGAGAAGCTGCTAAATTGTGTCCCGCTGTATTTATAGCGTGCGCATTTCAATGAGCTTATGGCAGACTGGCTAAGGGAGCTAATATGGTGTTAATTGACGAGTAGATGGTCGAAGAGTGGCTTAGTCGAGAATTGATTCGTTATTGACTTGCCGTTATCGTCCGCGCTCAGGATTTGCAGAGATTTTCAGCATGACGCGGACTGCAAAATAGCTCGATTGAAGCCTCGGTTGCAGCGGTTGACAGGCAAGTTACACCCCTCTGCCGACACCGCACACCATTCTGTGCAACCCACATATTCTTCTGTGAACACGGCAGAACATTCGGTGAAGAGCACATCGCATTCGACGGGCACGGCATAGCGTTCGGTAGCGACTACATTTCATTCGGTGGGCACGGCATAGCCTTCGCTGGAAACATAGCACCGGTTAAAAACAATTTCACACCTCTCGCTCGCAACCCGCGAGAGGTTGACAAGAAGCCCAGAGCAATCAACAGGAAGCTTCCAGGGCAAAAAAATGGCTCTAAAAAGCAGAATTTACTCGCAGCGTTAACCGCGTCATCAATCAAGGGAGTTACTCACGAAATCAATAGGGTCACGAATCAATAGGGTCAGATTCGATTGATTTCTATTGATTTGCTACGACTTACGGGCTGGATTATCCCGATTGGATGCTATGCATAGCCAGCTTCCTGTTGGCTGCGTACGGCGAGGACAAAAACGGTGTCGATTTCATTGACGAGCAAAATCAATAGGGTCAAGCAAAATCAATAGGGTCAGATTCGATTGATTTCTATTTATTTGCTACGACTTACGGGCTGGATTATACCGATTGGATGCTACGCATAGCCGGCTTCCAGCTGGCTGCGCACGGCAAGCACAAAAACGGTATCAATTTCATGGACGTAACGGTACAAGGCAATATAGCCATGCGAGCGACGACCGATCACCAGTTCTCGCTTGTCGTTACTCGAGGGGCGACCAATCATGGGGTTGTGTTCCAGCACGTTGATCGCTTCGATGATCTCCCGAATACGCAGCGCCGGATTTTCAATTTGATAATGTAAAAGGTGATCCAGAATGCGATCAAAATCGTCTGCGACTTCCGCTGCTAATTCGATGCGCGACACGGTTAGCGTGCCAGTTTTTGAGCCAGCGGGCGGGTTGGCGTATTACCGGCAATGCGTTCTTCCAGATAGCCGCGCATTTCCTGCCACGGTATCGTTTTCCCGGAACTTGCGATACGGGCATAGCGATCTTCGGCTTGGGCATCCAAGTCAGCACGCAAATCCTCCTGCGCTGTCTTTTGCGCAATGGCATCAAGAATGAAGCTGTGCGTGCTGGTACCGGCGCGTTTCGCTGCCGCCGCAACGCGGAATTTCAGCTCTTCCGGCAAACGTATGGTGGTCGTGGACATGGCGAACTCCAAAGTATTAAGTAATGCGCGCATTGTAGCGCATCTGTGCTACATCGCATCAGGGGAATAAGGCGCCACAGCAATAATTTACAGGTCGATGTTTTTTGTAACAATTTGATTACTATCAAATTATTTATCAGGTAATACGCCATGCAAATGAAAACATACTTTCTCGCCTCAGTTATTTTAACCAGCCTGGCAGGCAATAGCGTGCTTGCAGATTACAGTTCAAGTGAGGTGGGGGTGAGCCGTTACTATCGCCCGAATGCCTCGGACGAGTGTTCCAAACTTAAACCCGACGAGGTAGATCACGCCTGTGATGCTGGTGTAGTGGAGGGAACGCGTCTGGCGGAGCATTGGGGGACTGCCAATGGATTTAAGGAAGGTTATCTGAAAGGTTACGCGCGCGGCTTGAATCAGACGGCGCTGGCACATCAGCAGGATGCGAGCCAAATACAAGCTGGAGCGGGGCAGGTTAACCAGGCGAGCCGCTTTAGTCAGTATATGCAGTCAGCGCGCGACATGGGTGCTACTCAGGGGACCAGCGACGGCAATACGGCCGGCGCTTCTGAAGCATCAGCGCGCTTTTGGGGCGCAGTGGGTAAAGGTCAGTTGCCCAGCCAGCAGGTCGCGATTCACCAGACTCACTACCTCGGCGTGGATAACGGTTATCGGACCCATGGACCTGCCATCGTAAAAACGTCGCAGCAGATACTCCAGCAGGACATGACCAGCCTTGACCGGCTCGATCCCTACAGTAGTTGGGATAACGTCTATGCCGAGCGCGATGGCAATATGCATATCTGGCAATACTGGGCTGTCGATGGATCCTATAACTACGACAGCAGCCGCTGGACGTACGGCAGTCGCGAGTCTGAGGATTGGAATATGTGGCAACGCCGAGGTGATCGCAGCGGTGTTTATGCCCGCTATCGCGACCCTCTTAAAGTAGCCGATGGTAAGGACGACAAGGGCAATCCGAAATTCAAGAGTATCAACCTGCAGGATGCATTCGAGCGCGGTTTTAAAAAAGCATATCGCGACTATATCGCATACTATTTCTCGCAGGGTGCCTATCAGGGCTATGAGCATGGCCTCAACTACGGCAACATCGTCGGCACACAGTTGGGGCAAAAGATCGCGCAGCAGAGCGGCATGATTCAGGAGTTCGACCGTCAGTTCAAGGCTGAATCGGTTGCAGCTTATTCAGGTGCCTATGCAAACACCTATCGGCAATCGTTCGAGACGACTTATGCTGATTATGCGACTCATCCTAAACTCTCGGCTCGTGTCGACAGCGTAATCGGCAAAAGCGACGACGGTATCTTGTCTCCCGGTGAACCTGTTTCACTGATTTTTACCCTGACAAATACGGGCGGCGTAGCGCCTGACAATGTGACCGTGACGCTGGATGGCAACCTTGTCCAGCTTGTTGAAGAGAAGCTGCCCGTCATTGGTCGTCTGGCCGCCCGGCAATATAAAACCCGTATTCTGGGTACCATTGATCCTGCACTGTTGACTCGTGCCAGCGCCAGCATTGATTTGATGGTCAACGGGGTGCGTACTTCCCATACCGAAAACGTATTTAACCAGATCGGACTCAATGGCGTCCAAAACCAGATCGACATCCTGCGCGGAGCCGGCTCGGTCGCGATTACGCTAGCCAACCTGTCGACGGTGCACAGCGCGGGTTTGGTGACGGTCAATCTCGACATCGGCAGTGTGGCGGCCAAAGGGAACGCAGGTTCGCTGGCGGGCCATGAGGGAAAAACGGTGACGCTGAACATCGCGGGGCTGGATCCACTGACGCTGATTACCTCGGGCTTGACCGGCAATATCCAGTTGATGATGAATAATCACTTGCAGGAATCGGGTAGCCTCGTCGTCAAGTCGGATAATACCGCAGCCGATCTGGTGCGCTACTTCGATCAGTTGGCGACAGGTAATGGATTCATTGGCAGCGCAGCAAGTTTGGATGCGCGTATCGGCGAAGTCGCCGCGAAGATTATGGAGATCAATCACGGGGAAGTGAGCCGCGACTTTGAGGGGAACCCCTGGGCCGATACTCCGCCCGGGAGCATACTGGCCAACGTGGTTGCGACTTATAAAGCTACGCCGCAAACCCCGGCATCAGCCGCATACTATGACGCGCTGGGGCAGAGATTCTGGGAAGATCGCACTAATCTTGGACGTTTTATCTTCAAAAGTTCGGCTCGCAATGCCTACGAGGAACTGACCAAGACGTTGTTGCTGTCGAAGCCTAAGCACTAGATGCTGAAGTTTCTGCTGGCTCTGCTGCTGGTATTTTCCGGCGCGGCAAGGGCGGATAGTCTGGCAGAGCAGAGCAGAGTCTGGCGCTGGCCGAGATAATCCTCACCGCAGAGGATGCGCAT
The DNA here is from genome assembly GCA_037137715.1 of Nitrosomonadales bacterium. Taxonomy (GTDB): domain Bacteria; phylum Pseudomonadota; class Gammaproteobacteria; order Burkholderiales; family Gallionellaceae; genus Gallionella. Next base: position 55,928 of record JBAXJT010000005.1, read on the forward strand.
GGGGAGTTGGCTTATACGCGCCTGATACCGCTTTTGTTGTCCGAAGAATTGCGCTTGTCGCTGGCGGATACAAAAAAGCTCACGCTGCCGGGCGACGATCCTTTGCTTCGCTGGAGTTTGCCGTGGTGTCCTGACGAACAAGCCTGTCACCTGATGCTCACTTTCAGGGACAAGGTCATTGCCGCACCCGTTGCGGAAAAACTTCCCGATGTCGCCGGACTGTGGCAGCGCTGGGGGGAAAAGCTGGCGCAGAAAAAAGGCTGGATGGAGTTTGAATCCACCTTCAAATCTTACGCTCGTCAGGACGATTTGCTGGGCTGGCTACTCCCCGGTCGACAGGAACTGGTCGTGGTGATTGCCGACGGCTATCTCGATAGCGTCGATACTGCTGAGGCGGCCTGGTCAGATGATGTCTTCAATTCAAAGATATCTTCGGCATTGTTTCAGGCGATTTTCAGTTTGAAACCAGAAGCGGGCAATGAAAATATCCTTACCGGTCAAATCGAAGCGCCGGATGGCACGCTCCGCAAGATGAAAGTTGTAATCGAACATTCCGGCATCGCCGCGCCGTGGAGCCTTGAGCAGCAGCGCCAGCAAAGCGCTCGCGCCTATGATCTTTTTAAATGGGGGATGGAAAATGCCGATATTCTGATCTATGACGGCCACAGCCGCTACGGTAGCTCACTGGATTTCGGCCTGCGGAACGATGCGCAAAATCCGTACAAATTTCATGTGGGCAGCCTGTTGTTCAATCTGCCGCTTAGCTTTTATCCCGACATCGCCAAAATGAAGTTTCGCGTCGATCGCCCGCAGGCCTTGATTCATCTGGGTTGTGACTCGGAATCCCTGTATCAGGCACGGCTGAAGGAAATCACGTCGCGCGCAAATGGCACTACGGCGGTGTTCACGATGAGCGGCGACATGCAGCAAAACGACGGGCCGATGATGGAAATTTTGTATGTTCATGGCCTGCTAAACGGAGTTGGCGAGCAAGACCTCAAGCGCTTCGTTCGAGAGGCGCAGTTCAACTAGCATCGCCTCGTTAAAAATATGATTTCAGGTAGTTCTATCGCCCAGTGGGGTGTCGTCGGTTGGCGATGATAGCGAACACGGTTCCCATGTTACCCATCCCCCTTTGGTAAAGTGCGAAAAATTACAATTTCAACTTAAGTGGTTGGCGATTTTGCGCAGTACCTCTTGAACCCAGTGTCTATGCAGCAGTTTTCCTGCGCGGGGAGAGGGAGTCAATATGCCAAATGGCCTATGAGTTTTCAGCTTGTCGTGCGGGTGGGGGTGAGTGCTTAAGGGGTATGCTGAAATGCCGGTTTCGCAGTTCACAGCGCTGGAACTGCGAAACCGATGTTGCGGAGCTTTACTGCGCGGTGGCGGTGTCGTCAGCCGGTGTGTCGGTCTGTTCGGTCTGAGTCTGTTCTTCTTTGGCGGCTGTTTTCTTCAGCAGTTTGTCGGCTTGTTTCTTTTGTTTGGCTAATTCTTTCTGCCGTTTTTCGAAGGTGTAGTTTGTCTTGGCCATAATAGTGTCCTGATGTGTTCCTGCCTGAGTTATTCAGGTCAGGAACCGTTAATAATAAATTTTTCTCAACGGGTGATTATTTGCCGCGTCTTGCTGCCGGACGGGGTGAAAACAGTGCCGGTTGAGGCATGGCCTGATGACGGGCCGCTTCAGAGAGCAAAGGTTGCGGCTTCGGGGTCGATTGTGCGGCGCGAGGTTTTTGTGCCGGACGGGGTTGGCCGGTAGTTTGCGGGCCGCGTGGCGTCTGAGTCCGAGCTTGCGGGTCGCGCGGTGTGCGATTGCCGGTTGGTGCCTGACCTTCGCGCGGCGGGCGGTTGGCATCGCGCGGAGCTTGTCCCTCACGTGGCGGACGGGCCGTGGTGTTGCTGTGGCGCTTCTGGCCGTGCTGCGGGCGGGGAGGGCGCGGTGCTTCGGCCGGAATGTGGGTGGGCGGCACGAAACTGTCGATGGTAATTCTTGGGATTTGCGTCTTGATCAGGCGTTCGATGTCTTTCAAATGTTGCAACTCTTCACTATCCACCAGTGAAATCGCCGCGCCATTGCTGCCGGCACGCCCTGTACGACCGATGCGGTGCACATAATCTTCGGGCACGTTAGGCAGTTCGAAATTGACCACATGGGGCAGCATGTCGATATCGAGGCCGCGGGCTGCGATGTCGGTTGCAACCAGCACGGGCATCGTGCCGTCTTTAAACTGCGACAAGGCTTTGGTGCGTGCCGACTGGCTCTTGTTGCCGTGGATCGCGGCGGCTGGAATACCGTCGGCATTGAGTTTCTCGGCCAGACGGTTAGCGCCGTGCTTGGTGCGGGTAAACACCAGCACCTGCTTCCAGTCATTGTGCTTGATCAGATGGGAGAGCAGATGGCTTTTGAGCTTTTGCGCAACCATATGGACGGTTTGTGCAACCAGTTCCGATGTGGTGTTGCGTCGTGCGACTTCGACGAAGCCCGGATTGTTGAGCAGTCCGTCAGAGAGCGTCTTGATTTCTTCGGAGAACGTCGCGGAAAACAGCAGGTTCTGGCGCTTTTTAGGCAGCAGCGCGAGTATCTTTTTGATATCGCGAATAAAGCCCATGTCCAGCATGCGGTCAGCTTCGTCCAGAATCAGAATTTCAACGGCGGATAAATCCAGCGTTTTTTGCCCGACGTGATCCAGCAGGCGACCCGGTGTTGCGACCAGAATGTCTACTTGGCCGCGCAACGATTTGATTTGGGGGTTAATGTTGACCCCGCCGAACATCACTAGGGATTTGAGCGGCAGGTATTTTCCATAGGTTTGTACCGATTCTTCAACTTGGGCGGCAAGTTCGCGCGTCGGGGTCAGAATCAGGCAGCGCGGGCGGCCGGCACCGGGATTAGCGGCAGGACGGCTGTTCAGCAGATGCAAGACCGGCAGGGTAAAACCTGCGGTTTTCCCCGTACCTGTTTGTGCGCCGGCCAGCAAATCGCCACCGGCGAGAACCAGCGGAATTGCCTGGGACTGTACGGGGGTAGGTTGCGTGTAACCTGCGTCAGCAATGGCGCGCATGATGGGTTCAGCCAGATTGAGGCTGGCAAAGGTAACGGTTGAGGCGGTAATTGTGTTTGGCAAAGCATGGCTCCTGCGACGGCCTGACGCTCAAGAATGAGCGGCACCAATCGGGGCAGACGAAATGTGTGATCGAAGAGATCTGGAGTTGGTAAGTGGCCGCTGCGCTGATTGGCTTTACGCAGGGCGGATGCATTATACATAATAAATGCCTGATCGTTTGCAGGACGTCTGGTCGCACGGCTGTTCGTTCTGGCCGAACGGGACGTTATAATTTTCAATCGGCTCTTGTATTTTGCGCAGTCAATGCCATATAGGGATGCATAGAAAATTGCCTCGCTCAGGTATAATGCCCAATTTTGAAACGATTCGATAGGAAATTCCATGCCAATTTATGCTTATGCGTGTTCCGATTGCGGTCTGCAAAAAGATGTCATGCAAAAAATGAGCGATGAACCGCTCAGTACATGCCCTGAATGCGCCAAGGAAACATTTTCCAAGCAGTTGACCGCGCCCGGCTTTCAGCTAAAGGGCAGCGGCTATTATGCGACTGACTTCAAGAATAAGCCGGCATCGCCCTGTGCGCCTTGTCCTAGCGCGGCATCATGCCCTTCGGCTAATTCCTGATCGATGAAGAAATTTCTTGTCACAGGCCTGCTGGTCTGGGTGCCGTTAGGCATCACGATCTGGGTGCTGAATCTGACCATCACGACGATGGATCAGACCTTGTTGTTGTTGCCGAGGCAGTGGCATCCCGATATTTTATTGGGTATCCATATACCGGGCTTAGGGATTATTCTAACCTTTGTGGTGGTGTCGCTCACCGGTTTACTGATCCGCAACGTGTTCGGCCAGCGCTTGTGGGCTGCCTCCGAGAAGGGCATGCTGCACGTCCCCTTCGTCGGCAGTATCTACAAAGGCGTCAAACAGGTCAGTGATACCTTGTTGTCGGGTAGTGGTAATTCTTTCCGGCAAGTGCTGCTGGTTCGCTATCCGCATCCGGATGCATGGTCGCTTGCCTTTCAAACCAATGTGCCCAATGAAGTAGCGGGCAAGTTTGATGACGAGTATGTGGCGGTGTTTATTCCCACCACGCCCAGCCCCGTCAACGGTTTTTATTTTTTCGTGCGCCGTGCCGACACCATCGTGCTGGATATGACGGTTGATGTGGCTTTGCGCTCCATTGTTTCAATGGGTGTGGTATCCGATACGCCATCGGCTATCCCGCCTTCACCTACACTTTCTTAAATACTATGCGTACACATTACTGCGGCACACTCAATACCGACCAACTCGACCAGACCGTGAGCATTTGCGGCTGGGCGCACCGCCGCCGCGATCACGGCGGGGTGATTTTCATCGACTTGCGCGATCGTGAAGGTCTGGCTCAGGTGGTGTGCAATCCGGATCAACTGGAGATGTTTAAAATCGCCGAATCAGTGCGCAACGAATATGTCTTGCGCATCACAGGTACGGTGCGTCGTCGCCCTGAAGGCGCATCCAACAGCAATCTGGTCAGCGGTGAGATCGAAATTCTGTGTCAGGAAATCGAAGTGCTGAACGCATCCATCACCCCGCCGTTCCAGCTCGATGATGAAAACTTGTCGGAAAATGTGCGTCTGACCCATCGCGTGATCGACTTGCGCCGTCCGCAGATGCAAAAGAATCTGATGTTGCGCTACAAGGTGACACGTGCCTTCCGAAATTTCTTAGACAGCCGCGGTTTTATCGACATCGAAACGCCGATGCTGACCAAGTCCACACCGGAAGGCGCGCGCGATTATCTGGTGCCGTCCCGCGTGCATCCGGGCGAATTTTTCGCGCTGCCACAGTCGCCGCAGTTATTCAAACAGTTGCTGATGGTGGCGGGTTTTGATCGCTATTACCAGATCACCAAATGTTTCCGCGATGAAGATTTGCGTGCCGACCGTCAGCCTGAATTCACACAGGTGGATATCGAGACCTCGTTCCTCAACGAGACACAGATCACAGCGCTGACTGAAGAGCTGATTCGTACCGTGTTCAAGGATGCGCTGGCGGTTGATCTGCCGAATCCGTTCCCGCGTATGGCCTACAGCGAGGCGATGGCGCGCTTCGGTTCCGACAAGCCTGATCTGCGCGTGACGCTCGAATTGACTGAAGTGACCGATGTGATGAAGGATGTCGCGTTCAAGGTGTTTGCAGGCGTGGCGAATTCGGCGACCGGCCGCATTGCTGCGATGCGTGTGCCAGGCGGCGCTGCCTTCACCCGTGGCGAAATCGACGAATACACCAAGTTTGTCAGCATCTACGGCGCGAAGGGCCTGGCTTACATCAAGGTCAACGATATTACCCAGCCGAATGAAACCGGTTTGCAATCGCCTATCGTGAAAAACATCCACGAAGCAGCGTTGAAATCCGTGATTGAACGTACGGGCGCGCAAAACGGCGACCTCATTTTCTTTGGCGCTGACAAGGAAAAAATCGTCAACGACGCACTGGGCGCACTGCGCTGCAAGATCGGCCACGAAAAAGGCCATGTCAATGGCAATGCCTGGGAGCCGTTGTGGGTGGTGGACTTCCCGATGTTCGAATACGACGAAGAAGGTAAACGCTGGAACGCTTGTCACCATCCGTTCACCGCGCCTAAAGATGAACATCTGGCGCTGCTGGAATCGGATCCGGGCAAGTGTCTTGCCAAGGCGTACGATCTGGCATTGAACGGCTCGGAATTGGGCGGCGGTTCGGTGCGTATCCATAAGGCGGAAGTTCAGAGTCAGGTATTCCGCGCGCTCAATATCGACGCGGAAGAAGCTCAATTGAAATTTGGCTTCCTGCTTGATGCCTTGCAGTATGGCGCGCCACCGCATGGCGGCCTGGCGTTCGGTCTGGATCGCATCGTCACCATGATGACGGGTTCCGAATCGATCCGCGACGTGATCGCCTTCCCTAAGACGCAGCGTGCGCAGTGCCTGCTGACACAAGCACCGTCTGCAGTAGATGAGCGTCAGTTGCGCGACTTGCACATCCGTCTGCGTCAGCAACCAACGGTGGAAGTGGTCAAGGAATAGTATGTATCGCATGCTGCAAGTCTGGCTGATTCTGATGGCTTTTTGCCTGCCGGCAGAGGCGCATTCGCATCATCGTGCATCAGCACAGGCGGAGGTGACGCTCATTGCGGTGGCCGATTTGCCGGCAGAGGCGCGTGCCACCTTGCATGCGATTCGTCAGGGCGGGCCATTTGCTTATGACAGGGATGGCGTGGTATTCGGAAATTACGAACGGGCCTTGCCAAATCAGGCGCGCGGCTATTACCATGAATACACAGTAAAAACACCGGGTGCACGCAATCGGGGGGCGCGCCGTATCATCGCAGGTCGTCCGGGCGAGTATTACTACAGCGCAGACCATTATCAATCCTTTAATCGCATACGGGAGTAGCCATGAACGCAGTACCTCAACTGAACAATCTGGCAGCGGCGGGCTGCCATAAGCTGGACTGTGATGTGGATGGGTTGCTGGAGGCTGCTGACGCCGCAGGATACGCGCTGTTTGAAGCTGAGTTAAAAGGTGTCAAGGGTAAGAAAAATCTGCTCAATGCCTTGTCACGCGCGACGAAGTATCCGGGTGAGTTTGGCGAAAACTGGGATGCGTTGGTCGATGTGTTGTGCGATTTGTCGTGGGATGCGGCACCCGGTTTTGTGCTGGTATTGCACAATGTCAGCCCGACGCTGGGGCTGTCATCTAACGACCGCGAAATTGCGCAGGATATTTTTGATGATACGGTCGTCTACTGGCGGCAGCGCAATATTCCATTCTGGATATTTTTTGCCTGAACATGAACGGTAAAAAACAGCCGGTATCAGTGCTGGTGGTGATTTACACCGCCGACCTTGACGTGTTGTTGCTCGAGCGTGCCGATCACCCGGGATACTGGCAGTCGGTGACCGGCAGTCGTGAAGGCGTTGAGTCATTGCGCGATACGGCGATCCGCGAAGTGCGTGAGGAAACGGGGCTCGATGCCAATCAGCATGAGTTTACCCACTGGCAGCTACAAAATACCTATGAAATTTATTCGCACTGGCGTCATCGTTATGACGAGGGGGTCACGCAAAACACCGAGCATGTGTTTGGCTTGCAATTGCATAGCAGGCAGGACATTCAGCTATCCCCCCGCGAACATCTGAATTATCAGTGGCTGCACTGGCAGGACTCGGCAAAGAAAGTTTTTTCACCGAGCAACCGGGAGGCAATCTTACAACTGACGCAGCGCGTAATCAGGAAAAATTCATGAATCCTATCAGTATTGCTTACGATCATCCGGGGTGTTCTACCGCATCCGCATGGGCTCAAGTGCCGCGCGAGGCGGATTTGCTGGAAAAACCTGAATTGATTGCCCGCATCAAACGCCTGTTGATAGAGCAGGATGCGGTGCTGGTAGCGCACTATTATGTGCACCCTGATTTGCAGGATCTGGCGGAAGCCACCGGCGGCATCGTCTCCGACTCGCTGGATATGGCAAACTTCGGCCATCAGCACCAGGCTAAAACTATCGTCGTCGCAGGTGTGCGCTTCATGGGCGAGACCGCCAAAATTCTCAATCCTGAAAAGCGCGTGCTGATGCCGGAACTCGCCGCCGAATGTTCGCTCGATCTTGGGTGTCCGGCGGACGAGTTTGCCGCGTTTTGCGATGCCCATCCTGACCGCACCGTAGTTGTGTATGCCAATACCAGTGCGGCCGTGAAGGCGCGTGCCGATTGGATGGTGACGAGTTCCATCGCGTTGCCCGTGGTCAAACATCTGCACGAGCAGGGCAAAAAAATCCTCTGGGCGCCGGATCGCCATCTGGGAAATTATGTTCAGGAGCAGACGGGGGCTGACATGCTGCTCTGGCAGGGCGCGTGTGTGGTACACGATGAATACAAGGCGCGTGAACTTATTGAATTAAAAGCACAGCACCCGGGTTGTCAGGTGCTGGTGCATCCTGAATCGCCGCGTGCGGTCGTGCAATTAGCCGATGTGATCGGCTCCACCACACAGCTGATCAATGCCGCTCGTGCGTCTGATGCACACGTGTTTATCGTCGCTACCGACAACGGGATTCTGCACAAGATGCGCACGCTGTGTCCTGACAAGCTCTTTTTGGAAGCGCCGACCGCAGGCGCGGGGGCCAATTGCACCAGTTGCAGTCATTGTCCTTGGATGGCGATGAACGGGCTGATCAATCTGGCTGAGGTGCTCGAGAGTGGCGCGAATGAAATCCATGTCGATCCGGCGATTATTCCACGCGCAGTACAACCGATACATCGCATGTTAGATTTTGCCCGCCAGATCAAACTGCCGGCGCGCGGCATCGGCAACGTCTGACACCCTGTGCAGGTGCGTCATTAAAAAATGGAAAATCAGTGCCAGTCATGTATAGTTGCTTGCACGCGATAGCTTGTAACTCGTCGCTGTAATTGGTGTAACTTGGGACGATTTAGCTCATTATTTTTGCCAGGAGAGAAAAATGAAACGCTTTGGTCTGATTTTTATCATGATGTCACTTGCCGCGTGTAGCGGTCCGCGGACCTATGCTGAAAAGGAGGCGTTTCGTGCTGATACACGTTACAGTCGAGACTTTACAGTCGCACCCGATGCGGTTTGCGAGGCCGCCCGCCGGGTATTGCTCAGAGATGGTTACATCGTAGAACCGGGTGCGGTGCCGCGACTGACCGGCGTCAAAGAATTTCAAATAGATGAGAACCAGCAGGCTCAGTTGCGTCTCTATGTAAACTGCAGTCCGCGCGCTTCGGGTTCCACTTTGTTTGTCACCGCGACGGAAGAGCATTTCGACGTTAAAACCAGTCGCAAGAGTACCTCAGTCGGCCTCCCGCTGCTGTTTCCTGTCTCCATTAGCAATAGCAGCGAAGTCGACGCTCAGGTGAAGGTGCGCGGCGAGACGGTCAAAGACAAAGATTTTTATGAGCGCTTTTACCGCGGCGTTAATCAGGAGCTTGTCCGCTAATTCATGTCGAGTGTGTGCCACGCCTGGGCGAGGATGCGTTAACCGATGGATGCAGGTATGCAAGGAATCAGAACGTAATCATGCAAACACTGACTGTCGCGACCTACAATATCCACAAAGGATTCTCACACTTTAATGGCCGGGTGGTGATGCACGAATTGCGCGAGCGGCTGCATGAGCTGAATGCGGACATCGTTTTTTTGCAGGAAGTGCAGGGCGAGCATACAGGGCACGCCGGGCGTTTTGCCAATTATCCTGAAGGCGCGCATCACGAGTTTATCGCCGACCGGCGCTGGCCCCATTCCGCCTATGGCAAAAATTGCGTGTATGAGGCGGGCCATCACGGCAATGCGATTTTGAGCCGTTATCCCATCGTACAGACCCTCAATACCGATATATCAGCACATCGTTTCGAGAGTCGCGGCCTGCTGCATTCTGAGATCGAGTTGCCGGGCGGTCAGCGGCTGCACAGTCTGTGTGCGCACTTCGGGTTGTTTGCCAGAGGACGGCGCGCACAAACGCGTGCCCTGATCGAGTATGTGCAGCATGAAATTCCGCCCGATTTACCTGTGATCATCGCCGGTGATTTTAACGACTGGCGCAATCAGATGGGGGCTCGCATCGCAAGTGAACTTGGGATGCACGATGTGTTTCAGTTGCATGGCGGTCGTGTCGCGCGCAGCTTTCCGGCACGTTTTCCACTGTTTCAATTGGATCGGATTTATATGCGCGGATTTACGGTGGCGCAAACCGAGGTGCATGTCGGCGGTGCGTGGCAACGTCTGTCAGATCACGCGGCGATTTCGGCAACGCTGCAGTCTAATGCCTGACGTTTTTCAAATCGATGGGAATGAACTTGCGCTGCTGCAAAATGGCGCGGCCTATTTTCCCGCGCTGTGCGACGATATCGATGCGGCAAAACGCTTGGTGTCTCTGGAAACCTATATTTTCGCCGCAGATCAGGCGGGGATGGCTGTTAGAGATGCCTTGCTGCGCGCGGCGCGGCGCGGCGTGATCGTACGCGTGCTGCTGGATGGGTTTGGTGCGGCTGATTTTCCAAAGCGCTGGCTCGATGAGTTCAAAACGGCCGGCGTGCAAGTGCATTTTTTCAGGCGTGAACTCTACAGGTTCAAACTGCGTCGCCATCGTTTGCGGCGTATGCATCGCAAGCTTATCGTGATCGATGGCGAATTGGCCTATATCGGCGGCATCAATATCATCGATGACGGGGCAGAGCCCCGTTTTGATTTTGCCGTGCGTCTGGATGGGACTGTTGCTGTTGAAATTCATGACGTGATGCGCCGGATGTGGAATGCTGTTGTGTGGGCCAGTGGCAAGCGTATGGTACGTGATGTCGGCCCCGGGGGCGCTAGTGGCACTCGGGTCGTCGTGGTGTTGCGGGATAATCTTCGCCATCGCCGTGATATTGAACGCGCCTACCTCAAACAGATCCGCGCGGCACAGCAAGAGGTCGTGATCGCCAATGCCTATTTTTTGCCCGGACGTATTTTTCGCCGAACGATGATACAGGCCGCCCGACGGGGCGTGCGTGTGGTGCTGTTGCTGCAAGGTCGGATTGAACATCGCCTGCTCCATTATGCAACCCGTGCGCTCTACGCCCAATTGCTGGTGGCAGGAATCGAAATTTACGAATATCAGCCGGGATTTTTGCACGCGAAAGTCGCTGTCATCGATGGCGCGTGGGCAACGGTGGGTTCATCGAATATCGATCCGTTCAGCTTGATGCTTGCACGCGAGGCAAATCTAATGGTGACGGATGCAGCGTTCGCGCGGTGTTTACGAGACAAATTGATGTATGCCGTTGCGCACGCTGCGGTGCGTATTGAAGCTGATCGCGCTCCCGGTTGGGGTAATCATCTGCTGGTCAGATTGAGTTATGCCACCGTGCGCATGGTGATCGGTTTGCTAGGATATGGAAAAAGCGTGATTTGATGCCACAGACTATCGTGCGGTGCCGCGACTGCCGGCATTATTATGTGACGCATCAGGCAGGTTTCAGATATGGCTGCCGTGCGCTGGAATTTAAAAGCCGGCGAGAGCCGGCGACTGAGGTGCGTGAGGCTTCAGGCCAACCGTGTCAATATTTTCAGCGCAAGTTGGCTCAGTCTGTGTAGCGATTATTCCGCATCCTGATGGCTGTAAGCTCGTCAGCGGAAGAATCAGGGTCACGCAACTTCCCAGGCCTTTTTCGGACTTAATCATCAGCGCGCCACCCAAGGCCCGCATTCTTTCATTCATCCCGCGCAGTCCAAAGCAATCTGGCTTTTTTGAGGCGTTGTTTGGTTCGAAGCCGATACCGTTATCTTGTACGCTCAGCTGAAACTGATCTAGGTCGCAGGATAGGTTGATCGTCACATGCTGCGCTTTTGAATGCTTGGCTGCGTTGGTGAGCAGTTCCTGAGTGATGCTAAACACGGCGGTGAGTTGCACCTCGCTGATGACGGGCAGATGGTCACTGTAGTTTAAGATGCACTCGATTTTGAACATGTTGATGAAATCATTTTTTAGCCAGTCGAGGGCGGACACGAGGCCTGAGTCGATCACGATGGGACGTAAATTGACCACGATGCCGCGCATGCTTGCGATTGCGCGATTGATCAGCTGGATCATGTCGATGGCTTTGGGTACGAGTTGGGGTGCCCGCGTGTGGCACTCGGTTTTGAGCAGGCTCAGATCAATGCGCAATGCGGCAAGTAATTGGCCCAACTCATCGTGTAATTCGTATGCGATACGTTTACGCTCGGCGATGAGGGTCGATTCAGAGTTTGCAATTAAGGCGCGCAGGTTATCCACGGCGCTGCGCAGTTTTAGGGCTTCTATCTTCTGATTGGCAGCATAGTTTGAGAGTTCAAGTTGCATGGTGTGGCGTTCGGTAATGTCCGTGTGCAAAATAACGGCACCGTGCTTAGCATTTTTACCCAGCGGGGTGACGCTGACTTCAAACCAGCGCTGCTGATCGGGGGAGTGGCAGGGGTATTCATGGCTGAATCGGGTGATACTGGTATTGAGTACGGCGCGTATGCCTTCGTAAACTTCGCGCCCGCCAGCGTCTGTCCCTGCACCCAGGCAGGCTGTCAGATAGTTTTGACCGATGATGTCGTGCGGTTTATCTAAGTTGTTTTCGTCAGAAAAGCGCAGCCAGGGTTGATTGACCGCGACAATCACCCCGCTGGTGTCGATGACCGCAATATTTGCGGCAACAGAATCGAGTATGGATTGAAAAAATCCGCGTCTATCATTGTGGCGGAGGCCTGCTACATCGTGGAATTTGCCCGGCATGTCTGCCGTTTCTGTGCGGGTTGCTAAGAGCGCGGCGGTCAGCTTCATTCCTGAGGTTGAAAAGGGCTGCGGATAAAGTGAGGCCATCGGTATATTGACGCATGTGCATGAACGCCGAATTATGCCCAGCAACGCGGCTGTCGCACAATCGGGCGATGCTGATTTTGTGTCAGCAAAATCCGTATAGGTTGATGGGGTTATCCTGACAGGCGCGACACAATGGCAGCGTAGGGTGAGCTGCTGAGGCTATAATCGGCGCTTACTGATTTTACTCATCTGCCATGCAATCACATTCAACTTCCACTTCTGAACACGACACGCAAGGCGGTTGGCAGACGCTGCGCTCACTGGTTCCCTATCTGATGGAATTCAAGGGGCGGGTGATCCTGGCGATGAGTCTGTTGATCCTCGCAAAGTTGGCCAATGTGACCGTGCCGCTGGTGCTCAAACAGATCATCGATGCCCTGGATAAATCACATGCGGTGCTGATGATTCCGGTGGCGCTGATCTTGGGCTATGGCTTATTGCGTCTGATGAGCACCTTGTTCGGCGAATTGCGCGATGCGGTGTTTGCCAAGGTGACACAAAGAGCGATCCGGCGTGTCGCGCTGCAAGTGTTTGAGCATTTGCACAGCTTGAGTCTGCGTTTTCACTTGGACCGCCAGACCGGGGGCGTGTCGCGTGACATCGATCGGGGGACACGCGGCATCGGGTTTTTGCTCAATTTCATGTTGTTTAACATTTTGCCGACCCTGCTGGAAATCGGCTTGGTGGCGGCGATACTGCTGAATAAATACAATCCGTGGTTTGCCGGGATCACTTTCGTCACATTGATTTTCTATATCGGTTTTACGCTGTTTGTCACCGAGTGGCGCATGGTGGTCAGGCGCACCATGAATGAGCTCGATTCCAAGGCGAACAGCCGCGCGATCGATAGTCTGCTCAATTATGAAACGGTGAAGTATTTTGGTAATGAGCAGTATGAGGCGCGTCGTTACGATCACAATATGGAGCACTGGGAGACGGCGGCGGTGCGTAACCAGACATCGCTGGCCTTTTTGAATGCAGGGCAGAGTGTGATCATCGCCATCGGGATCACCGCATTGATGTGGCTGGCCGCTGATGAAGTGGTCCGGGGCACGATGACCGTGGGCGATCTGGTATTGATCAACGTCTTCATGCTGCAGTTATACATGCCGCTGCATTTTCTGGGTTTCGTCTATCGCGAAATCCGCCATGCGCTGGCCGATATGGAAAAAATGTTCGGCCTGCTGCATCAGGCGCGGGAAGTTGCCGATGCACCGGACGCACCCGCGTTATCGGTCGGTGCGGCTGAGGTTCGGTTTGAACAAGTCGCTTTCGGCTATAACCCGGACAGGCAAATCCTGTATGACGTGAATTTTACGATTCCGGCCGGACATACCGTGGCGGTGGTCGGATCAAGTGGCGCGGGTAAGTCGACGCTCTCTCGCCTGTTGTTTCGCTTTTATGATGTGCAGAGCGGCTGTTTGCGCATTAACGGGCAGGATATACGGGAGGTCACGCAAAGCAGTTTGCGTGCGGCAATCGGCATTGTGCCGCAGGATACGGTGCTGTTTAACGATACCATTTATTACAATATCGCCTATGGAAAGCCCGATGCTGCAAGGGATGCGGTCATCGCTGCGGCGCAGGCGGCGCACATTCACGACTTTATCGAGTCGTTGCCGATGGGGTATGAGACTCAGGTCGGTGAGCGTGGTCTTAAACTCTCCGGCGGTGAAAAGCAGCGCGTGGCGATTGCGCGGGCCATTTTGAAAAATCCGGCGATTCTGATTTTCGACGAAGCGACCTCGGCGCTGGACTCAAAATCGGAGAAGGCGATACAGGGGGAATTGCGCAGCATTGCACAAAATCGCACGACGCTAATTATTGCACATCGACTCTCAACGGTGGTGGATGCCGACCGGATACTGGTGATGGATCAGGGGCGTATCGTCGAGCAGGGTGCGCATCACGAACTCTTACAACGCAATGGCGTGTACACGCAAATGTGGAATCTTCAGAAACGTGTCGAGGAAGAGCCGCCTGCCTGTTGATTTATATTGATTTATTTTTATTTTGGGGTATTCTTTTGCCCTATAGGTGTAATGGGAGCAAAAAAATGAAAAAATTATTATTGGTTTGTGTTTTGACATGCTACGGCATTGTCGCGCAGGCGGCTGAGCACAAGGCTGTTCATCACAAGCGCGTTGCCGCGCATCATGTCAAAGCGCACGTCAAACATCACGTTAAACACGCCGCTGTGCACCATGCCAAGCGCGTTCATGTCGCGCATGCCGTGAAGCATCCTCAGCTTGTTCATCGTACGTTGCATCCGAGCGAGCCTGAAGGCAATCATGTGGCGGCAAAACTTGATACTGAGCTGTCCACTGCGCTCTTTCAACCAGTGTCCAGTCCAAAATTGGCGTCTTCCATTGCGCTGATTTACGACGAGCAGACTCAGCGTCCTTTGTACACCAAGAATCCGGATGCGGTCGCGCCGATTGCTTCCATCACCAAACTGATGACCGCGATGGTGGTGCTCGATGCTGAGCCGGATCTGAACGAGTCGCTGAGCGTGGCGGATGCAGATCTGGATGTGCTCAAAGGCACGCACTCCCGCCTTGGTGTGGGGACGACCTTCATTCGGAGTGAAATGCTTAAGCTCGCGTTGATGTCGTCTGAAAATCGCGCAGCATCGGTCTTGGCACGTAATTATCCGGGAGGCACTGCAGCTGCGGTGGCGGCCATGAACGCCAAGGCGCGCAAACTAGGCATGACGCACACAACCTTCCGTGATCCGACGGGTCTCAACAGCGAGAATGTGTCGACGGCACGCGATCTGGTCAAAATGGTGGCTGCGGCGCGCAACTATAAATTGATTCATCTGTACACCACAACAGCCACGCATTCGGTAGAAGGTTCGCGCGGGCGTGAGTTGACGTTCAATAATACCAACCCGCTGGTCAAAAATGCGTCGTGGGAAATCGGCGTGAGTAAGACCGGTTATATCAACGAAGCGGGCCGTTGTCTGGTGATGCAGGCGCAGATTCGTCAGCGTCCGGTGATTATCGTGTTGCTTGATTCGGTTGGTAAAACCACCCGTATTGGCGACGCGAATCGCGTCAAGAAATGGATCGAAAGCGCCAGCACCCATGGCCGCCTAGTCAGTCGCGGTTAATTGCTAAGGGATGATTCGTCATCCCTTTTTTTATGTACGAAGGTTTTATACTCATTGCGCTGGTTGCACTGGTTGTTCTGGCGATCAGGACGGGAAAAGCCCAGCCCGTTATCATTCATCAGGCAGGCTATCTGCACGCCACCCTCGCCCCTCAATTGCAACGAACTCAGTGCTTTTTGGCGCAGATCGCAAGCTCGTTTGCGGGGGATAAAACCGGCGATATCGCTACGCGCTATTTTGACCTGCGCGATCAGGGCGGCCGCTATTTGCTGGCCGCGGGATTGCGTTCCGGTGTGTTTTATTTCCAAGTGATTTTGCCGCCCCTCAAGGGCGATGAGGCGCACACGCTGCGTGCGTTCGCAGAAGCCGTTATGGCGAACATTCCCTTGCAGGTGACGGGCGATGGCTGCTTGCCGGTCGAGTCTGTCGCGAAAGCTCACAAAATTAGCTGCCTTGAATTGTCTGATTGATCGCGCACCTGAGCGCAGGTTTACTCGAGCAGGATTTGCGTGTTGGCGACAAAGTCGTCCGCAATAGCTTCGGCGTTAGCCTGTGTATCGGCTGTCACCATGACATACCCTAGTCTGTCTGAATTCTCGAAGGGCGGGCGGGTTGCATCCCCCGTTTTTTTAAACAGATGAACGGCCATGATGCCCGGTTGTGTCGCAGGCGGCGTGATGACTGCTTTGATCGTGCCGTACAAATTCGAGGTAATCCATCTTGACACGGCGACACGGGGCGGGCGGGTATTGCGCAGTTCGGCAAGATCGCTGCCTAAATGCAGATTGATCACGTCGGTATAAATAGAACGATCCAGAGCGAAACCCAGCAAACGGGGTATGTGTGCACCGATCAGGCGTGGATTGACTTCAACCAGATAAGGCCCGTCGGGTGTGATGATGATTTCAGTATGCGCCGCGCCAAAATCGAATTGCAATGCGTCGAGAATCTGGAAAACATAATCGCGAATCATGCCGGTGTCGAATCTGTCTGACGGAAAACAACTCCCTTTGATGCCGAAGCAGGGGGGCGGGAAAAATACCTTGTCGTTGATGCCTAAAAACAGATGCCGTCCATTGACGGTAAACGTCTCGCAACCGATCACTTCGCCCTGAATAAACGCCTCGATCACCAACCTGTCATTGGCGCAGACGCCGAGGCCGTAATCCGTTTTCAGTGGCAGATAATTGGCAAAAGGCACAGCCAGCGCTGCGTACTCGTCCTCTGATTTGATGGTGAGAATATTTTGTGATCCGTAGCCATCCGATGGCTTAATGAGCACGGGAAAGCCGATGGTTTTGACCGCGGCTTGCAATTCTGGATTTGTCGTGGCAAGTGCAAATGCCGGTTGCCTGATGCCAAATTGCGCGAGGTGCTGCCGGACGCTGAATTTATCGCGGATCAGGGTGGCGGTTTTAAGGTTGAGGAATTTTAGATTCAGGCGTTGTGCCAGCCTTGCCGCTTCGATCATGCGTATGTCGATCAGGCACAGGATCGCGTCAAACGGGGTGTCGTGATGAACGGTGAGGGCGGCTTGTTCGAAACTCGCGTAATCGAAGGGTGAGATACAAATCAGTTCGCAGGCTAAATTGAGTGGCGAGGGCTGCGGGTAAAGCGCTAAATTCGCTGTAAAAAAGGTGACGCGATGACCCCGCAGGACGGCGTCTTCCAGTATCGAATAGTCGTTAGCGCCGGGTAGCTCGAGTAAAAGTAAATGTGCCATCAATCCGGCTTTACTGGATTAATGGCACAGGTCACTTTGATGCCGAAACTACGCTCTAATGTCGATGTTGTTGCCCACATTGCCTACCGGCTTGCTGACCGGTTCTTGCGGTGCGGTTTGCGTCGACGCCATCAATGTTTGCATCATTTGCGCTTGTTGCATTTGCTGCATGCGGCTCACGCTGCTGATCGATGGCGCGGCGCTTGCGGTAGAACTTTGAACTGACATTCCCCAACCCATAAAAACCCCTTAAAATAGTATTTGATACAAATGCAGACGAATTTTCGGCATGATACAACAGATTCATTTAAATACGAAAATTTCCTACTTAAAATCCACGCAATCTGGCAGGCTCACGCTACAATCAGCTAAGTTTATGTGGCATAGACGCGGGCGATTGAGCCTGTGAAATCAGATCATTCTCCCTGTTATCGGCACACTATTTGAAAGCTTGAATCAATAATGGAACATGTAGCACCCATCAGCGGCGTCGCAAGCTATAAAAATTATATTGCCACGACGGGCTACGACAATCAGGTGATCCTGTGGGATGCGCAAACGGGCCGTGCGCTGGCACGTGCGCTGCACGATCATCTGGCTAATCAGTGCAGTTTCAGCCACGACGGAACGTTGCTGGTGAGCGCGTCCAGCGACTATTCCGCCCGTATCTGGGAGATTCCCTCCCTGCAGCTCAAGTCAGCCCTTATCGGTCATACCGATGATGTGGATACGGCGGTCTTCTCGCCCGACGATCAGCTCATCGCGACCTGTGCGCTCGATCGCACGCTCAAGATTTTCGACCTTAACGGCCGCTGCCTTAAAACAATGACGGGGCATACCGGTAATGTCTTGACGGTTGCATGGAGTGCGGACGCTAAAACACTGATTTCATCGAGTGTCGATGGCACGATCCGGCATTGGGACGTGGCCAGTGGCCAGCAAATACACTGTACCTGTGAAGGCGCGCGCACGGATACCTTCGAGATGACGATTGATGGCTGTGTATACTCCGGCGATGACAGAGGGCGGATTGCCATCGTCAACGGCGAGCAGACCCGGTACATCGCAGCGCATCAGGCCGGGATCAAAAAACTGCTGCTCAACGCGTCACAAAATCTGCTGGTGACCATCAGCTACGATCGAAGCATCGCGTTTTGGCAGATAGCTCGGGCCGATGAACAGTTGGCTAATCTAACGGAAATTTCACGCTCTACTCTGCCGGCGCTGATCTGGGCGCGGGCGGCGGCTTTTTTGGATGACGGGCGGATCGTGCTGGGTACGTTCGGTTCTTGCTATGCCACCTTCGACTGGCGGCAGGGGAGTTGGGATATGGCTAACATCGAAGCCAGTCGCAGTCTCAATGCGGTTGCCGTGCGGGGTGCGGATGTGTATGCGGTGGGGGATGCGGGTGTCGTGTTCAAAAATAATACCCCGTTCAGCGAGACGGGCAGCCTGTGTAATTTTTTGCTGCCTGCGGGCGACAGGCTGCTCACTGGCGGGCAGATGGGGGTTTTGTTTGATGCCGTAAGCTGCGAAGCGCTGTATGAACATCATTCGCCCCTCAACTGCGCGGCCAGCTTTTTTCGTCAGGGCGTGCTGCATGTGGCCGTCGGCAGCTACACCGGCGAGGTGCTGGTTTTTGCGCTCGATTCAGGCGTGCTGCGGGTTGCGGTTGATAAACTCTATGAAAATGCCGTCAAGGGATTAGCGGCCAATGATGATGTGCTGTTTTCCGTGTGCGCGAACACCAATGTCACCTGGCAAAGCATTGCGACATTCGAGGTGATTAAAGTGAAAGAGCTGGCCCACCAGCGTATCGCCAACGGGTGTTGCCGGATTGCTGACGCGGGGTTCGCCAGTATAGGGCGCGATTTGAAGTTGCAGTTATACCTGGGCGATACACTCGAGTCCTACCAGACGCCGCATCGCAATTCGGTCAAGTGTATCGCGGCAAGTGCGGATGGTAAACGCATCATGACCGGCAGTTATGGCGGAACGCTGGCAGGCTTTGATGTTGAGGCGCGACGCTGGGTGTCATTTTCTCGCCCGACGGCATCCGGTATTTCTTCGCTTGCCTATGATCCGCTGCAGGATCGTTTCCTGGCGGGCAGTTACGATGGCTGTATTTATCCCGTGGAGGAATGATGAACATCCTGCTTTTTCCAGCGAGCTTACGCGCGCACTCCTACAATCGCCTGCTACTCGATTATCTGGCGGATTATCTGAGTCCGGCGTGCAAAATCGATATGCTCGATCCTGCGGAATTCACCTTCCCCTTATTTAATCAGGATCTTGAAAGCAGCGAAGAGGTGATTGCTGAGGTGGCCGGCATTTATCATCGCTTTAATCAGGCGGACGGAATGATCATCGCCTCGCCTGAATACAACGGGCATGTGTCACCGTATTTGAAAAATACGCTGGACTGGGTCTCGCGCCTGCAGCGCATTCGTAATCCGATTTTTCCAGCCAATCCCTTTCTCAATAAGCCGTTACTGCTGACTTCGGCGTCTACAGGGTGGACTGGCGGTCTGCTCGGCTTGCAAGACGCACGGTCTATCATGGGGTATTTAGGCTGCCTCGTGATGCAGAATCAGCTGTGCATTTCAAATGCGGATGCCGTGCTGCCGGCCGGAAATTTTGAAGACAGTTTCGCAAACTATATGAAACAGACCGTCCAACAATTTCAAACTCTGGTGCAAAAAAACAAATGAATAGCAAACAAGGCTGGCACTGGCCGAATATCGCAGGTGTGTTGTGCGGCACCATGACGGACCGGGAACGCTTAGGATTGCCCGATCATTTTATGCCCTCCCGCTTTGAGGAGATGACGCAGTCGTTGTATGGCAAGTTGCGCTTGTTCGACCGGGATACGCTGGTTGCGATGGTCGAAAATAAAGAGATCACGCTCGCCGAACGTATCGTTGCCGGCAATTTACTTGCGCTTATCGGTGATCCGCGTATACAAACGCTGCGACCTCTGATGATAAAGATTCCCGGCGCAGACGTGAACATCGGGCTTGATGAGGCCGACATTGGCGCTGTGATGAGCCGGTTTGCGAATATCGGTCTGGACGAAAAGTGGCTGCTGAAGGAATGCCCGAGGCATAGTGTCAGTTTGCAGACGTTTGCGATTGCTAAATATCCGGTCACGAATGCAGAATACCGTGAATTTCTGCTGGACAGCCACTATGCCGAGTTGCCGACCAGTTGGGCGTTTCGCCGCTATCCTGCCGAGCAATCGAATCACCCCGTTTTTACCGTGACAGCTGCGGCGGCGGATGCCTATGCTGCCTGGTTATCTCAGAGGACAGGACGTGCGTTCAGATTGCCTTCTGAGGCTGAATGGGAATACGCGGCGGGCGGCCCCGACGGACTTGAATTTCCGTGGGGTCATGACTATGAACCTGATTTCGCCAATACGGTTGAAACGGGGATTTTTTCGACGACGCCGGTTGGGATTTTTGTTGAGGGAAATACTCCTTTTGGTGCTTCCGATATGGCCGGCAACGTCGAGGAATACGTGCTCGATGTATATGGCGCTTATACTCAAGGGCAATTCATCAGCGATCATCTGGTGCAACTGAACGGTGCGTATCGGGTCGCGCGGGGCGGCTGCTTCTCGCGCCTGCGAGATTTAGCCAGAACCCGCAGACGGCATGGTCGGAATCCGGCCTCGCAAACCTATGCGATGGGATTTAGGCTGGCGGAGAGTGTGTAAAGGCTAAGTTTAGCGGGCGTTGGCAGGTTATGCGTCCGCGGCAATGACTTTGTTGCGTCCGCTTTGTTTGGCTTGATAAAGGGCGGTGTCCACGCGCTGCAACAGCATTTCCAGCGATTCGCCGCGCAGGTATTCCGCAACGCCTATGCTGACGGTGGCGGCCGCTTCTGCCGGGATGATATTATTTTCGATGTCCTGGCGGATGCGCTCGGCAAGATTGGTCGCGGCAGCCAGGCCTGCCGTGGGTAGCAGAACGGCAAATTCTTCACCGCCCCAGCGTGCCAGGGTGTCGGTAGCGCGCAGTCGCTTTTTCACGGTTAGGCACAAGGATTTTAAAACTTCATCGCCAAACGGGTGGCCGTGCGCATCGTTGATCTTCTTGAAATAATCAATGTCCATCAGCAGCAGCGAAAACGAGGACATTTCCTGGCGGTAATACCTGCCGATTTCAGCTTCGATGGCTTGATTGATCAGGCGGCGATTGCCGACGCCCGTGAGCGGGTCGGTCAAGGATTCCTGCCGTAATTTATAGTTATTCGTTTCGAGCACCTGCACGAGTTCGCCCAGTTCATGGGCGTGCAGTTTCATTAACTCGGCCCATCGGCCATAGGTGATGCTGATCAGTTCCTGCTGGGTGATCACGCCGATGACCTTGCCCGTGTCGTCGACGACGATGGCGCGCTTGAATTTACGCACCTTCAGATGTTCAATGGCCGCTTTGATAGTTTCGCTGCAATTGATTGTCCAGACAGGCGCTGTCATATGGCAGCGTATCGGGAGCGTCATGTCGACATGATCGCGGATCATGCGGATGATATCTTTGGTGGTGACGATGCCGGTGATTTGGCCTTCTTCTGTAATCAACACGGCATCTTCCGGATAAACGAGCCGGTCGAGCACCATTTCGGTCTGAGCTGACCCGCTGATGGTTTCGACGCGGCCCTTTTCCAGTACTTCGGCCAGCGTCTTATGTTCCATCATCACGGCAGGATCGACAGAGGCGAGTACATCGGTGTAGGACACGATGCCGTGCAGTTCTCCTGCCGCATTTTTTACGCCCAGATAGCGGCTGTCTTTGCCGTTAAAAAAAGGCAATAAATGCAGCACATTCTCATCTTCACGGACATAAACCAGTCGATGCGTTTCGAGTCCGTTCAATTGATCCGTCATGCTGCGCCCCTGACGGCGGTATTTGATCAGATCCTCAACGGTGAAGATGGCGTGCCCCTGCTCCACCTCGTAAATGATATCGCTCAGGTTGTTCGATTCCATCACCCTGATGGCGTCTTCGATGGTCGATGTGCCGGATGTTTGCACGACGCCCTTGTGTGCGATTTCACCAGCGGTGGGGAAAAATGTATTGCTCATGGCATGCCCTATCCTTAAGGTTGTGTGAATCACTGCTGTTGTCAGGCGGGGTTGCGACGTAATATTTTCATGTCTTTATGTTCGTCATAATCTTGTGCTGCTTATAGCAGCACAAGATTATGAATCAGACTGTAAATACCCGTTGTTTCGCCGAAACCTTGTCTTACTTAATTGCGAGTTGTGGTTCTGTATGTCGATGGTTGCTGTATCACCGTAATCTTGTCTTACTTATTGTGGATTGTGGCTCTGTTTGTCAATGGTTGGTGTATCACCGTAATCTTGTCTTACTTACAATAAGACAAGATTATCTCTATGGATAATTTCGGCGTCCCCTCCGTACCCTAACAGCGTTGCAATGTCCTGGCTAGCATGGCCGGCGATACGGGTGGCTTCAACCGAGTTGTAGTTGACAAGGCCGCGCGCAATATCCGCGCCCTGTTCGCTCACGCAGGCAACCACCGAACCGCGTCCAAATTCACCTGATACCAGTTTCACGCCGATAGGCAGCAGACTCTTGCCGTCGGAGCGCAGTGCTTTGATTGCGCCTTGATCCAGTACGAGACGGCCTGTCACTTGCAGATGTCCTGCCAGCCACTGTTTGCGCGCCGCGAGCGGCAGTGCCGGTGCGGTGAGCAGCGTGCCGATGGCGACTCCCTCGAACAGACGCAGCAGCACATCCGGTTCGTGTCCTGAGGCAATCACGGTGTGCGCGCAACTTGCAGCGGCGCGTTTTGCCGCCAGAATTTTGGTGAGCATCCCGCCACGACCGATCGCACTGCCCGCGCCACCTGCCATGGCTTCCAGACTTGCGTCCCCCGCCTGTGCGTTGGCAACCAGCGTGGCAGTTGGATCTTTGCGCGGGTCAGCGGTGAACAGGCCGCATTGGTCTGTGAGTATCACCAGTGCATCCGCGTCGATCAGGTTGGTGACCAGCGCGCCCAGGGTGTCGTTGTCGCCGAATTTGATTTCGTCGGTGACGACCGTGTCGTTCTCGTTGATGATGGGGATGACGCCCAAACTGAGCAGGGTGGTCAGCGTGGCGCGCGCGTTCAGGTAGCGCTCTCGGTCGGCCAGATCAGCATGGGTTAACAGGACTTGCGCCGCATGCAATTGATGCTGGCGAAAGCAGGTTTCATAGGCCTGCACCAGGCCCATTTGACCGACGGCCGCCGCTGCCTGTAATTCATGGATCGCGACAGGGCGTGTTGTCCAGCCTAGGCGTTGCATGCCCTCTGCGATTGCGCCTGAGGAGACCAGCACGACTTCATAGCCTTTGCCGTTAAGCGTTGCGATTTGCCGCGCCCAGTTGCCCAGTGCTTCCAGATCAAGGCCTGCGCCCTGATTGGTGACAAGGGAGCTGCCGACTTTGACGACGATACGGCGACACTCGGTCAATACGGTTTTGCTAGTTGAAGTCATTTCAAAAACCTTGAAAAGCAATTTTCCACGAAGTGGGGTAAGTGAGCAATCCGCTCAGCGGATGCTTGCAAAAACATGAAATTCACGAAAAAATAATCTCAAACATTCAAAACACACGTAACAAAATAGAATGGTACCGAACAAGTAAAATGCTGTATCGGGTATTTTTTTGTGTTATTTCGTGTTTTTCGTGCCTTTCGTGGACAAAAGTTGTTTAGGAATTAAAGCGTATCTGCATCCGTTTCCTGTGCGCTCATGGCTGCAGCCTGTTGTTCGCGTTCTTTGACTTCCAAGAGGTGTTCCATGATCGCAAAGGTCAGTTCCTTGCAGCCTTCGCCGCTGATTGCAGAAATCACGAACACGCGGTCATAGTCGGAAAATTCTTTGAGGAATTGGGCAGCGGTGCTGTCTTTGTCTTCCAGTAAGTCTGATTTGTTGAGCAGCAACCAGCGCGGTTTTTCATACAGCGCCTGATCGTACTTTTTCAGTTCATTGAGAATCGCCACAGCTTCGCCAACCGGGCTTGTGCCCTCGTACAAGGGGGCAATATCGACCAGATGCAGCAGCAGACTAGTGCGTGCCAGATGGCGCAAAAACTGATGGCCGAGTCCTGCGCCTTCAGCGGCGCCTTCGATCAGGCCTGGAATATCGGCGATGACAAAGCTCTTTTCGTGCGAGACGCGCACGACACCTAAGTTCGGGTGCAAGGTTGTGAACGGATAGTCTGCCACTTTAGGGCGAGCCGCAGACACCGAACGGATAAAGGTCGATTTGCCTGCGTTGGGCATCCCCAGCAGACCGACGTCGGCCAGTACTTTTAGCTCAAGTTGCAACTCGCGGGTTTCACCTTCCGTGCCGGGCGTACATTGGCGCGGGGCGCGGTTGGTGCTGGACTTGAAGTGAATATTGCCCAGTCCCCCTTTGCCGCCTTCGGCCAGCAGTGCGCGTTCACCGTCGTGCATCAGATCCGCGATGACTTCGCCGCTGTTGATGTCGGTAATCACGGTGCCAACAGGCATGTGCAGGATCACGTCATCCGCGCCTTTGCCGTAGCAGTCAGAGCCGCGACCGGATTCACCGTTGCGTGCTTTGTGGGTGCGTGCAAAGCGAAAGTCTACCAGCGTATTGATGTTGCGATCCGCTTGCGCAAACACGCTGCCGCCTCGTCCGCCATCGCCGCCGTCAGGACCGCCTTTATCGATATATTTTTCACGGCGGAAGCTGGCGATGCCGTTGCCGCCATTGCCCGCGAAGACTTCGATTTTGGATTCGTCAATAAACTTCATGTGCTTTGTACCGATGAACCTTGAAAATACATTCCATCCACGAAAAACACGAACAAACACGAAAAATTACAACCAGATACCTGCTATTCCGTTTTGCAGCAGACGGGTTACCTGAGAATCAACATGTTGTTTTATTTAGTGCTTTTCGAGTATTTCGTGGACAGTTTTTTAAAGTTGAAATGAAAAAAGCCCTACCTTGCGATAGGGCTGATTTGCTTCAAACGTAACAGCTTAAGCTGCAACGATCGAAACAGTCCTGCGCTGTTGCGCGCCCTTAATGGCAAACACAACACGGCCGGTCACTTTGGCGAACAGGGTGTGATCCTTGCCCATGCCAACGTTTTCGCCGCGATGAAATTCTGTGCCGCGCTGACGAATAATGATGCTGCCTGCATTGATCAGTTCGCCGCCGTAACGCTTAACACCCAATCGTTTCGAGTGTGAGTCGCGGCCGTTACTGGTACTGCCCCCGCCTTTTTTTGATGCCATGGTATGTGCTCCTTAAATTACGCGGAAATGCCGTCGATACGGATTTCGGTATAGTTTTGACGATGACCTTGATTCTTCTGGTAATGCTTACGACGGCGCATCTTGAAGATGCGAACCTTGTCGCCACGACCATGAGAAACGATGGTTGCCGCAACAGTTGCGCCAAGCAACATTGGTTTGCCGACTGACAGCTTTTCGCCGTCGGATACCATCAACACCTTGTCCAGCACGATTGCTGATCCGATGTCGCCGGAAATGAGTTCAACTTTTAAAGTTTCGCCGGTAATAACGCGATATTGCTTACCACCGGTTTTAATGACTGCGTACATAACAACCTCGACTGAGTGCGGATTTTGCGAAAGCGAGGATTATACAGAAAAATCCGCCCGCGTCAAAAACCTTTTGTTTAAAAATAGATTACGAATGTTTTAACGGCGCATGGAGTCGAAAAACTCGGCGTTGTTTTTGGTCGCCTTGATCTTGCCGAGCAAAAATTCCATCGATTCCAGTTCATCCATCGGGTAGAGCAGTTTGCGCAGCAGCCAGATGCGTTGCAGCACGTCAGGCTTCAATAGCAGCTCTTCCTTGCGGGTGCCAGAGCGATTGATGTTGATCGCAGGGTAGATGCGCTTTTCGGCCATGCGGCGATCCAGATGGATTTCCATATTACCGGTACCTTTGAACTCTTCGTAGATCACATCGTCCATGCGAGAGCCGGTATCGACTAGCGCCGTTGCGATGATGGTCAAAGAGCCGCCTTCTTCGATGTTACGTGCTGCACCAAAGAAGCGTTTGGGGCGATGCAGCGCATTGGCATCCACACCACCGGTCAGTACCTTGCCGGAGGATGGGATCACCGTGTTGTAGGCGCGAGCCAGACGGGTGATCGAATCGAGCAAAATAACGACATCTTTTTTGTGCTCGACCAGGCGTTTGGCTTTTTCAAGAACCATTTCAGCTACTTGTACGTGGCGACTGGCCGGTTCGTCGAACGTCGAGGCAACCACTTCGCCGCGCACGGTGCGCGTCATTTCGGTCACTTCTTCAGGGCGCTCGTCGATCAGCAGCACGATCAAGGTAGCATCAGGATTGTTGGCTGAAATGGAATGCGCGATGTGTTGCAGCATGACTGTTTTGCCGGACTTGGGAGAGGCGACCAACAAGCCGCGTTGTCCTTTGCCGATGGGCGCCACGATATCGATGATACGGCCCGTGACGTTTTCCTCAGCGCGGATATCGCGCTCCAGAATCAACGGTCGGGTCGGGAATAGCGGCGTCAGATTCTCGAACAGAATCTTGTTCTTGGCATTCTCAGGCGGCTCGTCGTTAACCTTATCCACTTTCACCAGCGCGACATAACGCTCGCCATCTTTCGGTGTGCGAATTTCGCCTTCGATTGAATCGCCGGTGTGCAGATTAAAACGGCGTATTTGACTCGGGCTGACGTAAATATCGTCGGGCCCTGCAAGGTATGACGTGTCAGGAGAGCGCAGGAAGCCGAAGCCGTCCGGCAGAATTTCCAGTGTGCCGTCGCCGTAGATGCTCTCGCCCTTTTTCGCGTGGCTTTTCAGCAGTGCGAACATCAGGTCTTGCTTGCGCATCCGGTTGGCGTTCTCGATTTGATTGGCGGCTGCCATCTCAACGAGTTCGGTGATGTGTTTTAATTTGATTTCAGATAGATGCATGGTAACGCGCGAAGGATAGATGAGGGCTTGATGGGGAGTGTCGGATGAGGCGGTGGAAGTGTCCACCCGCACGGCCAGGTTCGCTTATTTTAGTTGCGGCGATACGCTAGGTGTGCAATGCGGGTGCGACAATACCGGTTTTAGATATGGCTGTCAATAAAAGCAGTTAATTGCGATTTTGACAAAGCGCCGACTTTGGTCGCTTCGATGTTGCCGTTTTTAAACAACATCAGGGTTGGGATGCCGCGCACGCCAAATTTCTGCGGCGTTTGCTGGTTTTCGTCCACGTTCAGTTTCGCGATGGTCAAACGTCCTGCATATTCCTTGGCGATTTCGTCCAGGATAGGCGCGATCATGCGGCAAGGGCCGCACCATTCCGCCCAGTAGTCGACCAGTACGGGCAGAGCCGCCTGGGTGACTTCAGCATCAAACGTGGCATCGGTAACGTAATGAATATGTTCGCTCATGATTGAATCTCGCTATGAATGTAGGGTGTGAAGCAATTGTTAAGGCTGAAAATGCAGTGTGAATTCCTCACTTGAGTTCGCATCCTATCTAAAAAATGGCGTGCTGTGAAGTGTTCGATGCGCAGCCTGCGTAATTATCGCAGCGCCCCCGTCTCGTTTGCTGATCGGTTTGGGGTGTCAATCGTGATGATAGCCCTATTAAATTGTCTGATTCATTCTCCGGCGCCTCTGTTAAAATGCGGCCACTTTCGATTATCTGGAGTCTGGCAATGACGTATGTTGTTTCTGAGAACTGTATTAAATGCAAATTCACCGACTGTGTGGATGTCTGTCCGGTGGATTGTTTTCGTGAAGGCCCCAATTTTCTGGTGATTGATCCGGACGAATGCATCGATTGCACTTTGTGTGTGGCTGAATGTCCGGCTGAAGCGATTTTTGCCGAGGATGACCTTCCCGCAGATCAGTCGCACTTCACGGCGCTCAATGCTGAGCTGTCTAAATTGTGGAGCGTGATCGTTGAAAAGAAGGATCCGCCGGCGGATGCCGAAGAATGGCAGGGCGTTAAGGATAAACTTCACCTGCTCGAACGCTAATTGCCAATCAAACCGCAGTCAGGATCGGGTTTTTATAGACTGATCGCAGCGCAAATTCTCGCCTCTCAGGCGCCCTTGCGCGGTGCGATGATCCTGCTGCCCAACTATCATGCTGCAGCGCCGCTGGCTCAGGCATTGAGCGCGGTCGCAGGCGTGCCCGCCTTATTGTTGCCGCAAATGATGACGCTGGCCGACTGGGCGCAGACGGTGGCGCTCACCCCCGCTGTTCAGTCTGATACGCAGCGCTTACTTACGCTTTATCAGGCGTTACGCGATCGTAACTGGTTTCCCGATGCTGATTTATGGAGTCTGTCGCGTGAATTGCTCACGCTGATGGATGAATTGACGCGGCACCATGTATCGCTTCCTGATTCAGCCGCAGCCTTTTCGGATCAGCTGGTGGCGGCCTATCAGGCGCGCAGCGGCGCGGCGATGCAGTTCGAGGCGCGCGTGGTTCACGAATTATGGTACGCGATGGCGGCGAATGACGAGCTGGATGTGACAGCCGCCTACCAGCGGCGACTGGCGATCCTCGCGCAGCACGTGACGATGCCGCTGTATGTCCTGCAAACCTGCGAACTTGATGCGCCCGAAATGCACTTTTTAGCGGCCTGTCGTGAGCGCGTACCTGTGACCGTGTTCGATATGCGTGAACTGGTGGGTATGGATGAGGGGTGCGCGCTACTCTCTTGTGCCTTGCAGCAAAATCTTCAGAGTGAGGATCTGCAAAGTGCGGCACAAACACTCGTCAACGGCGTGCCTTTAACCGATCGCATCCATCTTTTTGGCGCTCACGGTATGGAGCAGGAGGCGCAAGCGGCCGATCTGCAGGTGCGGCGCTGGCTGCTCGAAGGAAAAACCGCCATCGCGGTCGTCGTGCAAGACCGGATGGTGGCGCGGCGCTTGCGCGCCTTGCTCGAACGCGCCTCTGTCATGGTAGCGGACGAAACCGGCTGGACGTTTTCCACGCTGTCGATTAGCACGGTGCTGATGGGCTGGCTGGACGCGGTGCAGGGCGATTTTTATTATCAGGACCTGCTCGATCTGCTCAAGTCGCCCTTTTTGTTTGCGGAAAATCAGCTGCTGCGCAAGCAGGCTGCCTTTGAGTTTGAGCAACTGGTGCGCCGTCACGGCGTGGTTCTGCATCTGCATGAGCATATTGCGGTGGCCGAGCGCGAAGCGCCCGAGTTGGTCGCATCTTTAGTGCGCCTGCGTCAGGCGGCGCGTTTGCTTGCCGCTCGGCAACTGCCCTTAGCCGGCTGGTTGTCAGCGTTACACGACAGTCTGGATATGCTGGGCGTGATCCACGGATGGCGTCAGGATGCGGCAGGTCAGCAGTTGATGCAGTTGCTCGCGCTCTGGCAGGAGGAATTGCAGGCCGATTCGACGCCGTGCAGCTTTTCGGAGTGGCGACGCTGGCTCTCGCAGCAACTGGATTTAAATACCTATCGCGATCTCTCCATTGATAGCCCCGTGCTGTTCACGCACCTGCCGGCGACCCGCTGGCGTTGTTTTGATGCGGTGCTGTTGCTCGGTTGTGACGCGGCGCACCTGCCCGCGCCTGCCAACGCCGGGCAATGGTTTAACGACGTTGTTCGTGCCACGCTGGGGTTGCCCTTGTCCTGTGTGCGACAGGATCAGGTGCGTTGCGATCTGTTGTCGCTGCTGGCGATGAACGACACGGTGCTGGTAACCTGGCAGGCTAATTGCAACGGCGAGCCGAATTTGCTCAGTCCATACTTTGAGATGCTGCGCGCGATGCATTTGCTGGCGTTTGGCCATGATTTGCTGAACAGGGAATTGGCCGATTTGATTCCAATGACGCGAGTCAGGATTGATGAGGATCGAGGAACGAGGATCGAGGATCAAGCAAGTGTCATGCCGCGCCCCGTTGTGCCGGAAGCGTTGATCCCGCAAAAAATCTCGCCGTCCGGCTATAACTCGCTGGTCGCGTGTCCTTATCAATATTTTGCGCGCCATGTGCTGCATCTGAATGAACTGGACGACGTGCGCGAAGATCTGGATAAGCGCGATTACGGTACCTGGGTGCATGAAGTGTTGCAGCGTTTTCATGCGGAAACTCCCGAGCTTACCGGTTGCGATCAGGCTGGGGTCGAATGCGCGATGCGGCGGATCAGCGAGGAGGTGTTTGCCGGCGCGCTGGCGCACGACTATCTGGCACATGCCTGGCTGCTGCGCTGGCAGGGACTGATTCCGGCCTATTTGAGCTGGCAGATGGAAAATGAAGCCGCCGGCTGGCGCTACCATGCAGCCGAGGTGCCGTTTGAAGTGGCGGTATCGGGCAATCTGCTGCTGCGCGGGCGGCTCGATCGCGTCGATGTCTCGGTGGAAAATGCGGATGAATTTGCTGTGATTGACTATAAAACACAGTCTATTCAGATACTTAAAAACAAATTGAAATCGCCCGGCGAAGACGTGCAACTGGCCTGTTACGCGTATGTGCAGGGGGCTGGTGTGGCGGCTTTTGTGAGTCTGGATGATGAGTCGGTGCAGGCGGTGTCACCCATTGATGCCATCGATGAACTGGCGCAACTCAATATCGCGCGTTTGGGGGAAATTTTTGAGCAGCTGAGGGGAGGCGCCGGTATGCCCGCCCATGGCGCTGAAAAAATTTGCAGCTATTGCGAGATGAGAGGGGTGTGTCGCCGCGGGGAGTGGGAAGAAAGTCAGGATCGAGGATTGAGGATTGCGGCGCTGGGCGCGGGAGGCGAATTAAATGGATAACCGCGAGGCGCTGAACCCGAACCGGAGTGTCGTGGTCGAGGCGTGCGCCGGCAGCGGCAAGACCTGGCTGCTGGTCTCACGGGTTGTGCGACTGTTACTCGACGGGGTCGCGCCCGGAGAGATTCTGGCCATCACCTTTACTCGCAAGGCCGCGCAGGAAATGCAGGCGCGTTTGCGCGACTGGCTGTATGACCTGGCCGCTAAAGACGATGAGTTCGTACGCGACTTTCTGGCGCAGCGGGGCGTGGAGGATGTGGAGCGTGCATTGCCACGCGCCCGATTGCTGTACCAGCAGTTTTTGCTGGCCCGCCCGCCCGTGACCATCAGTACTTTTCACGGCTGGTTTATGCAGATCCTGCAGCGTGCGCCGGTCAGTGCCGGCAGTGCCGGCGGCGTACAACTGATCGAGAAAACCGCCGAGCTGTGGCAG
The DNA here is from genome assembly GCA_037137715.1 of Nitrosomonadales bacterium. Classification (GTDB taxonomy): domain Bacteria; phylum Pseudomonadota; class Gammaproteobacteria; order Burkholderiales; family Gallionellaceae; genus Gallionella. Next base: position 87,398 of record JBAXJT010000005.1, read on the forward strand.
GAAGCCTGGCAGATATTTCTGGATGAGCTGCACCGTGCGCCCCAGAGTGAAACGGCGCAGTCCATGATGGTGTTGTTCAAAGAATTAGGACTGTCTAATACGCAAAGTCTGCTGAGCAATTTCGTCCATAAACGCAGCGAATGGTGGGCCTATACGGCGGGGCAGGGTGCGTCGGCTTTAGACTTCGCGTTAAAAAATCTGCGCGCCGAATTTGAGGTGGACCTGACGCGTGATCCGCTGGCAGAATTGTTCGATCGCCCCCATTTTGCCAGTCAGGTGCATGCACTGTCTCAATTGCTCAACGCGAGTGCCGCGCAGAGGGCTAAAGCTATTCGACTGCTTGCGCCGATGGATGGCGTGCAGCCTGCAGCGCAGCGTTTCGATTTGCTGTGGGACGAGTTGTTCACCAAAAAAAATGAGCCGCGCGCGATTAAGGCGAATAAGGGGCAGGACGAGGCGCAGTTAGGGCAGGCCGTCGAGTGGGTGCGTGAGGCGTTGCTGGGTGCGTATGACCAGTTGCAGACGCAACAGCTCTACCAGACAAATTGCCATGCGCTGCGCTGCGGGGTCGGTTTGCTGGATGCGTATCAGCAATTGAAACAGCGCCAGCAATGCCTTGATTTTGGCGATCTGGAATGGCGGGTGTGCCAGTTGTTAAACGACAGCGATCATGCAGAATATTTGCAATACAAACTGGATAGTCGCTATCGCCATGTTTTGCTGGATGAGTTTCAGGATACCAATCCGTTGCAGTGGCAGATACTGCAATCCTGGTTTGCCGCATCCAAGGCGGTGGACAGCACGCCGACGGTGTTTGTGGTGGGCGATCCGAAACAGTCGATTTACCGTTTTCGCCGGGCTGATGCGCGCCTGTTCGATGTGGTGCGAGGCTATCTGGTGCAGGATTACGCAGCGCTCCATCTGAAAAAGAACGAAACGCGCCGTAATTCCCCTGCGGTGCTGGTTGCGGTGAACGGGGTGTTTGACGGCTTGGCAGAGTTTACCGGCTTTGTTACGCATCAGGCTCACCAGAGTTCGCTGCCAGGTTATGTCTCTTTGTTGCCGCTGGCCGTCATGGCTGAAAAAAGCGACAAGCCTGCAACGGCGGGTGGGCTGCGCAACCCGTTGCAGATGGCGTATCCCGATCTTGAGGAAGGTGCGCGGGAGTTGGAGGCTGTGCAGTTCGCCGAAAAAATAAATCAGATTGTCGGCGCGTGGCAGGTGCAAGAGCAAGGCGTGAGCCGCGTCGCACGCTTTTCCGACATCATGGTGCTGGTGCGGCGCCGCACCCACCTGAAGATCTACGAGCAGGCGCTACGCCGTCATTCGGTTCCGTTTTTGACCTCGCGCCGGGGCGGTCTGCTCGATACGCTGGAGGCCTCCGATATTCAGTCTCTGCTGACCTTTTTGATCACGCCCTTTGCAGACTTAGCGCTCGCTCACACGCTGCGCACGCCGATATTTTCCTGTAGCGACGACGACCTGATGCTCTTGGCTGGATCGAGGATTGCGGATCAAGGATTGAGTGGAGCAGCACGGACGGACAAGGCGGCGGATTTGGTTGTGAATGCGCAGACCCAGTGCGGAGTGCCGGGTGATGATCTGCTCGCAGGCCGCCTCGATCCTCGATCCTCGCTCCCGAATTCTAGCTGGTGGCAGCGTCTGAAAAGTCTGGTCGAAACGGGTACGGCGACGCCGGCCTTGCAGCGCGCGCATCAGTTGCTGCAAGCTTGGATTTTGCTGGCCGACAAGTTGCCGGTGCATGATTTGCTCGACCGTATTTATTTCGAGGGCGATGCGCAGGCGCGTTATGCGGCAGCCGTGCCAGAGGTGATGCGCGCGACGGTGCTTGCCAACTTGCAGGCCTTTCTGGAAATTGCGCTGAATGTCGATTCGGGGCGCTATCCCAGTTTGTCGGGATTTTTGCGTGAATTGGCCGAGCTGCGCCGCGCAGATGACAATGAATCGCCCGATGAAGGCCGTGTTGCGCAGACGGGGAATGCAATCCGGATTTATACCGTGCATGAGGCCAAGGGTTTAGAAGCGCCTATCGTGTGGCTGCTGGACGCCAATGCCCGCCCGCCGGTCGACCGGGGATATGACGTGCTGGTTGACTGGCCGACCGATGCAAAGGCACCGGTGCATTTTTCGGTTTATGGCGATAAAGCCAGTCGTGGCCAAGTGCGCGAGCGCTATTTCCAACAGGATGCGGCGCTGGCACAGCGCGAGGATTTGAATTTGCTGTATGTCGCGATGACACGAGCCTGTCAGGCGTTGCTGGTCAGCGGCAGCGGCGCGCAACTGGACGGGATGTGGTACCAGCGTATCGCGGATGCAACGGAGGGCGCAGCTGAAAATCCGCTCGCTGTGGCGCCTGCGCTCAATCCGCTATCTGTAATCCTCAATCCTCAATCCTCCTTGCTAGATTCACGTCTGTCACAGGCTTTTCCGGTCGGTACGCGAAAAGCGGTGATGAACGATGCGCAGCGTCAGGGCGTCTGGCTGCACGGGTTGCTGCAACATATGGCTGTACCGGATGCGGTTTTTCGGGAGGATAAAGCGCAGCAATTGCAGCGCAAACTGAATATCCCGTCAGCGCTGATGCCCGAACTATGGCAACAGGCGCAGGCCATCTTGAGCGCGCCAGCACTTTCGCGATTTTTCGATGCGCAGTATTATCTGCAGGCTGCGAATGAAGCGGGGTATGTGAATGCGGCGGGGCAGTTGCGGCGCATCGACCGGCTGGTTGAGTTTGACACGGAAGTGTGGGTGCTGGACTATAAAACAGGATTAAACAGTGAAATGCAGTCTCATACGGCTCAGCTTGAGGAGTACCGTATTGCGATGCAGGCCGTGTATCCGGATAAGACGGTGCGCTGCGCAGTGATTTTTGGCGATGGTAAATTGCTTGAAGTCTGACTAAAAAGCTGTGGTATTATTTAACGCATTAAATCTACCAATTTTTATTATCTTAACGAAAGGAAAAACATGGAACATACCTTACCCGCTCTGCCTTATGCAACCGATGCACTGCAACCGCATATGTCCGCCGAGACATTTGAATACCACTACGCCAAGCATCATCAGGCGTATGTCACCAATCTGAACAACCTGATCAAAGGCACTGAGTTTGAGGCGCTGGATTTGGAAGCGATCATCAAGAAGGCACCTGCCGGCGGCATTTACAATAATGCGGCTCAAGTATGGAATCACTCCTTTTTCTGGACTTGTATGAAGCCAGCTGGCGGCGGCGCACCGGTTGGCGCGCTGGCTGATGCGATCACTGCAAAGTGGGGCAGCTTCGACGAATTCAAGAAAGCGTTTCAGACCTCCGCTGTCGGTAACTTCGGTTCCGGCTGGACATGGCTGGTCAAAAAGGCGGATGGTTCGATTGAAATCGTCAATATGGGCGCAGCAGGCACACCGCTGACGACTGGCGATACCGCCTTGTTGTGTGTGGACGTATGGGAACATGCTTACTACATCGATTACCGCAACATGCGTCCTAAGTTTGTCGAAACGTATTTGAACAATCTGGTTGATTGGGATTTTGTCGCGAAGAACTTCGCGTAATCGTGTTCGGGAGGTGCTCCTAAGAAAACAGCTGTATTGTGCTTTTTTAAGCAGTCTTAAATGTAGTTGATTTTTGATGGAGTGCTTGATCCTAAAAACCTTTTTTCATCCACGAAATGGTTCTGGCAGGGATACTGCTGAAGGCAGTAACTCGCAAAAGCACGAAAGTCACGAAACGAATCAATAAGT